>JAKFYH010000028.1 GCA_021730945.1 Acidobacteriota bacterium | reverse complement strand
GGGCCGGGGACGGGGCTTCGACGAGGTGGTTGGCGCCGGCGGCAGTCACGAATCCTCGCTCGTACTTCTCCGCGGTTGAACGGTCGAGAATGGTCGCGACGCGGAAGAAGTCGGCCTGCAGCCGCTCGCGAGTCAGGTCCAGCACGAAGTAGCCGCGGTAACGGCCGTCCACGTAGTGCAGGTGCGGTCGCGACGCGCGCAGGCCGGCCAGTTGCTGCTCGCCGTCAGGCCCGCCGCCGACACTGCTTGGCGAGCTTACCGACGTGCCGGCGAACTCGACCCCCAGCGATCCCCTGCCTGACGCCTGGTCGTAGCCGGCAAACGGATCACGGGGCAGGTCGTAGGCCCAGGAGCTGTGCACATCGCCGGTCAGCACCGCGACGTTGCCCACCTTGGCACGTTCGATCATGTCGAACACCCGCGCCCGCGAGGCGCGATAACCGTCCCACGAATCGGCATTGCCGGCCCGGGTCCCGGTGGCGGTTTGCGGAGCAAACATCACCTGCTGGCCCAGCAGGTTCCAGTGCGCCTGGTTGCGCACCGAGGTCACCAACTGCTCGGCCAGCCAGCCTTCCTGTTGAGCCCCCAGCAGGTGCCGGCCCGCCGACTCGATCGCGCCACTGTCGTCGCGCGACACCTGCAGGTCGCGGCCGACAACGCGCGTATCGAGCATCACCAGCGTGGCCAGGTTGCCAAACCGGAACCCGCGATAAATCCGCGCCTGCCGGGTCTGCGCGTCCTCCCGAATCGGCATCCATTCGAAGTAGGCCTGCGTCGCCGCGGCGCGGCGGCCACCCCACTCGCCTTCGCCGCTGTCCGGCTGGTGGTTCTCCGCGCCGCCGGTCCAGGCGTTGTTGGCAAACTCGTGATCATCCCAAACGATGATGAACGGGTGCTGGCGATGAATCTCCTGGGAATCCGGATCGGCCTTGTACTGCGCGTGACGCTCCCGGTAATCCTGAAGGGCAACAATTTCCCGGTTCGGTGCGGGCACGCGGCCAAGCGCCGTGCCGTCGCCGTACTGCTTGTTCGGATACTCGTAAATGTAATCGCCCAGGTGAAGCACCGCGTCGAGGTCGGCGCGCCGAGCCAGGCAGGCGTAGGCGTTGAAGTAGCCCTGCGGCAGGTTCGAGCACGAGACCACGCCCAGCCGGATGCGGCTGACTCCTTCACGCGGCAAGGTGCGGGTACGGCCGACGGCCGAGCGCGCGCCAAGCGACTCGAACCGGTAGTAGTAGGTCGTCGCCGGCGCCAGGCCGGTGACATCAACCTTGACGGTAAAGTCGCGGGCGCTTCCCGTCTCGGTTTCGCCCCGCGATACCACCTGGCTGAACCCGGGATCCCGCGCGACCTGCCACGATACCGGCTGCGACCCGGTTGGCACCTTCGGTGTCACCCGCGTCCAGAGAATTACGCGATCGGCCAGAGGGTCGCCACTCGCCACGCCGTGCCGGAATGCCGCGTCGGCGGTCTGCGCAAAGGCAGTGGCGCGAATCAGGGGCAGCGTGCCGAGCGCCACGCTGCCGGTGGCGAGGAAGTCGCGGCGAGAGACTCTGCGCATAGCGCCGAAGTCTAGCTGAAGAACGTGACAGACGGGTTACGGGGACCTGGGTCCTGGGTCCTGGGACTCAGAGGAGCGTCCGCTGGCCGCGCTCAAGTTCCAGCAGCGCGCGTTTGGTCGGAATGCCGCCGCCAAAGCCGGTCAGCGATCCGTTCGATCCAATTACCCGATGACACGGCACGATAATCGCGATCGGGTTGGCGCCGTTAGCCATGCCCACCGCCCGCACCGCCTTCGGGTTCTCGATACGGCGGGCCAGCTCGAGGTAGCTGATCGTCTCGCCGTATGGAATCTTGCACAACTGCTGCCACACCTGGTTCTGGAACGGCGTGCCCGCGAACACCAGCGGCGTCGTAAACGCCGTCCGCCGGCCCGCAAAGTACTCGTCAAGTTCGCGGCGTACACCAGTCAAGACGCCGGTCGTGTCGGCAACCCACGCCTGGCCGATCGCTCGCGGACGGGAACCCACGCCAAACGCGAGCACATGCAGGCCATCGCGATTGCCGGCCACCAGCAACGGCCCGACCGGGCTGTCACCGATCTCCGCGTAACAAAGCGTCGTCACAGCGAAACAGTAGCTCAGGTTGCCGCGAAGGCTTCTAACGTCTAGTGGTGGTCGGTCACCGCCGCCACCACTTCGACGTTGGGCAGGACCGGGTCGTCGTAATCGGCGACCGGCGCCTTCAGAATGAAGCCGGGCAGAATGGTGTTGCCCAGTGTGTAGATAACCAGCGCACCAAACACCAGGGGCGAGGCGGCGAACTCGTCGCGCAGAATCTCGGCCGTCACCAGCGTGAACACCAGCGTCGGCACGAGGCTGGCGCCCACCCGCCAGCCATTGGTCAACGGCTCGCCAATCGAGATCCGGCGATGCAGGGCCACGCTGGCAATGCGCACCGGCACCATGACCACGAACAGGCCGGTCCCCAGTGCCGCCGATTGCCAGGTAAACGCGTCGGTATGCAGATGCAATCCGGCGCCGAAGAAGTAGAACGGAATGAAAAAGGAGGCAAAGACATCAACCGCGTGCAGCATCTCCTCGGAGGCCACGGCAGGCATCCGCTCGCGGAAACGCTGGGCGACAATGCCCACGACGAAGGCCCCGACCAGGTAGTACGCCCCCAGTTGCCGGGTGATGTAGGCCGCGCCGATCGTGATCATCACCAGGAACGCAAACTCGGACTTCGGGGCGATCGGCGCAATCCACACCGCGAATGCCCGGAATATCCCCGGCAAGATCAACACCATCGCCGCCAGCGCCAGCGTGCCCAGGGTGAAGCGCAGCAGCGACTCTGACTGCAGCACGAAGAACAACACCAGCAGCGACACGATCTCGGTGGCAATCGTCTTCGAACGCACCCAGAACACCTGGTCGCGCGACAGGCCAAAGGCACCCAGCGAATCAAGGATGAACCCGGCCGACGGCGTCAGCAGTGCCAGGGCGACCAGGATGGCCGGCCGCAGTTCGAGGTCGAGCAGGCGCTGCGCCGCCATCGCCACGGCGACAATCAAGGTCAGGCCGATCACCACGTGCTGGATCAGGACGCGGCGTCCGCGCAGCAGCTCTTGCGGCCGCACCTCGAGGCCGGCAAACAGGAACAGAGTCGAGATGCCCAGGGTCGAGAACAGGGCAATGGTCTGGTCGCCCTCGAACAGGTGAAAGCCCATGCCGGCGACGGCACCGAGCGCCAGGCCGGTAATGGCCCGCGGAATGCGCCAGCGCTGGATGATGCGGGGCAGCACGAACAGCGCGAACACCAGCGAGATGTAAGCCAGTTCGTTCACGCGCGAACTCTGTGAGGCATGGTGGCAGTCATTGGTCGGTTACCGGAGCTGGCTGACAATATAATCCCTCATCGTGCCTGTTCGCCTTGGATCTTCCCGCCTGCTGTCGTCGGGCCGCCTTGCCGGCCGGCGCGTCGGTATTGTCTCGAACCCCGCATCGGTCGACGCCGCCTTCACCCATGTCGTCGACGCCCTGCTGGCCGCGCCCGGAGTGATCGTGGGCGCAATCTTCGGGCCGCAGCATGGCTTCCGCTCCGACGTGCAGGACAACATGATCGAGACCCCGCACGCCAGCGACTCGGCGCGGCGCGTGCCGGTGTTCTCACTCTACAGCGAGACGCGCGAGCCGACCGCGGAAATGCTCAAGCACATCGACCTGCTCGTGATCGACCTGCAGGACATCGGCGCTCGCATCTACACCTACATCTACACCATGGCCAACTGCCTGCGGGCATGCGCCCGCCACGGCGTCGACGTGATCGTCTGCGATCGGCCCAACCCGATTGGCGGCGTCGAGGTGGAAGGACCGATGCTGGTGGCCGGTTGGGAGTCCTTCGTCGGCCAGTTCCCCATCCCGATGCGTCACGGCATGACCATCGGCGAGCTGGCGCGGATGTTCAACGAGCACTTCGCCATCCACGCGCGGCTCGAAGTCATCCCCATGGAGGGCTGGTCGCGCCACCTGTACGGCGACGCCACCGGGCATCCCTTCGTGATGCCCTCACCCAATATCCCCACGCTTGACAGTGCCATCGTCTATCCCGGCACGGTGCTGTTCGAGGGCACCCTCGCTTCCGAAGGCCGTGGGACGACGCGGCCGTTCGAACTGGTGGGGGCCCCCTGGGTGGAGGCCGAACGGTTCGCGGCCACCATGAACGCGCGCCGGCTGCCCGGCGTGCACTTGCGCGCCGCGGTCTTCGAGCCCACCTTCCAGAAGCACGCGAAGGTCACCTGCGGCGGCTGCCAGATCCACGTGGTCGACCGCGCCGCCTTCCGGCCGGTGCTGACCGGCGTGGCCCTGATCGACGAAATGCGCGCCGCCGACCCCTCGGCCTTCGCCTGGCGGCCGCCGCCATACGAGTACGAACACGACAAGGAGCCGATCGACATCCTCGCCGGATCGCCGGCGCTGCGAGAGGCGATCGACGCCGGGGTGCGGGCGGAGGAGCTGGCGCAGACCTGGGCGATCGACAACCAGCCGTTCACGGCGCTGCGCGAGCGGTTCCTGTTGTATTCCTGACATGGCATCCAAGGCTGCGGTCCTCGACGTCAAGCGCTCTCTGCTCATCCAGGCCCCGCCGGCGCGGGTGCTGGCGGCGTTCTTCAACAGCGAGGATCTCGCCGGATGGTGGCAGGTCGTCCACGCGGTCACCGTGCCGCGCCCGCTCGGGATGTACGCCGTCGAATGGGAGTCGACACCGTTCAAGGACGAGATGCTCGGCCGGCTGGGCGGCACCTTCCACGGCACCATCATCGACTACCGGCCCAACGGCGCCTTCTTCGTCGCCGAGGCGTACTGGCAGCCGCCCGACGGCGATCCGATCGGCCCGATGGCCCTTGAGGTCCATTGCCGTCCGCACGGCAACGGCCGCTCGACCATGCTGACCGTGCGCCAAAGCGGCGAGGGCGAAGGGCCGCGCTGGCAACGCTACTTTGAGATCATGGCGCACGGATGGGAAGGCGCGCTCCAGGATCTCAAGGACTACATGGATAAGGAATCGCAACGCACGAAGCGATAGCGGCCCGGCCGTCGGTAGAATCCGCCGGCCACTCTGAAGGAGACGTCATGCGCCGAGTTCTCGTTGCAGTGGCTTGCTTAGGCGTCAGCACTTCGCTGGCCGCCCAGGATCCGGTTCACTTCCCGCCGGCCGGTGCGATTGCCATTCGGGTGATGAGCGAGGTACCGGCCATCCAGGCTTCAACCGGCTTCCTCCTGCGGACCGTGGTCGGCGCGACCGGGTCAATTTCGTTCGCGGAGTTTGAGGACGGCGCCGGCGCCGCCCTGCATCACCACACCCGTGAACAGGTCAACGTCGGCATCGACGGAGTCATGGAGATGGCCGAGGGCACCCACACCGAGCCGCTGCCGGTCGGAGCCGCGGTGATTACCCCCGCCAACGTCAGGCACTCCATCCGCAATCGCAGCGGCAGCAAACGCCTGTCGGTCGAGTTCCACACCATCCGCCGCCCCGACCTGACGCCGCTGCGGATTCGGCCGGCAGTGCCGTACCCGGTCAGCCCGGAACCCGTGGCCATCGCGGACGATCAGCGGCTGGTCGCACAACTCGACACTCCTGGCCAGCCGGCCGGAGTGCCCAGGACGGTTCACGGAGAGACCTGCAGCGTTGGCTGGCGGCGGTTGGCTCCCGGCGCGGCGCCGGCCGATCTGGTGCCGGCCAGCAACGGGATTGAGGTGTTTGTCTACGTCGCTGAAGGCGAAGCCGACCTGGCCGCCGCCGGGCTCTCCGCACGCGTCCGGGCCGGGACGCTGATCCTGATCCCCGGCAGCCAACAGCACGTGACGCTGAAAGCGGCTGGCGACACCAGCGTGGCACTGGTGGAGTTTCGCCCCGCGCGATGACCGGAAGCTTGGGCCATGACTGAACGCGCCGACGTTGTAATCGTGGGTGGCGGCGTCGTCGGCTGCAGCGCGGCATGGCACTTGCGGCAGGACGGCTTCACCGGCCGCATCGTTGTCGTCGAGCGCGATGCCAGCTACCGGTTCGCGTCGTCGTACCTGGCGATGGGCGGCATTCGACAGCAGTTCTGCACGCCGGTCACCGTCCAGATGATGCAGTTCAGCGTCGCGCTGTGGAAAGCGTTTGACGTGACGCTTGGCACACCCGCGCGCAGGCCGCGCGCGTGGTTTCGCCAGCGCGGCTACCTGTTCCTCGCCAACGGCGCCACCTCCACCGCCCTCACGAACCGGTATCACGAAGAAAAGCGTGCCGGCGCCAGTGTGCGGATGGTGTCGGTTGACCACCTGCGACAGATGTTGCCCGATGTGATGCTCGACGACATTCTCTTCGGCGTGCTCGGCGACGAGGACGGCTATGCCAATCCGCGGGAAGTGCTGGCCGGATTCCGGGCCGGCGCGGAGGCCGCCGGAGTGGAGTTCCGTAGCGATGACGTGATCGTGGTTGATCACAAGGCGGGCCGGGTCAGCGGTGTGCGCCTGGCGAGCGGCACGCGCATCACCACGCCGCTGGTCGTCAACGCGGCCGGCCCCTGGGCGGGACGGCTGGCGTCACTGGCCGGGCTGAGCGTGCCGATCGAGCCGCTGCGCCAGATGCTGTTCCGCTGCACGCTGCCACGGACCTGGCCCTATCGCTTCCCCATGTTGATCGATCCTGGCGGCGTGCATTGGCGCCACGACGATGCGAGCGAGCCGGGCGGAGCGGACAAGATCATCCTGGCCTTCACCAATTGGCGGGAGACACCGGGTGAGAACTTCACGGCCGAAGCCGACCGGTGGGCGCGGGACTTCTACCCAGCGATGGTCAACCGTGCCCCCGAGTTGCGTGACGTCACCGGCGTGGAGGGCTGGGCGGGCCTGTATGAAATGACGCCGGACCATAATCCGGTGCTCGGACCGCATCCCGACCTGGCCGGCTTCATTTTCGCCAACGGCTTCTCCGGACACGGCTTGATGATGTCGCCGGCCACGGGGAAGACTGTCAGTGAGTTCGTCAGGCTGGGCCGGTCGGAGACATTTGAGATCGGGATCTTCGCGCCGGACCGTTTCGCGCGCGGCGCCCTGATCCACGACGCCGCAACCATCTGAGGCGAGGGGCGCAGCCTGCGCCTTACGCCCGGCGAATCCGGACGAAGTTCGAGCTGCCGCGGTCGAGGTCGGCGGCGGTGTTCACGAACACCAGCGTCGCGTTGTCGGCCGCCGCCGACCGTTTCACCGCCGCGTTCACGACGCGCGTGATCACGTCCTCGATGTCGCCGCGCAAGTCGCACACCATCGGCACGACGCCGCGCCACAGGTTCAGCCGCCGCGCTACCTCCTCGCTGTCGGTGGCGGCGAGGATGATGGCCTGTGGGCGAAGGGCCGACAACCGCCGCGCCGTCTGCCCTTCGCGGGTGATGGCCACGATGGCATGGGCGCCGGCCCGATGGGCCAGGGCCACGGCCGCCTCGCTCAAGGCGCGCATGTGATTGATGGCGGCATCGTCGACGGCCGCGATCGCCGGCGGCGGCATGGACTCGGTGTCGCGGATGATCGCATCGAGCACTTCCACCGACCGCACCGGGAAGCGGCCGCTCGCCGTCTCGCCCGACAGCATGATGGCATCGGCACCGCCGTCGACGGCGCCGGCGGCATCGCTGGCTTCAGCGCGGGTCGGCCGCGGTTCGGTCCGCATCGACTCAAGCACCTGGGTGGCGACGATCGCCGGCACGGCGGCGGCCTGCGCCCGCCGGAGGATCTCCTTCTGGATCCGCGGCACCCGCTCGAGCGGAATCTCCAGGCCGAGGTCGCCTCGCGCCACCATCACGGCGTCGCTGACCGCCAGGATGGCATCGAGGTGGTCGATGGCTTCCGGCCGTTCGAGCTTGGCGATGATCGGCACCCGAGGCCGGCCCGCCTCCACCATGATCGCCCGCGCGCGGGTGATGTCGTCGGCGGACTGCACGAAGCTGAGCGCGACCAGGTCGACGCCAAGCGCGAGACCGAACGCCAGGTCGCGGCGATCCTTCTCGGTCATCTCCGATTGCAGGGGCACATGCGGCGCATTGATCCCCTTGTGTTGTCCCAATTCGCCGCCGTCGATCACGCGCGTGTGAATCTCGGCCGGAGAAGCCGATTCGACCTCCAGCTCAATCTTGCCGTCGTCGATCAACAGGCGATCGCCCCTGGCCACCTTCAGCGCCAGCTCGGCGTAGCTGGTGAACACGCGGCCCGGGCCGCCGACCCCGTCGCCGATGGCGACCACGAGGGGCGCGCCGGGCTCGAGCGCGATCGGGTGGCCGCCCTCAAGGCGGCCGATGCGAATCTTTGGCCCGCTCAGGTCCTGCAGAATGGCGATGTGCCGCCCGGCGCGGCCGGCGGCCTCGCGGACCAGGTGGAACAACGCCGCGTGGTCGGCCTGCGTGCCATGCGAGAAGTTGAGGCGGACGATGTCGACGCCGGCCGCGATCAGCTCATCCAGGATGTGCGGTTCGCGGCTGGCCGGGCCCACGGTGGCGATGATCTTGGTGTGCCTCACCCTTACAGCTTACCGCCTGAGATCAGTACAATTGGGGATTCGATGGGCCACCTCACTCCAGAACCGGTACGCGACTACCTGGCCGCGCTCAGGTGCGACCCCCACGAGCGCCTGGCCGTGATCGATGACGAGGGCCGTGCCGAGGGTCTGCCGCTCGTCTATCCCGATACCGGCGCCCTGCTGCACGCGTTGGCGCTCTCATGCGGTGCGCGGCGAATTCTGGAGATCGGTACGGCGATTGGCTACTCGACCTTGTGGCTGGCCACCGCCCTGCCGGCCGATGGCATGATGATCACGATGGAGTACGACGCGGGACGGGCGGCGCGGGCGCGCGATCACATGGCCGCCGCCGGTGTCGCCGATCGGGTCAGCGTCATGGTCGGAGATGCCACGCGGTTCCTGCACAAGATCGCCGGGCCGTTCGACTTGATCTTCCAGGACAGCGACAAGCAACTCTACCAACCCATGCTCGACCGCCTGGTCGAGTTGCTGCGGCCGGGTGGCCTGCTGGTGGCGGACAACATTCTCTGGAACGGGGAAGTAATTCCCGGCTACGTCACCGACAAGAAGTACAACGACACAGACACGGCAGCGATCGCGGCGTTCAGCCGGCGGCTGGCCGGCGACCCGCGGCTCTACACCTCGTTCCTGCAGGTGGGTGACGGCGTGTCGGTTTCCATCAAGCGGGCATCATGACTGTTGGTGAATGGCTGGAGTGGGCGAAGGCCGAAGCGTTGAAGCGGGGCCTGCCGGACTTGATTCCCCCCCTGGAGGGCCTGGCGCAGGCCACCGAGCGGCTGCGCGCGGCCGACTGGAACGACGACGCCGACAAGGCGACGCCGCGCGACGCCGGGGAGGCGAAATGACGATCCATGAGATCGCGCCACGGCTGGCCACCGGTGCTGCCAAGTCCGAGAAGCTGACGGAGGACTGCCTCGCGCAGATCGAGGCCCTCAATCCGAAACTGAACGCCTTCATCACCGTCACGGCCGATGAGGCGCTCGCCGCGGCCCGCGCCGCCGATCGCGAGATCCGAGCGGGGCGATACCGCGGCCCCTTGCACGGCATTCCGATCTCGTTGAAGGACCTGCTCGACATGAAGGGCGTGCGCACCAGTGCGGGCTCGCTGGTCCGCGTCGATCACGTCGCCGAGGCCGATGCCGTGGTGACCGCGCGTCTGCGCGAGGCCGGCGCGGTCTTTGTCGGCAAGACCAACCTGCACGAGTTCGCGTTCGGCACGACGACCGAGGATTCCGGGTTCGGCCTGGCGCGCAATCCCGTCGACGCGACGCGATCGCCGGGTGGGTCGAGCGGTGGCTCGGCTATTGCCGTGGCCACCGGCATGTCATTGGGCACCGTCGGCACCGACACCGGCGGCTCCATTCGCATTCCCGCCGCCGCTTGCGGCATCGTCGGCCTCAAGCCGGAATGGGGAGAGGTGTCGGCGTCGGGCGTCGTCCCGCTCAGCCGTCAGCTCGATCATGTCGGCCCGCTGGCCGCCTGCGTGACCGATGCGTGGATCCAGTACCAAGGCATGCTGCCGGCCGGACGGCAGGTGACGGGTGCGCTCGACGCCGCTTTGCTCAAGGGGTTGCGGCTTGGCGTACCGGCGGGCTACCTGTTCGATCGGCTCGATGCCGACGTGGAGCGGGTCGTCAACCTCACCATCGAGAGGCTTCGCGCGGCCGGGGCGATCGTCACGAGCGTCACTATTCCCCACGCCACCGACATGGCGGCTGTCTATCTGCACCTGGTGTTTGGCGATGCGGCGGAATATCACGCGCGGACGCTGCTGACGCGGCCGCAGGATTACACCGCCAACGTCCGCCTGCGCCTCGAGATGGCGCGGTTCGTTCTGGCGGAGGACTACATCCGCGCGCTGCGCGGCAAGGCGCTGATCGCCCACGAAGTGGAAGCGGCCCTCGACGGCGTCGACGCGATGGTGCTGCCGTCGCTGGCAATCCCGGCGCCGCCGCTCGGAGCCGCCACCATGCCGGTCAAGGGCGGGCCGGAAGCGGTGCGCGCGTTGATGTTGCGGTGCACCCAGCCCTTCAACCTGTCGGGCCACCCCGCCATCTCGCTGCCATGCGGCACCACGCATGACGGCTTGCCGGTGGGCCTGCAACTGGCCGGGCACAAGGGCCAGACGCCGGCGCTGATGCGGACCGCGCTGGCGGTCGAACGCGCGATCGCGCACGCCGGATGATTCAGAAATATTTCCACCGGTGGGAGCAGCAGCTCGCCAGCGTCAGTCAACACGAGCGCCTGGTGCGGCCCTTCGCGTGGGGCGAAGACTGGATCGAGGAGTCCGGCGGTGGGGTCCCGCCGGAGCCGGCACCGCGGTCGGTGGCGGCGTGGGTGGAGCGGGTCATGCAGGACACCGACGCCTTCTACACGCCGGCGCCGGCCCGCTACACCTTTACGCCGGCACTGCCGGGCGAGCGCGCCGGTGGCGAGGCCGGCGTGCTGACCTATCCCAGTGGGTTCGCGACACCGCACGAGCAGAACAACACGGTGCAGGCGCGTTATTTCCCAGCCAACCCCATTCGCAAGCCCAGGCGCGGGGCGACGGGGCCGCGGCGGGCGGTGGTGGTGCTGGCGCAGTGGAACGCCGATGCCAATGGGCACGTCGGTCTCTGCCAGATTCTGGCGAGGCTGGGCATCGCGTCGCTGCGGATCAGCCTGCCGTATCACGATCAACGCATGCCGCCGGAACTGACGCGGGCTGATTACATCGTGAGCTCCAACGTCGTCCGCACGCTGCAGGTGTGCCGGCAGGCCGTGCGCGACGTGCGGCTGGCGCTGTGGTGGCTGCGCGACCAGGGCTACGACCGCCTCGGATTGCTCGGCACCAGCCTGGGTTCGTGCCTGTCGCTGCTGACAACGTGCCACGAGCCGCTGGTGAAGGCGCAGGCCCTTAATCACGTTTCGCCGTACTTCAGCGACGTGGTCTGGCGTGGCCTGTCGACCGAACACGTGCGCCAGGGATTCGAGGGACATGTGGACGCCGATCAACTGCGCCACTTGTGGCGGCCGATCAGTCCGTGGTCGTTCCTGGATCGCCTTCACGATCGCCAGACGCTGCTGGTGTATGCGAAGTACGACCTGACCTTCCCGGTCGACCTGTCACGAACACTGGTGGATGAGTTCCACCGGCGGCAGTTGCCGGTGCAGGTGCGGGTGCTGCCCTGCGGGCACTACTCGACCGGCGCCGCGCCGTTCAAGTTCTTGGATGCGTGGTACCTGGCCCGGTTCCTGGCGACGAAACTCTAGGGACGGCTAGAGCAACCGCATCAGGCGGATGAAAGCGTCGTAGATCGAGCCGGCCAGCGACTGTACGAGCGGGGTGACCTCGCCCGAGTCCATCGATTCGGCCACCGTCACTGGATCGGTGAGCAGCAGCCACACCGTGGCGCCCGCGATGATCGTGGCCAACAGCCCGACAATGCCGACGAGGCTGAACAGCCGGCCGCCAAGTCCTGACGGCTTCCGCTGGATCCTGATATCCATGGGGCGAAGCAAGGATCATACACCTCGCAATCTCCTTGGTTGGACGTAAGCCCGGCCGTGCTGGTTCAGACGACGAGAACAATCTTGCCGAATTGCTGGCGGGCTTCCAGGCGGCGCTGGGCGGCAGCGGCCTCGGCCAACGGGAAGGTGTGGTCCACGACCGACCGCAGTTCGCCGGCAAAGAAGAACTGTGCTGCACGCAAAAGTTCGGCCTTGCGACCCATGTAGGAACCAAGCAGCGACAGTTGCCGCCCAAACAGAAAGCGCAGGTCGACCCGGGCGTCGTGCCCGGTCGTGGCGCCGCAGGTCACCAGCCGGCCGGCTCGCACCAGGCATTTCAGGCTGCGGTCCCACGTCGCCGTGCCGACGTGCTCGACGACCACATCCACGCCACGGCCGCCGGTGAACGCCTTGATCCTCGCCGGCACGTCCTCGGTCGTATGGTTCACCACGTCGTAGGCCCCAAGCTGCCGCGCACGGGCGAGCTTTTCGTCGCTACCGGCAGTGGCAAAGACCCTGGCGCCGTGACGCCACGCGATCTGGATGGCGGCCTGGCCGACGCCGCTGCCGGCGCCAATCACCAGCACGTCCTCACCGGCGCGCAGTTGCGCGCGGGTCACCAGCATGTGCCACGCGGTGAGGAACGCCAGCGGAAACGCCGCGGCCTCGACAAAGCCGATCGCATCGGGAATGGCGATCAGATTCTGGATCGGCACCTTGACGTACTCGGCGTAGCCGCCGTCGCTGTGATAGCCCAGCACGTCATAGTCCGGGCACTCGTTGTCGCGGCCATCCAGGCACGCCGTGCAACGCCCGCACGACAGACCCGGCTGCAGCATGACCCGGCGGCCGGCCGGATACTCGCCGCCGGAAGAACTCACGACTTCGCCGGCCACGTCGGCGCCGGAAATGTGGGGGAAGGGAATGCGGACGCGCTCGATGCCCCGGCGCTGCCACAGGTCGAGATGATTGAGCGCACAGGCCCGCACGCGGACCACCGCTTCGCCCGGTCCGGCGATCGGCTCGTCGACGTCTTCATAGCGAAGCACGTCGGGGCCGCCGTGCGCGTGGAAGCGGATGGCTTTCACTTAAATCTCAGGCGTCAAGACCTGGTACTCGCCCAGCCCCAGGTCGGGCAGAGAAACCGCAATCTTATCCAAGTCACCGACAATCAGCGTCGTCATTTTGTCGAGATCCAGATAGCGGGCGGCCACCCGGCTGACGTCGTCTTGCGTGACTTGCGCAAAGCGCGGGATGAAGTCCTCAAAATAGGAATCGGGCAGGCCGTGCAGGGCCAATTGCGCCACCGATCGCGCCACCTGGGTGGCCGTCTCGAACCCGCGCGGGTAGCCCTTGCTGATGGTCGCAAACCCCAGTGACAGCTCGTCGCCGGTCGCCGGCCGGGTCGTGGCGATCTCGCGAATCTCGTTCAGCGCCTCGCGAACGGCGGGCACCGTGACCTCGGTGCCGACGCTGGTCTGCAGCACGAAGGGACCAATGCCCCGGCGCAGGTCGAAGCCGGTGCGCACGCCGTAGGTGTAGCCCTTGGCTTCGCGCAGGTTCAGGTTGATCCGGCTGACGAACTGCCCGCCCAGAATCGTATTCAGCATCAACAGCGCGTGATAATCAGGCGTGGCGCGCGGCGCGCACACATGCCCAATCCGCAGCTCCGACTGCGCGGCACCAGGACGCGACACCACGCCGAGCCGCGTCAGCGGACGGGCCGGCGGCGGCGCCAATGCCGCCTCGCGATCGAGGCGCATGGTCGAACCGAGGGCGCGCCACCCGGAAAAAGCCGCCGACGCCAGATCGAGCAGCTCCTCGTCCGGCCGATCGCCCACCACGATCAACGTGGAACCTTCCGGCGCGAACATCGCGGCATGAAGCAGGCGGGTGTCCTCCACCGTGGCGGCGGTCAGCGAGGCCATGGTCCCGTAGCCGAGGTGACCATAAGGGTGGCGGCCGTAAAGCACCTGCGCAAAGGCGCGCTCGGCCATCGCGCTGGCGTGATCCTTCATTTGCCGCAGCCGCTCCAGGCGCAGGTTGCGAACCCGGTTGAAATCGTCGACGGCCAGGTTGGGCGACGAGACGATCTCGTGCACCAGGGCCAGCCCGGGCTCGACATGGCGATCCAGCGTGGTGAGCGCGACCACGACCGCGTCGGCACTCTGCTCGAGATCGAGGTCGCCGCCGATGCGCGCGACGCGGTCGGCGATGTCGAGCGCCGACTGGCCGCGGCTGCCCTCGTCCAGCAACCCGGCGGTCATCGACACCAGGCCTGGACGATCGGCGGGATCCGCCGACGACCCGCCCGGCACCAGCAACACGATCGAAATCATCGGCACGGCGCTGTGCGTGACGGCCCGCAACTGGAGGCCGTTGGCCAGCGTGCGCCGGGCAATGCGTGGAAAGCGGAACGGCCGGTCGGGGCCGGGCTCCGGCAGGCGGCTGCGATCGACGCGGCTCATGAGACGTGAACCTCGGTCGCACCCGGCAGCGCCAATTCCCGGCGGCCGTGAGGGACGACGCTGAGCGCGACGAGTGGGGCCTCCTGCAGCCACCGGCGGGCCGCGGCGGCCGCCGCGACGGCGGTCATGCCGACATAGCGTTGGCGATCGCGATCGAAATAGCCCGGATCACCGAGGTAGGTGTTGTAGGCATTGAGCTGATCCGACTTGCCGCCGAACCCGCCGATGGTCTGGAGGCGATACAGGAACTGCGCCTCGCTCTGCGCCAGAGCGCGCTCGATTTCCGCCGGCGTCGGGCCGGTGGCGGCAATCTCGGCCACCGCTGCGCGAACCGCTGACTCCAGTTCGCTGAGCGGTACGCCGGCCGCCGCGGTGCAGGCCATCTGGAACACGCTGCTGATCTCCCGTGAATGCTGGTAGGCCGATACGTCGGTGGCAATGCGGCGTTCGTAGACCAGCCGCTTGTAAAGGCGGGAGGACTTGCCATGTGCGAGCACATCGGCGATGACGTCGAGTTCGGCATCGCCGTCGCCAAACATGGCCGGCGAATGCCAGCTCAAGTACAGGCGCGGCAGCTCGACACGGTCCTCAAGCACCAGGTTGGCGCTGGCCGCGAGGCCGGCCTCGGCCCGCACCGGGTCGGGTACCGGGCCTGGTGGCAGCTCGCCGAAGAACCGCTCGGCCAGGTCGAACGCCTCGGCGGTCTCGATGTCGCCGGCCAGGGCCAAGGATGCGTTGGACGGGTGATAGAACTTCTGGAAGAACGCATGCACGTCAGCCAGCGTCGCTGCCCGCAGGTCATCGGGCGCGCCGATGGTTGGCCAGTGATAGGGATGGTCGGGCGCGAACATCGCCGCCGACAGGGCCATGCCGGCCATGCCGTAGGGCCGGTTCTCGTAGTTCTGGCGGCGCTCGTTCAGCACGACTTCCCGCTGGTTGGCGAACTTCTTCTCGGTCAGCGCGGGCAGCAGATAGCCCATGCGATCGGATTCCATCCACAACGCCAGTTCCAGCGAGCCGGTCGGCACCACCTCCCAATAGTTCGTGCGATCGCTGCTGGTCGAACCATTGATCAAGGCGCCGGCCCGCTGCATGGGCGGAAAATAGCCGTGGTCGTGATGTTCGGAGCCCTCAAACATCAAGTGCTCAAAGAGGTGCGCGAACCCGGTGCGCCCCGGCCGCTCGTTTTTCGATCCAACGTGATACCAGAGATTCACCGCCACCATGGGCAACTGGTGATCCTCGTGCACGATGACGTCGAGGCCGTTGGACAGCGTGCGTTTGGTGTACGGTATTTGCATTGCGATACAGCCGGGAGACGGGAGTCGAGAGCCGGGAACCGGGAGTCGTGAACCGGTTCTGATTATGTCATCGGCGTGGCGAATGCTGGCCGTCGTTTCCCTGGCGCAGTTGCTGGGTATGACGCTGTGGTTTTCGGCCACCGCCGTCACGCCGCTGCTGGTGCGCGAGTTCGACATGCCTGCCGGGCATGCCGCCTGGCTGACCATGGCGGTCCAGGCCGGGTTTGTCGTCGGCACGCTGGCCAGTGCACTCGGCAACCTGGCCGACGTCCTGAACGCGCGCACGCTGATGTTCATGGGCTCGCTGGCCGGCGCCGCCGCGAATGCCGCGGTGATTGTGGCGCCAAACCCGGGGACCGTGATCGCGCTGCGCTTCCTGACCGGAGTATCACTGGCCCTGGTCTATCCGCCGGGGATGAAGATTGCCGCCGGCTGGTTTCGCGATCAACGCGGATTCGCTCTCGGCCTGCTGATCGGCGCGCTCACGTTGGGTAAGGCCGTGCCGCATTTGCTGACCGCCGTCTTCGGCGAACGCTGGCACGAGCCAATGCTGCTGGTCTCCGGGTTGGCCGCGCTCGGCGGCATCCTGGTGCTGGCCGTGGTGCGCGATGGTCCCTACGTCGCCGCCACCGCGCCATTCGATCCACACGCCATCCGGAAGATCCTGGCCAGCCGCGGCGCGCGCCTCGCGACGCTCGGCTACCTCGGCCACATGTGGGAGCTCTACGCCATGTGGACGTGGATCGCGGTCCTGGCCGCCGCCAGCTTCACCGCCTCGGGCATGCCGGACGCCGGCGCCGCCGCCTCGGTCGCGGCGTTTCTCGCCATTGGCAGCGGTGCCGCGGGGTGCGGCATGGCCGGGTATCTGGCCGACCGCCTCGGCAAGGCCCGCATCGCCATGTGGGCGATGCTGGCCAGCGCCGCCTGCGCGGCACTCACCGTCGCCGCCTTCGGCGCCTCGCCGGTCTGGCTTTATATCCTGGTGATGGCCTGGGGCTTTGCCGTCGTCGCCGACTCAGCGCAGTTCTCAGCCCTGGTCAGCGAACACGCCCCAACTGAATACGTCGGGACCGCCCTCACCCTGCAAACCTGCGTCGGGTTCCTGCTGACGATGGTGACGATTGAACTGTTGCCGCGGCTGGCGGATCTCACCAGTTGGCGCTACGCATCGCTGCTGCTCGTGCCCGGACCACTGCTCGGCGCGTGGGCGATGGCGCGGCTGAGAAGAGATTAGCCACCGAGGACACCGCGTCGTCGGTGGATTACTTGACTTGAACGAGCGGAATCTTGCCCTTGTGAGTAATCGCGTTCTTCTGCGCGGCCACGGCGATTTGAATCACGGTGGCTTCGGCCAGCGCCGTGAAGGCGCGGGCCGCGACCGACTCCGGCTCGGCAATCACCAATGGAATGCCGCGATCGCCGCCGACGCGAATCGGCTGGTAGATCGGCAACCGGCCCAGGAACGGCACGTCCAGTTGCGCCGCCATCTGTTCCCCGCCGCCGTGCCCGAAGATATCGGCTTCATGATGGCAGTTGGTGCATTCGTAAAACGCCATGTTCTCGACCATGCCCAGCGTCGGGATGTTGAGCTTCTGGTACATCCGCACCGCCCGCTTGCTGTCGGCCAGCGACACCTGCTGCGGCGTGGTGACGACGATGGCGCCGGCGGCGGGGACGGTTTGACTGAGCGAGAGCGCCACGTCGCCGGTGCCCGGCGGCATGTCGACAATCAGGTAGTCGAGATCCTTCCAGCCGACGTCGCGACAGAATTGCTGAATGGCGCTATGCAGCATCGGGCCGCGCCAAATCATCGGCGCTTCGTCCTGGGCGAGAAACCCCATCGAGACGATCTGGATGCCGTACTTCTCAGCCGGACGGATCATCTTGCCGTCCATCTGCAACTGCGCCTGCAATCCGAACATGATGGGAACGTTCGGCCCGTAGATATCGCCGTCGAGCATGCCGACGCGGGCGCCGAGCTTCGACAGGGCCACCGCGAGGTTGACCGCCACCGTGGTCTTGCCGACGCCGCCCTTGCCGGCGCCGACGGCGATCACGTTCTTGACGCCGGGCAGCGGCGGCTTGCCGTGCTCGGGGGCGGAGGTCGCTCGCACCGAGAACGCCATGGTCACGTCGACCGCGGTCACGCCCGGCACCGCGGCCACCGCCGCCGCCGCCCGCTCGCGGACCGTGTCACGTGCCACGAAGGACGGGCTGGATAACTCGATCGTCACCGCCGCGCGGCCGCCGGTGAGGGTGACGTCTTTGACAAATTTGAGCGAGACAATGTCCGCGCGCAGGTCGGGGTCGTCGACGCCCCGCAGCGCTGCCAGGACCAGTTCCGAGGTCATAAGAAATTCAGCTTACCATGCGGGCGAACTTGATAGACTTCGGCCACAACTGACGCGCTTCCCCCTGTGAAGGAGACCAACCGATGGCCGATGCAACACCCGGTAGCGCACCCTCGAACAACCGTAACCTGATGATCGTGTTGTCGTACCTGTGGCTGCTGGCGTTGGTGCCGCTGCTGACCGAAAAGGACGACAAGGAAGTGCAGTGGCACGCCAAGCACGGCATCGTGCTGATGCTGGCCGAGCTGGTGATCTGGGTGGTCGCCAACTTCGTGCTGGTGGCACTCGGGCCGATTGGCTGCATCTTCGCGTTGATCATGCCGCTGCTCGCGGTCGCGCAATTGGGCCTCCACATCTTTGCCATGCTCAAGGGCATCAACGGGAAACGGCTGATCATTCCCGGCCTGAGCGAGTTCGCGGACAAGTTCTGACGCGCAAACTCTGGATCGCGATCGCGGTGATTGTCGCCGCGATCGTGGTCGACCTGCGGCGCCCCCCCGCATCTCAGCTCGCCACCCGGGCTGCGGTCGGCGGCATTCACCTCTACCAGGCCACCCTCTCGCCGCTCTACGCCCGGGCCGGCGTCAGCTGCCGCTTTGAACCGACGTGCAGTTACTACGGTGAGGCGGTGATCAAGCGCTACGGAGTGGTCCGGGGCGGATGGCTGGCGGCCCAGCGGGTGTTGCGATGCGGGCCCTGGACACCGGCCGGCACCAAAGACCCGCCGGCGTAAGTCAGGCCACCGGCGACCCTTCAAACAGGTGGCGGCCCTCTTCGCTCAGCAGCACCCAGCCGGCGTAGGCGCCGAGGGCCGTGCCGAACGGCAGCAGCACGAGATTGCCCACCGCCAGGCCGAGCGCCATCAGGCGGGCGGAGGGCCGGTGGCGGCGGAGCGTGCGGCCGACATACAGGTGCAGGGCACCCCACACCAGGGCAATCACCGAGATCACGCCGATGGTCAGCGCCGTCAGGCTGGCCGCCATTTCTGAACTGAAGCGCACCGGGCCGGTGGACGAGGCAATCGCGGCAGCGCCGGCAGCCAGCGCGAAGCCGGCGAGGGCGACAAGCGTGAAAATACCGCCCCAGGTCAGGTAGAGCGTCGCCAGGAAATCGACGTGACGCTTCACGCCAGGACCGCAACGCGCACGTCCACGCGCGTGCGCGGACCCCGGGCGAGCGATACGTTGAAGCTGAAGTGGTCGCCGTCGTTAACGCCGCGCGGAACGGCGACCCTCAGCCGCTCGGTGTGGAGTTGCTGGCCGGCGCCGTCGCAGTGGCGGCAAGGCTCGCTCCACACCTCGCCACGGCCGCCGCAACAATCGCAGGTGCGCGGCACCCGCACATCGAGCGGCACCATGGCGCCGATGCCGGCCTGGTAGACCGAGATGGTGATCTCGGTCGCGGTCGAACCGCCGGCGCCGGCCGCCTCGCCATGGTCGCGGCGGAACAGCTCGATGGCGGCCTGCGACGAGGGAAAGTCGATGGCAACCTCGTCGCTGAACGAGCGCCGATAGGCGCGCTCGTGAGGCACGAGCGATTCCAGCGCGAGGCGCGACGAGTCAAGCGGACGGGGACGAAACACCTTGGTCGTACGATAGGTTCGGGCCTGGAGGTTGTCAAGACCATGCGACGCGATTACGATGCGCGCATGGCCAAAGAGTGCCCGATGTGCGGCGAGTTCATGCGGCTGGTGACACGCGAGGTCGTCACGCGCGTGCCGGGGACCTCACAGGAAGTGAAGACCGCCGTCAGCGAGTGGGTGTGTCCGGAGTGCGACTATTTCGAGGATTCCGACGGCGGAGACTAGCCGGTCCTGCCCGCGACTTACCGGGCGCCGAGGGTGAGGAGTATTTCCTTGCGAATGGCGTCCTCCACTTCCTCGAAGTTGAGCGCCGCCTCGCACTCGTCGCACAGTACTTCGATCACACCGGGTTTGCTCTCTTCCGAGACTTCCACCCGCGTGTCGTCAAGCTGCACAACGTGCATCTGTAGCGTTTTCACGAGAAATTTGCGGGTGTTCCCGCAGGCCGAACACGTCAGTGGCACGTAAATACGCTCCTTGATCCGTCAAAATTGTATGGGATGCCTTCGGCCGAACGCAACGCAAATCGGCCCCGCCTAGGACAAATTCACGGGATCAGCAGCGTCGGGTGCCGCGAAAGGCACCAGGTCCACTAATTGGTCGCGAATCGAGAGCGCCGGCCGCCAGGTCCGCGGCACGTCACCGGACGGCGGCACGCGGCGAATGCGGTGAGCCGCACTGCGTCCATTCCACACCAAGTCCGGCCCGTGGCCACTGGCCGCCGCCGACATCAACACCGCCGGCAGGATGCGCCCCAGTGAGCCGCGCTGCAAGACCCACTTGCCGCCGGTGGCCGTCCCCGACAGGTAAAGCCGATCCCGCGCGCGCGTCAGGGCAACATAGAGCAGCCGCTTGGTCTCCTCGCGATCCTTGTCGTCGCTGTCGCGATCGCTCTCGTTCTCGTGGACGCCGATGCTGACCGCGGCGTCACCAGCGTCAGACTCGTCACCCGCAAACGGCGGCGCCACCACCCGGATGTCATCGCGCCCGCCGCCACTGCCCTTGCCAAGATTGACGACGAACACCACCGGGAACTCGAGGCCCTTGGCGGCGTGCACGGTCATGAGATTGACGGCGTCGGCCGCGTCGATAATCGCGTTGGACTCGTCGCCGCCCGCCACCAGTTCGGCGAAGTAGTCGGACAGGCGGCCAAGCGTGGCGTAGCCGCGATTCTGGATCCGGCGGATCAATCCGCGGACTTTCTTCAGGTTCTCGCGCGCCTGCGCGAAACCGGCGCCGCCGATCTCCACCGCATACGCGGCATCGGCCAGCACCCGATCGACGAGCTCGGCCGGTGGCACCTGGTCGGCCATCGCGATCCAGGCGCCGACGCTGCCGCGCGCCAGCCGCAGCCGCTCCTGGTCGTCGGCCGGCAATTCGCCGGCCGCCGGCGGCGGCTCGGCCGAGGTGAGCGCCGCCGCGATCGCCGGCGCCAGCCGTTTCAACGACTCGTCTGACAGCCGCACGATGCGCGATCGCAACAGCGCCGCGGCCCGCAGGTTCGACCCGGGATCGGCCAGGTAGGCGAGGAGCGCCAGCACATCCTTGACCTCATCGGCGTCGAAGAAACCCAGGCCCTTGTAGACATAAAACGGCACGCCGCGCCGCGCCAGGGCGGCCTCGAACAGGGTGTGGCCGTCGCGGGTGCGGAACAGGATGCCGATGTCGCCGGGCAGCACCGCTCGCCGGACGCCGCTATGGCGATCGCGAATGGTGGCGGCGTCGGCCAGCAAGCGGGCAATCTCATCGGCCACGGCCTCTGCCTGCGCCGCATCGCTGTCGCCGGCGACCACGCCCACCGCCTCGGCCTCTCGCGGGCTGTCGTCGAGCACCGGGAACGCGTCCGTCTCGTCGTAGCGAAAGGCATCGGGCCGCTCCGGCGCCTTCTCGAGCTCGGCGCAGACGTCGTTCACAAACGTCAGCAACTCGTGGACCGATCGGTAGCTGCGGGTGATGGCCGCCCGCGCCGGCGCGTCCGGCCGCAGCGCCGCGATGAAGCGGCTGGCGGCATCGAGCACGGTGACTTCGGCATCGCGAAAGCCATAGATCGACTGCTTGCGATCGCCGACGATGAAGATCGAGGGCGGAATCGGGCCGTGGGCCATGCCCTCGCCGGCCGCCCAGGCCCGCACCAGCTCGCGGACCAGCTGCCACTGGGCGCGGCTGGTGTCCTGGAACTCGTCCACCAGCACATGCTCGTAGCGTGACTCAAGCCGGTAGCGGCTGCGCGAGAACTCCTCCATCTGGCCGAGCAGCTTCAGCGTGCGCTCAAGCAGGTCGGGGAAATCAAGCACGCCGTGCTTGTCGAGGGTGCGCCGGTACTCGTCCTGGGCAATTGCAAACAGCCGCCGGACGCCGCGCGCCAGCACGATGTTGAGGTCGCGCCGGAACGCGGCCAGCGCGTCCTCAACGTGGGGGCCCAGGCCGAACACCACCGCCTTGTGGCGCTCGTAGTCGGCGGCCGAGCGATACTCCGACTTCTTGTGCGGCAATCGCTTGCGCGGTTCACCGTCCTTGGTCAGCGTGAGATTGGCGAGCCGATCGAGCGCGCCGCGCAGCAGCGCCGGCGCGGGCGCCGGTTCCGCCATGATCAGGTCGACGTCGCCGGCCACCAGCTCGAAGCCCGGGAGCGGAGGACCCGCGGCACGAAAGGCCGCGGCCCCGCCCACCGACGACACCGCCGCCCGCAGGGCCTGCCACAACCGCAGGCAGGCCGCCTCGACCGTCACGTCGCGGCCGCGCAGGAAGCGATTGAGCGCATCCCACGCCACCAGCCGGCGATCGAGCAGCGCCGTCAGCCCCTTGCGCAGCCGTGGCTCACCGAGTTCGGTCACGAGCAGCGCCACGTCGGCGTCGTGCAGTGACACGGCACGGCCGATGTCGAACGCGCGATCCAGAGACGACTCGATGAACCGCGGCGTCTCGGTTTCGTCGGCGAGGTCAAACCCCGGATCGACGCCGGCCTCGAGCGGAAACTCGTGCAGCAGCGACAGGCAGAACGCGTCGATCGTGCTGATCGAGATTTCACCGAACGCATCGCGAATCTCGCGCCAGCGATCGCCGGTCAGGCTGCCGAGCCGGTGACGCTCGCGGAGCGTCGCCATCACCCGCTGCCGCATTTCCGCCGCGGCCTTGCGGGTAAAGGTGATGGCGAGAATGTTGCGCGGGGCCACCCCGACCTCGAGCAGCCGCACGTAGCGATCCACCAGCACCCTGGTCTTGCCGGTGCCGGCCGAGGCCTCGAGCGCGACGTTGCGCGCCGGATCCACGGCCAGCCGCCGCGCCCGGTCGTCGGCGGTCTCCTCAGGGTCGAACTGCAGGCGCGGCTGATCAGGCATCGGCCGCTCCCTCCTGCTCCGGCAACCCGCCCGGATTACGGCACACCGCCACGAACGCGCACATGCCGCAGAGGTTGCGCGTCTCGGGGCGGGGCGGAAAGTGGCCGGCCGCGATGTCATCAAGCGCCTGCACCAGCCGGTGTTCGGCGGCGGTGACCAGTTCCGCGAACGACTTGCCGCGCTCCTCGAGCGGGAACACCGCCTCCCGGCCCTCGAACGACAGGTACATCGCCTCGCTGGCAACCATCTCGCGGCCACGCTCCGCCGACAGCCGCGCCCTGACGCCGGCGCTATAGATCGGCAACTGCAGCGCCACGCGCCGATCCGGCACGTACTTGGTCTTGTAGTCGATCAGGCGGAAGGTGCCGTCGGCCAGCACGTCGACGCGGTCGATCTTGGCGCGCAGCCGGACCCGCCGGGTGGCGCCGGACTCGCCGGTAAACGTAAAGTCGCCGTCGAGCTCGTACTCCATCAGCCGCTCGCGAATCTCGACGCCCCGCTCGGCCTCCATCGCAAATACCCGCTCGGCGATGCCTGAGCCGACCGCCGACCCGTAGAGCCGCGCCCGCTCGAGACCGGCCTCTGCCGGGGCCAGAGTGGCAAGGGCCGGCTCGCAGATTTCGCGGAACAGCTCGCGCGCCGCGGTCATGCCGGCGGCGGTAATGCCGCCGTGGCCGCGGGCCTGCCATTCGTGGAAGAAGCGTTCGAACAGCTCATGCAGGAACCGGCCGCGCTCGAGCGGCGACCGCATGGTCTCGTCTTCCGGCTCCTCGTCCACCTGCAGGACGTTGGCGACATAGAACTGGAACGGGCACTTCAGGTAGCGCTCCAGCCGGCTCACGCTCACTCGCGGCAGCACCCAGGGCCCGGCCTCGCCGGCGAAGCGCGCACGCGCCCGATCGGCGCCGCCTGCGCGTGCGTGTGCCCACTGCGCCACCTGAGTCGGCAGCGACCCTTCCGGCGCCGCCTGCGCCGCGAGGGCTTCGTAGGCGAACACCCGTACCGACGGATCCGGGGTGGCGACTTCCCGCGACAGGCCGAACGACGGCAGGTCGTCCAGCAACGCGGAGGGCTCGACCACCGCGTCGGCTTCGAGCGCGAAGGTCGAGACCCGCACGTGCCGGCGCGCCGACTGCAGCAGATCGCGGAAGGTGGCGCGGGCGAAGCGCACGAGGTCGCGCTCCTGCTGCAGCGCCACCCGGTCGGGCCGCGCCGGCTCCAACTGCGCGAGCAGCGACTGCGGATAGAAGATGTTGCGGCGCGGGCGCTCGGGCCATTCGCCCTCGACCAGCCCCATGACCTGGATGTCGGCGAAGTCGGCAAAGCGCGCCGACTGCGCATCGACGATCTGGAGCCCCCCGGCGCCGGTGCGAAGCGCGAACGTCTGGGCCCCGAGCCATCGCCGCACGGCGGCTGACAAATCGGTGATGGTGCCCGAGGCGGCGGGGTCGTGCCGCCGGCACGCTTCGGCCATCCCCGCCAGCGCCAGCATGACGGCGGCGCGGACCCGGTCTCGCCGTTCATTGCCGGGATGCGGGCGATCGTAGCGATCAAGAAACGTCCGTAACAGATCGATGTGGTCAACCAGCGGACGCGCGTCAGCCAGCGGTGCCAGCATTGTCGCCGCCGCCAGCGCGGCAGCATGGGCGGGCCGGGCCGCGCCGCCGCAGGCCTCGGCGAGCGCGGCCAGGCGATCGAGTCCGCCCAGGTAGCGTTGTTCGGCCAGCGTCGCATCGAGCGCGGCGATCGCCGCCCGATCGGGTTCGACCTCGTCGATCGCGCAGCGAAAATGTGGTGAGCGCAGCACCGCCACCAGCGCGCGGCGGGTAAAGCCGGCCGCCACGCATTCCATGGCCACGTCCACCGCGGCCGCATATGGTTCGGCGGCCAACGGCAGCGTGTCGAGCGCCTCGAACGGCACACCGGCGCCTTCGAACACCTCGCGCGCGAGATACAAGTACGGCAGGGGCCGTGCCACCACCAGTGCCGTCTGGCCGAGTGCGACCGTGCGGCCGGCGCGGCGGTCGGCCTTCAAGCGGCGGGCCACGCCCTCGAGCTCCTCCTCGCGATCGCGGTACTCGAGCACGAACGGCAACTCGCCGCCGGCGCCGGCGGGCACCACGATCGCGGGCGGCGGGGGCGGAGGCGGCGACTCGAGTTCTTCGATGCCGACAAACGCCAGCCGCAGGCGATCGAGATAGCCGGCCTCCAGCGTGCCATCAGTGGCCACCACATCGATCGCGTCCAGCCCGTGAATGCTGGTCAGCATGGCCACGTCGGCGGGCCACAAGCCATCGGCGTCAAGCGAACGGTCGCCGACGCTGACCACCACGTGGCGCAGCGGCGCCGGGGCCGCTGTGGTCATCAGCTGCAGGCGCGCGGCATGCTCGTCGAGGCCGCCGCTGTCGCGCAGGCGGGCCTCGTAGCCGCGAAAGGCCGCCGCCAGGAACCGCGTCTGCTCCAGCAGTTGCGCGGCGCCTCGATCGGCTTCGGCCGCCGGTTCCAACTCGCCGGTCAGCAGCCGATCGAAGTCATCGACTGAGCGGTGCAACCGGCGCACGTGGTCGTAGAGCGCCAGCATCTCGGCCACCAGCGCCGGGCGCAGGTGAAACGGCGGCGGCGTCCCCGCCTCCTCGGCATCGCGGGCGGCGGCGGCGATCACGGCCTCGCGCTCGAACGCCGACAGCGTGCGCGCTTCGGGGTGCAGCCGTGCCAGCAGCAGCCCATACAAGTCGCCGCGGGTGCCGATCGGCGGCGCGTCGAACGCGGCGCCCAGCCGTGCCTGCAACAACCGGCGCAACTGCTCGCCGGCCGCCCGGGTCGGCACCAGCACAAAACTGTCGGCATCCCCGGCGTGGCTGCGGACGCTGTCGACCAGGCGGGCACGAAAGCCGTCCAGGCCGGCGGCACGCAGCAGGCGGGTGCGGCGGGGGGTGATCACCGGGGCGAGGGCGGCGCCATGGCGGCGGCCAGGTCGGCGCGCGCCCGCTCATACAACATCACGCCGCCGGCGGCGGCAGACGAGGCGCGCTGCGCCAGGTCGGCGCTGTTGAGAGACACCGACTCGGCGCGCAAGGCCAGCGCGCTCTCGGCCAGCTCCCAGGCACTCCGAATCAGGGCATGAGGGTTGGCCAGGTCGGACGGCGGCGTCACCTTGCCGATCCTGACCGCGGCCTCGGCCATCCGGCGGCGCAGCGGCGGCAGGGTGTGCAGCGGCGGACCCGAAAGCGTCCGGACCTGGTCGAGACTGACCGTCGCATCGCGGAACACCTTGAACGCCCCGTTCATCGAGCGGCGATAGCGCCGATAGCCCTGCTCGCGCCGCTCCCAGTCCTTGCGCGCCGCGCGCGACTGCTTGGCCGCATCGGCCTGCGCGTCGATAGTGGCCAGCAGCGCCGCCACCTCGCCGGCGCGGTGGCCGCCGAGCCGGCGGTCCTCCGCCATCACCCGGTCGCGCAGCGGCTCGAACTTGTGGTGCTCGCCCTTGAGCGCAATCTTGATCGCGTCCTCCAGCGTGCGTTGCCGCAGGGCGGCGTAGGCGCGTTCGATCTGGCGCTCGCCTTCGAGGTCGCCGGTCACGCTGTGGCGGACGCGGCGCGCCCACTCATCGGGTAACAGGCCGACTGCGCGATCGAGCAGGCCGAGCACTGACTGCAGCAAGGTGACGCGCTCGGTGGAAGTGTCGGAGAGCGAGGCGGCGGTCACCAGTTGCTCGACCAGCTCGGCATCGGTGGGTACCGGCAACGGCGGCGGCGGCGGCGCGGCCAGTGGCGCGCTCAGCGACAGGTCGAACCGGGTCTGGCCGACCGCGACGCGCAATTGCGAAATGATCGCGTCGAGAACGTCCAGCGACTCGCGGACCTCGCCGATGCGATAGCCATAGTGCGTGGCCGGCCACTCGGCCAGCGCCACGCGGGCGCGCTCGGCCACGGCCAGCCGGACACCGGGATCGGCAATCCGCGCCACCTCGTTGAGGGCCTTGGCGGTCTCGGCGCTGAAGCGGGCGAAATCAGCCTCGCCCCGGGTCGCGGCGTAGTTGGCGGCGCGTACCGACTCGGCGTACAGCTCGGTCCGCGGCCAGTCCACCCGTCCCGAGGCGATGTTGACCAGGTGCAGTTCCACCGGATCGCTGGTCAACCGGGTGGGAATGGAAAAAATGACGCGGTCGGCCACCCTTGCCCATTCGCCGTAGCTGGCAAGCGCGCGGCCGTCCGAGAGGAAGACGCGGAACAGCACGCGGCTGGCCGGCGTCTGCGCCGCGGCGGCGGCCGGAGCCATCAACGAGACGATCAGGAGCAGGCAGCGGACGGTCACAACCACCGCTAGTTTATCGCCTTGTGGAAATCCTGTGGACGAACGGTCGAAAAACTGTGGACGAGACGACAAAGAAAAAAAATCCGGCCAGTCCGTCCCTCTGACCGCGATACCGAAACGGGATCCGCCGCCGCTTTCGTGCCGCGCTTCGCTTGATCCGTTCCACCAACGACATACAATCGTCACCTCTCACGTGCCCATCCAACTTTTCGAAGAACGCATCGCTGGTCGAACCTACCAGATCGAAGTTTCGCCCGTCTCGGCGGAGCGCTGGCGCGCGCAAATCGTTCGCCGGCCGGGAATCCAGACCTCGTTGATGCCGTTTTACGGCAAAACTCCCGAAGATGCCGCGCGTGAGCTCAGCAATTGGCTGTCTCTCGTATCGGGCGCGACCCCAGCCAATACATAATCAGGGCAATATGACTCGACTCTTCCCTCCGACGTTGCTGTTGGCAATGGCGCTGCTTTGCAGTGGCCTGGCCGGCCCCTCGCTGCTGGCTCAACCGGCCCCGGCGGCCGTCACCCTGCCCCGCGTCCACTTTGTCGCCACCGGCGGCACCATCTCCAATCGCGACGGCGGCCGGCTGACCGCCGAGGAGCTGGCCAAGTCGATGCCGGGCGTCGAGCGCTACGCCCGCCTCACCTTCGAGCAGTTTGCCAACGTGGCGAGCAGCGAGTTGAGCCTGGCGCAATGGCTCGGCCTGGCCAAGCGCATCAACGCCTTGTACGCCAGCGACAAGGACATTGCCGGCGTCGTGGTCACGAGCGGCACCGACACGCTGGAGGAAACGGCGTTCTTTCTTCACCTGACCGTGCGCGATCCCCGGCCGGTGGTGGTCGTCGGCTCGATGCGCAACCCGAGCACGCTCGGCTACGAGGGCGCGGCGAACCTGCTCGAAGGCGTGCGGGTGGCGGCCGATCCGGCGGCCCGCAACAAGGGCGCGCTGGTGGTGCTGAACGACGAAATCAACTCGGCGCGCAATGTCACCAAGACCGATGCCCTGCGCCTGCAGACGTTTCGCAGCCGCGAGTACGGCCAGCTGGGCGTGGTCGACCGCGATCGTGTGGTGTTCTTCAACCAGATCACCCAGCGCACCAACGAGCGGACCGAGTTCGATCTCGCCAACGTCGCCGAGCTGCCGCGGGTGGACGTGATCATGGTCTACCAGGGTGCATCGGGTGACCTGATCAAGGCGGCGGTTGACAACGGCGCCAAGGGCATCGTGATCGCGGTAGCCGGCGCCGGCGCGACCAGCGGCACGCAGCAGGAGGGACTGGCCTATGCCGCCGAGAAGGGCGTGTTTGTGGTCAGCAGCACCCGGACCGGCAGCGGCCGCATTGCTCCGCCGCGCAGCGACCTGCCGGTAGCGGCCCAGGCCACCGAGGCGCAGCGGCGCCGCCGCATGTTCAGCGTCGCCGGCGAGGATCACACGCCGGTCAAGGCGCGCGTGCTGCTCATGCTCGCGCTGACCCGTTCCAGCGACCGCGCCGAGATTCAGCGCATCTTCAGCGAGTACTGATCGGCGGGCATCCTAGCCGCGGATGGTCCGGATCGCGAACACCGGCGCCACCTCGTTGCCGCCGGTGGCGACAAAGCGCACGGTGATGACCGGGCGGCCGCTCGTGAGCGGCGGCGGCACCGCGTAGTGCATGTCGATGAACCGGGCGACGCTGGTTTGCGGCATCACGCCATTGCCAATCCGCACCCCGTCCACCAGGATGTCGAACGTGCGGGGCCGGCGGTTGTCGCTGTTGTAGGTCACCACCAGCTCGACCGCATCGCCCTCCACTGGTAAGTCGTACGAAAACCACTTCGCGCTCCGGCGGCCGGGCCGGCCGTCGGTGCGAACGATCGTGGTGTCGTCGCCGCGAGGGTTGAACGGCTTTTCGGACTCGGGATCAATCGACACCAGCGCGGCAATCGTCGCCGCCTCGAGCTCGGCCTGCCGCTGGCGTTCGCCGTCGCGCTCGGCCACCCGGGCGGCAAACTCGATCGGGGTCAGCACATCCCAATACGCCGAATACACGCGCCGATGCACGCCGTAGAACGGGCGGAACCGAACATCGATCGGATACTCGTCGATGGTCGTCCGGGCCACACCGAGTCCCAGGAAGGTGCCCGGCTCACCGGCCAGGGGCTTCAGCACGGTGGTCAGTGGACGCTCGGTCACAATCGCCGGGGCTTCAGGTGGCGCCGACCGCACACCGTCGCCATCACCATCGTCGGCGCGGCGCGGCGCCGCGCCCAGGTCACCGGCCATGACGAGCGGTCCCCACATCACGACGCCCTTGCGCGGATGGTCGGCCAGCCGCTCGAGCCGCAATGTCTTGGGCAGCGATACCGCCACCGCGTCGCCGTCCTGCCAGGTGCGGCGAATCTCGACGTAGGACCCGGCCGCCGGCACCTGGTCGAGCGCGCGGCCATTCACCCGCACGGTGAAACCCTCGCCGGCCCACGACGGCCGCCGCAAGGCGAGCGTGAACTCGCGCGCCGCCCGCACCGCAAAGGTCATGAGCGCGGTGTCACCCTCGGGAAAACTGGTGGCCATCTCGAACTTCACGCCGGCCGCTTCCCACTGCCCGGTCGACGGCGCATAGAGATTCACCCACAACTTCAGATCTTCAACTCCCGGCGCCCGCCTCCCGCCTCCCGATTCGTAGTAGACCCCGAGCCCATGCAGCGCATGGCTCTCCATGCCGGTGCCGACGCAGCAGGTGAAGCTGCGCTGCATGTCGGCGTACTCGCGGCGCACCGCCGATCCGACCGGCACCATGTAGCAGGTCGCGCCATCCTCGCTGTCCATTGAGCCCAGGATGTGATTGAACAACGCGCGTTCGTGAAATTCGGCAAGGCGGATGTCGGGCTGGATCGCGAACAGCTTCCGCGTCAGCTTCAGCATGTTGTAGACGTTGCAGGTCTCCGCGGTCCGGCCTTCCGTGATGTTGCCCAGCAGGTCCGGCTCGCGGAAGTACTCATCCTTGCCATGGCCACCGGTCGCAAACGTGTGGTGGTCGACCACGCGATCCCAGAACGTGACGGCCGCGGCCCGATCCGCCGGGTCGCCGGCATAGCCGTAGCGGGCGGCCGAGCCGATCGCCTTCGGCACCTGCGTGTTGCCATGCAGGCTGCTCAGCGGATCCAGGCCGCTCTTGAGCGGGTCCATCACCGCCTTGTGTTCGAACTTGTACGAGAGATCGAGCCAACGCCGGTCGCCGGTATCGGCGTAGAGGTCCGCCAGCACCTCGTTCATGCCGCCGAACTCGGTCGCCAGCATGCGCTGCACCGCTTCATCGTCCATCGGCGCCAGCCAGGTCTGCGCCCACGCGGCAAACTTCACTTCGACTTCCAGCGCCGTCTGGTTGCCGGTGTGGCGATAGGCGTCGCGCAGGCCGGCGAAGGTCTTGTGCAGCGTGTACCAGGGCGACCACAGGCCGTTCAGGTCGAAGTTGGACGAGCGGACGACGCCGTGCGACACCTCGGCCAAGGCGGTCTTCACTCCCTGGAGTGCACCGGCGAAGCCATCGCCGTGGGCATCCTGCACGGCCTTCAGCTCGCGGACAATATAGTCGGCGCGTTGCTGGAAGCGGGCGTCGCCGGTGGCCGCGAACATCAGACTGACCGCCGACAGGTAGTGACCGGCAATGTGGCCGGTGAGCTGGCGGCCCTCAGCATCCCAGCCGGTGTAGCCCTCGGCTTTCGGCGCCAGGCCAGCCAGCTTGCGGTAGAACGCGAGCATGCGATCGGGTTCGAGCGACAGCAGGTACTTGGCGTCCAGATCCTGCGCGCGCTTGAGCGGCCCGCCGGTCAGGCGCACCGCCGTCGGCGGCAGCGGTCGCGCGCCGCCTGGCACCGCAGGCACGATCCGCTGGGCGAAGCCCGATGACACCAACCACGCCGAACCGCCGGCAACGAGTTGAAAGAACTCGCTGCGGGTCACCTTGATCATTCCGACCTCGCTGAATCCAGCCGCTCCTTGATCGCCGCAAACGCCGGCGTCGGCCCCTGATACTCCAGTTCATCCACCGACGCGAACACCGGCGCATCGGCGCGAATAGTCGCAATCTGCCGGAACAACAACGCCTTGTCGCGATCCCGCTTGAGCGTTGCCGCCAGCGATGCGGCCCTCACGTTCACACCCCAGGTGGTCCCATCGTCGGGAATATTCTCGATGTGGCCGTATTTCGCCAGCACCAGGGCTGCCGACTTCGCGCCCCAGCCTTGCAGCCCCGGGTAGCCGTCGGAGGAGTCGCCGACGAGCGCAAGGTAGTCGGGAATCGAGGCTGGTGGCACGCCGAACTTCGCGATTACCCCCGCCTCGTCACGAGTCGTGCGCCGCAGGCGATCTTCCTGGACGATGCGCGTGCCCTGGACGCATTGGGCGAGATCCTTGTCGGGCGTGCAGATGCGCACTTGTGTCACGCGCGGGTCGCGTGCCGCCTTCACCGCCGCGGCGCCCAGCGCATCGTCCGCCTCAAAGTCCACCATCGGCCACACCACCACGCCGTAGGCCGAGAGTGCCTCTTCGAGCAACGGGAACTGCGCCAGCAGCGCCGGCTCAATGCCTTCGCCGGTCTTGTAGCCGGGCCACAACTCGTTGCGGAACGATTCGATCACGTGATCGGTGGCGACGCCGACGTGGGTGGCGCCGCCGTTGACCATGCCACGAATCGATGCGAGGACGCCGCGCACCGCGCCGACCTCCATGCCGCTCGGATCGATCGCGGACGGGGCGCCGTAGAAGTGGCGGAACAACTCGAAAGTGCCGTCAATCAGGTGGACGATCAACGACGGGAACGGTATCACGGGCCCCCTGGCCACGGCGACGTGCCGGCCTCCGTGTAAGATCGGCTCCATGAATCGGACACGCCTTGCCGGCGCCTGCATCACAATCTGCGCCGCGTCGAGCCTGTTGATGGCGGCATGTGGCGCACCCGCCGCGCCGCCATCGCCCACGACCGCCCCGCCGGTGGCCACCGGCGTAGCCGAAGTGGCCGGCACGGCGCCAAGGGGCGCGGTGGTGTCGTTGATTCCCGCCGGCGGCGTGCCGATGCCCGAAGGGCCGGCGGTGCTGGACCAGTACTCCAAACAGTTCGTGCCGGGCGTACTCTACGTCCGGGTCGGGCAACCGGTGGAGTTTCGCAACACCGAGGACATGGGGCACAACGTCACGGTGAACCGCAGGAGCACGGGCACGTCGGTGTTCGATGTCGAGACCGACCCGCAGGAGAAGTACGTGCATACGTTCGATCGGGTGGGTCAATACGATGTCACCTGCAGCGTGCATCCCGGGATGCAGGCGACGCTGATTGCCGCCAACAGCCCGTTCACGACTGTGGCCGACGACGGCGGACGCTTTTCGATTGCCGGTGTCGTGCCGGGCGCCTATACGCTCAGCGTGACCTTTGAGGGCCGGACGATCGATCGCCCGGTCGACGTGAAGGAGCCGCGGACCAGCGTCACGCTCAGCCCGTGAGGCCGAGTCAGGCGTTGGCCTGGGGGGCTTGGAGCTTGAGGATCGTCACCAGGTCGCGGTGGGCGAGGACGGCATCGGGCAGGTCCTGGAGCGCGGCACGATAGCGGTCGGCGTAGGGGGTGCCCGGCGCCGGCGCCGCCAGCTCCCTGGCCTGGGCGATCAGGGGGGAAGCAGCCGGCGACTCGGGGGGCTTGGCTTCGAGCGCCTCGTCTATGCCGACGATCAGGCCCGACATCGACCGCAGCCAGGCAAAGGCCTCGTCGTTGAAGATGGTCTGGAGCAGTTGGCCCGGCGCCATGGGGCCGTGGTCAAGCTCGTACTCTGCCCGCTGCCAGTCCAGCAGTGTCTTGTGCAGGTGCAACAGGGCCTTCCGGAGTTCTCGGAGCAGGATTCGGTCGGCGTCGTTCACGGTGGGGCCGGGAGCAATCTTATCAGCGAATGGATTGCCGCTCGACGTATGATGACTCGAACCAAGGTGCGCTGCGAGTGGCGCTCGTGCCCGCAGATCGCGCAACTATGACACTACCGACCCTCAACTTCCTCTCGTTCGAAAGCCGCAGCCGCAATCCCCTCGCCCTGCCTTTGTTCGTGGTGTTTTGCGTGCTGCATCCGCTCGGGGCGTTTGCGGCGATCGCGTATTTTTTCCCAGCCCTGTGGCAGGCCCAGTGGTCGTGGGGTCCTGGCGGCGTGGTGCTGACCACGCTGGCCTTCAACCTGCTGTTCTGTTTCGGCGAGTACCTGTTTCACCGCTACCTGCTGCACGCCAACAGCATCAGTTTCCTGGGCCGGCTGAGTTTCAGCCATCTTGCCCATCACAAGCTCACCAACATCAAGATCCCGGCCGACCGTGTGGTCAGCGCCTACCCGATTAATGATCTGGAGCACGACCGGTTCGCGACCTTTCCGCCCTATGCGCTCCTGGCGTTCATGGCGTTTCTCACGCCGTTCCTGTCGGTGGCCGCCTTTTCGTTTCCGCAGGTGCCCGTGCTGCTGGGCGGCTACACCGCCATTGCGATTGCGCACCTCCTCTACGAGACCATTCACGTCGCCCATCACACGCCGTACGATCCGTTCTGGAAGACCAGGATTGACAGCCCGGTGTTCGGCACGCTGTGGCGCAAGCTCTACGGGTTCCACCAGGCGCACCACGCCAACTACAAGTGCAACATGAACATCGCCGGGTTCTATGGCCTGCCGGTGGCCGACCTCGTGCTGGGCACTTACGAACAGCCCGCGGTGCTCCTGATCGACGGCGCACCGGCGACCAAGGAGATGGCGGCCCGGCTGACCAAGGCGCCGAACTGGCCGATCTCCATGATGGACAATGCCCTGCTCAAGCGCCGCCGGCGGATGGTGCGCGAGCAGGAAGAACGGGACCGCCAGGCCGCCCAGGCCCGGGCCACCGCGCCCAGCACCGTCCAACCGGTGGTTGATCAGGCCGGCCCAGCCGAGATACGATAAGAACTTCCCTAAGGGGCCTGTAGCGCAGTTGGGAGCGCGCATCAATGGCATTGATGAGGTCACCGGTTCGATCCCGGTCAGGTCCACCACCCTTCGCTCACGCGAGCAAATCCTAACAGCCGATCCGTTACTGCTGGCGCGCGCCCCCGGCGCCGGGCAACGCGATCCGGACGTTTTGCATCATGCCCTGATCCTCGTGCGTGAGGATGTGGCAGTGGAGCACGAAGTCGCCGATGTAACGCCGATAGCGCGTCCGCACGATCGCGGTATACATCCCGGCCTTCAGTTCGTCCGCTGTGGTGCCAGCCGCCGCGTTCTTGATCCACAACGTGTCCTTCCACACGCCCCTCATTCCCCGGAACTGTGAATCCGGCGCGCCGGTCGTGCCGAAACTGTCGGCCGCATCGGGCGCACTCACGTCCTTGCCGGTCGGATCGAGAATCCGGATGATCTGGAACGGATTGACGTGGATGTGGAAAGGATGCGCGAAGATCGCGGACTTGAGCGTCCACTCATCCACCGCCCCGAGGGTCAGGACCCGATCGAGCCGAGCTGGGTCGTAGGACCGGCCGTCGACCTGGAACGAATCGGACGTGCCGGTGGTCACAATATTGAACGTGAGCGACTGGGTTCCCGTGACTTCGTTCGGTGCGATGTCTTCGTGCGGGACGAACGAGGTCAGCTTCAAGCCGGCGTTCAAGTCGGCGATCACCCCGCGCCTCACGGCGTCAGGCATGTTTTGATAGGCGGCTTCCGCCAGGGCATCCAGCACGAACTGCGCGGTGTTCTGCGGCACATTCTCGCCAGGCGCCACCGTCACGAAGCCGAGCAGCTGCTGCGACGGCGCGGTTCGCCCAACCCCTGGCGCCGGCGCCGCGGCGTCGATCACGCAGTAGGTGCCCGGCTGCGGGAACAGCATGAGCACATCCCATCGATAACCAGGCTGAAACACCGTCTGGCCGGTCGTGTTGATCGCGCCCATCGTCAGGCCGTCGGCGGCGACGAGACGTTGCGGCAGCGCCGGCCCGCCGCAGTTATCACCGATGAAGCGGGCGTTCTCGGAGGCGCGCAGGCCGGAGACGCCGGCAGTCTGCGTCATGGCGCGGAACTCGAGGTTGATGGTGTCGGCGACACCGGCGTGAATCATCCGCCAGCGTTCGAGCAGGCCCGCCCTCGCGCCGGTAAAGGTCGGCAGGACGTGTCCGTTGATGCTGGTGTAGTGACCTGACCCCGGCCACTGGCCAAAGGCCAGTTGATCGTAATTCTCCACCGAGCCGATATCACCCGGATCGCAACGGTAGTTGTTCGCGGCATCGACCTGAATGGCGCCGGACGCGTCTCGACAGGCGTAGTTAATCTGCTGCATCACGACAATTCGCTCGGTGAACGGCTGCACGGCGGTCGGCCGGAACAGCGTGTCGAGGTCACCACCGCCGCGGCTGGTCGGCAACCGGTTGCCGCGCACGATCAGGGCGCCGGCCATCCCGCTCGAGACCTGCAGCGCCGTCGATCCGTGCCGGTGCGTGTGATACCAGAACGTTCCCGCGGGGTGATCCGGCGGGATGTTGTACTCGTACTGAAAGCTGACACCGGGATTGACGGAGATCAGCACGTTGTCGCCGTTGCCGCCGGGATTGGTCCACAGCCCGTGGGTGTGCAGGTTGGTGCCGTTGAAGCAGTGCGGCGTGTTCGCGTCGTGAGCGTGCGTGCAGCTTGGATCCGGCGGCAGGCGATTGTTGAGCGTCAGGCGAATGGTGTCGCCGGGCGTCACTTCGATCGTCGGCGAGACGAATGGCGCCTGCGGATTGACCTGCGTGCCCTGGTAGCTGCGCAGGTTGACGCGATCGTAGCGGTCGGTGGCGGGGTTCCAGATCCGGGCGTAGGTATACGCCACGTTCAGATCGAACGCCGCTTCGGTCGACTGTGGGGTCACGGGGCTGCGACCAAGCAGCACCGGCGCCATCGCCCGTCCGGCACCGTTGAGCACCGGCGGATTGGAGACGACCCGATCGACCTGGGATTGCACATCGCTCCGACCCTCGACGACGGTGAGAATCAGTGCGATGGCGATGGCGGCCGGCGCGAAACGAGCCGTGCGGCTGAAGGTCATGATTGAGGCGGGATTATATGCCTCACCTGCCGCCTGGGCGCCAGGTCTTCTGCGGCTCCCTATTCGCTTCGCAGCGCTTCAGTGGGATCGATACGGAGCCCGCGCCGGGCGGGCCCAAGCGCCGCCAGCACGCCAACGAGCAGCATGAACGCGGCTGCGCCCGGGAGGATGCCGGGAATCGGCATGCCGCCGATCTGCTCAATCGGCACGTAGCGGCCGACAGCGTAGGCCGCCAGGATGCCTACGGCCGAGCCGGCACCGATCTGCCAGAAGGCGCGCCTGAACACAGCCGCCACCAACTGACCGGGCTGAGCGCCCAGCGCCGAACGGATGCCGATCTCACGCCGTCGCTGCGCGACCGTGAATGCCATGAGCGCATACAGGCCGGCCGCCGAAAGCAGGAGCACGCTGCCGGTGACCGCGCCGATGGTGATGGCGCCGAGGTTGTCGCCGAAGCGGTGCTCGCGATAGATCTCTGCCAGCGTGCTGACCTCATCGACGTGCAGTAAGGGATCGACGCGCGCAGCGACGTGGCGCAGGCGCTCGGCAAGTCCAGCCGAGTCGCCCCTGAGGCGAAGTTGCAGGTTCACCGGCTGGATTTGACCTGGGACCGCCGCATGGTAGGCCACCCGTGCGTCGGTCGTCACCGGCAGATTACCGACCACGCCGGCCACTTCGTACCAGCGATTCGCTTCCGGCCCCTGCAGCTCGCCGCTCATCGCGCGGGCGTACCGGAAACGGTGGCCGAGCGCGTTGCCGCCGGGAGCAATGGTCTCCGCAAAGTTCCGGTTGACCAGGACCGCGTCGGCCTCGGGCGCGGCGTCGCCGGCGGCAAATCCGCGGCCGAGCAGCGTCGGCACCTGGTAGATCTCGAAGAACGCGGCATCGACCCGGTTGAACCGGGCGGGAAAGCCCGGCAACTGGCCATTGAGCGCCTCGGTCGGCGCCTCGCGGCCCTCAATGTCAACAAACACCCAGGGCTCCTCGCCAGGTGGTCGCAAGGCGGCGGCCACGCCGCGCACCGCCGGGTCGGCCAGCAGCTGTCGCGCCAACTCGCGCTGGCGAATGCCAAACAGATCGGTGCGCTCCAGCGCGACCCGTGCGGTCGCAAACTCCTCGGCGGCGAAGCCTGGGCCAACGACGCCGTTTCGCAGTGTGCCCCAGCCGAGTTCGACGGCCAGTGGCAACACGCCGACTGAGAAGGCGACCTGTGCGATCACCAGCGTGGTCCACGTAGCGCCGAGCCGGAGGCTGGTTCGTGGAGCGAGCGCGCCGGCGCCGAGCCGGGCCAGGCGGCCCGTCGCCTGGAGCGCCGGCACGAGGCCGGACACGGCCGCTCCTGCCACGGCCAGTCCGGCCACGAAGAGAAGGGTGCGGTACGACACGTCGAATGACATCCAGAACGGCGGGCCACCGGGGAGCTGCTGCAGACGGCCGGACACGACTATCGAGACCACGCGCAGGATCACGAGCGCGACAGCGGCGGAGGCGGCCGTCAGCACCAGCGCCTCGACGAACAACTGCCAGACGATCCGCGCGCGGCTGCCGCCGAGGGCGTGGCGGGCGGCGAACTCCTGCTGTCGCGTGACTGTGCGCGCGTAGTTCAGGATGGCGATGTTCGCGCACGGCGGCAGCAGCAGAAGGACCAGGGCCAGGCTGGCGAGCGTCCAAAGCAGACCCAGCTCACCGCGTTCGAAGTCGCCGGTGAAGGCAAACGTGTACGGCACCACGCGCGCGCCGGTCCCTGCTTCGCGCCTCGCGCCAGGGAGAACGGACGGCAGAATCCCGATCGCCGACACCTCCGCGTCCGCGCGGGCAAGCGTTGCATCCGGCGCGAGCCGGCCGAACACCACTCCCTCGGGACCGGCGTTGTGCAACACCTCGCCGGCCGCGCGCTGTAGCGGGACCCAGTAGCGGAAGTTGTACGGGAAGTGGAAGCCGTCGGGCATGACGCCGACCACGGTGTGCATGGCCTCGCCCAGCCGAAGCTCACGGCCGATCACGTCTCGCGCACCGGCAAAACGCCGCTGCCAGACATCGTGGCCGATGACGACGACAGGCACGGCGCCGGGCGCGGCATCGGCATCGGCGATCGGCCGGCCGAGCTGCGGCGGCACCCGCGCGACCCGAAATCCGGCGGCAGACATCGCGGCCACCGCCGTAAATTCAACTGAGCCGTCGGCCGTGATCACGTTGCGGCGAATCGCCTGGTACGCGCCGACCTCATCGATCGACTGCAGGCTGCCACGCCAACGCTCGAGGTCCTCCCAGGGCGTGTCCCGCCGCCGGCCGGCCTCCCGGTCCCACACCTGAATGGCCACGATCCGATCGCCCTCATCGAGCGGCATCGGACTCCACATGACCATGTCAAACGCCGCGAACACGACGGCAGCGATGCTGATCGCCACCGACATCGCCAGTCCGCCGGCGAGGGTCAGTCCCCAGCTGCGGACGAGCAAGCGGAGCCCGAGCCTGATATCGAGCCACGACGAGCTGAGCCAGGGCAGGCCGCGCTGGTCGCGCAGCGCCTCGAGAGCCTGGACGCGGCCGCCGGCCGCGGCGCGCGCGAGTCGCGCGGCTTCGTTCGGCGAATGGCCCTGCCGGCGGAGCTCGTCTTCAGCGAAGGCGAGGTGCCCGGCAATCTCGCGCTGCAGGTCCTGGTCGGTCCGCCGGCCACTGAGCGCGCCCCACATCCGCCGGGTCCACTCCCGGATCGTGGCCACTGCCCCCGGGGGCGTCACGACGGATCCTCGAACAGCGCGTGCATGACCGAGACCATCTGGTCCCACGCCTTCTTCTCGGCCACGAGCCGGCGGCGTCCGGCGGCGGTGATCGCATAGAAGCGCGCCTGGCGGTTGTTGTCGGTAACGCCCCACTCGGCGTCAATCAGGCCCTGCTGCTCCAGCCGCATCAGCCCCGGGTACAGCGTGCCCATGTTCAGGGTCAGCGCCCCCGACGAGACCTGCCCGAGGCGGGCGCCGATGGCGTAGCCGTGTTGCGGTCCGAGCGCGGCGAGGGTCTGCAGCACCATCAGATCGAGCGTGCCGCGCAGCACTTCGGCCTTGGACGGTTCTTTATTAGGCATCCTAATGGATGATGCCCTCACTCCATTAGAAAGTCAAACGGAGAAGCGATCTGATCCGGCCGGCCGGCTAGCGGACCGGCCAGGCCTTGCGCCGCGCCTGGTAGATGCCCTTCTTCCTGGCGCCGGCCCTGTCAGCGGCCTCGGCCGCTGCCGTTGCCGCGGTCTTCTTCGCAGCAATCTTCTTCGCAGCGGTCTTCTTCTTTGCGCTCACCGGCTTCTTCGCCGCGGTCGTGCGGGCTGGGTCGGCATGCCGCGACGAGCGGCCCAGACGGCCGAAGATCGAAGTGAGCGATCGCCGCATCTTGTTCAGCGCCTGAGCGAACGCCATGTTGACCGTGGGAGCCGTGGCCGTCACGCTGACCGGCCGCAGGCCGGCCGGCCGCGCCTCCACCACGCACTGCTTGTCGGCCCCACCCGTCTTCTTGCTGTTGACGTCGCTCAGGTGGACCTCCACGCGCGTCAACTGGGCGGCAAATCGATCCAGCACGCGGTCGGTCTCGGTGTCGATAAAACGAATAAAGGCGGCGGACACCTTGATGGACTTGTCACTGTTAACTTGAGTCTTCATTTGCTACCTGGGGGCTGGCGTGTACACGTGGAGGCCGGTCGGGCGTGGCCTCAAGATCTCCTGATTACCCGATTGTACCGCACCGGGCGGAATGCGGCAGCTCATCGATGCACGCACAAGTTCTTTGGCTGACGCCGCCGCTTGATGTGAAATGGCTGGATGGCCGCCATCACCCTACGCCGATCGTTGCTCGCCTCGTCGCTGGCCGCGCTCCTGATCATCTCCGCAGGGGCCACACTCGCGGCGCAATCGCCGGCCACTCCCGCCGAGTCGCAACCGCCGTCACCCGCGCCGGCTGAGCCCCCGGCCGAGCCGGTCGCTGCCGATTCGCCGCGCTCGTCGATGCTTGCGTTCATCGACGCCGCCAATGCCGGGCAATGGCAGGATGCCGCCCGCTACCTGTCGTTGACCGACCAGCAGCGGTCGCGCTCACCCGAACTGGCGGAACGCCTCAAAGGCGTGATCGACAGCCGCCGCCTGATCGACATCGAAACCATCTCGGGAGGGTCACGAGGGCAACTGGACGACGGACTGCCGCCCGAACTCGAAACGGTCGCGGCCGTCCCGGTGGGCAACCGTGAAGAACCGATGCGGATGGTCCGGACCTCCGACCAGGCCGGGACGTTCTGGGCGTTCTCGCCCAATACCGTGACACGCATTGACGGCTGGTATGCCGACCTGCCCGACCGGTGGGTGCGCAACCTGTTCTCGGGTACCCGCTTCGATGTGCTGCTGCGCCCGGGATTCTTCGGCGTGCTGTGGTGGCACTGGCTCCTGCTGCCGATCATCGCGTTTCTCGCCTGGGCCGGTGGCCGCGGCTTGCGCAATCTCACCGTCGCCCTAATCGGCGCCGTCACGCGACGAACCCGTGCCACCTGGGACGACCAGATGCTCGCCAGCCTCGGGCCGCCGCTCACCCTGGTGTTCAGCATCGTGCTGTTCGCCGCCGGCTGCAGCCTGATCCAGATCACGCAGGATGCCATCACGCTGGTGGAATTATTCACGCGGCCCGCCATGGCCTTCGCTGTCTTTTGGGGACTGTGGCGCCTGGTGCCGGTGGTGACCGGATGGATCACCAGCCAGCCGTGGGCGGCCAACAGCCCGTCGGTGCGCAACATGCTGTCGATCGCCACAAAGATCATGCAAGGGCTGGTGCTCGGCCTCGGCGTGCTGGCGATGATCGCGTCGCTCGGCTACCCGGTGGGCACCGTGCTGGCCGGCCTCGGCATCGGCGGCCTGGCCGTGGCGTTTGGCGCGCAGAAGACGGTCGAGAACGTCTTTGGCTCCGTGTCGCTGGCCATCGACCAGCCTTTTCGCATCGGCGACTTCGTGAAGGTGGAAGACTTCGTCGGCACTGTCGAAGACATCGGCCTGCGCTCGACCCGCTTCCGCACACTCGACCGCACGCTCGTCTCTATTCCCAACGGCAAGCTGGCCGACCAGCGGCTGGAGTCGTTTCAAGCGCGCGATCGCATGCGGCTGGCGACGATGATTGGGGTGACCTACGGTACGACTCAGAGTCAGATGCGGACGATCCTGACCGGGTTCGAGCGCGTGCTACGGGCCCACCCGAAGATCTGGCCCGATGCCATGGTGATCAAGTTTGCGGCGTTCGGCGCCAGCTCCCTCGACATCGAGATCATGGCGTGGTTCGACGTGCCCACCTGGGGCGACTTTCAGGGCTGCCGCGAAGAGGTGCTGCTCGGCTTCATGGGCGTGGTGGAAGCAGCCGGATCGAGCTTTGCCTTCCCAACCAGGACCGTGCACCTCGTGCGGGAGCCGGCGCCCGGCGCACCTGCGTGAACTTGATGTGACCGGCCCTCGACGAGGCGGCCAGGTGGAAGGCAGCGGCCGGCACGGGTCGACGATCCCTCATCAACGCCGTGGCGCCCCGTAGGCGTCGGTAAACGCCTGTCGTTGCTCCACGCTGCCAATCATCACGAGCTCCGCGCCCTCCGGCAGAATCGTGTCGGAGTGCATCTCGGTCACCATCCGGTCGCCCTGTTGGATGGCGATGACACAGAGCCCGGTCAACGACCCGATCGCGCCGTCCTTCAGCGTGCGGCCAATCAGCCGGGCTGGCACCGGCCGCGTGAACAGGTCCACGCCTTCACCGAGGATCACTTGCTCGTACGAGCGCAGCAGCGAGAAGATCGTCTCGGCGCCGAGCGAGGCGTAACTCAACACGAAGTCGGCGCCCGCGCGGTGAATGGCCTCCACGTTACGCTCGTGGGTGATGCGGCTGACGATGCGCAGGTTGGGCTGCAGGCGCCGGCAGTAGACCGCCAGGTAAATGTTCATGGCATCGTCATTGGTGGTCAGCAGCACCGACGGCGCCTCGTGCAGTCCGGCCCGTTCGAGCACCTCGCGATCGGAGGCATCGCCTTCAATCAGCCGATCGGCCACGCCCTCAAGCGGCGCCAGGCTTCGCCGGTCGCGGTCGACCACGTGAGCGCGGACGCCCTTGGCCTTGAGCGCTTCCACCGCGGCCTGCCCGACGCGGCCGGCCCCGACCACCACAATGGCGCCCGTGTTCTGGAGGGCGCGCTGCGGCAGCGTCTGGTTGAGCGCCGCGATCTGATCGCCGGTGCCCGCCACCACCACGACGCTGGCATCGTCGATCGGCGTGTCGGGGTACGCGGGATTCAGGCGGCCGCGCTTCCAGATGCCCACCACGCTCATGCCGCTGGTCTCGCGCAGCCGGGTGGCGCGCACCGTGCTGCCGGCAAACGACGTCCCCCGGGCCGTGAGCTCGGCCACCTGAAGGCCGCGGTAGCTGCCGACGACATGCGCCTCGACCCGCCCGATGTCGACGCGGTTGGCGAGATACTGGCCCAGTTGCGCCTTGAGCGGCAGTACGTGCGTGGCGCCGCTCAATTGCAGGACGTCGACCGACGCCTCGTGCTCGACGATCGCGGCAATCACCAGGCCCGGATGCACTTCGCGCGCCGTCAGCGTGGTGTTGGTGTTGATGGTGTCCTCGCGGTTGGCCACCAGCATCCGCGCGCTGGCCGCCCGCATGGCGCGGTAGGTGTCGGCCCGGTCAATGTCGCCGGTGGCCGCCGACACGCCGTCGGCCACGAGCTGGGCGGCGGCGGCAGGATCGGGCTCGATGACGGTGTAGGGAATGGCCCCGGCCCGCAGGCGCTCGATCAATCCGTCGGCCACTGAATCGTAGCCGGTGATCAGCACGTGGTCCCGGGTGCCTTCCGGCAGCTCGCGCGGCGCCCTCAGCCGGACCCGCGCCTCGAGCCAGGGCGCATAGAAGAGGCTGATGAACAGAAACGGCAGCATCACGAGGAGCAGCACGACACCCGACACCAGCACGACAATGCTGAAGAGCCGGCCGGCGTCGGAAGTAAACGTAATGTCGCCGAAGCCCAGGGTCGACATCACGACCAGCGTCCAGTAGACGCCGGTGATCCACGAATGCGCCTGGCCTTCGAACCGCTCCATGATGACGTGGAACATCACCGCGTACACCGCGATCAGCGCGACCAGGAAGGCGACGTACTGCAGGAGGCTGCGCACATTCGCCCGCGACTCCCGCACCGCGAAGAAGAAGGCGACCTGGCTCGGTATGTACTTCACAGGCCCTATTTGACCAGATGCCAGGGCGCAAGGTCCTGCCAGATCCGCTCCACCACCTTTGCGTCGACGATCGCCGTGTCGGACTTGGCGGGATCTTTCTCCGACGACAACCGAAGAGTCACCGAGGCGCACGACGGCGCGATCGCGCCCGGGTCGAACGCGTAGAGGCCCTCCACGAGCGTGTCGTCGTCGCTGACGCGATGCTCGAGCTTGAAGGGATGCACCGGGACGACGGCGGCATCACCGCAGAAGACACGCATGCTGGCAAAGTCGGGCTTGAGGCGCTTGATCGGCCCAATCGCCATGCCCTGCGTCATCGCCGCACCGCGCGCCACCTTGGTCCAGAACCCCTCCACCAGCTTCGGTGTCACCCGCACCAGCAGAACCGGCGGCGATCCGGCGACGTAGTCAGACCAGTTGGCGAAGTCGGTGAGCAACCGCTCGGCGATCTCGTCGGCGCCAGGCGCGCGGCCGCCTCGATCGCGGGTACGGCCCTCCTGCGCCCCCGCCGCCGCCTTGAGCAGCGCCGGCGTGATGAAGGTGATGTCGAAATCGGACGAGGACATCCGGTAGAGGCTCAGGTTGCCCGCGCGGGCCGGCTCACCCGTGGACGTTGTTTGCGGCTGGGCCAACTCCACCGGCAGATGCGCGGCGGACGGCGGCGCCTGGTTCATCTTCGCCGCCACCGTCGACACCAGCTCACAAATGCGGCCGGCACGCACGATCCGGCCGCGCAGGTCGCGCTGGCCACTGCGAGCGGTGACGATCGTGGTCAGTCCGATCAGCCGCCCGTTGGGTGCAAAGGCCGGCCCGCCCGTGCCTCCAGGCGTCGGCAGCAGGTCGGTATCAAGCACGTTGGCCAGCACGCTGTCGATCGATCCGGCGCTCGATCCGGGTGGCCGGCCGAGCCCAAGCTCAAGCGCGGCAATCTCCTGGCCGACGGTGAGCGGCTCCACCGGTCGCTCACACTCCAGGGGCAGCGGCTTCAGCAATGCCGCGATCTCCGGGTCGATTCGTATCAGGGCGACGCCGCGCATCGGGTCCGACGCGATCACGGCGCCGGCCACCTTCACCTGCGCCGACACCTGCACCTCGACCACCGTCGCACCACCGATCACTTGCTGATCGGCGGCCACGAGGCCGGCGGGATCGATCAGGAAGCCCGATCCGTGTTGGGTGGCCGTCCAGATCTGAACCAGGCTGCCTTGCCACCGCGCCAGCAGCGACGAAGGATCGGTTTCCGACGGCGAAGTGACCGACGCCGCGGCATCGGTGACGGCCACCACTTCCGCATTGCCGGACGTCAACTCGATCACCGCGTCGCGACCGGCGACAACGTCGACCAGCTGTGTCCACTGGTAGGCCTTGCCGTCAAACGCGACCGGCCGGTCGGACTCGACGGTGTAGTTCCCCGGGGCCAGCCGCACGTCAACAGTGCCATCGAGGGTCGTGAGCACGCGCCGGGGCGGCGCGCTGGCGGGATTGTCGCTGATCAGGAGCGCGTGACGCGGGACCGGCATCGCCGTCCCCGAACTGTCTGAGACGACGACCTTGATGTGAAGGACGCCGAGCGCCTGCTCGGCGTCAGTTCCGGCATGGAACAGGAAAAGCAGGGCAAGGACCAGTCGCGACATTCACTGTCCCTGCCCTGCGACCTACTGCTGCGACGCCGTCGTCGTGGTGGTGCGCTTTTCAGCTGCGACCGCCGCCGCCACTTCCGCCAGCAGCTTCTGCGCGTCGTAGACGATACCGTCCTTGATGGTGTACTTCACGCCGCCAACCTTCTCCTGGCGGTTGGTCTGAGGGTTCAGCCGCATGTGGCCGGTGCCGTAGAGCGTCTTCAGGTTGCTCAGCGGATTCTCGCTGGCAATCACCAGGTCGGCGAGCATGCCCGAGCGCACCACGCCCATCGGCGCGGCCTCGCCTTTCGGTTCATACAGGGTCTTGGCGCCCCACATGGTGGCCGAGCGGATGATCTCCAGCGGCGAGAAGCCGGCCTCGCGCAACAATTCGAGCTCTTCGATGTAGGCGAAACCGTAGGTCTTCCAGATGAAGCCGGAGTCGGTGCCGACCGTGACCCGGCCGCCCATGTTCTTGTAGTCGTTCATCAGCCGCATGTAGCGCTGGTAGAACATCTTCCAGTGGTATTCGTTCTCGGTGGTCCAGTCGTAGAAGTAGGACCCGTGGTTGTCGCGCGTGCTCTGGAAGTAGTTCCACAGCTGCGGCATGGTGTAGGCCTGGTGCCAGTCGGCGTTACGCGCGCGCATCAGGTCGCGTGAGGCGGCGTAAATGTTGAAGGTCGGATCGAAGGTGACCTTGTTCGCCTTCTGCTGTTCGAGATAGGCGACCCATTCCTTCGAACCCGGCTCGTAGGTCTGGTTCCAGATGCGGGCGATATCGCCGAAGCGATCCTGCTCGTTGTTGTAGTCGTAGCCAATCGGATAGTCCTGGATGGTCTTGTCCTTCAGGAGCGATTCCATGTGGCCGTAGTAATGGGTGATGGTGTCGAGGTGAGCGTCACCGGCATTGCGGCCGTTGAAGTTGGCGACGCCGTTCTGCGACAGGTGGGCGACCGTGCCCATCTTGTTCTTGTGCGCCTCGTCGATGGCGGCGGTGATGATCTCGGGCGTCTCGTCGCCGCGATTGAAGAACTTGATGCCGTCGATGTTGTTGGCGGCGGCCCAGCGCACCCAGTCGCGCGCCTTCTCGGCCGACGTCACCGGCCCGTTGGGCCAGCCCGACCCGAGCGTCTGGTAATTGAAGATGCGCGGCGCCGCGATCTCGTTCTTTGCCGAGCGGTTCTTCTCGGAGCTGGACACCTCGGCCGACGACAGCGACACGCCGCGGACCGTGGTGACGCCGTGCGCCAGCCACAGCTTGTACGAGTAGCTCAGGTCCGGCGCCTTGCCGCGCCCGGATCCGTGCACGTGCATGTCGACGAAGCCGGGCATCACATACATGCCCCTGCCGTCGATCTCGTGGTCGAAGTCGCGCGGTTCGCGATTGGGCGTCTCGGCCATGCCCGGCCAGCCGGCCTGGCGCACCGAAGTGATCCGGTTGCCCTCGATCACGATATCCATCGGACTGAGCGGCGGACCGCCGGTGCCATCGATCAGCGTGACACCGCGAATCACCATCTTCTTGAACGGGCCGGCACCCTCGCCGGCCTTGCGCGCGGGCGCGGCGCCGTCGCCGCCGCCACGGCCGCCACGGGCCGCCTGCGCCGCCGGCGCCTGGGCCGCCTGCGCGAGCGGCGTTTCGCCGTAACCGGCCGCCAGCACCAGCGTGGCCACCACGGCGGCCGAATAGATCGTGGTCTTTGAAATCATCGAACTACCTCACGTTGACTTGATACGGCTGCACTGCCGGACGCCCCATTATCCGGCCGATCGGGCCATCGAGCGCAGCGAAGTCAACGGCCGGGCTGCCGGCCCGCAGTCAGCGGAAGATCAGGAAATGCTGGCGGGGCAAGAAGTCGTGACGGGCTTCCAACTGGTACCCGGCGGCCTTCATCTCGGCCTCAATCTGCTCCACCGTGAACCGGAACTCTGCCGGCGGACCGTCCGGCGCATCCTTGCGGAAATCCACGATCGCGACCCGCCCGGAAGGCGTGAGCGACTGGCGCAGGTTCCGAAAGTAAGCCACCCGGTCGCCGACGTGATGGTAGGTGTCGACGATCAGCACCACGTCCACCGGCTTGGGCAGCTTCGGACTCGAGGCGGCCGCGAGAGTGGGAATCACATTCGCCAGTTGCTCGCCGGCGGCGCGATGCTTGAGGTGGTCGACCATCGCCGGTTCGATGTCGACGGCGTACACCGTGAGGGCCGGCGACACCTTGGCCAGCCGCATGCTGAAGTAGCCGGTACCGGCGCCGATGTCGGCCACCGCCATGCCGCCCTTCAGGCCGAGCGCATCGATCACCCTGGCCGGCATCTGCCACCCGTCGCGCGCCGGGTCGTCGAACGACTTGGCGAACTTCGCGGGATCGTCGAAGCGGTGTTGCATGTGATCGGGCTTGGCGCCCGGTTGCTGTTGGGCGTGAACGCCGGCGACACCGGCGACCGCCGCCAGCGCGACACAGAATCCGAGCGTTGGCATGGTCATGGTCACAGTTTATCCCTCCGCGAGTAACGCGCGCACGTCGGCCAATACCTCGTCCACGCTCGACTCGTACCTGATGATCCGGGCCGGCCGGCCGGTGGCGTTCAGGCCAAAGATCGACACCGTGTGCGACATGGTATAGCCGCCCGCCGTCGGCGTCGGCGACCGCTCGTAGTGGGCGCCGAATTTGCTCGCCACCTCGCGGACTGCCGCGTCCGGTCCCGTGAGACCGAAGGCATCGACGCCGAAGTAGGTGAGATGGTCCTTCATCACCGCCGGCGTGTCGCGCTCGGGGTCCACGGAAATGTACAGGGTCTTGACCCGGGCGCGCTCGTCGGGGGTCAACCGGGCGTAGGCCGAGCTCAGTTTCGACAGCGTGGTCGGGCAGGCATCGGGACACATCGTGTAGCCGAAGAACACCAGCACCACCTTGCCGCGCAACGATGACAGCACGAACGGCCGGCCATCCTGATCGGTCAGCGAGAACTCGAACGGGGCTATCTCCGGGAGCGGCGGCCGATCGGCAGGTGCCGCTTCACGGCCTGGCGGCGCCGCGCACGAGGGCAGCAACAGCACCGCCACCAGCGCGATCAGGCTCCAGATGCGGGACATCACATCGTGCCCTTTTTGACCTTGGCGGGCACCTTGATGCGCCAGCCACTGCTGGTCGTGAAGGTCAGGGTGACCTCGTCCCCCACCTTCAGCGGTTGCTTGAGGTCAAACAGCATCACGTGATACCCGCCGGGCTTGAGCTCGACCTTGCCCGAGGCCGGGACCACGATCTGTTTCACCTGCTGCATCTTCATCATGTCGCCGGTGCGCACCATCTCGTGCAATTCAAGGGTGCCGGCCACCTCGCTGGACACGCCGACCAGCGCGATCTCGTTGGCGCCGGGATTTTCGATCACCGCATAGGCGGCGGTCATCGGCCGGCCAGGGACCGGTTCGCGCACCCAGGCGTCGGTCACGGCGATCGGCGCCTGTGCGCCGAGCGAGACGAGTCCGGCGGTCAACACGGTCATGGCGACAACGCTAGTCGGTCTTCGGCGGACGATCATGCTGGGCTCCTTGGGCCGGCTGGGCCCGCAACGAAATGACGTAGTCAGCAAGGCGCAGGCGCTCGCTCTCGGTCAGGTGGCCGTACGACTGCATCTGGCCGCCGTCACGGGTCAGCCCCTCGGCGATGGTTCTGGCAATGGCAGCGGGCTCGACGCCGTTCTTGAAGGCCGCGCCGTCACGAAAGTCGCGAGGCGGCGGCGTCAGCGTCCTGGCGATGGGGCCGTCGCCCTGGCCGTCTTGTCCGTGACAGGCGCCGCAACCGTTGGTGGCGTAAAGCAGGCGGCCGCTCAATTCCGTCTGGGCGGCGGGCGGCGGGCCGCCGCAGGCGGCCATGGGTAATGCCAGCACAGCGGCGGCGAGCCGCCACCGTACGCGCCGCGGCGCCGTCAGTGCCATCTCTGCATTGTGACGGGCGAGGGCCGATCCGCGCCTGCGGCGAATTGTCGCGGGGCCATCGCGGCACGCCGGGCGGGGCCGGCCAGGGGAGGCGTTCGAGGTAAAATCCGGTCGTGAAATATCTTGCCGCACTCTCGTTGCTCCTCTCGACCGTCGGGGTGGCTGGGCAGAATCAACCCACGCCAGCGACGTTGGTCCTGCAGAACGGCAAAGTCGTCACCGTTGACGCCGCCAGGCCGGAGGCTCAGGCCATCGCCATCCGCGGCGATCGCATCGTCGCGGTCGGCTCCAACCAGGCGATCCAGGCGTTCGTGGGTCCGGCCACCGAGGTCATCGACCTGCGCGGGCAGTTGGCGATTCCCGGGCTGATCGAGAGCCACGGCCATTTCACCGGGCTCGGCCAGTCGAAGCTGACGCTCGATCTAATGGACGTCAAGGACTGGGACGAGATTGTCGCGATGGTGGCAGCCGCCGCGAAGCAGGCGCCGCCGGGCGAGTGGATCCTCGGCCGCGGCTGGCACCAGGAGAAGTGGTCCAGCGTGCCGAAGCCGAATGTCGAGGGCTTCCCCTTTCATGATGTGTTGAGCAAGGTGTCACCGAACAACCCGGTGCTGCTCACCCACGCCAGCGGCCACGCGACGTTCGTGAACGCAAAGGCGATGGAAGCCGCGAACCTGACCCGGGCGACGGTCAACCCGAGCGGCGGCGAGATCCTCAAGGACGCCTCCGGCCGCCCGATCGGTCTGCTCCGCGAAACCGCCTCGGGCATCGTCGGTCGCGCCTACGAGCAGTGGCGATCGCAGAAGACCGCCGCCGACCGCGACGCCGATGCGCGCCGGCAGGTCGAGTTGTCGGTGCAGGCCAGCCTCGAAAAAGGGGTGACGTCGTTCCATGACGCCGGCTCGAGCTTCGCCACCATCGACATGCTCAAGCGGGTGGCCGCCGAGGGCGGGCTGGGTATCCGGCTGTGGGTGATGGTGCGCGACAGCAACGACAACCTGCGCGCCCGGCTCGGGCAGTACCGGGCGGTTGGCCTCTACGACAACCACCTGACGATTGCCGCGATCAAGGTGGTGGCTGATGGCGCGCTCGGCTCGCGCGGCGCCTGGATGCTCGAACCCTACAGCGATTCGCCGTCCAGCGTCGGGCTGCCCACCAACTCGCCGGAGAGCATCGCCGAGACCTCGCAGATCGCCCTCGAGCACAACGTGCAGTTGTGCGCGCACGCGATCGGCGATCGGGCCAACCGGGAAGTGCTCAATGTCTACGAACGCGCCTTCAAGGCGCGTCCCGATCAGAAGGACCTGCGCTGGCGCATCGAGCACGCGCAGCACATCAGCGCCGCCGACATCCCGCGGTTCGGACAGCTCGGCGTAATCCCGGCGATGCAGGCTGTTCACGCCACCTCGGATGCGCCGTATGTCCTGGCCCGGCTCGGCGCCAGGCGCGCCGAAGAGGGCGCCTACGTGTGGCAGAAGCTGATGCAGAGCGGTGCGATTATCGCCAATGGCACCGACGTGCCGGTGGAGCGCATCGACCCGATGGCGAACTTCCACGCCACCATCACCCGCAAGACCAGGGACGGCTCGGTGTTTTTCGGCGACCAGAAAATGTCGCGCGCCGAGGCGCTCAAGTCCTACACCTGGAACGCCGCATTCGCGGCGAAGGAAGAGACACTGAAGGGGTCGATCGCCGTCGGCAAGCTGGCCGACATCACGGTGCTGTCGAAGGACATCATGACCGTCGCCGAGGACGAGATTCCGTCAGCGCAGGCGGTCTACACCATCGTCGGCGGTAAGGTGGCCTATCGGCGCTAGCTGGTTGGCTCCGGCCAAGACAACCTGGAGGTTGGTATGACGACAAGACGACGACTATTGTGGCTGCCGGCGGTGTGTCTGGCCGTGTTGATGACCGGAGTACTGGACCTGTCGGCCCAGTCTGGCGAAGCAGTTGATCTTGGCGCTATCCAGCGCATCAAAGACGAGGGCCTCGATCGATCGCAGGTGATGGACACGGCATGGTGGCTCACCGAAGTGCATGGCCCGCGCCTCACCAACTCGCCGCAGATGCGGGCTGCCGCCGACTGGGCGGTCAAGAAGCTCGCCGAGTGGGGCCTGGCCAACGCCAGGCAGGAGCCCTGGGGCGCCGACTTCGGCCGCGGCTGGAGCAACGAACGGACTGTCGTTCATGTGCTGAAGCCCACGCCCTGGCCGGTGCTCGCCTACGCCAAGGCCTGGACCCCCGGCACCGGCGCGGCGGTGACCGCCGACGTGGTATTGGCCCCGATGGCCAACGATGCCGATCTCGAGAAATTCAAGGGCAAGCTCAAAGGCAAGGTCGTCCTGTTGCAGGCAGCGCGTCCGGTCCTGCCGCTGTGGGAACCGCCGGCCCGGCGCTTCACCGAGAAGGATCTCACCGACATGCAGGAACAGCAGGTCGGCCCCGGTGGCGGCCCCGGTAACTTCAATCCCGGGCAGGCCCAGGCCTTCGCCGCCAGACGCAACGTGTTCCTGATCGCCGAGGGCGTGGTGGCGGTGCTCGAGCCGGGCAACGGCCGCGGCGACAGCGGCAGCGTGCTCACCGCCGCCGGCGGCCCACGCGGCCTGAAGGATCCGCCGGTGCCGCCGCAGCTGGCGGTGGCCACCGAACACTACAACCGGCTGGCGCGGATGGCCGGCAAGGGCACGCCGATCGCCATCGAAGTCGACGTGCGCAGCAGCTTCCACGACGGCGACTTGACAATGTTCAACATCGTCGCCGAGATTCCGGGCACCGACAAGGCCGACGAGATCGTGATGCTCGGCGCGCACTTTGATTCCTGGCATGCCGGTACCGGCGCGGTCGACAACGCCTCGGGCTCGGCGGTGATGATGGAGGCCATGCGCATCCTCAAGCAGTCGGGCGTCAAGCTGCGCCGCACGGTGCGCCTGGGCCTGTGGACCGGCGAGGAGCAGGGCCTGATCGGCTCGCGCGAGTACGTGAAGGCGCACTTCGGCGATCCGGCAACGATGCAGGTGAAGCCCGAGCACGCCAAGCTGGCCGGCTACTTCAACATGGACAACGGCACCGGCGCCTACCGCGGCATCTACCTGCAGGGCAACGAGGCGGTGGCGCCGATTTTCCGTGCCTGGATGGAGCCGTTCCGCAATCTCGGCATGACCGACGTGACCATTCGCAACACCGGCGGCACCGACCACCAGGCGTTCCATGCGGTCGGCCTGCCCGGCTTCCAGTTCATCCAGGATCCGGTGCAGTACTCCAGCCGCACCCACCACTCGAGTCTGGATGTTTACGACCAGTTGATCGCAGGCGACTTGATGAAGAACGCGGTGATGACCGCGGCCTTCGTCTACCACGCCGCCAATCGCGAGCAGATGCTGCCGCGGCGGCCGTTACCGAAGGGCACGGCGTCACGATGACCGGCCTGTCTGGGCCGCCTGGCGCATACAATCTCCTCGGGCTGTTCACGCGAGCCGTCGCTCGCCGGTGCCGACCAGCGGCGCATCGGCCCCTAAGGATGACCGAATGAGCTCAACGAAGAAGAATCGCCGCGCGCTGATTGCCGGCCTCGGCATGGCGGCCACGAGCATGACGATCGGCGCCCGCCGGGCCGCGGCGCAGGGCGCCGCCTCGCCCTTCACGCCGGCTCGCCATGAGCAGGATGCCTGGATATCGGCCCTGCCGGGCAAGCACCGCGTGATCCTCGACGTCGTCAGTCCCCAGGGCATACCCGACGGCATCCGTTTCGTCGGCAACCTGTTCACGGGCAACAAGACCCCCTACGGCCTCGAGGACGCCGAGGTCGCCATCATCATGGTGCTGCGCCACTCGGCAACGGCGTATGGCTATACCGATGCCATCTGGTCGAAGTACGGCAAGTCGATTGACGGCAAGGCCACGCCGCCGCCGTCGGCCAATCCCTTCAACTCGGCCGAGCGTCCGCAACTGGCCGGGCTGGCCAAGCGCGGCGTGCAGTTCATGGTTTGTGGCACCGCCAGCCGGGGCCTCGCCGGCCGCATCGCCGGCCAGGGTGGCGACGCCGACGCCGTGCTGAAGGAGATGACGGCGAACCTCGTGCCCAACGCCCGCATCGTGTCAGCCGGCGTGGTGGGCGTGACCCACGCGCAGGAGTACGGGTTCTCGTACTTGTATGTCGGGTAGGCGCGGCCCCGTTCGCGGGTCCGTGTTGCTCGATCGTCGATTGCGTATGACTTCGTTTTCAGGAGAACCGAGCATGATCAAGACCCTGCGAGTTTTGTCCATCGCCGTGGCGCTCGTCGCCAACGCCGCCGTCGCCCACGCTCAGGCATTGCCCGTGCCCGGCGTGGAGCCGGCGCGTGACGTGCCCGGCGCCAAGGAAATGCCCAATCCCGCGATCGTCCACAAGGTGGTCTTCGACATGGCCACGGAAGGCCCCAAGACCGCGACGGTGCATCCGATGTTGGAGGCGGTGGCTCGTTACGTGAACACGCTCGCGAAAACCGGCGTGCCGGCCGCCAACCGCAAGGTGGCGGTGGTGTTCCACCAGGGCGCCACCGACTTCATCATGACCAACGAGGCGTACAAGGCGCGGCACGACGGCAAGGACAACCCGAACCTCGCCATGATGCAGGCGCTCAAGAAGGCCGGCGTTGACCTGCGGGTCTGCGGCCAGGCGACGCTCGGCCGCAAGATCGACGCCAAGGACATCACGCCCGAAGTGCAGCGCGACCTCTGGGCGCTCACGACCATCATCGCGTTGCAGCAGCAGGGCTACGTTCTGATCAAGCCCTGATCGGGCAACGTTGGCCTGCGTCCGCGGGTCAGCCGTGCCTGTCGTGGCAAGTATACGTGGTATACTTGCCACGACATGGCTCAGGTCACCTTGTATCTCCCCGACAAGATCGCCAGCCGGCTCAAGCTCGCCGCCCGGAAATCCGGCCAGAGCGTTTCGGCATTTGTGACCGCGCTTGCCGAGCGCGAGCTCGTGCCAGGCAAGTGGCCGGCTTCGTTGGAACGTCTGTACGGGGAATGGGAGGGCGACTTCATCGTCGGACCAGACGCGCCGCCTGACCACGTCGAGCTGCCGTGACCTACCTGCTCGATACCGACATCTGCATCGACTTTCTGCGAGGGTCGAATCCAGTGGTTCGCGACCGCCTGCTGGCGTGTTCGCCAAGCGAGGTGTGCCTGTGCAGCGTGGTCAAGGCCGAGTTGCTGTTCGGGGCGCACAACAGCCGGAAGGTGGCCGCGAACCTGCGCCGGCTCCGCGACTTCTTTGAGCCGTTTCAGTCGGTGTTCTTCGACGATGGGGCGGCGGATGTCTATGGATCGCTGCGCTCGCACCTGCGCCGCGACGGAACGGAGATTGGTTCGAACGATCTCATGATCGCGGCCATCGCCGTCGCGCTCGGCCTGACGCTTGTCACCCACAACCGTCGTGAGTTCGAGCGCGTGCCTGGGCTTCGCCTGGAGGGCTGGGAGGCGGCGTGAGCGATGCTCGGCGCGGCCCCCGGCCTGGAAGTTGAAGCTCAGTGACAGGCGTACGGTGCGTGGGAGGACCGGGTGCGTGTGAATGTCCTCGACGCCATCCGCCGGCTCGGCGGCTCCTATTTCTTCCACGGATTGCCGAATCGCGGGTCGGTCAGGAACTCCTCGTCGGTCAGGTTCTTGAGAAACGCCACCAGGTCCTTTCGTTCCTGCGGCGTCAGCGTGAAGCCCTTCACGAAGCTGCTCTTGAGCGGGCTCTTCGAGCCATCACCCGCATTCGGCCCGCCGGTAATCGTCCGCCCGCCGGCCTCGTAGTGGGCAATCACTTCCTCGAGCGTGGCAATGCTGCCGTCGTGCATGTAGGGCGCGGTCTCGGCGATGTTCCTCAGTGACGGCGCCTTGAACCGGCCCATGTCTTCTTCATCCTCCGAAACCGCCATCACGCCGGTATTGGGCGCGGGGTATGCGCCGTTGCCGTCGACGTTGTAGAGGCCGGTGTTGTGGAACTCGATCTCGAGAAATCCCTTGCCAATGTAGTCGGCGGTCTCGGTGAAGTTGAAGCCGCCGTGGCAATGGAAGCATTCCGTTTTCTCCGAGAAGAACAACGCCTCGCCGCGCTTGGCCGAATCCGAGATTGCGATCAGATCCTCGCCGGTGCGATAACGATCGTAGGGCGAGCGTCCCGAGAGCAGCACGCGCTCGAACGACGCGATCCCCTTGGTGACATTGGCCAGCGTGATGGGCTGGGCCTCGCCCGGAAAGGCCTTGGCGAAGAGCTCGAGGTAGCGGGGATCAGCCGCCAGTTTCGACAGCATCTCCTTCTCCTTGCCGGAGAGGCCCAGTTCAACCGGTTCATCGCCAAACATCGGCACCAGCGCCTGGGTCTCGAGCTTGCGCTGGGTCGGATTGGCCCAGGTCAGCACCGGACTGTAGGCAATGTTGCCCAGGCTCATGCTGCCGCGCGGATGCACCTCGCCGGTCACGCCGACGCCGCGGGCCTTCTCGTCGGCAAAGGCCCGGTCCTGCTTGTGGCACGACGCGCACGAGAAGGTGTTGTCGACCGACAGGCGCGTGTCGTAAAACAGGTGGCGGCCCAGCTCCACTTTCTCGGCGCTCATCGGATTGTCGGCCGGCACTTTCGGGCGCGGAAATCCCGGCGGCAAGTCCCACACGTAGCTGCCTCCCGCACCCGGCGTCGACAGTGCCAGCTTGATTCCGGCGAGAGTGCGGACATACGCCACCAGTTGCCACCGCGTGCGCTCGCTAAACTGCGATGCCGACGCCGGCATGCCGCTCTCGGTGATGCCGTTGGTAATTACCCAATAGATCTCGCCATCGACGTGCTCGCGCATGCGCGACTCGGTCAGGTCCGACGGTTTCGGCCGGCCGTTCTGCCACAGCAGCGGTCCCTTGCCGTCGGCGCCGTGGCACGATGCACAGCGGCTCTTGAAGGCCTCGGCGCCCGCCGAGACGTCGGCTTCGGTCAGTTCGAGCGGACTGGTCAGCATCCGCGCCTGGGCCGGCGCGTGGTGGACATGCGCAGGTTCCTGGACGGCGGCCGCGACGGCCACCGCCCAGGCACACGCGGCCAGCATGAGGGCCGTCAGGCCGGCTCGCGATCTCATCAGCGCGGCGCCGCCATCGTCGCCGCCGCGGGACGCGTGGAGAACACCCGCTGCCGGCCGGCGGGCGTGTCGTTGATGGCCAGGCCGAGCTGCTTGAAGAGCGGCGCGCATTCGGTGTCGGTCGGACCCGACATGCAGCCCATCGCGGTCTTCTCCTGGTTGGCGTCGACGTTACTCTCGGCGAGCAGCGCCTTCAGGTCGAACCTGATCACGTCGCGGCCCGCCACGTAGGGCACGTCGATCGTGGCCAGGTTGGCGTTCTTGCACGACACCGGCGCCGTCGTGGGCGAGTCGCCCGGCGTGCAACCGGTGCTGCCCAGGTGCACCATCCAGCCCTTGGGCTGGCCCGTGCTGCGGATGTCGAGGCGCATGAACTTGTAGCCGGCGTTCCAGCTCCAGAACATGCGGCTCAGGTTGAGCGGCGACGGCTGCAGCGTGACCTCACGATGATTGACCTCGAAGGGCAGGCCCAGCGCGAAGCGCACACCCGTGTAGTTGCCCTGCGGCGCGGTGCCTTCAATCACGTAACGGGTCTCGGGCGTGCCGTTCACACAGGTGCCGGTCGCATCCTCGAAATCCACCAGGGCCACGCCACCGGTCTGCCACAGGCCGTCCTCGGTGAGCTTGACGGGCACCTCGCCGCCGTCGGCGCGGACCAGCCGCACGTTCGAGGCAAAGAAGCGGAAGTCGGTCACCTGCACGGTCGACGCCGTGGTGCCAATGCCCTCGTACTTGTCACCGCACGAGAAGGTCTTGTCACCGACGGTCGCCGCGAATCGAATGGCCACCGGCATGCTCGCCTCGGCGGCCTGCTCGTCCTTGGCCAGGCTGAAGTGCGCGAATGCGGGTGTCGCCAGGGTGACAATCGCCGCCAGGATGAATCCGACCCGACCGATCTGCTTGAGCATCATGTTCCTCACGTGAAGTCGATTACCGAACCGCCGCCGACCCGGAGCCTCATGGCTCCCGAAAGTGGCCTTATTCTGGCCCGCCGCGCGGCGCGCCCTGGTGCGGCGAATTGTCGCGCCCCGCCTGGTGCGGCGATTTGCCGCGGTATCGGCAGTGGCCGCGGCCGCTACCATGGGGTATGGCACGCGTGATGGCGATCGTCGGCTTGGTTCTGCTGGTGGCTGGCGGCTCCCCTGCATACGCGCAGTCCACCTCAGCGGTGGACACCGCCGCCGACGTCATCTTCCACCGCGTCATGAGCCCGTACTGCCCCGGCAAGCTGCTGGCGACCTGCGGCTCGAGTCAGGCCGAGACCCTGCGCCAGGAGATCCGCCGGGATCTGGCGGCGGGAACACCGCCCGCGGCGATTGAGGCCGAGCTCTACCACCGGTTCGGCGACTCGATCCGAAGCGAGCCAAAGACCACCGGCGTCGGCCTGGTGGCGTGGGTGTTTCCGGCCGTGCTGCTGGCGGCGACCGGCGCGTGGCTGGTGCTCTGGTTGCGGCGCACGCCCCGGCCGCAGTCCGGCGCCTCCGCCCCGGCCCAGGCCGTCTCATCGCAGTTGGTCAGCCGTCTCGACGATGAGCTGCTCGACTTGAACTAGGCGCTAGCGCGCGGTGGGGAACTTGGAGAGCTTGCGCTGCAGCGAGCGCCGGTGAATGCCGAGCAGGCGCGCCGCCTGTGACACGTTGCCGTCACAATCGTTGAGGATGCGCTGGATGTGCTCCCACTCCACACGCGCGAGTGAAGGCACCTCCACCGTCGGCGCCTCCTGCGTGACGTCCTGTCCCGCAAACGCCGCCAGCACCTGATCGGCGTCCACCGGCTTGGTCAGGTAATGGGTCGCGCCGAGCTTCACGCTTTCGAGCGCCGTGGCGATGCTGCCGTAACCGGTCAGCACCACGATCCTGGTGGTCGGGTCGATGGCGCGCAGGGCGCGCACCACGTCCAGCCCGCTGCCGATCGGCAACTTGAGATCGACCACCGCCAGTTCCGGGCTTTCGAGGGTCGCTGCGGCAATCGCGTCCGCCACCGAGTCCACCGCGCGCACATCGCAGCCGCGCGCGGTCAGGGCGCGGGCCATCCGCTCGCGAAACCGCTCGTCATCCTCGACCAGCAACACGCTTGGCGCGGACCGGTCGAGGGCGTCAGGCCGAATGTCCATCCGCCGTAAAGGATACTGCCGCCGCCGTACCCTTGCCTGATTCCGACCGCAAAGAGAATTGCCCGCCCCATTGTTCGACAAAGGTCCGGGCCAGGAACAGGCCGAGGCCGAACCCGGCGCCGGGCGGCTTGGTGGTGAAGAACGGCTCGCCGGCGCGGGCCAGCGTGGCCTCGTCCATGCCGCGGCCGCCGTCGCGGACGGCGAGATCGAGCGTCTGCGGCGAGCTGGTCACCGCCATCGTCACGCTGCCGCCCTGATCGGTGGCCTCCAGGGCGTTCTTGATCAAGGTGGTCAACACCCGGGCAATCCCCACCCGCGGGAGGCGGACTCGGGTGGGCGTGCCTTCAACGGTCACACTCACCCGCTCGGCCGAGCCGGCCGGCAGTGCCTCGACCGCGTCGCGAATCATCACCGCCACGTCGATCGTCGCGGGGGGGTCGCCGGTCGTCCCGTCGGCGCGCCCGCTCATGTGATCGAGAATCTGCCGGCACCGCTCGACTTGCGATCGAATCAGCACGGCGTCTTCGATCAGATCCGGGTTGGCGCAGGCCTCCGCTTCGCGGACCAGCTCCTTCGAGGCCACCGCGATGGTAGCCAGCGGCGTGGCCAGTTCGTGGGCGGCGCCGGCGGCCAGGGTGGTCAGCGAGGCGAGGCGGTCGCGGGCGGCGGCCAGACGCCGTGCTTCGGCCAGTGCCCGATCCCGTTCATCCAGCGCTTCGCGCACGCGCGTGACAAAGAACCCGATCAAAACTGCGGCTGAAAGAAAGGCCACCCACATGCCCGCCAGGTGGCCCGACAAATCGGTGGCCGGCCGGTGCGCCGCGTGAGGATCTACCGGCGGCGCGACAACGAACAAGGTGGCGTAGCCGACCACGGACAGGGTGGCAATGGTCCACGTCCATCGCGATCCCAGGGTCACCGCCGCCAGCGCGATGTACACCAGGTAGGCGGTGGTGAACGGATTCGAGGTGCCGCCGGTCAGCCAGAGCAGAGCAGTCAGCAGCGCCACGTCGAATCCCAGCACCGCGCCTAACACGCCCGGCTCGGTGGGCCGTCCGCGCGACACCCACCAGCCGAGGCCGGCATTGCTGGCCGCCAGCAGGATGATCAGAATGACAATCGGCGCGACCGGCAGCGCGATGCCCAGCCCGCTGACCGCCACGGCCACGCCCAGCGCTTGCGCCAGCACGGCGGCCCACCGCAGGCGCACCAGCCAGCGGCCCGTCACAATCGGGCCGGGGTCAAGCGATGACTCCGTCATGGCGATCAAGTGTACCTCCCGGCGCATCCGGCCGCGGGATTGGACGTATCGGCCGTTCTCATCAAGCCGCGCGCGCCAATCCCCGTAGAATGTCAGCCACCATGACCAAGACACGATCGCTGGCGGCTGCCTTCCTGTGCGGCGCGGTGCTGACGGCACATACCACCCTCATCGCCGGCGCCGGAACGAGCGAGCAGCCGGCGGCGAAGACCCATGATTTCGAACCGACGTCGTTCTACACGACATATTCCTCGATCTGGGCGCCAGTGCTCCGGATCCGCCCGGGCGACAGTGTCCGCACGCGCACGTTCGACAACGACCGCGACGCCAAGGCCACCCGGTTGGGTGTCGGCGGCAATCCATCCACCGGCCCGTTCTACGTCGAGGGCGCGATGCCGGGCGACACGCTGGTGGTGCGGCTGACCAAGGTGCGCGCCAACAAGAAGACGGCGCGGCAAGGCGGCCGCATCAACGCACGGGCGATCAATGCCAGTTACCTGGTCGGCGCCACCTACGATCCGGCGGTCACCGGCGAGTGGACGCTCGACATGGACAAGGGCGTCGCCACCCTGGCCAATCCGACCGAGCGCATGAAAGGCTTCACCGTCCCGATCAAGACGATGCTCGGTTGTGTGTCGGTGGCGCCGCCGGGCATGGAGCAGTTACGCGGCACCGACCTCGGCGTCTTTGGCGGCAATCTCGACTATAACGACAACGTCGAGGGGACCACGCTCTACTTCCCCGTCTTCCACGCCGGCGGGTTGTTCGGCATCGGCGATGCCCACGCGGCGCAAGGCGACGGCGAGCTGACCGGCTCGGCGCTTGAAACGTCGGCTGATGTCGAGTTCACCGTCGACGTGATCAAAGGCGAGATCTACCAGCAGGTGCGCGCCGAGACCAAAGACTTCCTGATCGCGTTTGGCGTCTCGGGATCGGTGGCCGAGTCGATCCAGGCGTCCACCACGCTGCTGGTGGAGTGGCTCAAGAAGGATTACGGCATGACCGACAGTGAGGTGGCGCTGTTTGTCGGCGCCGTCCTGCAGTACGACATCGCCGAACTGGTCGATCCCCACATCAACGTCGTCGCCAAGGTGCCGAAGACCGCGCTCGCCTCGATCAAACGGTAACTACTGACTTCGCAGCGCCGTCGCGGGATCGATCCGCGACGCGCGCCAGGCCGGGCCCATGACCGCGACCGCCGCCGCCAGCCCCAGCACGATCGCCACGGCCGCAAACGTCAACAGGTCGAGCGGCTGGACGCCGAACAGCACGCTTGTCAACAATCGGCCCAGCATCGCCGACAACACCAGCCCCACCGCCGCGCCGGCGGCAATCACGCGGACCGCATCACCGACCACCTGCCGCAGCACCTCACCGCTGGTGGCGCCAAGCGCGCGACGCACGCCGAAATCGCGGACGCGCTGCTGGACGGAGTACGACAGGATGCCGAACACGCCGACCATCGCCAGGATGACCGCGAGCAGGGCAAACGCCGAGACCATCACCGCGCGAAAGCGGTGGCGGCCCGTGGCCGCCCACTCGACATCCTCGAGCGTCGTGGTGCCTGACACGCTGACGAGCTGATCCTTGTCGACGCGCGCAATGGCGGCGCGGACCGCCGGGGCCAGCGCCGCCGCGCTGCCGGTCTTCGCGCGAACCAACAAGTTGACGTCACCGATCAGGTCCTGCGGCAGCGGCGTATACATCTGTACGTAGTCCGTCGGTTCATCGGGCCGCCGTTTCACCTGCTTGGCCACGCCAATGATCTCAAGTGTGACCGGCTTGTCATTCGGCGAGGCATCGACCGCCTTCACGCTCACCTGCATCCCGATCGGATTGCGGGGCGCCAGGGTGCGGGCGAACGCTTCATTGACGATCAACACCCGAGGGCTGCCGCTGATGTCGCGCGCATCGAAGTTGCGACCGGCCACGATCGGCAGTTCGAGGGTTGAAAAATACGATCCGCTCACCACCTGGTAGTCCGTCGTCGGCTTGCGGGCCGGGTCCAATGGCGCATCGCCCACGACTTCGTAGTTGAAGGGATACTCACCGAACACCGATTCGCCGAGCGGCAACCCCGACGACCAGCCGGCATCGGCCACGCCAGGCACGGCCCGCACCGCGGCCTCGACCTGGTCGAAGAACTGCTGCAACGACTCCGGCGTCGGATAGCTGCTGCCCAGCGGATCGACCAGCATCGCGAGCACGCCGTCGGCGCGGAAGCCCCGATCGTGAGACTGCACGGCCGCCAGCGTGCGAAGGAGCAAGCCGGCGCCAAACAACAGCAGGACCGCCGTCGCGACCTCGCCCACGACCAGCAGGCTCCGCACCCGGGCGCCGCCGCCAGTCGTGGTGCGAATGTCGGCGCCCATCGCTTCCGACGGCGACACGGCCGTCGCCTGGAAGGCGGGCGCGATGCCAAAGACCACGCCGACGATCAACGCGGCGAGGCCGCAAAACGCCACCACGCGCAGGTCGAACGACAGCGTCACCGTCGGCGGCAGCAGCCCCTCCGGAATCACGACCGGCGCCACCTGCAGGATCGCCGCGCCGACGCCGATCCCCAGGACCCCGCCGATGAGCGAGAGGACCACGCTTTCGGTGAGCAGCTGCCGGATGATGCGGCGGCGGCCCGCGCCGAGCGCCGCACGCACCGCGAGTTCCCGCGAGCGCGCGGTCGCCCGCGCCAGCAAAAGGTTGGCGACGTTGGCACAACAGATCAAGAGGACAAATCCGACCACGCCGAGAAACAGCATCGACGTGACTTTGATGTCGCTGCCGATCATGGTGTCGTGCAATGGTTCGAGGGTGACCGTACGGCCCTGGTTGAATTGCGGGAATTCACGGGCCAGGCCGTCGGCTACCGCACCAAGATCGGCTTGCGCCGCCTGGATCGCGACCCCCGACTTCATGCGTCCAACGACCTGCAGTTGATACGCGCCACGCGCACGCGGCGGCATGTTTTCGGGGAAGGGCCGCATCGCCCACATGGAGGTGCGGCCGAGAATCTCGAACTCTTTCGGGGCAACGCCAATGATGGTGAACAGCTGCCCGTCCATCTTGATGTCGCCTCCGACGATCGCCTGATCGCGATTGAAACGGCTGGTCCAATAGCCCTCGCTAATCACGACCCGCTGGGCCATCTGCCGCTCGTCCTCGGGCAGGAAGGTGCGGCCGGCAATCGGCTTGACGCCGAGCACATCGAAGATCCCCGCCGTCACCCATTGCCGTGACACCGTCTCGGCCGTGCCGTCGCGCCCGGCGACGACCATGCTGCCCACGTCTGGTGTGAACGCGGCAATGTCGTCGAAGGTGCGGCTGCCCGACCTCCAGTCGAGCATGTTCGGTGGCGAGGCAAACCCGCGCGGCGTCGCGGCGGATGTCTCCCAAATCGTCACTAGTCGATCCGGCTCGGTATACGGCAGCGGCCGCAACAGCGTCGCGTCCACCAGCGCGAAGATCGCACTGTTGGCGCCAATCCCCAACGCCAGCGTCGTCACCGCGATCAGCGTAAAGGTGGGGGCGCTGCGCAGCTGTCGCGCCGCGAACACTACGTCGTCTCTCAGCTCCTCGAACCATAGGGCGAAACGCATTTCCCGATCCCGCTTTCTGCCAAGGCTGACCATGGATTGCCTGACACTGGTGACATCACCCATCCGGCGGACGGCGGTCGCGCGCGCCTGCTCGGGATCCATGCCGTCGGCCATCAGCTCGCGGATCCGCATCTCGAGGTGGAAGGCGAGCTCCTCGTCCACTTCTTGATCGAGAGGCACGCGCCATAGCCACGACCGCAGGGAGCGCCTCATGTGGCAAAGACCTTTGACACCCCGGCCGAGAACCGGCGCCAGGTCGCCATCTCCGCCGCCAGCTGCCGGCTGCCGGCCGGCGTCAGCCGGTACAACTTGGCGCGGCGGCCCAGTTCTGAGGTGCCCCATTCAGCGTCGAGCCAACCCTTGCGCTCCATGCGATAGAGACAGGGGTAGAGCGACCCCTCCTCAACCAGCACGGCCTCGCCAGTGGTGTCTTCGATGAATCGCGCAATCGCGTAGCCATGGCGCGGGCCATGCGCCAAGGTCTTGAGAATCAAGGCGTCGAGCGCCCCGTGCAGCAAGGCGTTGGGTGTCTTAGGCGGCATGCCGGCGCGGCTTCAATACCATGACAGTCTAGGTAATAGGCTTTGACGAGTCTGCCCGCCGAAAAGTTGTGTCGGTCGGTCTTACGCGAGGTTTTCGAGCGAGAGACGGGCCAGGCAGTCGCCGCACACACCGTGGGTCAGTCGCGGGACCTCGTCTTCGAACAGGCCGAGGAGGACGACTGCGGCCGCGCCGGGCCATGGCCAGTACTCCGCCCGGAACACCTTCTACTATCGTAACCTCGTTGCGGACGCTGCCGGCATGAGGACGAAACCGTCGATTCCCGAGCACATCGAAGACCATCGCGACCGCCACTGGCGGCGCGAGGGCGCGCGCCAAGTTGACACAGCGGTCGAGGCCGAGCGCTTCGTCGAGCAGGTCGGTTTCACGGCGGCCCTGACCGATTCGCGCAAGCCGGGGCCGTCGCTGTACGTCGCGGTCTGCGGCCGGCGCGATGCGGTGATGCCACGCAACGTCCAGAAGGATCCGGAAGCGTCGGCCACCTGGCTGCTGAAGGACGACATCGTCAAACGCGGCAAGGTGTATTACGGCAAGATGGCGCGTGGCCGGACCATGTTCCTGGCCCCGCGGATGATCCCGCACTTCCATGCGGTGTGGGGCATGAAGAAGGCCGAGGAACCCAGGCGGCTCAGCCCGCCGGCGCAGGCGATCCTGAAAGTGCTGCGGCGGGAATGGGAAATGGCCACCGGCGACCTGCGAGCCGATTCCGGCGTGACCGACCGCGCGGCCTTCACCAAGGCAATCGACGAGTTGCAGGCCGCGATGATCGTGGTGCCCAGCGAAGTGCTGTACCTGCCAAAGTTCACCTACATCTGGACGCTGGCGGTCGGACGGTTCCCCGAAGGATTGCGCCAGCGTATCAAGCGCGAGGTCGCGGTCAGGGAAATCGCGCGGTGCTTCCTGGCCGGCGCCGGGCTGACCGTGCCCGGTGAACTGGCACGTGTCACCGGCCTCTCGCGAGCCGAGGCCGGCCGCGGCCATCACGCGCTGGTGGCCGAGGGGTTCGCGACGCGGTGCGCTCCCGGCACCTATCGCCTCGGGGCGCCGGTGGCTTGACTTGCCCGCGGCGGGTCGTCAGTATCGCTGGGCGAACGTTCGCATTCCCTTTTCAGGAGTTTCACATGATCCGCACTATCAGTTTCTTGTCGGTCGTCGTCCTCACCGCCACCGCGGCCTTTGCCCAGGCACCGGCCATGCCGGCGCCGCAGAAAATCTCGCTGGCCACCGGCCTGCAGCGCAGCTACGCCGGCGTAAAGCTGAACCTGACCGAGATGTCGACCAAGATGCCCGAGGCCGACTACACGTTTCAGCCGACCAAGGAGGTCCGGACCTTCGGTCAGTTGATGGGCCACGTCGCCAATTCGCAGTTCAATGCCTGCTCGGTCGCCAAGGGCGAGGCCAATCCGAACCAGGGGAATGACAACGAAAAGAAGACGACCAAGGCGGAGTTCGTGAAAGCGCTTGCCGATTCGTTTGCCTACTGCGACGGCGCCTTCGCGGCGTTGACTGACGCCAGCGCCATGGAGTTCGTCAAGCAGGGCCAGAACGAAGTCGCGCGGGCCGTGCCGCTGGCCAACCTGATCGGCCACAGCAACGAAATCTACGGCACCGCGGTGCCCTACATGCGCCTCAAGGGCCTGGTGCCGCCCTCGACCGAGCGCGCCGCCACGATGCGCCGCCCCGGTCAATAGGACCATCTCGATCCGGCCCGCGGTTCGAGCGTCACCCGCCGTGGGGACGCTCGAACCGCCGGATCGGCGAGGACCGATTACGCCCGATGGCGTATCCTCATGTGGTGACCCTGGAGGATCCGGACAACCGCCAGGCGCTGCGCATGCAGCGCTTCCTGATGGCGGCCGGCACGTCGCTCATGGTCATGGCGCTGCTCGCGGTGGCCTACAGCTTCGGTGCGCTCGAATGGACCGGACTGGTCCGCGGCACGCAACTGATCCTGTTCTGGGTCGCCGCGTTCTACCTGACCTTCCGCACCGGCGTGAACCTGCGGTTCCGCGATCCCAGCCTCACCGTCGCTCAAGTCGCCTCGTCTATCGTGACGATGGCCTACATCATGTACTACGCCGACCGCGCCCGCGGGGCGCTGTTTGTCGTGTTCCTGGTCGCGTTCCTGTTCGGCGTATTCCGCCTGCGCACGCGGCAATTACTGCTGCTGGCGGCCACGGCGATCGGGGCGTACAGCGCCCAGCTCCTCGCGCTCTACTGGTTCAAGCCCGGCGCGGTGGCGATGGACGAGGAGGTCCTCTACCTGATCATCCTCGCGGTGATCCTGCCGTGGTTTGCCGCCATGGGCGGCTACGTCAGCCGGCTGCGCGACGACATGCGCACCTCGAACCGGGAACTGACCGCGGCCAAGATCGCGGCCGAGGCGGCCGCCCAGGCCAAGACCGCATTCCTGGCCAGCATGAGCCACGAAATTCGCACCCCGATGAACGGCGTCATCGGCATGACCAGCCTGCTGCTCGACACCGACCTCACCGCGCGGCAGCGCGAGTATGTCGAAACCATCCGCTCGAGTGGCGACGGCCTGATGACAATCATCAACGACGTCCTCGACTTCTCGAAGATCGACGCCGGAAAGCTGGAACTGGAGCGCCAGCCATTCTCGCTGCAGCACTGCATCGAAGATGCGTTCGACCTGGTGGCGGTTCAGGCCGGCGTCAAGGGCCTCGACCTCAGTTACCAGATCGACGCCTCGGTGCCGGCGCTGATTGTCAGCGACGGCGGGCGGGTGCGGCAGATCCTGGTCAACCTGCTGGGCAACGCGGTGAAGTTCACCGAAGCCGGCGACATCACGGTCACCGTCAGCGCCACGCCGCACCCCGGCTCATCGCAGCTCGACGTGCGCTTCGTCGTCGCGGACACCGGCATCGGCATTCCCCAGGACCGCGTGGCCACGTTGTTCGATTCGTTCAGCCAGGTGGATGTCTCGACGACCCGCAAGTACGGCGGCACCGGCCTCGGCCTGACGATTTCGCAGCGCCTGGTGACGCTGCTCGGCGGCCGCATCTGGGTGGAGAGCGAGTTAGGCAAGGGCACGCGCGTCTCGTTTGTGATCGAGGCGCCGGCCGCGGCGCGCGTGCCGGACACCGCCTCAAGCGCGGAGGCCGCGGCCGACGCCGGCGTGCCAAGCCTGGTTGGCCGCCGCGTGCTGATCGTCGATGATCACGGGGCGACGCGCCAATCGTTGGTCCGCCAGTTCGACGTGTGGGGGCTGGTGGCCACCGCCGTCGCATCGCCGGCGGAGGCGCTGGCCCTGCTCGGCCAGGCGGCCTTCGACCTGGCCATTGTCGACCTGCAGATGCCAGAGATGGACGGGGTCAGCCTGGCCGCCGAGATCGACAAGCGGTTGGGTGACAACGCGCCACCCAAGATCCTGCTGACCTCGCTCAGCCTCCCGGACCCCGGTGAAACCGCGGCCTTCGGCGCCACCTTGACCAAGCCGGTGCGCGCGTCGCGCTTGTATAACGCGGTCTCGGACCTGCTGGCGCCGGGCCAATTGCCGGAACGACCGGCATCGCAAGTGCTGGCAGCGCCCAGGCTCGCCGACCGCCATCCGCTACGAGTACTGGTGGCCGAGGACAACCTCGTCAATCAGAAGATCGCCCTGCTGATGCTCGAACGCCTGGGGTATCGCGCCGACCACGTGGCCAATGGCCTCGAGGCGGTCGACGCCGTGCGCAACATCCCCTACGACGTCGTCCTGATGGACCTGCAGATGCCGGAGCTCGACGGCCTCGATGCCACCCGGCGAATTCTGGCGGAACACCCGGCGGGCCGCCGGCCGCGGATCATCGCGCTGACCGCCAACGCCTTCGACGACGACCGCGCCGAATGTCTCGCTGCCGGCATGGACGAACACCTGAGCAAGCCGCTGCAGAAGGAGCGGCTCGAGCAGGTGCTCGCCCAGTCCCCGCGGCTCAGTCCTGCAGTTTGAACGCGACCGCCACGGTCATGAGCACTTCGACCGCCTCGCCGTTGAGCAGGGTCGGGCTGAACTGCCACTGGCGCACGGCGTCTGCCGCCGCCTGGCCCAGGTCGGGATGCGACTGCGAACCGGCCACCCGCACCGACGCGACCCGGCCTTCGGCATCGATCAGCGCGCTCAGCGACACCACTCCTTCAATGCCGGCATCGCGCATCGACTGCGGATAGAGCGGCCGCACGTCGACGAGCTTGCGCGGCGGGCGGATGTTGCCGCCAATGCGCACCACCGGCCGGGCCGCCCGCGCCGGCGCCGACGCCGGCCGCTGTTCGCTCACGGTAATCGTCTCCTGGAGGGTGCCCACCTGGAAGGTGAGCGACAGGTTCCACTGCCGTGGGTCCTGCAGCGTGACCTGGTGGGTCGCCGGCAGGAAGCCCGGCAGGTTGGTCGCCAGCAGATAGCGGCCGGGTGCGACGATCCCGAAATCGACCCGCCCCGACGAGTCTGTGACTTCGTTCAGGCGATTGCCGTTGCCATCGTCCAGTGACAGGGCGGCACCCGGCAGGACGGCGCCGGTGACGTCGTAGGCGGTCACCGTCAGCGGCATCGGTGTCTGTTCCGCAGCGCCGAAGCTCGCGGTGGTCAGCGTGATGGCGGCGATGACGGCGAAGGCGAGCGCCAGGGTGCGGCGCGCCGGGCGCGTGCGAATCAAGGTGTGGTTCAACATTGCAGCAATCCTCCATTCCAACGTGGACGGGCGAGCCATCGGTACCAGCGTCGCCAGCTGTGACGGCAGCCGGCACGTCCTGGCGATCTCCAACAAGTGGCCGGCGTAGTCGGTCGCGGGGACGCCGGCCGCAAGGACGGTGTCGTCGCACGCCGCCTCACTTTCCCGCCGCAGCCGCGCGCACGCGATCCAGAACAGCGGGTTGTACCAGAACACCGCGCGGACCACGTCGGCCGCCATCTGCAGCGGCCAGTCGGCCCGCCGGATATGCGCCAGCTCATGGCCAAGCACGATACGAATGCGCTGATCGCTCCACCGTTCGCAACCGGCCGGCAACAGCACGGTCGGCCGGCGCCATCCCCACGTGCCGAGCGTGGTCGGCTGGGCGGTCTGCCGCAGTGCCACCGGGCCGACGCCAAGCGTCGAACCGAGTTGCCCGGCGAGGCTCAGCCATCGCGCATCGGCCAGCGGCCGCGCCTCGCCGGTCAGACGCGCGAGACGAACCAGGCCGGCCAGCAGGGTGAAGACGCCGGCGGCAATTCCCAGCAGCCATACGCCGGTGACGATCGCGGCGGCCGGCAGCGCGCGGACCGGTTCCGGCGGTGGCAACACTGCGGGTAATGGCCCGGTGACCTCGGCCAGCGGCAACTTCTCACCGGCCACCAAGGTGGCGGCGATGTTCTCAGGCGGCGCCGCCGGCAGGCTCCATTCCGGCAGGGCGATGCCGAGCGGCGCCACCGCCGGCGCGGCGAGGATGCCGGCCGCCAGCACCCAGTGCCGCAGTGCCGCCGAACGCCGGCCAAGCGCGATCGACGCCAGCAGCGCGACCAGCACCACCACCGAGGCGCGCAGTCCGATGTCGAGGGCGATCATCGCGAGCCCTTTCTGGCCGCGGCGATCAAGTCGGCGATGCGATCGAGGTCGGCGTCCGACAGGCGCCCGGCGTCGCTGCCGAGCAGCGTCGTCACCACCTTGGCGTGCGAGCCGTCGAAGAAGGTGTCGACCAGGTGATTGAGCGCCGACTTGCGGGCCGAGTGGCGCGGTACGGTCGGCAGGTAGACGAAGCGCAGCCCGAGTTCTTCGTGGCGGACGTGGCCCTTGTCCTCGAGCACGCGCAACTGGGTGCGCACGGTCGAATCGCTGGGCTGGCCGCTGAGGCTCTCGCGAATCTCGGCGGCGGTGGCGCGGCCCAGGCGATAGAGCAGGTCCATGATCTGGCGTTCGCGTTTGCTGAGGGTGGCGGGTTTGGCCGTCATGTTATTTTTATAACATCTCCGCGATGAAAATAGCAGGAGCCGGGACGGCTGTCAAGCGGGGGCGCCATGGGGCAATCAGGCCCTCGGCGCCAACGCCGGTGCGGTAAGCTGGAGGGGCCTTGGGCGCCGACTTTCTGATCTGCACGGCCACCGACCTCGAAAGCGGGCTGCTGCGACAGCGCGCGCCGGCCGCCTGCCAGGTGCTGCGCATGGGTGTGGGCCCGGTTAACGCCGCTCATGCGGTCACAGTGGCCATCCTGCAGTCACGCCCATCCGCGATCATCGTGTGCGGCATTGGCGGCGCCTATCCCGGCTCCGGCCTGAACATCGGCGACGTCGCCTGTGCCGGGAGCGAAACCTACGGCGACCTCGGCGCCACCAGCCCGGGCGGTTTTCTCGACATGCAGGCCCTCGGCTTCCCCGTCGTCCCGGGACCGGTGCCGATCTACAACGTGCTGCCGCTGCAGGTCTTTCCCGCCGTCCGGCGCGTGCCATTCGTGACGATGACCTCGTGCACGGGCACCGCCGCCGCCGCGCACGCGATCGCCAGCCGCACTGGCGGCGCCGTGGAGAACATGGAAGGCGCCGCGGTGGCCCATGTCGCCGCCATGCACAACATCCCGGCCGGCGAACTGCGCGGCATCAGCAACCTCGTGACCGATCGCGACACCGCCGCCTGGCGGATCACCGAGGCGGCCACCGCCGCCCAGGAGGCGCTGCTCGCGTGGCTCGCCCAGCAGTAGACTTCGGCTTCTCGTCGTGTCCCAACGACACGTTCGCGTTCCACGCCCTGGTGCATGGACTGGTGCCGGGACCGGCAGTGGCGCCGTTCATCGACGATGTCGAGGCGCTCAATGCGCGGGCGGAGGCGGGCGGCGCCGAGGTGACAAAAATCTCGATTGCCGCCTACGCCCGCGTCCGTGATCGCTACGCGCTGCTGCGCTCAGGCGGCGCCGCCGGCTACGGCGTCGGACCGATCATCGTGGCGCGAGGGGCTCGCGCGGTCGGCGGCCGCATCGCGATTCCGGGCGAGCGCACGACCGCCGCGCTGCTGTTGCGGTTGCTCGGACCATTCGAGACCGTGCCGATGCGCTTCGATCAGATTGAAGGCGCGGTGCTGGAGGGCCAGGCCGACTGCGGCGTGTTGATCCACGAAGGCCGCTTCACCTACGAGGCCAAGGGCCTGACCCTGCTTGCCGACCTCGGCCAGGTGTGGGAAGAGCGCATGCACTGCCCGCTGCCGCTGGCCGCCATCGCCGTTCGCCGCGACCTGGCCGCGACCCTGGCCTCGTCCATCGACGCCGCGCTCAAGGCCAGCGTCGAGTACGCGTTCGCGCATCCGCACGCGAGCGACGCTTATGTCGCCGCCCATGCGCAGGAAATGTCGCCGGACGTGGTCCGCCGGCATATCGAGCTGTATGTCAATCAATACACGGTCGCGCTCGACGAGCGAGCCGTGAACACCATGATCGAGTGGCAGGCGCACACCTTCAAGCTCGCCGCGCCGGCCGCACTCCCGATTTTTGCCTGAGCCAACCGCCCCGCGGGCGCCGAACGCCTGGGGTCAGGGCGCCCGCTTGCACGGCGTCGGCCAGCTCTCGCACGGACCGACATTCGTGACCTTGCGGTAGACCAGCCCGCTCGCCGCTGGGACCGCGGCGGTGGTGGCGATCTGCACGGTCAGCACGTTGCCATCGGCGCTGATCGACAATGCCTCGCGCACCGTGGTCACGTCGCCGTTGGGCGCCTTCAGGGCGCCTTCGCTGACCAGCACCCGGCCTTCCCACTTCGTCGTCATGGTCACCGCGCCGCCCTGTCCGGCCGGCGTGGAAGTCTGGGCACCGGGCTTGTAGATCCGGACGTGCGCTTCGTTGATCTGGCTTTCGACTACCAGCGTGCCGTTGGCCGGCTGGGTGATGTGCAGCATCGACGGCGCGCCGGCCGAGATCAAGCCGGTGAAGCCCGCCGTCGCCACCATCTGGCTCGACGCCGGGTCCAGTTTCCAGGTGCCGGACAGATCCGGTGCCTGGCCGACCAGTGCCGCGGTGGCGAACGCGAGGACGCCGACTGTGGACGCGATGGTCCGGGTCATTGGGCTCCCAGGTCGAGCGCCACGATCTTCTCGCGGTCGCGCGCATACAAGGTCCGGCCCACCAGCGTGGGCACGGTCCACGACGTGGTGTCGAACACCTTCTTGGCTTCCGACAGGATGGTCACGCCCTCGGGCGCGAGCCTGGCCAGGGCGAGGTCGCCATCTTCATCCATGATGATGGTCTTGCCGTCGGCGTGAATCAGGCTGGCGCGGCCGAAGCCGCGGTGCTGCCAGGCCGCCTGGCCGGTCTTGATGTTGAGGGCGGTCAGGAACGCCGGGCCGAAATCGCCGGTGGTGCCATAGACGTAATCGCCCAGGCGAATGGCGTTGAGGAACATGAAGCGCACGCGGTTGGTGAACCACAACTCGTCGGTGTGGGTGGCGGCGCCGTCCTGCCGGAGTTGGATGGCGCGGCTGCCCGCCCGGTAGGCCGACGACACGAACAGGATGTTGTCGGGCCCGAACAGCGGGGTCGCGCAGTTGAGGTCGTTGCCGGGATCGTGCGGATGCGACCACAGCACCGTGCCGTTCGCGGGGTCGAGCCCGTTCACGGTGCCGCCGCCGAAAATCACAAGCTGCGGCCGGCCGCCCATCTCAATCAGGATCGGCGGCGCCTCTGAAGTGAGAAAGTCGCCGCTCTTCCAGACCACGCCGCCGTCGCTCTGGCGGAAGGCCATCACCGCCTGGCCCGGGCCGCCGACGCTGCAGATGATGGTGTCGCGGTAGGCAATCGGGCTGCAGCCGTAACCGGTCTTCACGACCGGACGGATGAGCAGCTCGGGCGAATTGAACTCCTTGATCAGATCGTGCGACCACAGCACCCGGCCGCTGTTCTTGTCGAACGCGAACAACTGCTTGTTGGTGCCGATCGTGAACAGCCGCTCGCCGACGATCAGTGGTGTCGAGTGCGGGCCGGCGCCAAAGCTGAAGTCTTCGCGCCGGGATGGATACCGGTGCTCCCACCGCGTCTGGCCCGACGCCGCGTCCATGGCGACCACTGTCTCTTCTGCGTCCCACGGCCCCTGCTTGGCGCGCCCGTTGCCGGCGCGATACATCGTGTAGAGACGCCCCTCGTCTGCGAGAATCGCCGAGTGACCCGGCCCCAGCGGCCGGCTCCAGAGCACCGGCGGGCCGGCATCGGGCCACTTGTCAGCAAGACCGGTCGTCGCAATGATGAAGTCGCGCGTCGGTCCGCCCCACTGGCGCCACGACGCGGAGGCAGGCGGCGAGACCTGGGCGTGGGTTCCGACCGGCGGCAACGCCACCACCGACAGCCAGGCCGCCGCCACCACGACAAGCATGTTGCGCATGCGCCGGACTATGCCACAAGTTGCCGCGCGGCCACGAGCCCCAGCCAACCGGCGGCCAGACCCGCCGCCAGGGTCAGTCCGATGTTCAGGACGGCCATCGCCGCCGAGCCGTTCGTCAGCAGCGCAATCGTCTCCTGGTTGAAACTGGAATAGGTGGTGAACCCGCCAAGAAAGCCGACAAACACCGCGGCCCGCAGTTCAGGACTCCACGCCGCCGAGGCGGCGACGTGGGCGAGCATCCCCAGCGCGAAGCACCCGGCGACGTTGACCATCAGCGTCCCGAACGGAAACGCCGCGCCGAAGCGCTCCAGCACCCACCGGCCAACCAGGTAGCGGGCGCCACTGCCCAGGCCGCCGGCCACCATGATCCACACGAGCATTACCGCCAGCCTTTCCGCGTGTCATCGAGAATTTCGCTCACCTCGCGGTCGTCACGATCGGCGAGCACATGCTGCATCCGCGCATACACCGCGGCGCGGGCCGCCGCCGGCAGCGCATCGAATGCCGGCGAATAGATCATGTAGCTGCAGCGGTAGCGGAACAACCGCGTTTGCAAGTCGAGTTCGCGCAGCGAACGGCCGCGGCGATCGCGCGGGCCGCCGCCGCCAAACACCGTCGTAAACCCGGAGACGCCGCGAACCGGCGCCGGCAGGGGCGTCTCGTCCACGAACAACAGGTAGCCGGCGGTCTCATGCACCAGGTCGCGCAGCTCGCCCGTCGACAGGTCGAGCCGCGATTCCGCCAGCGCGATCCGGGTCTCCCAGCCAAGCCGCGTCAACAGGTTGGTGGCATGGCCCTGGTGATCGAACACCAGGAGCGCGGCGATGTCGCTCGTGGCCAGCGGGTAGGCCTCGCCGTCCACCCGCGGATCCAGGCGAGTGCGGTTGAGGGTGGTCGCGTTGACGGCCGACTCGGGAGCCAGGTTGTCGGTGACCATGGCATTGCCGCGGTGGCGCGCGGCGCCGTGAGTGCCCGTGACATACCACCCGCCCCAGCGCTGCTCGAGCGGCGTGCGGTGATCCACCAGCGCACTGCCCAGTTGCGGCCGCGTGCGGCCGGTGGCGTCGGTGAACATGCTGCGGACGAGAATCCCCGGCACGTCGAGGCTGTTCGCCGACAGGTGGCAGCCGAGGCAGCGGTCGGGGCGCGCGATCCGCGGCGGGCCGGCCGCGTCCTGCGCCAGGGTGTGGAAGATCACGCCCTGTGACGGGTCGTGAGCCGCAAGCTCAATGACCGGCGCGCCCGGAATGTAGCCGACAATGACGCGATCGTTGAAATAGAGCGCGCGCGGGTGTTCGGGATCGGTGTAGGGGTGCTGAATGCCGGTCTTCGAAAACAGCAGCACTTGAGACTCGATCGGCACGTCCAGGCGAGCCAGCAGCGAGCGCAGGTAGCCAAGCCGACCGTCGAAGTCCAAACCCGGAGCGCCGGACGCGAGGTCGCGTCGCAGCAGCGAGACCACATCGGTGGCCGGCGTCGTGCGGTATTCGATCGCCGGGTGCTGATCGATCGTGCCGGGAAACGCGAGGCGCCCGGGCTGTCCCGCCAGGCTGGCCATGGCCACGGCCCACGCCACACCGGTACACACCATCCAGCGAATCATCGTCTCGCGCTAGCCTATACCGAACGCTGGGCATCCTTCCTGCGCGGGTCCCCATGGGTGCCGCCCTGCGCGACACCGCGAAACAGCCGGGGTATCTTGTCAAATCGGTCCCCGACCACGGCCCGGGGAAACGTTGTCGGCCCTATGGCAGTATTCAGGGACGAAAGGATGCAGGGCCGGAATCGCCGCCGCTTGGGCCGTGCATAATGAAGAGATGTTCAGCCTGCGTCTTGTCATCCTGATCGCCCTGGCCGCTCCCGCTGCGTCGTTCGCTCAGTCGGCGCCGCCCACAGTCGTCCTGCCAACGGTGATCGTCACCGCCCAGAAAGAGGCGGAAGATGTGAAGGCGGTGCCGGCCAGCGTCACCGCCGTGACCGCTGAGACGATTGCCGGCGCCGGCCTGCAAGTGATCACCGATGCCGCGATGTTCGCGCCCAACACCGTGTTCACCGAGTTCACCGCCCGCAAGGTGAGCAACGCCCGCTTTCGCGGCATCGGCTCCAGCCCGGGCAACCCGGCCATCACCACCTATATCGACGGCGTGCCGCAGTTGAACAGCAATTCCTCGAATGTCGAATTGCTCGACGTCGACCAGATTGAATTCGTGCGCGGGCCGCAGAGTCCGCTCTTCGGCCGCAACACGCTCGGCGGCATCGTCAATGTCACCAGCGCCCGGCCGTCGACCGCGCGCTGGACCGGCGCAATCGTGGCGCCGTTCGGCGACTTTGGCTCGAAGCAGGTGCGGGGCAACATCTCGGGGCCGCTGGGCGACAAGGCGGCCATCAGCCTCGCCGCCGGCCGCCAGCAGCGCGACGGCTACACCGTCAATCGCGCGACCGGCAACGACCTCGACTTCCGCGACGGCACGTTCGCCAAGGCGCAGCTGATGCTGACGCCCAACGCCAACTGGCAGGCGCGCGTGATCTACTCGCACGAGCGCAACCGTGATGGCGACTACGCGCTGGCCGACCTCGGCGCGATTCGCGCCACGCCGTTCGCGGTTTCGCGCGATTTCGAAGGGTTCACCAATCGCGACATCAATGCCACCACCGTCAACCTGCGCGGCAACGGCGAACGGGTGTCGATTGAAAGCACCACGGGTTTCGTCAAGTGGACCACTGCCGACGAAACCGACCTCGACTACACCCCGCTCGCCCTGGCGACCCGGCGCAACGACGAAAAGGATTTCCAGTTCACGCAGGAGATTCGGCTGGCGTCGCCCGAGAGCGCGCCGTTGCAGCTTTCAGATGCGATCACCCTGAAGTGGCTGGGCGGCGTTGACTATTTCAGGCAGAACTACGACCAGCTGGCGGTCAACTCCCTCAACGCCTTCGTGCTGTCGCCGCTGATTCCGTTTCCGGTGGCGCAGACCTCGCCGGAAGCGGCGATCGACAGTAGCGGCATCGGCGTCTTCGGACATGGCACCATGAGCTTCAACGAGCGGGTGGACCTGACCGTAGGCGTGCGTTTCGATCGCGAACAGAGCGACGCGACCCTCAACACGTTCTTCTCGCCGGCCATCGCTCCGGCAAACCCGGTCGCCGCCGATGATACGTTCTCGGATGTCTCGCCGCAGTTCGCGTTCGCCTTCCGGCCCACCACCGACAGCACCCTCTACGCCTCGGCCAGCCGCGGGTTCAAGGCCGGCGGCTTCAACCCGGCCGCCTTGCCGGGCAGCGAAGCCTACGGCGAGGAGCATGCCTGGCACGTCGAAGGCGGAGTCAAGTCGACGCTGGCCGCGGGCCGGGTGTCGGCGAGCGCCGCGATCTTCGCCATCGAGTGGGATGACCTGCAGCTGAACGTTCCCAACCCGTTCGTGCCGGGCCAGTTCTTCATCGCCAACGTCGGCGGCGCGGCCAGCCGCGGGGTGGAGGTGGAACTCACGGCCCGGCCGCTGGCCACGCTCGACCTGTTCGGTTCGTTTGGCTACACCCACGCGCGCTTTTCCGCCGCGACGCAGGCCGGTGGCGTCGATGTCGCCGGCAAGAAGTTGCCGTACACGCCTGACTTCACCGCGCTGGTCGGCGCCCAGTGGTCGCGCGCCATCAACTCGGCGGTGACGATCTACGGCCGAGGCGAAGTGGTGACCTACGGCGCCTTCGAGTACGACGAGGCCAACACCGCCCGCCAGGACACCTATCGCCTCGCCAACTTCCGCGCCGGCGCGCGCGGCAAGTGGCTGTTCGGCGAAGCCTGGATCCGCAACGCCTTCGACACGATGTATGTGCCGATTGCCATCCCCTACCAGGGCTTCGCGCCGTCGGGGTTCATCGGCGAGAACGGCCGGCCACGCACATTGGGCGTGAGCGCGGGCGTCAGGTTCTAGGCGGCCGGATGGTGCCCGGATCGGCGGTCATCACGCTCGCCACCATCGCCCTGGCGGGGTGGTACCTGAATGCCGCAGTCAGTTGGCGACAGGCGGCCCTGTTCTTCGTCGGTGCCGGCGCCGGCATCGTTCTCTATCACGCCGCCTTCGGCTTCACCTCGGCCTGGCGCGCCTTCATTGCCGATCGCCGCGGCGCCGGGCTGCGCGCGCAGATGCTGATGCTGGCCCTTACCTGCGCCGTGTTCTTCCCGTTGATCGCCGCCGGTTCGGTGTGGGGGCAACCGGTGCGCGGATCGATTTCGCCCGCGGGGATCGGCGTCGTCGCCGGTGCCTTCATCTTCGGCCTGGGCATGCAACTGGGCGGCGGCTGCGCGTCGGGCACGCTCTTCAGCGTCGGCGGCGGCAGCACCCGCATGCTGGTCACGCTCTTCTTCTTCATTGTCGGCTCGGTGGTCGGCACGGCGCACACGCCGTGGTGGAACGCGCAGCCGGCCTTCGCCGCCACGTCGGTCGTGACCGTGATGGGGCCGTGGGCCGGACTGGCGGTGTGCCTCGCCCTGTTCGCCGGTATCGCCTGGTTCACACGCGTGGCCGAACAGCGCCGGCACGGCGAGATCGTGTCTGAGATTCAAGCCGGCCACCAACCGCGGTGGCTCTCCGGCCCCTGGCCGCTTGTCGCCGGCGCGATCGGCCTGGCGGCTGTGAACATCGCCACCCTGATGATTGGCGGACGCCCGTGGGGGGTGACCGGGGCATTTGCGCTCTGGGGCGCGAAGGGATTCTCGGCACTCGGCATCGACGTCGCGTCGTGGGCCTACTGGTCGACACCGGCGCAGGCCACGGCGCTACGCGCCAGCGTGCTCACCGACGCCACCTCGGTGATGGACATCGGCATCATTCTCGGCGCGCTGATGGCCGCGATCCTGGCCGGCAAGTTTGCCCCGGTGTGGAAGGTGTCGAACCGGTCGTTGGTCGCGGCGGTAATTGGCGGCCTGCTGCTCGGCTACGGTGCCCGCATCTCCTACGGCTGCAACATCGGCGCGTATTTCGGCGGCATCGCCTCGGGCAGCTTTCATGGCTGGCTGTGGCTGGTGGCGGCGTTTGCCGGCAACATCGCCGGGACGCGGCTGCGACCGGCGTTCGATCTGGGTGTCGAGCGGACGCAGACGGCGTGTTAGGCGCGGGCGGGACAGGTGATTTGGTGATGTGGTGAGTTGGCGAGTTGGAGATTTGGCTCTCTGATTTGGGGATTTGGGATTTGGGATTTGGGGAGCACGTCATCGAATGAGACGATGGTGCTTCTGGGCAAGCTGATGATTCTTGCGCGCCGTGCCATAGGAAGCGGCGAAGATCGCGCGCAGCTGCTGCGCCTCGTCTAGTAATCCTTCCAGAGCAGGCGTTGACGTCAAGCCGCTACGGGACACGAGTTCGATCCAATAGACGGCCTCGTCAATTTCCTCGACGACAATCCCCAGCTTCGAAATGAACTCGGCCCGCGACCGCGCGCGGCAGGCGGCGCGGTAGTTTGCGCCCACCGAGGTGGCGCAACGAGACAACTGGTCCGCGGGTCCGCGGCTCGCCGGGTTTTCTCGCATGACGTTCGTGAAGCCGGTAATCGCCACGGCAAATCTCAGGCTTCGCTCCTGGAGTTCGTTCTTGTCCATGCCACGAGAAGGAGCACGGCCTGTGCCACTGGACTTATGGCCTGAAAGTCGTCGCGGTAGACTGGAAGTTGGCAGTTTCTGGCATCAGCTCCATGCATCGGCAGTGCAGAAACCAGGTACCGCGCCAAGTCCTGATCTATTGCCCATCAATCACCTCCCGCACCTTGCGCCGAATTCCCTCGGCCGAGAACGGCTTCTGGATGAACGCCACGCCCGGCTGCAATCGGCCGGTCCGGAACACCGCATCGTCGGTGTAGCCGGACATGTAGAGCACCTTGAGGCGGGGATCGCGCATCGCCAGGCGCTGAAACAATTCGGGCCCGCTGGCGCCCGGCAGCACCACGTCGGTCAGCAGCAACGTGATGGCACCCGAGTAGTCAAGATGCAAGGCCTCGGCTTCGCGTGCGTTCGCCGCCGCCACCACGCGATAGCCGGCCCGTTCCAGGATCATGCTGGTCAGCGAGCGCACGGCTTCCTCATCCTCCACCAACAACAGGGTCTCGGTGCCGCCGGCGGGCCGATCCGGCACCGGCGCCGTCACGGCCGGTATGGCGTCAGCCGCCAGTCTGGGCAAGTACACCTTGAAGGTGCTGCCACGGCCGGGGTCGCTGTAGACCCAGACATAGCCGCCGCACTGTTTGACCGCGCCGTAGACCGTGGCCAGGCCAAGACCGGTGCCCTGTCCCCGCGCCTTGGTCGTGAAGAAGGGTTCGAACATCCGCGCCCGCACCTCGTCGGTGATGCCGACGCCGGTGTCGACGACGGCCAGCATGACGTAGTCGCCCGGCGTGACCGCGAACTGCGGCGTGCTGTACGACTGATCCATCGTGACGTTGGCCGTCTCGACGGTCAGGCGGCCGCCCTCGGGCATGGCGTCGCGCGCGTTGATTACCAGGTTCATCACGATCTGCTGCAACTGTGCCGGGTCCGCGCGCACCATGCCGATGCCGGGGTCCAGGCGCGCTTCGACCACGATGTTCTCCCCCACCAGCCGGCTGAGCAGGCTGAGCGTCTCGGTCACGGCGGCATTGGGATCGACCACTGCAGGCTGCACCAATTGCTGGCGGCTGAACGACAGCAACTGCGCGGTGAGATCGGCCGCGCGGCGGCCCGCCCGCAGGATCTCCTCGACCTGCCCGCGGCGCGAGTCGCCAGCGTCGAGGCTGTCGAGCAGGAATTGCCCGAAACCCAGGATCGCGGTCAGCAGGTTGTTGAAGTCGTGAGCGACGCCGCCGGCCAGCTTGCCGATCGCGTCCATCTTCTGCGACTGCATCAGCCGCTCCTCGAGAAGGCGCTGCTCCGAGATGTCGAAACACACTCCGAGGATGCGGGAGGCGCCGGTGGCATCGGTCGTCATGCGAGAGCGGCCGAGCGCCCACTTGTACGAACCGTCTGGCTGCAGGGCGCGGAACTGAATTTCGTGATCGCGGTCGTCGCAGGCCTCGCGCGCCATACACGCGATGACCGCCTCCCGGTCATCCGGGTGAATCAGCGCGATGACGCCGTCCTTGGACTCGGGCAGCTCCGGCGGCGCCAGCCCGAACAGCGGCGCCATGTTGTCGGAGAAGCGCACGTCGAGACTTTCCATCTCCATCTGCCAGGTGCCGACTCGTGCCGCGCCCAGCGTGTAGCGCATGCGATCTTCGTTCTCCTGCAGCCGGCGCGCGGCTTCCTTGCGCTCGGAGACATCGCGATCGATGGTCGCCGTCATCGCGTCGAAGGCCCGGCCCAGTCGCCCGACTTCGTCCAGCCGCTGATCGCCGAATTTGCGCGAGTAATCGCCCGCGGCCACGGCCTCGGTCGCGGCCGTGAGTTCGGCCAGCGGCGTGGTCAGGCGCCGCAGGATCGCCGCGACAATCAGGATGCCGGTGATGGAGAACAGCGCGCCAAAGCCGATCATCCGCCGCAGGAACTGGCGGGCCGGCGCGGCGGTCGCAACCGGATCCATCTCCACGCTGACAAGCCATGGAGTATTGCGGACCATGACCGAGGCGAGAATCGCCGCCGTGTCGCCGCCGGGATCAGCGGGCGGACCGGCCTCGGCGACTCCCGTCGAAATGTCAAACCACAGGCTGCCATCGGCGTTGCCGAAGTGGATCCTGGTGTCGGGTCCCACCAGGCGGCGCAGCACCTCCGCCGAGGCGGGGTTGATCGGGCTGCGCAGGACCACCGTGCCCAGTCCGTTGAGGCCGGGATAGTCGTCGCTGACAAGCGCCGACACATCGAAGTAGGTCAGCCCGTCGAGCGAGCGGAACGGACCGATACCCTCTTGCGCCGGCGCGCCGGTTGGCGACGGCATGAGGCGGTCGGCCACGGTTTCATCGGCCAGCACGACCTCGGCGACTTTGACGTTATCGAGGGACCACAGCGTGACTGTGCGTGGGCGCTGGTTTCCGGCTGGCCTCCGCATCGCGTCCTCGGCCAGACCGAGCCGCTCGGGGTCGCGAGTCCGCAGAAAGGCCCTCACGTCGGGATGCGCGGCCGCCAGGCGCAGTTGCGCCAATCCGACGCGCGACGACTCTTCAAGCAGCGACGCGACTTCCGCGGCGCTCGATTGGGCCCGTTCCGATGACGCCTCCGTCAGCGCCGACTGCACTTCCCGGGTCGCGAACCACAGCACCACGGCCAGCATCGAGGCCAGCAGCAGCGAAATAGCGCTCAGCAGGCGCCAGCTGAGCGAATGCCAGACGCGGGGGGCGCTCATAACATCCTCAACCCGAAAGGGTCACACAGAACCCGGCAAACCTCAACGCCGGGATTGGATGGGGCGAACCGCCGAAGCGCGGTTTTGTCGCCTCCCGGGTTACGATGATCCTCTGATCACGCTAGGCCAAGCTCGGCCGTGCGAAGGAGACACTGATGAAGCGAATTGTTCTGGCCCTCGCGATTGTCGCGACGGCATTTGGCGGTGCCGTAAGCGCGCAGAAGACGACCGACCTCAAGACCGGCGGCGGCGGCAGCCCGCACGTCCGCACCGAATGGACCATCGATGGCGGCAACCTCTCGATCGAATACGGCCGGCCCTCCCTGAAGGGCCGCACGCCCGGCAAGGACATCGACCCGTACGAGGGCCGCGAGTGGCGCACCGGCGCCGACGCCGCCACGACCTTGACGACCAGCAAGGCGCTGATGTTCGGCTCGCTGCACGTGCCGGCCGGCACCTACACGCTCTACACCATCCCCACCGGCGGCACCTGGCACCTGGTGGTCAGCAAGAAGACCGGCCAGTGGGGCATCCCCTATCCCAAGGGCGAAGACCTCGGCCGCGCCCCAATGACTCTCGGCAAGGCCCCGGCCGCCGCCGAGCAGCTCACCTTCTCGATCGACGACACGCCGGCCGGCGCCACGCTCCACATCGATTGGGGCACCACCCGCGCCAGCATCCCGTTCACGATCGGATAGATTCCAGTGCTGGGGTGCTCGGGTGCTCGGGTGCTGATGTGCACCTCAGCACCTCAGCACCCCGGCACTTCAGCACTTCAGCACCCCAGCACTTCAGCTATCCTGTCCCCAGAGGAGGCTTCCTGATGTTCCGACGCCTGTTGCTGGCGACCCTGGTCTGTACCCTGGCCGCGACCGGCGTGGCTCGTTCCACCAGTGTCATCCCACCCACTTTTGACCAGCTCGTCGCGGAAGCCCAGACGATCTTTGTCGGGGAGGTCATCAGCCAGCGCTCCGTGATGGACACTTCGTCCCAAGGCCGAACCATCCACACCATCGTGACCTTTCGGGTTGAGGATGTGTGGAAGGGCACGGTCGGGGCGATGACGCAGCTTCAGTTTCTCGGCGGAACCGTCGGCGACCTGACGTTGCAAGTGGCGGGTATGCCGAATTTCGTGAACGGCCAGCGTAGCGTGTTGTTCGTGGCTGGCACCGCTAAATCGATCAGTCCGCTGGTTGGCTTGTCCTACGGACGTTTCCGAGTTGAGCGTGGAACCGCGGACGGCATCGATCGGGTTCGGACCAATGACGGCCGGGCACTTGGGACGCTGACCGAAATTGGTGCCCAGCGCCCTCCTACGTTTCAATCGATTACACCGATGCGACTGTCTGACCTGGCGGCGGCCGTTCGCGCGAGGCAGAATGCAGGCGCCCGATGACGCGCCTGGCGAGGCTAGCGCTCGGTGCGACAGTGATCGCGACAATCGCGCTGTCAACCTCGACGCCGACGCGCAGCTACGCGCTGGAGGGCCCCAAGTGGGCCAATGGCTCCATCGTCATGCATCTGCAACTCGGCCCTTCGGGCACACTGATCGATGGCGCGCCCAGTTGGGGATCGGTGGGCGAAAGTGCGATGGCAATTTGGAATGCTTACCTCAACAATTCCCGTTTCACGGTGGTGCGCGACTCGACGGTGGCCAAAGTCAGTGGCGACTCCGTAAACAGCGTGTTCTTCGACAGCACATTGTTCGGCGAGGACTTTGGCTCACGAACGCTGGCTACGACGCTTTATTGGTACCGCGGGTCGCGCATGACCGAGGCCGACGTCGTCTTCAACACCGAGTATTCGTGGAATTCCTATCGCGGAAGCCTCCGATCCGACCTGCGGGATTTCCGACGTGTCGCTATACACGAACTTGGGCATGCGCTCGGCCTTGACCACCCAGACGAGAATGGCCAAAGCGTGACGGCGATCATGAACTCGACAATCAGCAACGTGGATAATCTGGTCAGCGACGACATCGCCGGCGCGCAGGCGCTTTACGGCAGCGGCGTGTCGGGCACCGTCTCCTTCCCGCCGCGCAACGAGCCGAACGACTTCTACACGCAGTTGATCGGGATCTACCAGAACGAACTCCGAGCCGGACAGTCGCTGACCTACGTCGATCCTGAGGGAACCGTGATCTGGCTGACCGAGTACGCCCGCCAACGCGTCGGCCAGTGCGATCACTCCACCGCCTCGCAGCGTACCCTCGATCAAGTGAGCGGCACGGGTGGAACCCTGGTGTGCGCCGCCACGCCGTCAGGCACCATCCCCTTTCCGCCGCGCAACGAGGGCCTCGACTTCATGAATGCGCTGCAGGCGAAGTACCGCGACAGCCTGGGCCGCGCTGCCGGCTCGACCTACGTCAACAACGAAGGCGCCGTCGTCTGGGTGCTGGAGTACCTGCGCTACCGCCTGAACGGCTGCAGCCACGGCGACGCCACCACCAAGGTGTTCATGCAGATCCGGGGGCAGGGCATACAGCCCGTGTGCCAGTAAGCGGCAGCCCTGCCGGCCTAGCGGCCGGGCTCGTCTTGAATCGCGCGGTAGTCTGCCGGCGTGTCGATATCCCTGAACGCCCCTTCGTCCGTAATCGGCACGTCGAGACGCCGCGCTTCGTGCAGCGCGAACACAGCCTTGGCGCCAATCGCGCGGTCGGCGCGCCGCAGGTCGTCGAACACCGAACGGTCGAACACCACCGGATGCCCATGGCGCTGCCCACCCGGGCTGAGCGCAGTCGACAGGTCAACCGGCCGGACGATCGGAGCCCGCGTCTGACGCCACGCCTGAACGATCGCGGCCACCGAGTCGGGCCGGACGAGCGGGACATCAACCAGCGTCACCAGGACCGCCTCGAGTTGCGGACTATCCACCGCGCCGAGGCCGGCCAGCAGCGACGACAGTTGCCCTTCGGCCCACCCCGGATGCTCGACCAGGTGCGCGCGGGGTTCGCGGGCCGGCATTGCAGCGCGGACAGCATCGAGATGGGCGCCTGCCACGACGGCAACCGACGGCAGCCCGGCGGCAAGCAGGGTTCGCACGACCCGGGCGAGGACGGTTTCCCCCGTGGTCCCAAGCGGCAAAGCAGCCTTGGCCTGGCCCATCCGAGACGAGGCGCCGGCCGCCAGTACGATGGCCTTAATCATTGAAAACACGTGCAAAAACGCCAACCTGCCGCTTGAAAGGTTGAGCTGGGTAAACAGCGTTACAAACTGTGACGTATGCTTGACTTCCCATTGTTGACCTGCCTACACTGGCCGCGTTTTACGCGTCCCCCCTTGCCTGTGGCCACAGTTTAGTCGGCCTCATTTTTGATACCACCGGTATCGTGGGTGTGGCGGCCTGGAGGGCGTTTCTTCCAGACTTCGGTTCATCGGAGGACAGGTTATGCCGACCGGAACAATCGCACGGCTCCTCATCGACAAGGGCTTTGGATTCATTCGCGACGAATCGGGCCTGGAGCACTTCTTTCACCGTAGTTCGGTTCGCGGTGCGGTGTTTGAACTGCTGCGCGAAGGACAGCGCGTCGACTTCGTCATCGAGGAATCCCAAAAAGGACCTCGGGCCGGAGACGTGCGGCTCGTTGAAGGATAGAGTAAGGTCCGGCCCCTGCGGGTTGGGGCCGGAGTTCGTCGATTGAAACGTTACCTGATTCGCTTCGCGGCGCTGGCCGCACTGTTCCTGGCAATTGCCGCCGTGACCGCGCCGCGCCTCGGCGCCTGGCTGGTGGTCGAAAACCCCCTCGAGAAGGCCGACGCCATCTTCGTCCTCGGTGGCACCATGTTCGAGCGTCCGCTCGAGGCCGTCGATCTGTTCAACGAAGGCTGGGCGCCCCGGCTGCTGCTGGTGCGCCAGTTCGGCGACGATGGCGAGGCGGAGTTGCAGCGACGAGGCGTGTCCTTTCAGCGCGAGATCGATATTCAGATCGACGTCTTGCGGCAACTCGGCGTACCGGCGGCGGCCATCGACATCGTGGACGAGCAGGACAGCACCAAAGACGAGGCGAACATCCTGCGTGAGCTGGCCATCGCCCGAAAGTGGTCACGCGTCATTGTCGTGACCTCGAAGCAGCACACCCGGCGGGCCGGCCTGGCGATTCACGGCCGGTTGGCCACGACCAACACCCGCGCCATCATCCGCGCCTCCCGCTACGACACCAGTGATGTCGACTACTGGTGGCGCGACCGCGGCACCTTGCGCTTCACCTTGTTCGAGACGCAACGCCTGATCGCCTACTGGCTGGGAGTGGCGGATTAACCCGCGTGTTTGAACCCTCGTGATTGGCGGAAGCGCCTGGGAGTCGAACCCAGCCTGCCCCGCAAGGAGGCAGCGACCGATTTTGAAGACCGGGAGGGCCACCGGGCCCCGTTCACTTCCGTGCCTGTCCGCGTGATCGCGGTGGCGCCAAAGGAATCATATCAGCAGCGTGACGACCTCGGCGGTATCAGACAAATCCGCCAGCACGACATCAGCGCCGGCTGCCCGCAACTGCTCGACCGAATAGCCGCCGGTGGCCACGGCGATCGATCGCGCGCCGCCGGCGCGGGCGCACTCGATGTCGTGCGGGGTGTCGCCAATCACGATCACCCGCTCCAGCGCCTCGGCCGGCACATCGTAGATCTCCGCCCGCTGGCGGGCGATCGGCACCAGCGCATTGCGATCCGCCGCATCGTCACTGAAGGCGCCCCACTCGAAGAAGTCCCACAGTTCAAAGTGCGTGAGCTTGATCTCGGCGGCCTGGCGGTAGTTGCCGGTCAGTAGCGCCGTGTGAATGTGATCGTGCTCGAGCAAAGCCGCGACCAGCTCGCGTGCTCCGGGCAACAGTCCCTTGTGGCCGGTGCCCGGCTGCTGAATTTCCTCGGCCAACAGCGGCAGATAGGTGTCACGGAAGCGGGCGTGGTTCTGGGCGGTGTCGGGCAGCCCGGCGGCCTTGAGCGCTTGCGAAACCAGGTAGGAGTCGGTTCGCCCGGCAAATGACATGGTGCCAAACACGTCGCCGGCCCCGAAAGTGGCGGTGAACGCGCGGGTCATGGCGCGCAGGCCGGCACGGCCGCTCAAGAGCAGCGTGCCATCGATGTCGAAGAGGATGAGGGAAGGGGGCATCGGGGATCGGGGTCAACCAAACAATTTCGTGAACAGTCCGGGCGGCTTCAGTTCGCCGGTGGCGGCCACCAGATCGAGCCGCTGTCCGCCGATCGCTTTGGCCAGGTCCTGGTCGGCCGTCAGAGCCAGCAGGGCGAGCCCGCGGCCGCGCGCGAGGCGGGCCAGGTCGGCGCCAAACGCGGCGACGCTCTCGCGCGGCAGGTTGGCCGACGGGTGTTCGGCAATCAGCAGGCGGGGGCCAAGCGCCAGTGCGCGCGCGAGGTGAATGCGCATTTGGGCGTCCGGCGCGGCGTGTCCGGCCGGCATGCGCCACGAGGCTTCAGCCAGGCCGGCCTGCTGGGCCAGCGCGGTCGCCAGCGGCAGCACGGCCGGATCAATCGGATCGACCTCGAGCGTGAACGACATGGCGATGTTCTGCAGCACCGTGAACATCTCGATCACAACCCCGCGCGAGGTGATCATCCCGATACCATCCAGCGAGGCGAGCCAGGCGTCGCTGTTGGTGATGGCCTTGGTGTTCTGGCCAAACAGCGCGACCTCGCCCGAGTCGGGCAGCGTGGCGCCGGTGACCAGATGCACGAGGGTCTCGGCGGCAATCGCGTCGATCCCGCCCAGGGCCACGACCTCGCCGGGCGACAGGGTCAGCGACTTGATGCGAAGCGGCCGAAGTCCCTGGTAGTCCTTGACCAGGTCCCGCACGTCGAGCAGCGGCGCCGCGATCATGCGGGGCGCGGCCGTCCGGCCGCGCGCGCCTCCAGGGCCGCGAACGCGTCCGCTGGCAGCGATACCAGGCCCAGGGCGTTGCGGCGGGCCCGCGACGATGGCGGCGCCGGCGGGGCGGGCATGAGTGAAGCCGCAGGGTCGCCGTGGAAGTCCGAGCCGCCGCTCACGAGCAGCCCCAACCGGCCCGCCAGCCCGCGGTAATGCCTCTCGTCGTCTGGCGAGTGGTCCGAGTGGTGCAGTTCGATGGCGTCGAGGCCGTGATCGGCAAGCGGCCGAATCAGGTCGTCGCGCTTGGTCACGCCGGGATGGGCCATCGAAGCCACGCCGCCGGCGTCGTGGATGACATCGACCACCGCGGCCGGGCTGGAGCCCGTGCGTGGCACGAATGCCGGCAGGCCGGTAGCCAGCCAGCGTTCGAAGGCCTCCTGCACCGAGGCGACGTGTCCGGCCGCCACCAGCGCCCGCGCAACCTGTGGCCGGCCGATCGATGATCCCGGACGCGACGCCCCGGCGTCGACAATCGCATCAACGTCGATGGGCATGCCCAGCCGGACCAGCCGCGCGCCGATCTCACGAACCCGCGCCACCCGTTGTGCGCGTTGCTCCTCCAGAAACGCCAGCAGCGGCGCGCTGCCGGGGTCGAAGAAGTACCCCAGCATGTGAACGTCGCGGCGATCGGCGACCGACGTGATCTCGATGCCGGGCACCAGCCGAATCCCGGCTGCCGACGCCGCCGCGCCGGCCACGGCCAGGCCGGCCACGGTGTCGTGATCGGTCACGCTCATGGTGGTGATTCCGGCAGCCGCGACCCTGGCCACCAGGTCGGCTGGCGACAGGCGGCCGTCGGACGCGGTCGTGTGCAGGTGCAGGTCGATCAAGTGCTAGGCGTGCCGGCTGCGGGTCTTGCCGCGGGCGCCGCCACGGGCGCGCTCAGTGGCTCGGGGTTTGTGTCCGGAGGCGCGCTGCCGCTTGACCAGGGCCCGGTACTCGCGGATCAGCAACTCCAGGTGCTCGCGTTCCTCTTCGGCAAACTCAAGGAACACCTGCTTGCCCTCGGAATCCTCGAAGCGCTCGCCGTAGCGCTTGAAGAAGCGATGCGAGCCGCGCTCGCAGCGAATCCCGATGCGATAGGCCTCGAGGTCGTCGACCCCATCACGGCGCAGTTGATCGGTGCCGGCGGCAAACAGTCCATTGGCCGCGCCCTTGAAGAACAGGAACGTCGGCCGCGATTCGAGCAGCGGATCCTGTTTCAGCAGGTTGTCGTAGCGCGCCTCCAGCGTCTTCAGGTGGTGCACTTCCTCGGTGGCCAGCTTGCGGAAGACCTCGCGCGCCCGCGGGTCCTTGACCAGCTTGACGCCGCGGCCATAAAACTCCATGCCGCTGCGCTCGGTGGCAATCGCAATGCGCAGGGCGTCGCGCGCGAACAACAACTCGGAGTTGGCCGGCTCTTCAGGCGCCCGGCCGGTGGTGCACGACTCGCAGGTGCCGTAGATTTGAACCACGCTCTGGTTGGCGGTGAAGGCGCGGGCCGCCGCCACTTCCTCGACCAGCGACTCGATGTCGGAGCTGAGGAATTCGTACGAGCGCTTGCAGGTCTTGCAGATCAGGTGGAAGTGCCGCGGATGCCGGTAGGAATGCTCGAAGCGGAACCGGCCTTCGCCAAAATCCACCTTGCGGGCAATGCCCGCCTCCTCCATCCACTGCAGGGTGCGGTAGACCGTGGCGCGGCTGATCCGCTCGTCTTCACGCTTGATCAGCACGACCAGGTCGTCGGCGCTCAGGTGTCCCTCCTGCTTGAGGAACGCGTTGACGATCAGGTCGCGCTTGCTCGAACGCTTGGTGCCGGCGGGCCTCAGCCGATCGAGATCCGGAATGGCCGTGGTGCTGGCCATCGATCCTCTAGGCGGTGAAGGACGAGCCGCAGCCGCAGGTCGACGTGGCGTTGGGGTTCTTGATGGTGAAGCCGCCGCCGGTGATGGTGTCGACAAAGTCGACTTCAGCGCCCTTCAGGTAGCTGACGCTCACCGGATCGACGAACAGGCGCACGCCGTTGGACTCGAACAACTGGTCGCCGACGCCGCCGCTCTCTTCGATCATCAAGCCGTACTGGAAGCCCGAGCAGCCGCCGCCCTGTACGAAGACGCGCAACCCGCTCTCGAGCTTGCCCTCTTCCGACAGCAGCTCACGAATCTTGCCGGCCGCCGCTTCGGTGACCGTGATCATCGGGTCGGTCAGGACGGGCATGTCCGGGGTGAGGGTCTGGGTGTCAGTGTTCATGATTAGCTCCTAGTGTAGCCCGGCTTGGCCTGTCGTGAAAAGCGCCTTGGCCGCCACGAACAGGCAAAGACATGCGTTTTCGGGCCTAAAACTTCGCTTCCGCCAGTTCCGCCAGGTGCCCCGCCGACTCCTGCTCCAGATCCTTGTGCAGGCTGTTGCCGTGGGCATCCATGGTCACGATCGCCGGAAAGTCCCTGAGTTGTAGATGCCACATCGCCTCAGGAGTTCCAAACTCCAGGAGCGAGACGCCGTCCACCCGGTCAATGCACCGCGCATAGAACTGGGCCGCGCCGCCGATGGCGTTGAGGTACACCGCCCCGTGCTGCTTCAAGCCGGCCAGCGTCTTGCCGCCCATGCCGCCCTTCCCCATCACCACGCGGATGCCGTACTTGCCGATGATGTCGGCCTGGTACGGCTCTTCACGAATGCTGGTGGTCGGACCGGCGGCCGTCACCTTCCACGAACCATCAGCCTGCCTGGCCACCACCGGACCGCAGTGATAGATCACCCCGCCGCTCAGGTCGACCGGCGGCGCGTGGCTCGCCAGGTGATGGTGCACGGCATCGCGGCCGGTGTAGGCGGTGCCGCTGATCAGCACCACGTCGCCGACCTTGAGCGAGCGGATGGCAGCCTCGTCTATCGGCGCGCGCAGCACGACTTCCCGGCCGGTGCGCTTGAAGCCGGCCTGGTCCATCATCGGAATGGTCGGCACGGATGGATCGCGGTAGATCCATTCCTTGATCGCACCGGTCGTGCCGTCAAGGGTCACGCCGAGCCGGCGATAGGCCCAGCAGTCGTAGGCCACCGACACAAAAAAGCTGGCCGGCAACCGGTTCTGCGCGCCCACCTTGCAGCCAATCAGCGAGATGCGGCCGCCGAAACCCATCGGGCCGACGCCGAGCGTGTTCACGGTGCGCATGATCTCGGCTTCGAGGTCGGCAAGCCGCGCATCGGGATTGAGATCGTCCAGACTGCGAAAGAGTTGCTGCTTGGCTTCGACGTAGCCGCTGGTGCGATCGCCGCCGATGCAGACGCCGATGGCGCCCGGCGCGCAGCCCTTGCCCTGGGCGTTCCACACGGCGTGCAGGATGCACTTGCGCACGCCTTCCAGGGTGCGGTCAGCCCGCCCCAGGTGCGGCAGTTCCGCCGGCAGCGAATACTGCGCGTTCATGTTCTCGCAGCCGCCGCCCTTGAGCAGCAGCTTCACTTCGATGTCGTCGCGTTCCCACTGCTCGAAGTGAATCACCGGCGTGCCGGGACCGAGGTTGTTGCCGCTGTTCTCGCCGGTCAGCGAGTCCACCGAATTGGGCCGCAGCTTGCCGCGTTTGGTGGCCTCGGCAATCGCCTCCTTGATCTGCTGCTTCAACACGATCTGGTTGGCGCCCACCGGCGCCTTGACCTCGAAGGTCGGCATGCCGGTGTCCTGGCAGATGGCGCCCTCGACCTCGGCGGCCTGGTCGATGTTCTGGCCGATGATGCTAAGCGCTTGTCCAGCGCGCGAGTCGGGCGCTTCGGTGTCGCGGGCGTGCCGCATGGCGGCCCGGACGTCAGGCGGCAGGTCGGTGGAAGTCTTGATGATCAGCGATACGACGGAGTCGAAAAAGGCGTGCATGACCGTCCAGTTTAACGGACGGCGGCATCGGGCGGCTACCGCTAAGGCGTCTGCTTCCGGGTGAGGGTGAACTCGCGCGCGGGGCCTTCGCGGTCGTCGGCGACGACGGAGAAGACGAGTTCGTTGTTGGCCGTCAGCTGGCCGATCCACAGCAACGGCACGTCACGATCGGCGTCGTTCAAGCGGGGGGTGATGAACTCCACGGAATTGGCGGTCACGGTGCCCGGGCGCATATAGCGCTCGAAGCCATGCATGAAAATCGGCCCGGTCACCACGTCGCCCTGGATGCGCAACTCGAGCAAGACCGGCACCGGGCCACTGCCCTCGTCGATCGCTCCCTCCCAATAACCCGCGAGTGGGTTGGTGGGCTCCTGCGCCGAAACCAGCGCGGGCAGCATCAGCATGGTGAGGGCAGCAATACGAATGAGCGACTTCATGTGGACTCCGGGGTCAAGGAAACGTCGAACGGCGCCGCCTATCCTACCATCCAAGACGAACGAGGACCGGGTTGTTTCCGTGACATGATTTTCGCCGTGAAGAGGCTCGCACCGGCGGCGGTCCTGGTCTGGGCGGCCTTCGGCCTGTGCCCACCCCTCGCGGCACAGCCTAGTCCGCACGCGGTGCATGGTCCTCGCTATGGCGGCGCCTTCGCTACGGCCGCGTCCGACACGTTGCACATCGAGGCGCTCTGGACGGAGCAGCGCCGGCTCCGGGTCTTTGTCGTCGATGCCTCGGGCGGGCCGGTGCCGATCGACCAGCTGCGTGACCTCAATGCCCTCGTCATCGCCGGCGATCGCGAGTCGCCGCTCGCCCTTCTCGAGTCTGACGGCTATTTCGAGGCGCGCATTCCCACGCTGACCCTTCCCGCGGTGATCACCATGCGGCTGCGTCCGCCTGCGGCCGCGGCCAGAGATGAGGTGACCTTCTCGTTCAGCGGCTACACCCTTGACGTCCTGGGCCTCGCCAGCGCGTCGCCGGCCGAGATTCCTGGAACCCTCGCCGGCATCGTTGCCGCACTGGCGGACGATCGGCGGGTGGTGCGGGCCATGGTCGAGCAATCCGAGTTCTCTGGGCTATTCGCACTCGAGGAGCGAATCCGCGATCGGGTCCTCGCGATTGAGCCGTACCTCGAGCCCATGCCGGCCGCTGTGCGTGCCAACGCGCCGGCCGCGATTGCCCTGGTCGTGCGAGGTTGCTGGCTACTGCACACCGTGCTCGATTACGGCTCGGCGGACCAGCGCGATGCCGCACTGTCGCAGCTTGGGGAGGCCCTGGATCGCCTGATGGCAGCCGTCCCGGGTGCCGCGCAGTGAGCCGCCTGCTGATCACCGTCGCGACGGCCGTCACGACCATCGCAGTCTTCACTCTCCACGCGCCCGCCGTCGCCCACCGCACGGCCGTATCGCCATTCACTTTTCACCGCGACGTCGTGCCCATTCTTGAAGCGCGCTGCGGGCGCTGCCACCTGGACGACAGCGTCTCCGGAGTGGCGCTGCTGCGTTACCCCGGCGCCCGCAATGCGATTTGGCCGATTCGGCAGGCACTCGCCAGCGGGCACATGCCACCGTGGTTTGCGGAAGGCGCGTTCAAGGCGCCGGCGCCGGTGACCGGTCGCGAACTGAACATCCTGATGACGTGGGCCACGGGCGGCGCACCCGAAGGCCGGCCGGTACCCCGCGAACCGCTGGTTCCGGCGCGTTGGGCGCTCGGAACACCGGATCTCGTGGTGCCGATGCCGGTGGCCTTCTCCATGGCGGGTAACCAGCGCGATGTGGTCCATGACGTGGCCATGCCGGCGCGGCGGATCGCCGGCCGCTTGATTCGCGCCGTCGATCTTCGGCCGGGGACGCCGGCGATGGTACGCCGGGCGGAGATCATCGCCAGAAGTGGCGGGCGTGAACAGGTCCTTGGCCTGTGGCAGCCCGGCGAAGCCGCGGCACCGCTCGAAGCCAATGCGGCGTTTCGAGTTCCTGTGAATGCCGCGGTGGTGCTGCGGATGCATTATCGACGGCCGGTCGGGCCAGCCATCTCAGATCGCAGCGAGCTGGGCGTCTATTTCGCTCGCGCAGCGGCAAATCCGATCACGACGATCGAGCTGGGGGCGGCGGCCGGCAGGGAAGCTGACCATCGGGTCGACCGCCCGCTTCAGGTCGTGGCCGTCCGTGCCATGAGCGGGCCGTCCGGTGCCTGGGTCCGGCTGGTACTGGTTGCTCCGGATGGCGCTCGGCAGCCGTTGGCGCGCCTCGAGATTCGTCCGGAGTGGAACAGGCGTTACGTGTTCAGCAAGCCTGTCATCCTGACCGCCGGTAGCCGTATCGAGACGAGCCTGGTGCCGTCTGCTGACACTCTATGGACGAGCTTAATCGGCGAGCGGCCAGGCTCGGCGGACCACCTGCGAGTGGTCCTGGAGGTCGTCGATTCCTCGAATTGACGGCCATTTTCCCCAGCATTGCGCTATTCTTAGCCGCCTCAACCTTCAACCACTCTCTTCGACTTCTCTAAGGACCCCCCCTTGATGAGATCCAACCGTTCCTGCCTGACCCTTGTCGCCCTGTTTGCCGGCATCATCCTGTTTGCGGAGTCGGCGTTTGCCACGCACTTCCGCTACGGCAACATCTTCTGGGAACGGGACCTGACCTACGTCGGGGCTCCCGGCATGGTGAGGGTCAAGGTCACCATCGAGGCCGGCCTGCGGTGGACCTACCCTGGGTACCCCACCACCACGGCGCTCGGACACTTCAATCCGTCAAGGGCCGCATCCGGGCCAGTCGCCTGCGCCGGCGTGGTCCCGACGCCGGCCGATGCCAACGTGCAAAGCTGCCCTCCCCTTGGCCTGATGTTCGGCCTTAACGGCTCCTACAGCGGCGTCGTGGGAGTGGAAATGCCGCTCGGCGGGGCGGTGACCGTGACCGACATCTACGGCAACGTGCTCTCCACCAGCCACGCCGCCCCACCGGTGACGGGCAGCCCTCCCACCGGTTTCCTGCTGAACCCGATCGTGAGCCAAATCATTCCGACGCAGGACACGATGTACGCGCGGCAGGTGGTCTACTTGGTGTTCCCGATGAGCGCACAGGTGCGGTTGACCTGGCAGAACGGCGCCCGCATCAGCCAGTTGCTGGACGGCAACAACGATCAACCGTGGCGTATTTCGACCCTGGTCGATCTCTACGGCGGCGCCATCACCAAGTCGCCCCAGGCGTCATCGTCGGCGATCATCACCGTCTTTACCGGTCAGAACAACGTGATCACGTTGCCGGGCCAGTCATTCGACAACCTGACGAACCAGTGGCGGGTGGCCACGACTGCGGAGTCACTGCTGCCGAATCCGGTCCCCGCCGCGCCATCCGTCTTCACGATCAACTCGCAGAGCGGCGTCATCAACTTCACTCCGCGAACGACCGGCTTCTACGGTGCGCAACTGATCTTGACGTCGTACGACTTCAACGGCATCGCGCGGGTCAGCGTTCCGATCGACCTGATCTTCCAGGCGGTTGCTCCATCGGCGGTGTACTCGGCGGCCCTGACCACGGGCGACGGTCAGACCACCTACACCGCCACGGTCGGCCAGCCGTTCTCCTACACCATGCGGAGCACACTCACGCCCGCTAACGCCGGCTACACGGGCACCATCAACAACCCGGTGTTGCCGCCCGGCGCCAGCACCAGCCAGCCGGCTTGCACGGGCGCAGCGCCCTGCGTCAAGACGTTCAATTGGACGCCGACGGCGAGTAGTTCGCCCGCGATCGTGTGCTACACGAGCGTCTACACCAGTGGCCAGACCCTGATCGCACAAAGCCCGCAGCAGCTCTGCGTGACGGTGAACATCGCCGCGCAGGCGACGACCATGACAACCAGCGCGGCGTCTGGCGTGGCCGGCGGTGGTCCCCTGGTGTTGAGTGCAACCCTGAGGCGCACGTTCGACAGCGCGCCGCTCGCTGGCCGGATCGTTGACTTCTCGTTTCCCAGCGATCCCACCAATCCACCGTGGACCGGGACAGCGTCGGCACTGACGAACAGCTCTGGCGTGGCCACCGTGACGGTGACACCGACGCGGACCGTTATGCCGCCGGCGCAGTTCACGGCGAGCTTCGCGGCCATTGCCGGCGAGTTGCTGGCCTCATCCAGCACGTCCAGCCTGGCCATCACCGGCGCGGCGACCGCGCTGACAGCGTCCGGTGTGCCTGCCACGACGCACGTCGGCAACACCCTGACGGTGGCAGCGACGCTGACGCGCGTGACCGCACCGGCGGGTCCGCTCGGCGCTCGCACCGTGCAGTTTGTGTTAACGGGTCCAAGCGGCTCCACGGTCAGCAACTCTGCCGTCACCAACATGAACGGCGAGGCCGCCGTGACGTTCCCGGCACCGACCGAGCGCGGATCCTATTCGTTGACCGCCACCTTCGCGGGTGACGGCAACCATGAACCGTCATCGGTGTCGAACACGATTAACGTTTACCAGAAGACGCAAATGGCGACCGCGCCGGTAGCCGCAACCGCGGGCACCCCGACAGCGGTCAGCGCGACACTGACGGCGGTCCCGAGTGGCATGCCGCTGTCGGGTCAGTTAATTGCCTTCTCATTCGGGGGAGCGGTTGCCGATACGACGGCGGTCACCGATGCGGCCGGGCTGGCATCCACCATGGTGGCGTTCCCGAACGCGGGCACGGTCGCGATGACGGCGTCCTTCCTGAATGCCCCGTCGTTCTTTGCCGACCACACCGGCGCATTCCCGGTGGTTGCCGAGACGGCGACCGCCACGGTGACGGTGACGTCGATTCAGACGGCGCTCTCGGCCATCACGGCCCCGGGCAACGCTCTGGTCGGCAACCCGTTGAGTGTCTCGACGACGCTCAGCCGCACCACGGTGCCGGCCGGACCGCTGTCGAATCAGTTGGTCAGCTTCACGTTAACGGCGCCCGGTGGCGCCTCGTCATCACTCTCTGGCACAACTGACGCCCAGGGGCTCGCGACGGTGATGTTCCCTGCCCTGACCGCACGCGGCGGCTACACCGTCAGTGCCTCGTATGCCGGCACCACGGCGCTGGTCGCTTCGACGGCGGCGGCCGCAAGCGTGACGGCGTATCAGCGCACCGCGCTGACGCTCGCGAGCGCGAGCGGCGCGGCGGGCAGCGCCCTGACGGTGACAGCCACGTTGCTGAGCGCGCTTGACGGCAGCGCACTCGGCGGCCAGAGTGTGGACTTCGCGTTTGGCGGCGTCATTGCGCCCCAGACAGCGACTACCGATGCCGCCGGCCAGGCCAGCGTGTCGGTGTCGTTCCCGAGTACGGGCTCGTTCCCGGTGACCGCATCGTTTTTCAACGCGGCCGGTTTCTACGCCGACACGACCGGCGCCTTCCCAATCGTCGCTGAGGCCGACACCACGTCGATCTCGGTGACCGCCGCACAGACGACACTCTCGGCCATCGCGGCGCCGTCGACGTCGTTGGTCGGCGATTCGTTCGTGGCGTCGACTACCCTGGTCCGCAGCAGTGCGCCGGCCGGACCCGTGGTCGGCGAACCCGTCACCTTCACGTTGACCGCACCCGGTGGCGCAACGACCCAAGGCTTGGCCACGACCAACGGGCAGGGCGTCGCGAGCGCGACCTTCTCGCCCACAGCGCGAGGCGCGCACACGATCAATGCGTCCTTCGGCGCCAACTCGTCACTCGCCGCGTCAACCTCAGCGGCCGTGACTGTGCCGGTCTATCAGCAGACCAAGCTGGTGTTGTCGCCGGTGCTGAATGCAATCGCGACTACCTCGACGACTCTGTCAGCCACACTGGTCGCGCTGCCGTCGAACACGCCGATCGCCGGCAAGGCGGTGCAATTCTCGACCAGCGTGAGCGGAGTCGGCCCCACCACCACAGCTACCGACAACGACGGCGTGGCTTCGACCACGTTCGTCTTTGCGGCCGCCCAAGCGGTGAGCGTGACCGCGTCCTTCGATGGCACCGCCGACTACTACGCGAACAGCGCCGGCCAGCTGGCACCCGAAGTGGACGCGACAACAGGGGCAGGCATCGTCGTGCAATCTGTCCCGGCGACGTTGGCGCCGCTCTCGGTAGCCTCGACCGTTCTCGCCGGATCTTCGGTCGCCGTGAGCACGAAGCTGACCGGCTACGGCGGGACGGCGATTGGGGGGCATACGGTTGCCTTCACCATCACGGATCCCAGCGGTGCCATCAGCACCCTGAGCGCCACTACGCAGAGCGATGGCACCGCTAGCGTGAACGTTTCGGCCGCGCTGCGTGGCGTCTACGCCGTCTCGGCCTCATTTGCCGGGAGTCCGGCGCTAACGGCGACTTCGACGCCGAGCGTGAGCGTGACTGCGTATCAGCGCACCGCGCTGACGCTCGCGAGCGCGACCGGCACGGCGGGCAGCGCCCTGACGCTGACGGCCACGCTGGTCGCCTCGCCCGGCGGTATGGCCCTCGCCGGCCAGACGGTGGACTTCTCGTTTGGCGGGGCCGCCCCGGATATGTCGGCGGTGACCGACGCAGCGGGCGTCGCGACCATCACCTTCACGGCGACGCAGCCGGGCTCGTTCACGGCGGTCGTGTCATTCTTCAACAACGCTGGCTTCTACACCGATCACACGGGCAGCCTGCCGGCGGTGCCGGAGAGCGCCTCGAGCACGCTCACCATCGTCTCGGCGGCGACGTCGCTGGCGGTCACCGCTCCTGCCGCGACACTGGCGGGCGCTTCATACACCGCCTCGGCTACCCTGATTCGCAACGACGCACTGCCGGTTGGTGCTGGTCAAGCGGTGGACTTCACGGTGACGGCACCCGGCGGCGCGACGTCGCAGGTGTCGGCCACGACCAATGCCGCGGGCGTCGCGACGGTGACACTGAACCCTGCCGCGCGCGGCGTGCACTCGGTCAGCGCGGCGTTCAACGGCGCCGTCGGCCTGAACCCCTCGTCGGCGAACGCGGTTGACTTCACGGTCTACCAGCGCACGTCGCTGGCGATGGCGCCGGTGAGCGGTTCGGCGACCAAGCCGGTCACGATCAGCGCGACGCTGACGGATCTGCCCGGCGCATCGGCGCTTGGCGGCCAGGTGCTCACCTTCTCGTTCAGCGGCCCGGGCGCTCCGGCAGCGCAGTCGGCGACCACGGATGCATCCGGCGTCGCCAGCATCACGGTCACCTTCCCCTCGGTCGCCACCTACGCGGCGACCGCGTCCTTCGCGGACGCCGCGGCGTTCTACACCAACAGCACCGGCGCGATTCCGCCGGCGGCTGAAGTGACGACCACCTCGATCGAAGTGCGCAACAACGCGCCGACGTTCACGGCGCCGGCGGACGTCATCCAGGAGGCGGCCGGCGCCGGCGGGCGCACGGTGGCCTTCACCGCGTCCGGTACCGACATTGAAGACGGACCGCTCGCCGCGGTCTGCGCACCGGCGTCAGGCTCGACCTTCCCGATCGGCGCGACGGCGGTGAGCTGCACGGTGACGGATGCCGCCAACGCCGCCGCCACGGCTTCGTTCACGGTCACGATCGAGGACACGACCGGTCCCGCACTGACCTTGCCGGTCGTGACGCCACTCAATCTGGCCAGCGCTGCCGGCCGCGTGATGACCTTCGCCGCGAGCGCGGTCGATATCGTTGACGGTGCGGGGACGGTGGCCTGCGTCCCGGCCAGCGGCAGCGTCTTCCCGATTGGCACCACCGCGGTCACCTGCTCGTCGACCGATGCGCACGGCAACACCACCACCGGCCAGTTCGATGTGACCGTGCTGAACAGCGCACCCACCTTCGCGCCGCCGGCCAGCATCACGCAGGAAGCCGTCGGCGCTGACGGCGGGGTGGTGACCTTCGCCGCCGCCGGCAACGACGTCGAAGACGGACTGCTAACGGCGGTCTGCTCGCCGGCCACCGGCGCCACGTTCCCGATCGGCGCGACCACGGTGAGCTGCACGGTGACGGATGTGGCGCTGGCGACGGCGACGGCGACCTTTACCGTGACCATCACGGACACGACGGCGCCCGCGCTCACGCTGCCGGCCGTCACGCCGCTCTACGCGACGGGCAGCGCCGGCCGGATCATGAACTACACCGTCACGGCCACCGACATCGTCGACGGCAACCGTACGGTGACGTGCTCGAAGGCCAGTGGCAGCACGTTCCCGATCGGCACGACGACCGTCAGCTGTTCGTCGGTCGATACGCGCGGTAACAGCAGCACCGGCACGTTCGCGGTCACGGTGCTGAACAACGCGCCGACCTTCACCCCACCGGCGAACATCACGGTCAACGCGACCGGGTCCAACGGCGCGGTGGTGACCTTCGTCGCCGTCGGCCAGGACGTGGAGAACGGCGCCCGCACCGCGGTGTGCGCGCCGGCGTCGGGCGCGACGTTCCCGATCGCCACCACCACCGTGAACTGCACCGTCACTGACACGGCCGGGGCCACGGCCACCGGCTCGTTCACGGTCACGGTGAAGGAAGTGACCACCCCGGGCGAGATGCGCGGCGACGGCTTCGTCCGCGACAACAATGCGAAGTACATGTTCGAGTTCCGGGCTCGCGAAAGCGCGCGCGGCGACGAGCGTGCCTCCATCAAGATCCGCATCGACGAGGATGGCCGCAATTGGCGGCGCGGCTGGAAAAAGCGCGACGACCGATTTGAATCACGCACGGTCGACTTCATCGCCTTCAGCGACGACCCGACGATTCGGCCCGGACGTCCGCGCCGGGCGCAGATCGACACGGTGTTGTTCAGCGGCATCGGCGAATGGAACGGCCAGCGCAACTACCGCTACGAAGCGTTCGCGCAGGATGCCGGCGAACCCGGCCGGCACCGCGAGACGATTCGCGTCAAGATCTTCAGCCCGGCCGGCGCCCTCGTGGCCGAGTTCGAGGGCGACCTCGACGGTGGGAACATCCAGTCGTCGAGAATTCGGCACTAGACTGCCTGGCCCGCAGGGACCGTCCCTGCGGGCCAGAACTTAACACCCCGCCCGTTCGTCTCTTTCAGGGTGAAACTCGCCCTTCGCCGCCTGTTCAAAAGCCCGGCCTTTGCCCTCACCGCAATCCTGACCGTGGGGGCCGCGATTGGCGCCAATGCGCTGATCTTCAGCGTGGTCAGCGGCATCATCCTCAAGCCGCTCCCCTATTCGCAGCCGGCCTCGCTGGTGGCGGTGTGGCACGTGGCGCCGGGGGTCATGCCTGGACCGCTCAACCAGTCGGCGGCGACCTATTTCATGTATCGCGACGCCGCCCAGGTGTTCGAGGACATCGGCCTGTGGGGCACCGGCTCGGCGACCGTGACCGGCCGGGGTGAGCCGGAGCAGGTGCAGTTGCTGAACGTCACCGACGGCACGCTGGGCGTGCTGGGCGTGCGGCCGGCGCTTGGCCGCGGGTTCACCCGCGAGGACGACCTGCCAACGGGTCCCGAAGTGGTGTTGATCTCGCACCGCTACTGGGAGCGCGTGTTCAGCAGCAACCCGTCGGCCATCGGCCAGTCGCTGATGCTCAACGGCACGCCACGCGAAGTGATCGGGGTGCTGCCCGAGGGATTCCGCTTCCTGGATCAGAACCCGTCGATCTTCCTGCCCTTCAAGTTCAACCGCACCGAAATCCATGCCGCCGGCTTCAGCTACCAGGGCATTGCCCGGCTCAAGCCGGGCATCTCGATCGCCCAGGCCAACGCCGACGTCGATCGGCTGCTGCCCACCCTGACCGAGCGCTTCCCGCTGCCGCCCGGCTTCACCAAGAAGATGTTCGACGAAGCGCGCTTCGGCAGCCTGGTGCGGCCGCTCGAAGTGGACGTGGTCGGCGACATCGGCAGCATGCTGTGGCTGATGCTCGGCACCGTCGCCATGGTGCTGCTGGTGGCGTGTGCCAACGTCGCCAACCTGTTCCTGGTCCGCGCCGAGGGCCGGCATCAGGAACTGGCCGTGCGCCTCGCGCTTGGCGCCGAATCGCGGCGCATCGCCTGGGAGTTGTTGTCTGAATCGCTGCTGGTGGCGTTGCTCGGCGGTGTGCTGGGCGTGGCGCTGGCGTACGGCGGCATCCAGTTGCTGGTCTACCTGCAGCCGGCGCAGCTGCCTCGACTCCACGAGATCGCGCTGGATCCGATCGTGCTCGTGTTCACGCTGGCGATCTCGGTCGTCGCGGGGTTGCTGTTCGGCGCCATCCCGGTGGTGAAGTACGCGCGTCCGCACCTGGCGGCCGCGCTCAAGGACAGCTCGCGCGGGTCGAGCGAAGGCCGCGAGCGCCATCGCGCGCGCAACACGTTCGTCGTCGCGCAGGTCGCGCTGGCCGCCATCCTGCTGGTGGCGTCGGGCCTGATGGTCCGCACCTTCCTCGCCATTCGCGACGTCCCGCCCGGCTTCACCAAGCCGGAAGAGGTGCTGACCCTGCGCATTTCGATTCCATACGCGGTGGTCAGCGACGGCGCGCAGGTCGCACAACTACATGAACAGATCGTGCGCAGCATCGGGTCCGTGCCTGGTGTGGTCTCGGTCGGCACCACCTCGTCGCTGCCCATGGACGGGAACAACAATAACGATCCGGTCTGGGTCGAGGACTTCCCGAGTCCCGAAGGACAAATCCCAACGCTGCGGCGCCACAAGTACGTGGGCGAGGGTTACTTCGAGGCGATGGGCAATCACATCGTCGCGGGCCGCGACCTGACGTGGCGCGACACGCACACGGCGGCGCCGGTGGCCTTGATCAGCGACAACCTGGCGCGCGAGTACTGGGGCGAGCCCGCCCAGGCGATTGGCCGCCGGATTCGCAAGATGCCGCAGGTGCCCTGGACCGAGATTGTCGGCGTGGTCGGTAACGAGCGCCAGGACGGCGCGACGCGCCCGGCGCCGGCGATGGTGTACTGGCCGGTCCGGGTCGCCGACTCTGGTGACGGATCGCCGTACATCCAGCGCTCCCTCGCCTACGCCATCCGCTCGTCGCGGCTGCAGTCGACGGGCTTCCTGCCCGAAGTGCAGCGCGCGGTGTGGAGCCTCAACCCGAACCTGCCCCTCGCGCGTGTTCGCACGCTGGACCAGGTCTACCGCGAGTCGATGGCGCAAACTTCGTTCGTGCTGGTGATCCTCGGCATTGCCGCCGCGGTCACGCTGTTGCTGGGCATGGTCGGCATCTACGGCGTGATCGCCTACATCGTGATGCAGCGGCGTCGGGAAATCGGCATCCGCATGGCGCTCGGCGCGCGCGGCAGCGAAGTGCAGCGGATGTTCATTGGCCGCGGCGTCGCACTGGCCGGCATCGGCCTGGTGGTCGGCCTGGTCTCGGCATCGCTGCTGATGCGCCTGCTCGGCTCGCTGCTGTTCGGCGTCAGCCCCTTCGACCCGCTCACTTACGCCGCCGTCGTCTCGGCGCTGGCACTGGTCGCGCTGGTCGCCACGTGGATTCCGGCGCGCCACGCCACCCGGGTTGATCCGATGTCTGCCCTCCGGGCGGATTGAGAGATGATGGGGACGTGAAACGCGTCCTCGTCCTCGCCGCGTTATTGTCCGTGGCCACTTCGGTGTGGGCGCAGAATCCCAGCCACGGCCGTCTCTTCCCGCCCTCCGATCTGGGTCTGCTCGAGGCGCCCGACCGCGATCTCTGGCAGCGGCCCGACCAAATCATGGACGCCATGGGCATTGCCGAGGCGTCGGTGGTGGCCGATATTGGCGCCGGCAGCGGCTGGTTCACCATCCGTCTGGCGCGCCGCGTGGGGCCGCAGGGACTGGTCTACGCCGAAGACGTGCAGACCGAGATGATCAATGCCATCACCCGCCGCGTGCAACGCGAGGGCCTGACCAATGTGCGCGCGGTGCACGGGCAGAACAGCGACCCGCGGCTGCCCGCCGGATCACTCGATGCCGTGCTGATCGTGGACGCCTACCATGAGGTGGAGGACCGCGTCACCATGCTCGCCAATCTCGCCCGCGCACTGAAGCCGCAAGGACGGATCGGCGTGGTCGACTTCAAGCTGGATGGGACGGGCCCAGGCCCCTCACCCGAGGAGCGCGTCAGCCCCGACGTGGTCGTGAAGGACGCCGCGAAGGCCGGGCTCCGGCTGGTGCGCCAGGAGCCCTTCCTGCCGTATCAGTATTTCTTGATCTTCGGGAAGTAGCGCGCGACCTACAGCGCCTTGGTCGACAGAAACTTCCACGCGCTTGGCAGCACCAGGCCCGCCGCCACGATCTTGATCACGTCAACCAGCACGAACGGGTAGAGGCCGACGGCCAGTGCCGCGGAGACGCCGATGCCATTGGCGAGCCAGAGCACGCCCCCGGCAAAGATCACCGTCAGGCCCACCGCCATCGCGAGAATCGAGGTCAGGTAGCGGCGATCGAAGCCGCGCTCGGCGAGCAGGCCCGTCACAAACGCCGCCAGCGGATAGGCCATCAGGTAGCCTCCGGTCGGCCCCATCAGCCGCAGGAACCCTTGCGGCAGTTCCGGCGAGAACGCAAACACCGGCAGGCCGGCGAGGCCAAGCGTGAGATAAAGGATCTGGCTGAGGGCGCCCAGTCGGGACCCGAGCGCCGCCGCTCCGATCAGCACGATCATCGGCTGAACCGTGAACGGCACCGGCGTGAACGGCAGCGGAAAGCTGACCTGCGCGGCCGCCGCCGTGAGCGCCGCGACGAACACCACGGAAAGGGCTTGCACGCCGGTCCACACGTTGGCGGAGCCCGCGCGCGTAGTGACCTGATCGAGAATCGTGGATGCGTGCGAAACGATGGGGCGTGATGTCATGACACCGAATTCTACTGGCTTGTCCCGAGCGGAGTCGAGGGGCTTGCCGGCCGCCCTGACAATCGCCGGCTCCGATTCCGGCGCCGGCGCGGGGATCCAGGCCGACCTGAAGACCTTTGCCGCGCACGGCGTCTATGGCACGTGCGCGATCACCGCGGTTACCGCCCAAAACACCCTCGGCGTCACCGGCATTCACGTCCTGCCCGATGACTTCGTCACGGCCCAAATCGAAGCCGTCGCCGGCGATTTTGGTTGCCGGGCGGTCAAGACCGGCATGCTGGCAACCTCGCAGATCGTTGAAGCCGTGGCCGCGGCGGTGGAATCGTTCGACCTCCCCAATCTGGTGGTGGACCCGGTGATGGTGGCCAAGAGCGGCGACCACCTGCTGGACGAGGAGGCGGTGCACGCCCTGCGCTGGACCCTGTTGCGGCTGGCGCGCGTGGTCACGCCCAATATTCCGGAGGCGGAAGTACTGGCGAAGATGCCGATCCGGTCGATCGAGGACATGCGCGAAGCCGCGCGCCGCATTGCCACCTTCAAACCGGCCGCGGTCGTGATCAAGGGCGGGCACCTGGCCGGACCAGCCGTGGTCGACTTGCTCTTCGAGCGCGGCGAGTTCCACGAGTTCAGCGGCCCGCGCATCGCCGGGCCCAACACCCATGGCACCGGCTGCACCTTCGCCGCGGCCATTGCCGCCCACCTGGCCAGAGGCGCGAGCCTCCACGACGCCGTGCGCGACGCCAAGGCCTATGTCGCCGGCGCCATGGCGCCGGGCATTCCACTCGGCGGCGGCCATCGCCCGCTCGATCACTTCTGGCGTGGTATCGCCCCTCGGTATACTACTTAGCTGCAATGGCCGCACTCACTGCCATCACGACGGCGACGCTCGACACCGAGGCCTTGGTGCGTACGCTCGACACCACCGGTGTGGGTGCGGTGACCACCTTCATCGGCCTGGTGCGCGATCACAACCTGGGCCGGCGGGTGCTCCACCTCGAGTACGAGGCCTACGACGCCCTGGCGCTACGCGGCCTGGACCTGATCGTGACCGAAGCGGCGGCCGAGTGGCCGGCGGTGCGGCTGGCGATTCATCACCGCACCGGCCGCATGGAGATTGGTGAGGCCAGCGTGGCCATTGCCGCGGCGTCTCCGCACCGGGCCGACGCCTTTGCGGCGGCGCGCTATGCGATCGAGCGCATCAAGCAGATCGTGCCGATTTGGAAGCACGAGTACTTTGAGGGCGGCGACGTGTGGATCGAAGGCGCGACCGCCGACCCCGACAACACCGAGGCGCGCGCGCACGCGCGCAAGCTCGCATGCGCATAACGATTCGGCTGTTTGCGCGGCTGCGCGACATTGCCGGCGCCGGCGAGCTGGTGCGCGAGGCGCCGGACGGCGCCTCGGTCGGCGCCGTGTGGGCCGGCCTGGTGGAAGAGTTTCCGGAGTTGTCTCCGTACCAGAAGTCGATTTCGTGCGCGGTCAATGCCGATTACTCGCGGTTCACGGCGGCGGTGGCCGACGGCGACGAAGTCGCGTTCCTGCCGCCGGTCTCCGGCGGCTAGATGTTCTGGCACCCGATAAAGGGGCGCCCCACCGAGACCAGGTTCTAGGGCATCTGCGTTATCTGCGGCCCCTGTGAGATCCTGTGTCATCTGCGGCCCTGGCAACCTTTAGGAGTCTGTGTTTGTTTGACAAGCTCGAAACCGTTGAGGGTAAGTACGAGGAGTTGATGGCCTCGCTCGGCACGGCCGCCGTGCAGAGCGACGCCAACGAGTTCCGCAAGCAGTCCAAGGCGCTGGCGGAGATCGAGGAGCTCGTCCAGACCTACCGCGCCTACAAGGCCGTCTCGCAGGAGATCGCCGGCACCGAGGAGATGATCAAGGGCGGCGACCCTGAGATGCGCGATCTTGCCCTCGAGGAGCTCAACGACCTGAACGTCCGCAAGGAGCGCCTGTCGGATCAAATCAAGATCCTGCTGGTGCCGAAGGACCCCAATGACGACCGCAACGTCATGGTGGAGATTCGGGCCGGCACCGGCGGCGAGGAAGCGGCCTTGTTTGCCAGCGAGCTCTATCGCGCCTACACCCGTTACGCCGAGCGCCAGCGCTGGAAGATCGAGTTGATGTCGCTCAGCGAAGCCGACAAGGGCGGCGTCAAGGACGTCGTGGTCGCCATCGAGGGCAAGGGCGCCTACAGCAAGCTGAAGTACGAAAGTGGCGTCCACCGGGTACAGCGCGTGCCGGCCACCGAGTCGGCCGGCCGCATTCACACCTCGGCGGCGACCGTCGCGGTGCTGCCGGAAGCAGACGAGGTCGACATTCAGATCCAGGAGAAGGATCTGCGCATCGATACGTTCTGCTCAAGCGGACCGGGCGGCCAGAGCGTCAACACCACCTACTCGGCGGTGCGCATCACCCACATTCCCACCGGCACGGTGGTGTCGCAGCAGGACGAAAAATCGCAGGTCAAGAACCGCGCCAAGGCCATGAAGGTGCTGCGCAGCCGTCTCTACGACGCGGAAATGCAGAAGCAGCACGACGCGATTGCCAAGGACCGCAAGAGCCAGGTCGGCACCGGCGATCGCTCGGAGAAGATCCGCACCTACAACTTCCCGCAGAGCCGCGTCACCGATCACCGCATCAACTTCACCTCCCATCAACTGCACGACGTGATGGATGGCTATCTCGACGAGTTGATCGATGCGCTCTCGACCTATTACACGGCGGAGAAGCTGCGCGAAGTCACGCAGAGCGGCCAGTAGGCCGGGCCGCCAACGGCCAGGCTGGTCCCGACATGACACTCCGGCAGCACCTCACCGCGGCCAAGGCCATTCTCGTCGCGGCCGGCATCGCGCCGCCGGAAGCCGCGCGCGACGTGCTGCTGCTGGCGATGCACACGCTCGGCTGGGACCGCGCCACCCTCCACGCCCGCGATCTCGATCCGCCGCCCGACGGCTTCGACCCCCGCTACGCCGCTGCGATCGAACGCCGCCGTCGCCGAGAACCGATCGCCTACATCACCGGCGTGCAGGAGTTCTGGAACCGCGACTTCGCCGTGTCGCCGGCGGTACTGATCCCGCGGCCGGAAACCGAGTTGATCATCGAGATCGCGCTGTCGCTGGTGTTTGCCACCGCCGCCGACATCGGCACCGGCAGCGGCTGCCTCGCCGTGACCCTGGCCGCCGAGTGCCGGCGCGCGCGCATCATCGCCACCGACATTTCGCCGACCGCCCTGGCGACCGCGCAGGCCAACGCCGATCGCCACGCCGTCGCCAATCGGATTGAGTTTCGTGAGACCCGCTATCTTGAAGGCATCCCCGGTCCATTCGGCCTGATCGTCTCGAATCCGCCGTACGTGACCGAAGCCGAGTACGTCGCACTCGCCCCAGAGGTCCGCGACTTCGAGCCGCGCTCGGCCCTGGCCGCCGGACCGGACGGCCTGGACGACGTCCGCGGCGTCCTGGCCTGCGCCGCCGGGAAGCTCGAGCGTGGCGGGACGCTGCTGATGGAGATCGGCCACCAACAGGCGCCGGCGGTCACCGAGCTGATCGCCGCCGGCGAATCACTCACCCTGCAACGCATCAGCCCAGACCTGCAGGGCATCCCCCGAGTGGTCGTCGCCCAACGCACCTAAGCACCCGAGCACCCGAGTACCCGAGCACCCGAGCTCCCGAGCTCCCGAGCTCCCGAGCTCCCGAGCTCCCGAGCTCCCGCATTTATGTAAGCATGTATCCCCATGAGCTGCCTGTTCTGCAAGATCATCGCCGGCGAGATCCCCGCCGCCAGGGTCTACGAGGACGATCAATTGATCGCCTTCAACGACATCAATCCGCAGGCACCCACCCACGTGCTGATCGTGCCCAAGCGGCATATCGCCACCCTCAACGATCTGGCTGATGGCGATGACGGACTGGTGGGAGCAATGGTGCGGCGGGCGGCGGCCATCGCCAAAGACAAGGGCTTCGACGGCCCCGGCTACCGGACCGTCTTCAACTGCAACGCGCAGGCGGGCCAAACGGTGTTCCACGTTCACCTGCACCTGCTCGGGGGGCGCACGCTCAGCTGGCCACCGGGGTAGGCGACCCGGCCTCCGGCGCTATTCCGGCCGCGCCAGCAGGTATCGCCCGAAGCCGGCCTCTCGCTGCAACACGAAATCGACCGCGCGATAGCCCTTGGCGAAGTAAGCCTGGAACATCTGGCGCACCTGGAGGCGCCACTGCAGGGCCCGCTCAGGCGCCTCCTGCTGCATTTGGGTGAAGCCGGTGGGAATCTCGATCCACAACCGCCGCTCATCGATGCCGAGGTCAATGATCTCCACGTCACGCCAGGCGCCGTGCACGGTCGTCGCATTGGCCACCGGTGCTTGTGCCACGTCATGCGATCGGGCGTGCAGTCCAGGGGTCTGGTCCAGCCGCCGTACCACGTGCGGCTCGGCGATGCGCCAGCTGACAATCACGCGGTCGGTGGGTGTACCGCGGTGGAGCGCACTGGTCGACTCACCGTAGAAATTCTCGGCGTACTCCTCGACAACGCCGCCGAGCTTGGCGAAGTTGAAGTGCGCGTTCATTGCCTGCATCGGGTCGAATGTCCACTCGATCAGTGTGTAACCCTGCGCCAGGGCCCGCGAACGCTGCTCAAGTTTCAGGCGATAGCCCAGGCCGCCGCGGTACTCGGGCAATACGCCGGTCATGTGCGACCACAACATCGGCTGGCCGTGCTTCATGCCCACCACGGCGTAGGCAAAGCCCACCATCCGGTCGTCACGATCGAACGCGCCGATCAGCACGGCGCCGCGCTTGACGGTGAAGATGAAGACCGGAACGGTGACCACGTCGAGGCTGTCGGTGTAGCCCCAGATGGCGTGTTCCAGTTCGACGACCTTTCTGAAGTCGGCGATGGTCGTGAGGTCGCGAATGTGGATATCGGTCATCTCTGTCTTAAATCACCCGTTCCAGGTGGGCCAGCGTCCGAATCATGGGGACGTTGGGCGGCAGTCCGGGCGGGGCCTCGCCCAGGCGCCGCAGGAGCACGGCGCGCATGCCGGCCTTCAGCGCACCCTCCACGTCGTGTTTCACGCTGTCGCCAACCATCAGCGACTCGCCCGCCTGCACGCCGGCGCGCTGCAGCGCGGCGCCAAAGATGCTGGGATGCGGCTTCATGTAGCCGTGTTCCGCTGACGAGATCGACACGTGGATCAGACCGGTCAGTGAAAAGTGCTCGCGGAAGGCGTCGAGGCTGCGGTGCGAGTTGGAGATCACCCCCACCTTCAGGCCGCGCTCCTGCAACCCTTTCAGCACCGGCGCCGCATCGTCGTACATCTCGAAATGATGATTGACGGCCCACTGGTCGTAAATGCGGCGGGCCACCGCCACGACGTTCGGGCCGCGGCCGCCCATGTGTTCGATGATCGACGCGGTGTAGTGAATGAAGAGGTCGTGGTTGTAGGCCGGCTCTTCAACATCATCGAGGATGAACGACGACGCCGCGGTGGCGTGATCGAAGCGCGCCGAGTCCACCTCGATGTCCATTTCGGCGCACGCCAGCCGATAGCCCTCGGCCTGAAACGTCGGCCCCGGGTAGATCAGCGTGAAATCGACGTCGAAAAACACAGCACGCACCGGCCCTGTCTGCGATATCTGTGTCATCTGTGGCCCTCGGCCTGAAACGTCGGCCCCGGGTAGATCAGCGTGAAATCGACGTCGAAAAACACAGCACGCACCGGCCCTGTCTGCGATATCTGTGTCATCTGTGGCCCTGGCCGTCGTCGGCGCGATCTGCGTTCCATGGGCCGGCGACGGCAATGGTCGCGCGCGCCGGGTCGAGCAGTCGGCGCGCCGCATCGACGGCGGCATCACGTGTGACCGATTGGATCAGGCCCGGCAGGCGAACATCGTAGTCCAGGCCCAGGCCAAAGAAGTCGGTGGTCAGCAGGAACGAGGCGATCGCGGCATTGGTCTCCAACTGCCGCGGCATCGAGCCGATCAGGTAGCTCTTCGACTCGTCGATTTCCTGCTCGGTAAACCCCGACGTCACCACCGCGGTGAGCTCCTCGTCGATCGAGGCGATCGCCCGCTCCACGTTGCCGGCCGACACACCGGCCCGAATCGTGAGCGGCCCCGGGCCGAGCGTGGCGTCGAGCCCGCTGAAGACGTAATACGCCATGCCCTGCCGTTCGCGGATGCTGTCGCCCAGCCGCCCGCCGATGGCGTACTGCCCCAGGGCGTTGTTCATCACCGAGACCGTGGTGTAGTCGGGATCCGATCGGCGAATGCCGACAAAGCCGTAGGCAATATCGGCTTGCGCCTTGTTCATCATCGGCACCGCCACCAGGCGGCGCTCGTGGGGCGCGATGGCATCCGGTACGGCGACACCCGCCGGTCCCGCCGGTGGCGCCGACCCGGACTGGTCCTCCGAAGCTCTGGCGGAGGCCGGCCAGTCGCCAAAGGCCGTGGCGACCGAGGCAATCGTCGCATCGGGGTCCAGATCGCCCACCACGACCACCGTCGTGGCCTGCGGCTGAAAGCCTTTTTGGTAGAAGCGTACGACGTCCTGACGCCGAATGCGTTCGACGCTCGGCACGGTGCCGCGGATCTTGCGGGCGTACGGATGGACGCCGTAGAGGGCGCGCGCCAACGCATCCACCGCCATCGGTGCGGGATTGTCGTCGTCCTGGCGAATCGACGAGATCAGGTCTGCCCGGCGTGTGGCGACCTCGGCGTCGGGAAAGGCCGGGTGGCGGGCGATGTCGGCGGCCAGGCCGAGCACGGCCGCGAAGTCGCCGGCAAGGCAGGTCGCGCTGATGGCCGTCTGGTGGCGGCCGGTCACCACCGAGAGCGAAGCGCCGCGCCCGTCCAGGTCGTCGGCAATCACCGCGGCGGACCGCGTCACGGTGCCGCGGTCGAGTACCCGCGCGCAGAGCGCGGCGGTCCCTTCGCGGTCGGCGGGATCGGCATAGGCGCCGATACGCGCCGCAATCAGCAGGCTGACGGCCGGCGTCGTGTGATTCGGCTTGACGATCACGGTCAGGCCGTTGGCGAGCACGGTGCCGGTGGGCGCCAGCGCCATTATTGGGTCACCGGCTCGAACCAGCCGATAGTGCGGTTCTCAGGCGTCAAGTACTTCACCGCGGCCGCCTGCACGGCTTCTGGTGTGACCGCATCCAGCCGGCTCCCCAAGTCGTGACACGCGCGCCACGAGCCAATGGTCTCGAAGAAGCCGAGCTGATGCGCGATGTCGGTGACGCTGTCGTTGTCGTAGACGAACCGGGCTCGCAGTTGGGCGTTGACCTTGGCGAACTCCGCCGGCGTGATGCCGTCACGCTGGAGTCGCGCGACCTCGGTGAGCACGACCTGCTCGACCGGCCCGAGCGACTGTCCCTCGGCCACGCTGACGCTCAAGCCGTAGAGATAGGGATGTTCGGTGGGCATCAGGCCACCGCTCACGCTCGAGGCCAGTCCGCCGTCGACCAGCGCGCGATACAGCCGCGCGCTGCGCTGCGGCCGCGATACGCTGCCGCCCGACCAGATGTTAAGGCCGGCCGCGCCGTTCAGCACCGCATCGGCCACCAGCAGTGGAAAGAACGCCGGGTCGGCAAACGCGGGGGCGTGGAACGCCGCCTTCCAGTACGCCGTAGTGCCTTCCTTCCGCAACACCACGCGCCGCTCCGCCTGTTGTTCGGGTTCGATCTGGCGCACGCGCGGCGGGCGGGTTCCCGCGGCGATGCCGCCGAAGTGCGCCGCCACGCGCTTGACCACATCGTCACTATCGACGTCGCCCACCACGACGATGGTGGCGTTGGACGGGATATAGAAGCGCCGGTAGTGGCCGTAAAGGTCGTCGCGGGTCATGGTCTGCAGGTCTGACAACCAGCCGATGGTCGGGTGGTGGTAGGGATGCACCTTGAACGCCGCCGCGGTTACTTCGGTGTCGAGCAGTTGCTCGGGATCGTTCTCGCCGCCCTGCAGTTCCGAGATGATCACCGTGCGTTCGGACTCGCAGTCGGCCGGGTCGTACAGGCAGCCGTCCATCCGCTCCGCCTCGATGAACAGCATGCGGTCGAGGGCGTCCTTCGACGCGGTCTCCAGGTAGGTCGTCTGGTCGATCCAGGTGTAGCCGTTCCAACTGCCGCCGAATTTTTCGATGATGCCCTTCACCTGGTCACGGGGAATGTTCCGGGTACCCTTGAAGTTCATGTGCTCGACCCAGTGCGAGACGCCGGTGACACCCGGGGCCTCGTCCTTCGAGCCGACACGGTACCAGCACCACACCGACGCCAGCGGCGCGGTGTGCACCTCCTGCACCAGCACTTTCAAGCCGTTGTCCAGCGTGGTTTCCCGAACGTCCGGCACCTGTTGCGCTCCCGACAAGCCATCCCCTCCCGACTCTCCCGACCAGAAGTGCCCTCCCGACGAGGAGTGCCCTCCCGACCAGAAGTGCCCTCCCGTCACAGTACAATACAGGGACGTTATGGCCGACTGGAAAGACACCTGCAACCTGCCGCGAACTGCCTTCTCGATGAAGGCGAACCTGCAAACCACCGAACCGGAGACGGTTGCCCGCTGGGATGAGATGGACCTCTACGGGCAGATTCGGCAGGCACGCAAGGGCGCCACGAAGTTCCTGTTGCACGACGGCCCGCCGTACGCCAACGGCAACATCCACATCGGCCACGCGCTCAACAAGATCCTCAAGGACCTGGTGGTCAAGTCGCACAACATGATGGGGTTCGACGCGCCGTATGTCCCCGGCTGGGACTGCCACGGGCTGCCGATCGAACTGCGCGTCGACCGCGAGCTCGGACCCAGGAAGCGCCAGATGAGCACGGCCGACTTCCGCCGCGAATGCCAGGCCTATGCCGCCAAGTACCTGGACATCCAGCGGGAGGAGTTCAAGCGCCTGGGCGTGATCGGCGAGTGGGACCAGCCCTACAAGACGATGAACCACCCCTACCAGGCCGCGATCGTCCGCGCGCTCGGCAAGTTCGTCGAGCAGGGCATGGTCTACAAGGGCAAGAAGCCGGTGCACTGGTGCACGCATTGCCGCACCGCCCTGGCCGAGGCCGAAGTCGAGTACGAGCCGCACACTTCGCCCTCGATCTACGTCGAGTTCCCGCTGGTGGATCCCGACGATTGGAGAGCGACGGCTTTAGCCGTCGCTGGCTCAGCGGACGCTAAAGCGTCCGCTCTCCAATCGATCTCCGTCCTCATTTGGACAACGACGCCGTGGACCATTCCCAGCAACCTCGCGATCGCGTTCCATCCCGAGTTCGAATACGGCCTGTACGACGTCGACGGCAAGGGCGTGATCGTCGCGAAGGACCTGGCGAAGGCTGTTTCAGAGAAGGTCGGCAAGTCGTTCGACAAGCTGGTCGCCACGTTCCCGGGCCGCGTCATGGAACGCGTGGTCTTCCGTCACCCGCTCTACGCGCGCGACTCACTCGGCGTGCTCGGTGACTACGTCACGCTCGAAGCCGGCACCGGCGCGGTGCACACGGCGCCCGGGCACGGCGCCGACGACTACCACACCGGCGTGAAGTACGGGCTCGAGATCTACGCGCCGCTCGATCCCGGTGGCCACTACAACGAGTCGGTCGAGCTGTTTGCCGGCCTGAAGGTGTGGGACGCCAACCCCAAGGTGGAGGCCGCGCTCAAGGAGCGGGGCCGGCTCTGGTCGCGCGAAGATTTCGAACATTCCTATCCGCACTGCTGGCGCTGCCACCACCCGGTGATCTTCCTGGCCACCGCCCAGTGGTTCATCGCCATGGATGCCCAGCACCTGCGTGAGAAGGCGCTCAAGGCGATCAACGACACGCGTTGGATCCCCTCGTGGGGCCAGGCAAGGATCGAAGGCATGATCGCCAACCGTCCCGACTGGTGCATCTCGCGCCAGCGGGTCTGGGGCGTCCCGATTCCGGCGATGGATTGCGTCAAGTGCGGCCAGGCGGTGTTGACCAAGGCGATGGTCGACCAGGCGGCAGCCGTGTTCGACCTCTACGGCGCCGATGCGTGGTACGAGCGGCCGATCGCCGAATTCGTGCCCGCCGGCCTGGCTTGCGCCGAGTGCGGCGGCAGCGAATTCGAGCGAGAGAGCAACATCCTCGACGTGTGGTTCGACTCGGGCTCCAGCCACGAGGCGGTGCTGCCGTTCCGCGCCGATCACCGGTGGCCGGCCGACATCTACCTCGAAGGCAGTGACCAGCACCGCGGCTGGTTCCACAGCTCGTTGCTGGTCGGGGTGGGCACGCGCGGCCGCGCTCCGTTCAACCAGGTGCTGACCCACGGCTTCGTGATGGACGACCAGGGCCGCAAGATGTCCAAGTCGCTGGGCAACACGGTCGCGCCGCAGGACATCATCAAGCAGAGCGGCGCCGAGATCCTCCGCCTGTGGGCGTCGATGGTCGACTACCGCGAGGACATCCGGGTGGGCAAGGAAGTGCTCGCCCGCACCGTGGAGGCCTACCGCAAGATCCGCAACGTCATCCGCGTGCTGGTCGCCAACCTCTACGACTTCGACCCCAAGGATGAGCGCGTGCCGAAGGCACGCATGCAGGAGATCGACCGCTGGGCCCTGGCGAAGTTCGCCGACGCTGCCGAGCGGATCGTCAAGGCCTACGACGATTACGACTACCCCGGCATCTTTCAGGTCGCCAGTCAGCTGATCACCGTCGACCTGAGCGCCTTCTACATCGACGTGACCAAGGACCGGATGTACACCTTCGGCGCCAAGTCCGAGGCCCGCCGCTCCGGCCAGACCGCGATGTTCATCATCGTCGACGGCCTGGCCCGGCTGCTGGCGCCGATCCTGTCGGTGACGATGGACGAGTTGTGGCGGATGCTGCCCGGCGAACGCGAAGCCTCCGTGCACATGGCGCTGTTCCCGACGGACCTGGCGCAATGGCAGGATGCCGCGTTGGTCGAACGCTGGGCCACGCTGGCCGCCGTGCGCGACCAGGTCAACCTGCAACTGGAAGAGAAGCGCAAGGACAAGACAATTGCCGCCAACCTGTCGGCGGCGGCGACGGTCACCGCGGCCGGCGCCAGCGGCGCCCTGCTGGAGGACTACCGCGAATTCCTGCCGACGCTGTTTGGCGTGTCGCAAGTCGGAATCAGCGCCGGCGCGCCTGGAGCCGAGGGCGTCTCGGTGTCGGTCGAGCGCGCGGCCGGGACCAAGTGCGAGCGCTGCTGGCGCTACGTGCCCGAGGTCAGCGCCCAGCCGGATCGCGAAGGCCTGTGCTCGCGCTGCGTCGAGGCCCTGGCCGAGCCGGTGAGCCTGTAGCATGCTGGCCGCCCGGCGCCTGGAACTGTTCGTCGCGGTGACCGTGGTCGTGCTCGACCAGGTCACCAAGGCCATGATTCGTCCGGCCCTGGCGCTGCACGAAAGCATGGTGGTGGTACCCGGGTGGGTCGATTTCACCCGCGTGCACAACACCGGCGCGGCGTTCGGCATGCTCAACGCCGTCGAATTTCCGTTCAAGACAGTGGTGCTGTCGCTGGTGGCGGCCGTCGCCCTGGGCGGCGTCGCATGGTACGCTGCTACCGTGCCGCTGGGCGACCGGCTGGCACGGGTCGGCATTGCCGGCGTGCTGGGCGGCGCGATCGGCAACCTGATCGACCGCGCCACCGCGGGCTACGTGCTCGACTTTGTCGATGCCCACTGGAACGGCTGGCACTTCTGGGCGTTTAACGTGGCCGATGCGGCGATTACCGTCGGCGTGATTTTCATGATTTTCGATATCTTGGGACTGGGACGCCGTGCATCCAATTCTGTTTAGCGCCGGGCCGATCACCATCTACTCGTACGGCGTGCTGCTGGCGGCCGCCTACTTGTCCGGCCTGTGGCTGGCGGTCAGGCGGGCCAAGGCGGCCGGCATCGACGGCAACCGGATCATGGACCTGTTGATCTGGGTAATCATCGCCGCGCTGGTCGGCGCCAAGGCCCTGCTGTTCATCGTCGACTTCAACCACTTCACCAGCAGCTGGGACGAGTTCACCACCCTGCTGCGGTCGGGCGGCGTCTTCTACGGCGGGCTGATTGCGGCCATCGCTGTCGGGCTCTACCAGTTGCGCAAGCATCACCTGCCGTTGTGGCCGTCAAGCGACCTGTTCGCGCCGGGCATTGCGCTCGGCTACATGGTCGGGCGGCTGGGCTGCCTGATGGCGGGCTGCTGCTACGGCAAGCCGACCGATGTCGCCTGGGCGGTCACCTTCACCGACCCGGCCGCGAACTTCAACGTCGGCACGCCGCTCAACGTGGCGCTGCATCCGACGCAGCTGTACGAGTCGGCGGCCGGACTGGTGCTGCTGGTGGCGCTGCTGCTGATCGAGAAGCGGCCGGGATCGTTCCCGGGCCGCACTGTGTGGAGCTTCGCGTTCCTCTATTCCGTGCTGCGGTTCGTGATCGAGTTCTACCGCGGCGATGACCGTGGACTGGTGTTCGATGCCCTCTCCACGTCGCAGTTCATCTCGGTCGTGCTGGCACCGGTCAGCCTGTTCATGCTGTGGTACCTGAGCCGCGCCAATCGTCCGGCCGCGCCCGAGGTGGCCAGCACCGCGCAGGTGCCCCGCAAGCCCCGGTTCTCATGAGCCAGGGCAAGGGGCCGGGAACGAGGGACCGGAGCAAGAGCCGCAAGGCCGCCACGAAGAAGCCGGCCGCCGCCCCGCGAGTGTCCGATCCGCGATCGCGGCTGGTGAGCTTCACCGCCGAGGAGGACAACCAGGGCGATCGCCTCGATCGCTATCTCGCCGGCGAGATTCCCGACTACTCGCGGTCGCAGATCCAGCGGCTGATCGAATCCGGCCACGTCACCCATTCGCGCTACCAGCAGGCCAAGGCCAACTCCGACATTCGCCCCGGCGACCTGATCGCGGTGGAGTTGCCGGCGCCGGCGGCGACGGCGGCGCAGGCCGAAGACCTGCCGATTGAGATTCTCTACGACGACCTCGACATCGTGGTGGTCAACAAGCCGGCCGGCATGGTGGTGCATCCGGCGGCGGGCAATCCCAGCGGCACGCTGGTCAACGCCCTGCTCCACCACGTCAGGGATCTGAGCGGGATAGGCGGTGAGATCCGCCCCGGCATCGTGCATCGTCTCGACAAGGGCACATCCGGCGTGATGGTGGTGGCCAAGAACGACGAGGCGCATCGCGAGTTGACCCGCCAGTTCCACGATCGCGAGGTCGAGAAGGAGTACGTCGCCCTCGCCTGGGGCCTGGTCCAGCAGCGCAAGCGCATCAACGCCCGGATCGGCCGCGACCCCAAGAACCGCATCAAGATGTCGACCCGGGCCAGCCGCTCGCGTGAGGCCATCACCCGCGTCACCTGGTCGCGCGATCTGCAAGGCGTCACGCTGCTGCGGGTGGCGATCCACACCGGCCGCACCCACCAAATCCGCGTGCACCTGAGCGCCATCGGCCATCCGATCGTGGGCGACTCGCTCTACGGCGGCGTGCACCGGCGCGTCCCGCATCCGCTCAAGGCGGTGACCCGGCTGGCGCGGCCGTTCCTGCATGCCGAGCGCCTGGTGATCACGCATCCGCGGACCCAGGAGCGCATGACCTTCACGGCGCCCATCCCGGACGACCTCGAGGCGATCGCCTACGAGCTGGCGCCGCCGGAGATTCGCGAGACGGTGTTTGCGCGCGTCTCGATCGCCGAGGAAACCCACCACGATCTGGACGAAAAAGACGACGAGGCGTAGGCGGCTTCACACAGGAGACAGACGGCCATGGCCACACGACTGCTGACGATTGCACTGCTGGTGGCACTGTCGGTGCCCGCCGCCGCCCAGGGCCCGGCCAAGAAACGCCCCCTGGGTCCCGCGGTCAACACCACCACGCACCGCGAGCTGTTGCCGGTCATCAGTCCGGACGGGCAGACGCTGTGGTTTATCCGTGAAGGCGTCGATACCGCGATTGGCGACCGGGTGTCGGCACAGGTTGAAGCCGACCTGAAGGTCATCGAAACCCAGTTGGACAAGGTGCCACCCGAGCAGCGCAAGATGCTGGAGGACCTGCTCAAGCAGAGTCGGGCTGCCGCGCCCAAGCTGGCCACCGTGGGCGCGATGAAGCAGACCGTGTTCAAGAGCACGCGCCAGCCCGATGGCTCGTGGGGGCCGGCCGAACGCCAGGACGCGCCACTGAACAACGAAATCTCGAGCTCTGGCGTCGTCACCGCGCTGCCAGACGGCAACACGCTGCTGGTCGGCACCTGGCAGCAGGGAGATCCCTTCGGCGACTTCGCCAAGCAGATCGATCCCAAGGTCAACCTCCTCGACGTGCTCGCAGCCGCGGCACCGGGAGGCAAACCTGCGCCGCTCGTGACGCCCGACCCGGCGCGCGACGATCAGAACAAGGTGATCGGCTTTGCCCGCCGTAACGGCAATGCCTGGCGCACACCGGAGTTGCTGAAGGTGATTGGCTTCGCGCACCAGCCCGGTGTGCGCAGCGACTACTTCCTGGCGCCCAACGGCCGCGCGTTGATTCTGTCGATTGTCAACAGCGAGAGCCAGAATCGCAGCCGCGACCTGTTCGTGTCGTTGATCCGGCCGGATGGACGCTGGGACAAGCCGGTCAATGTGCCGGCCCTGAACTCTCCGCAGGAGGAAATATCTCCGTGGCTGGCGCCGGACAACCAGACGCTCTATTTTTCGAGTGGCCGCTCCGGCGGCTTGGGCGAGAACGACATCTGGATGTCGCGCCGTCTCGACGACACCTGGCGCAATTGGTCGCCGCCTCAGAACCTGGGGCCCGACATCAACACCAAGCAGGCCGACATGAACCTGGCCGTCGATGCCACCGGGCGCATGGCGTTCATGTCGCTCGGCGATCGGGGAAAAGAGGATATCTACGAGTTCGAGTTACCGGCGGCCATGCGGCCACGGCCGGTGGCCCTGGTGCGGGGCACGGTGACCGATCCGGCCGGCAAGCCGGTGCCGGCCGGCATCCTGTACGAGTTCCTCAAGAACACGCAGTCCGCCGGGCAGGCCGGAGCCAATCCCAGCGACGGCCGCTATCAGATCGCCCTGCCGATCGGTGAAGACTACGGCTTTCGCGCCTCGGCCTCCGGCTACCTGGCCATCAGCGATCGCATCGACCTCCGGCAGGCCAAGGATCAGCAGGTCTTCGAGAGCAACCTGGTGCTCGTGCCGATTGCCACCGGCGTGCCAATCCGGCTGAACAACATCTTTTTCGACACGGCGAAGACTGAACTGCTGCCGGAGTCGCGCGCCGAACTCGATCGGCTGGCCGCGCTGCTGCGCGAGATGCCGGCGATGCGAATCGAGATTCGCGGACACACCGACTCGGTGGATGACGACGCCGCCAACCAGAAGTTGTCGGATGGGCGCAGCGCCGCGGTGGTGACGTACCTGGCCACGGCCGGGATTGCCGCCAATCGCCTGCAGTCGAAGGGCTTCGGCGAGTCGCAGCCGATTGCCGGCAACGACACCGAGAAGGGCCGGCTGCAGAACCGCCGCGTCGAGTTCGTGATCCTGTCGCGCTGACGGCAGCCGTCAGCGGCGATAGCGATCCTCGAGGAAGCCGTAGAACATGAAGCCGTAGCGGACGGCCCAGTCGGGGTTGTCGAAGAAACGGGCCTCGCAGGCGCCGATACTGCCAAGGTCCTCGCGGACATAACCGAGCAGCTCGCGGTACTTGCCGTCGTAGGTCACGCCCATCTGGTCGAAGGCGCGCTCGATCTTGCGCCGCTCCTGCTGCCACGCCAGGCCCGAGATGCCGTGAACGCTGCTGACGTTGTCGCCAAACGATTTCGCCCGCTCGACGTATTCCTGGTTCCAGCGGTAGATGCAGCGCAGCTTCTCCAGGTTGCCGCGCGTCCGGTCGAGACGGCCGTACGCCTGCGAATAGCACGACGCGCATTCCGCCGAACCGGCACACATCGACGGCACGATCGGCATCGCCGCCGGCGACGTGTTCGACAGGCAGGTGTGGTCGCTCGGGTGCAGGATCTGCCACGCCTGCATCGCGATGTTCGCGGCGGCCAGGCCACGGTCGAGCGCACCCTGGAACACTTGCCGGCTCCGCTCCATGGAGTTGCGCAGGGCATCGGCGGTGCGCCGATCGAGATCCGCCGCCCGCCTGAAGTTTTCCTCGGCCTGGCGCTGCAGTTCCGCCGACTGCCGCTGCATCTCGCGCGCCTGCTCGGCGGTGGGGATATCGCGCCCCTGTTCGTTCTGACGAACCGGGTCTTGGCGACGGAACGGATCGAGCTGCCGGTTGCGTTCCTCCTGTCGCATGATGTCGAGGTCGCGCTGTGTGATCTGCCGGTTCTCCTGCACCTGGTTGCCACGCCGCTGGTCGGTCATCCGGTTCAGATCGTTCTGATCGATTTGCCGCATTTCCCCGGCGTTGCGGCTGGGGTCACTGGGGCTCCGGCCGGATCCAAAACCGGCGTCGCGCGCCGGAACCTGGCGCATGGCCGGCTCGGTGCGGGCGTTGCCGAGGTCGCTCGGCGTGCGCCCGGGCTCGGTCGGCGCCAAGGCCGGGTCGCGCGGTTGCGCCGGCTGGGTGGGCGCCAGGGCGGGGTCGCGCGGCTGGGCCGGTTGCGTCGGCGCCGTGCCCGGATTGGTGGGCTGCGCCCAGGCCGCGCTCGGCCACGCGAGAACAGCCAACGAAGCAAGAATCACCAGACGCATCACTGCCCCCCCTGCGGCTTTCGCCGAAGCATTGCCACGCCGACCATGAGCAAGCCAATCGCGGCAATGGCACCCACCGCCAGCGCCAGCCAGGTGAGCAGGCCGCCGCCGGTGGCGGCGGGAGCGGCAGCCGCCGTATCGCCGGCGACCGCCGTGGCCGACTTGAGCTTGGCCAGCGTAGCCGCGTCATAGTTTGAGACCGGCGCCAGGAACGGCGCCGACTCCGGCGAGGTGATCTCGCCCGCCCACACCGCCAGCATGAACGGGAGTTCCGTCCCATCCGATGCCCTGACGCCAATGCCGAAGTCGCCGTGCGTCCGCAGTTGCAGCGTCGCGGTGCCGTCGGCACCGGTGGTCGCCTTCTGCAGCGGGTCGTCAAAACTGTCCTTCACGACCACGACATCGATCGGCCGCGCGGGATCAACGGTCGAGACGACGACAGACACCGGCTGGGCGACATCCAGGCCTTCCACCGCAAAACGCGCCAACCGGGCGGCGGTTATGCCCTTGGCGACCGCAATCTTGCCCGGGCCCAGGGCGGGATCGGATTCGAGCGTCAAGGTGAGCGGAAGCGGCGGCGGCGCCGGCTGCGCCAGTGCGAGATTTGAGCTGATCAGAATCAGCAGGAGCGGACACCCGCATACGAGGCGACGCACGATCATGGCCGGTAGCCTAGCACAGCGATCTCGCGCGGCCGCGCGGCCTTGTCGCGCGTGAACGCCCGTAGTAACGTGCCGGCACGATGGATCGACGCACCTTTCTCAGGTTGAGCGCCGCCGGCGCGACCGGCCTGTGGCCTCGCCCCGCACGTGCGACGGCGCAGGCGCCACCGGCGTTGCCCTACGGCGCCAGCCGGCTCGGCCTCTCAGACGACGACCGCGATGCGACCCTCTACATCCCCAGAAGCTACCGGCCTGGCGTGCCGGTGCCGGTGATGATGATGCTGCACGGCTTCGCCGGCACCGGAGATGGCGTGCGCGGGATGTTCCCGCTGGCCGAGGAGTTCGGCGTGGTGATGATCGCACCCGAATCGCGCGGGCTCACCTGGGGCCGCGCCATTCCCGGCTTCGACGCCGACGTCCGCTACCTGGGACCCGCCTACCGGCGCGTGGCCGACATCGTCGACATCGACGAGACCCGGGTGGCACTCGGTGGAGTGTCCGATGGCGCCGGCTACGCGTTGTCGATGGGTCTCGCCTATGGCAACAGCTTCACGCACATCATCGTCTTCATGGGCGGGCAGATGATTCCGTATCGCCATCAAGGTAAGCCAAAGATTTTCATGACGCACGGCGTGGACGACACGCAGATGCCGATCGACAAGACGGCGCGAGTCTACCTGCCGAAACTGAAGGCCGACGGCTATGACGTGACGTATCACGAATATCAAGGCGGACACCGGGTGCCGCCGGCTGAAATCCGCGCCGCCTTTGAGTGGTTCGCCGGCAAACCGGGCGCGCAGTAGGAGACGACATGAACGACCGGGCAGCCACACGGCTGGCGCGCGCAGTGATCCACACCGGGCGCATCGTCAGGCTCGAGATCGATCGGGTCACCCTGCCGAGCGGGCATACCATCGACATGGAAATCGTCCGCCATCCCGGCTCGGTGGTGCTGTTGCCGGTGCCGTCACCCGGCTCGATCATCCTGATTCGCCAGTATCGCTACGCCATCGACCGGTGGATCTGGGAGTTGCCGGCCGGCACGCTGAAAGCCGGCGAAGATCCGGTGGCCGCCGCCGCCCGCGAGTGCGAAGAAGAGATCGGCCTGGTGCCCGGGCGGGTCACGCAGTTGCGCGGCTACTACCCAACGCCGGGCTTTTGCGATGAAGAGATGACCTATTGCCGCTGCGACGACCTGCGCCCGCCGGCGGCAGACTCGACGGTCCGCAAGGACGAGGACGAAGACATCGAGCCGCGCAGCTTTTCAGTGACCGAGGCGCGCGCACTGGCCCAATCAGGAGAGATCGTCGACCTCAAGACCCTGGCTGGCCTGACCCTGCTTCCCTGAACTGAGCAGTTTGGTACGTCCCAAGACAAGAATTAGTGTTCTTTTTTTGCCCATTCTGTATTAAGTAGTTTATTTACAATTAGTTACTGGTGTTTATCGACGTTAAATTGATTTGTTTTGCTCTATTTTGAGATTATAACCAGACTCGTGATCGGGCAGACAGAACTGTAATCTACTGATAGTTCGATATTTGGCCCAAAACTGGCGGTTTTTGGTGTTTTCAGGATAATTACGTGGGTTGTCCAAAGTGGCAGCTCGATTGCTCTGTCATATGGCATGAGCAACAACACCAACCTCTTCACCGGCCGGATTTTCAAGTTCATCCTCGTGGCCATCCTGTTCACGGCTGTGGCGCCCGCGGCCGCGCAGGCACAGGGGAGCGCTTCGGTTCCCGTGTGGATGGCCACCTCGGCTGAATCCGGGCCCCTGGTGGGTCGCGGCTTCGGCCGCCTGACGATTGTCGGCAACATGCTGGCCTACCAGTCGCCGCGCTTTCAGTGGAGCCTGCCGCTGTCCGAGATCAAGCGCGTGGCGCCCAGCAAGGCCATGTCGAACGCCCTCGAAGTCGAGAGCGTGACCGGAGCCGTCTACTACGTCAGCATCCTGAACGGCCAGTTGATGGCCACCTCGCCCGGCAAGGCCGCCCAGGTGATCCAGCGCGCGGTTCAGACGGCGCCGGCGCCGATTCAGTCCCGTCCGACGATGGTGGCGGCCGGCGGCGGCCCGTTCTAGCATTTCGATTCGCCTCCGTGGCGACAGGCCGGCATCTGCAGCAGGGGCATACCCTGCCGGCAATGCCGGCTTGATTCGCCGCGGCAGAGCCCCCACAATCGGGCATCCACCAGGGAGTTGCCCGATGACCAAGAACCGTCCTTCGCCGCTCTTCGCCGCTGCCATCCTTGTCCTGACCGCCGCTGGTCTCATCGCGCAGGCTCCCCAGGCCCCAGCCGGCCCACCCCGCGGCTCTTCCGGTCCGCCGGAACACGCCAAGGTCACGCCGATCAACAACCTTCCGAATCCCTACGAGACCGTCCGCAACTTCGGCACCCTGCCCGACGGCCGCAAGTGGGGCTCGGTCAGCGCGATCAACGTGGATCCTGACGGCAAGCACATCTGGGCCGGCGACCGCTGCGGCGCCAACTCGTGCGCCGGCTCCACGGTCAACCCGATCGTGAAGCTCGACCCGAACGGCAAAGTGGTTCAGAGCTTCGGCGCCGGTCTCATCCTGTGGCCGCACGGCATGGACGTCGACCGGCAAGGCAACGTCTGGGTGGTGGACGCCCGCTCGGCGACCGCCGCCGAGCTGAAGCAGTTCCCCGACGCCAAGGGCAAGGGCCACACGGTGACCAAGTTCAGTCCGCAGGGCAAGGTCCTGTTGGTCCTGGGCACGCCCGGCGAAGCCGGCGATCCGCCGGCGAAGTTCAGCGAACCCAACGACGTGCTGGTCGCCCCCGACGGCAGCATCTTCGTGGCCGAGGCCCACGGCGCGCAGTTCCTCGACGCCGACGGACCGGGCGCAATTGGCCGCATCTCGAAGTTCTCGGCCGACGGCAAGTTCATCAAGACCTTTGGTTCGTACGGCTACGGACCGAGCCAGTTCCGCGGCCCGCACTCGCTGGCCATGGATTCGAAGGGCCGCCTGTTCGTGGCCGACCGTGGCAACCGCCGCATCCAGATCTTCGACCAGGACGGGAAGCATCTCGACACCTGGTACCAGTTCAGCCGCATCAGCGGTCTCTACATCGATCGCAACGACACGCTCTACGCGATCGACTCCGAGTCGGATGACAACTACAATCCCGGCTGGCGCAAGGGCCTGCGCGTGGGCAGCGCCCGCACCGGCGAGGTGTGGTACTTCGTGCCTGAGCACGTGTCGCGCCAGGCCTCGGGCATGGGCGGCTACGGCTCGATGGGCGAAGGCGTGGCGGTTGATGCCGCCGGCAATGTCTACGCCGGGGAGGTTGGGCCCGTTCAGGGCGTCACCAAGTTCATTCCGCGCCTGAAGCGCTGAGGCCTGCCATGATTCGTCGAGTCCTCGCTGTCGCCGCCACTGTTCTTGTCGCGTTCGCCGGTTTGGTCGCCGGGCAACAGGCCGCCAGGCCGGTCGACGATCAGGCGCTGGCCGGCGCCGAATCGCGGCCGGGCGACTGGCTGTCGTACGGACGCGACTACTACGAGCAGCGCTTCAGCCCGCTCGATCAGATCAACGACACCAATGCCGCCAAGCTGGGGCTCGCCTGGTCCTTCGAGACGGCCACCGACCGCGGCCTCGAGGCCACGCCGCTCGTCATCGACGGCGTGATGTACACCACCGCATCATGGAGCGTCGTCTATGCCGTGGATGCCAAGACCGGACAGCAACTCTGGAAGTTCGACCCCGAGGTGCATCGCAAGTACGACCAGCTCGCCTGTTGTGACGTCGTCAATCGCGGCGCCGCCTTCTACAAGGGCCGGGTCTATGTCGGCGCCCTCGACGGCCGCTTGATTGCGATCGATGCCAAGAGCGGCAAGCCGGCCTGGTCGGTGACTACCGTCGATCAGAAACAGGCCTACACCAGCACCGGGGCACCGCGCATCGCGAAGGGCAAGGTGATCATCGGCAACGGCGGCGCCGAGTACGGCGTGCGCGGCTATGTCTCGGCCTATGACGCCGAGACCGGCAAGCTGGCGTGGCGCTTCTACACCGTGCCCGGCGATCCGTCGAAGCCGCAGGAGAACAAGGCGCTCGATGCGGCCCTGCCGACCTGGAGTGGTGACCAGTGGTGGAAGTACGGCGGCGGCGGCACGGTGTGGGATTCGATCGTCTACGACCCCGAGATCAACCTGCTCTACGTCGGGACCGGTAACGGCGCCGCCTGGAACCGGGAGATCCGCAGTCCGGGTGGCGGCGACAACCTCTACCTGGCGTCGATCCTCGCGATCAACCCCGACAACGGCGAGCTGGTCTGGCATTACCAGACCGTGCCCGGCGATACGTGGGACTACACGGCGGTGCAGCCGATGATGCTGGCCGACCTGCAGATCGGCGGCCGCCCGCGCAAGGTGATCATGCAGGCGCCGAAGAACGGTTTCTTCTACGTGCTGGACCGCGCCACCGGCGAGTTGCTGTCGGCCGATCCGTACGTGACGGTGAACTGGGCGTCACATGTCGACATGAAGACGGGTCGGCCGGTGGAGATTGCCGGCGCCGACTACAAGGAGAAGGGCACCTTCATCCGCCCGGGACCGCTCGGCGGCCACAACTGGCAGGCCATGTCGTTCAGCCCGAAGACCGGCCTGGTCTACATTCCCGCCCAGGACAACGGCCGCTACTACGAGCAGCCTACCGAATTCGAATACAAGCCGCTCGAGTACAACCTGGGTTTGGCCCCGACCGGCCGCAACCTGGACCGCTACGACGTGCCGTACGCCGGGCGGCTGCTGGCCTGGGATCCGGTTGCGCGCAAGCCGCGCTGGACCGCTGAATACGGCTCCTACTGGAACGGCGGCACGCTGGCGACGGCCGGCAACCTCGTGTTCCAGGGCACCGCGCTCGGCGACTTCATCGCCTACCACGCCGCCACCGGCGAGAAGCTGTGGTCGTCGTGGGCCACCACCGGCATCGTGGCGCCGCCGATCACCTACATGATCGATGGCAAGCAGTACGTGTCGGTGATGGCGGGCTGGGGCGGTGCGTTCCCGAAGAAGACGCGCAGCTACGGGCGGCTGTTGACGTTCGCGATTGGCGGCACTGCGGCGTTGCCCGCCCGGCCACGGCCGCGCACGGTGACCGCGATCGCCAGCAAGGCGAGCCCGGAGGAGATTGCCGCCGGCGGCAAGATCTTCAACACCTATTGTGCCCGCTGCCACGGCGGCGCCACGATTCTGCCCGACCTGCGGCGGTCGTCGCCCGCCATCTACACGGGACTCGACAAGATCCTCGATGGCTCGTTGGTGGAGCGCGGCATGCCACGGTTTGGTGAGCTCGACCAGGCGGCCGTGGCGGCGCTGCGCGCCTACCTGCTGGACGAGCGGAAGAAACTCACGACGCCGCAGTAGGGCGATCGAGACCGACGAGGTGCCTGACCCGCTCGGCCAGTCCGGCCATGCGGCCAGCGGTGTCGCTCAGGTAGCCAGCGGTGAAGGGGATCAGGCGGCCATCCTCGGTCCGCAGCACGATCCGCCGGTGCTGCGCCTCGTAGATGCTCATGTTCATGCTCTGTTCGGTGATGACGGCGGCGATTTCATCGAACCGGACCGATCCGCGGTAGCGGCGGAAGGCCCACATGCGGTCCCACTCCACCGTGCGGGCCGTGAGGTTGACGCGGACCGTGGATGACTGCGTCACCATCACGGCGCCCAGTCCGCAGGTCAGGCTGGCGCCGATCAGGCCGGGCAGGCGGTCGCTGCCGCGGGTGCCGATGGTGAGGTCGTAGATCGCCATTGCCACGAACACCGAGGTCAGCGAGAACAGCGCCGATGGCCACGGAGCGGCGTCATAGGCGAGGACGAGCGAGCCGTCGGCCTCGGTGGAGGTCACCATCGCCGCCAGTCTAGCCGAGCCGGTGTTGGGTGCGTGAACTAGCGCGACCGGGGCGCGTGCCCCGGCCGGGTCTTGCGGCCCGACGCGGCGGGGCGATCGCCGCCCTTCTTCGCCGGCCGATCGTTCTCGTGCACCAGTGCCAGCAGCAGCACTTCATCGATCGTGCTGACCAGGTGGATGGTGAGCCCCTTCAGCAGTTCGTCGCCCAGGTCTTCCTTGACGTTCTTCTCGTTCTGCTTCGGCAGGATCACTTCCTTGACGCCGGCGCGCTTGGCCGCCAGCACCTTCTCCTTGATGCCGCCGACCGGCAGCACCTTTCCCGAGAGCGTGATCTCACCGGTCATCGACAAGTCACCGCGCACCGGGCGGCGGGTCAGCTCCGAGACCATCGCCGTCACCATCGTGACGCCGGCCGACGGTCCGTCTTTCGGGATGGCACCCGACGGCACGTGCACATGCAATTCGGAGTGTTTGAAGAAGTCCGGGTCGATCTGCCATTCGTTGGCATGGGCCCGCACCCACGACAACGCCGCGCGCGCCGATTCTTTCATCACGTCGCCGAGCTGCCCGGTGAGCGTCAACGAACCGCCACCCGCCATCCGCGTCGCCTCCACGAACAGCACGTCGCCGCCGACCGGCGTCCAGGCCATGCCGGTCGCGACGCCGGGCTGCCTGGTGCGGTCCTTCACTTCTTCTTCCATGTAACGGAACGATCCGAGCAGTTGCTCGACGAACTCCGGTGTGACCTTCACCTTGTCGTCCGCACCCTCGGCCCGACGCCGGGCAATCTTGCGGCAGATGGCGCCAATCTCGCGTTCGAGGTTACGCACGCCGGCCTCGCGGGTGTAGCCGCGGATTACGGCGCGCAATCCCGCATCGGTAAAGACCACCTGCTGTTTGGTCAAGCCGTGGTTCTGCACCTGCTTGGCAACCAGGTGCTCGCGGGCAATGGCCAGCTTTTCTTCCTCGGTATAGCCGGGCAGCTCCAGCACTTCCATGCGGTCGCGCAGCGGCGGCGGGATCGTGTCGAGCACGTTGGCCGTGGTCACAAACAACACTTCCGACAAGTCGAACGGCACGTCCAGGTAGTGGTCGCGGAAGGTGTGGTTCTGTTCCGGATCGAGCACCTCGAGCAGGGCGGACGAAGGATCGCCGCGGAAGTCGTTTCCGAGCTTGTCGATCTCATCCAGGATGAAGACCGGGTTCTTCGATTCGGCCCGGCGCAGGCCCTGGATAATCTGGCCGGGAAGCGCGCCGATGTAGGTGCGGCGGTGGCCGCGGATTTCTGCCTCGTCGCGCACGCCGCCAAGCGAGATGCGGACAAACTTGCGGCCCAACGACTGGGCGATGGAACGCGCCAGCGAAGTCTTGCCGACGCCCGGAGGGCCGACAAAGCACAGGATCGGTCCCTTCATGCCGGGGTTGAGCTTGCGCACCGCCAGGTACTCGAGAATGCGGTCCTTCGCCTTCTCAAGCCCCGAGTGCTCGGCGTCCATGATGCCCTTGGTCTTCTTCAGGTCAATCACTTCGTCGGTCCGCTTCGCCCACGGCAGGGCGACGATCCAATCGAGATAGGTGCGCGCCACGGTGTATTCGGCGGCGGCCGGCGGCATCTTCGACAACCGATCGAGTTCGCGCAGCGCTTCCTTCTTGACCGCCTCCGGCAGGCCGGCCGCTTCGAGCTTGGTGCGCAACTCCTCGATCTCGCGGGTCTGGTCGTCGCCTTCGCCCAGTTCCTTCTGGATCGCCTTCAACTGCTCGCGCAGGAAGTAGTCGCGCTGGTTCTTGCCGACCTCCGACTGCACCTGGCTCTGGATCTTCGAGCCGAGCTCGAGTACTTCCAGTTCCTTGATCAGCAGCCGGTTCAGCAGGTCGAGGCGGGCGCGGACGTCAAGCGTCTGCAGGACTTCCTGCTTGGTCTCGGTGGCGATGGTGCCCAGGCCGGAGGCGATGAAATCCGCGAGGCGGCCGGGGTCGGTGATGTTGGACGCCAGCGCCTGCAGATCGTCCGACATGAGCGGCGACAGCGACACGATCTGCTGGAAATTAGCCTTGATGTTGCGCTGCAGCGCGTCGATCTCGATGAGGTCGCCGTCCTTGAGGATCTCGGGCGCTTCGGTGGCCTTGCCGCGCAGGTAGGGACGGGTGGCGGTGATCTCGTCGAGACGCACGCGGGCCAGGCCCTGCACGATGATGCGCAGGCTGCCGTCGGGCAACTTGAACATCTTGTGAATCTGGCTGGCGGTGCCGATCTCGTAGAGATCGCTCTGGCCGGGATCGTCCTCACCGGCTTCCCGCTGCGCGAACACCGCGATGGTCTGGCCGCTGGCGACCGCCTCGTCGATCAGCTTGACCGAGCTTTCGCGCGCCACGGCGAGCGGCATGAAGGCCTGCGGAAACAGCACCGTGTCACGCAGGGGCAGCACGGGCATTTCCGGCGGCACCCGGAAGACGGTGGTATCGGACGCGGGCTCGAGCGGATCGATCTGGTTGCTCACAGGGCCGGCCCTCCCGGGCCGGGAACGTCGAGGCCAGAAGCCTCTCGTCCTGACTGCAGTTGAGTGAGCCGAAGGCGGGAATCCAACAGACCCCGCCACCGGCGGAGCCTGTTGTGAGGACGCCGGGGTGTCAGCCCCGCATGTCGAAGCCGAGGCTCGAGGAGCCGCGGCGCGCCTGGATGCGTTCGCGCTGCTGGGCCATCTCGCGGGCCTCTTCGCAGTCCTTGCACCGGACCGCGAACGGCAGCGCGCGCAGCCGGGGCTGGGCGATTTCCTCGCCGCACTCGAAGCAGCGGCCGTAGGTGCCCTCGTCCAGGCGCGACAGCGCTTCGTTGATCTTGTTCAGCGTCTCCGCCTTCATCTGGATGAGGGCGAATTCGATGTCTTCCTGGATGTCGACCTCCGAGGTCTCACCCGGATCGAGCACTTCGTGGTCCTTCTCAGACCCCTCGGCCCGCACGTCCCGGATCTTGCCCTGGACTTCGTTCAAAATCTCGCGCTGACGGTCGATCAGCATCCGCTTCAACTCGTCGTACCGCGCCCCCGTGGGCACTTCCGCAACCGCTACGTTCCGCTTCTTTACTTTGGCTGCCATGACTTCAGCCGCTCCCTTCCAACTGCCCTTCCCGACTGGGAAGGCGATGATTGCCCGCGCTTGCGTATTTCTTTAAGCAAGAGCGATGCCTATGAACCCTGACCAAAACTGCACTGCCAATTACCGATATGAGCGACCGATCGGATGACCGGGGATATAACCGGAAAGCGCAAAAGGTGCCTGCCGCAGTGTGCCACGCGGCCGGACCTGGCCCGGTCCTCCATATCTATCGCTTTATTTCACAAGGACTTACAGCCCTTGCCGTACCCGACTGTCAGCGGTCCGAACACCGTTCACTGCTCATTAGACGCCGGACACGCGTTTTGGGTTCTCTCCCACCCTGTCACTTATCGTGGACACCCAGAAACCGGGAAAAGGTAGCACGGCCGGGACCTGTGTGGCAATAGTTACACGCATCGATCTACCGACCGCGGGGCCGGTCGCCCCGGCGGAACCTCGCGCCAGGCCCCAAAACACCGCGATCGCGCGAAGGCCGGGCCGCGCGCCGACCCCTGATGGTAAGATAGGCGTTTCTCTAAGGAGCGACTGTTATGGCAATGCGCTGTGAAATCTGTGGCAAGGGTCCGGTGGTTGGCCGCCGTGTCTCCCACGCCCACAACGTTCGTCCCCGCCGGTTCGAGCCGAACCTGCAGACGGTTCGGGCGGTCGTCGATGGCGGCACCAAGCGGGTCAAGGTCTGCACCCGCTGCATCCGTTCGAGCAAGATCGTCAAGGCCGCCTGATGCGGGAGCTGGTGACGGCCGCTGGCGCGGCCAAGGCCATCGGTCCGTATTCACCCGCGCTCAGGACGGGCAACCTGCTGTTCCTGTCGGGATCGATCCCGCTCGACCCGTCGAGCGGCCAGGTCGTGGCCGGCGACATCACCGCCCAGGCGACGCGCGTCATGGAAAACATCAAGGCGCTGCTGGCCGCGGCCGGCGCCGACTTCTCGCACGTCGCCCGGACCACCGTTTTCATGGTGGACCTTGGCGAGTTCGCGGCCATGAACGAGGTCTACGCCAGCTACTTCACTGCGCCTTATCCGGCCCGGTCGACCGTGCAGGTGGTCAAGCTGCCCAAGGACGTGCGCGTCGAAATCGACGTCATCGCCGTTCTGGGATAGGCGACGACCGCTCCACCTTCAGCACTCCCTTGATCCCGCGCACGGCCTTGATCACCTGCTCCAGGTGCTTCATGTCCTTGATCTCGACGGTCACGTCGATGCGGGCGCGCTGGTCACCGGTGCGGGCTTCCATGTTGGTGATGTTGGTGTTGATGTCGGAAATCCGCTGGCTCAGTTCGGCCAGCATCCCCTTCCGATCTTCCACTTCAATGGTGAGCCTGACCGTATAGGGCGCGACGTCCGCGCCCTTGTCCCATTCAACGTCAATCCGGCGCTCGGGGTCGTACATCAGGTTGATGACGTTGGGACACTTCGCCGAATGGACCGACACTCCCTTGCCACGGGTGATGTAGCCCACGATTTGCTCCCCGCGAATCGGGTTGCAGCACTTGGCCCGAAACACCATTACATCGTCGGCGCCGCGCACCTTGATGCGGTCGGGCTCGCTGCCCGTGCGCAGCACGCGCTTGACCGCCGACACCACCGGGTGCTCGGGCGCCTGCTCCTTCAGTTGGTCCTGCGGCACGATCTTGTCGAGCACCAGGCGCGGCGAGACCTTGCCGTAGCCGATCTGGGCCAGCAGGTCCTCGGGCTTGGCGGCGGCGAACTCGGCGAGGATCTTCTGCATCGCCTCACCATCCACCAGCTTGGTGCCGTTCAGGCCGAAGCGCCGCGCTTCCTTGTCGAACACCCGCTTGCCGAGCTCGACGGCGCGCTCCTTCTCCTCGGCCTGGATCAGGTGCTTGATCTTGTTGCGCGCGCGCGAGGTGACGGCAAAGTTCAGCCAGTCGCGGCTCGGCTTGTGGGAGGCGTTGCGGATGATCTCGACGATGTCGCCATTCTTGAGGCGGGTGCGCAGCGGCACCATGCGGCCGTTGACGCGGGCGCCGACGCACTGGTGGCCGACGTCGGTGTGAATGGCGTAGGCAAAGTCGATCGCGGTCGAGCCCTTGGGCAGCACCTTCACCGTGCCGCGCGGCGTAAAGGTGTAGACCTCCTCGGGGTAGAGGTCGATCTTGAGGTTCGAGAGGAACTCCTGCGGGTCGCGGGTATCCTGCTGCCATTCGAGCAACTGGCGCAGCCACTGGAAGTACTGCTCGTCGCGGCCGGCGCCGACCCGGCCTTCCTTGTACTTCCAGTGCGCGGCAATGCCTTCCTCGGCCAGCCGGTGCATCTCCTCGGTGCGGATCTGCACTTCGAACGGAAAGCCGCGGTCGCTGATCACCGAGGTGTGCAGCGACTGGTAACCGTTGGGCCGCGGCATCGCGATGAAGTCCTTGATCCTGCCCGGCACCGGCGACCAGGTCTGGTGGATGATCCCGAGCGTCGCATAGCAGTCCTTGACCGACGGCGTGACGATGCGCAGGGCGACGAAATCGTAGACCTGCTCGAGATCGATCTTCTGGGCCTTGAGCTTGAGCCAGATGCTGTAGAGGCGCTTGACGCGGCCATCGACGCTGATGACCGGCACCTGCGCCTCGCGTAACTTGTCGCGCAGGTCGGCGGTGAGCTGCTCGATCATGCCCTCGGTGGGCTTGCGCTTGGCTTCAACCTTGCCGCGCAGCGCCTCGAAGGCGGCCGGCTCGAGGTAGCGGAACGACAGCTCCTCCAGCTCGTTCTTGATGCGGCTCATGCCGAGGCGGTTGGCGATCGGCGCGTAGATGTCGAGCGTCTCCTGGGCGATCCGCACGCGCTTGTCGTCGGCCATGTGCTGCAGCGTGCGCATGTTGTGCAGCCGGTCGGCCAGCTTGACGAGGATGACGCGAATGTCGTCGACCATCGCCAGCAGCATCTTGCGGAAGTTCTCCGCCTGGCGCTCCTCGGTGGACGAGAAGGGGATGGCGCCGATCTTGGTCACGCCCTCAACGATATGGGCGACGTCCTCGCCGAACTTCTCGCGGATCTTGTCCGGGGTGGTCAGCGTATCCTCGACCACGTCATGCAGCAGGCCGGCGGCAATGCAGACCGGGTCCAGCTTCATGTCGGCGAGGATGTCCGACACTTCCAGGGGATGGACGAGGTAGGGTTCGCCGGAATGGCGGATCTGTCCCTTGTGCTCCAGGGCCGAGAAAACGTAGGCCCGGCGCAACAGCTCCAAATCGGCGTCCGGGCTGTAGGCCCTGACTTTATCCAGCAGATCCTCGAAGCGAATCATCAAGTTCGGTGTCTAATTGCCTTATCGGTCCGAAATGGCCGTTGGGGGAGCGTCTTGCTCCATCTTAGGGCATGACCCGGGTCGAGGTTGCGGGGGGTCGGGAATCGAAGCTATACTTTCCGGCCTTGCGACTTGAACGTGTTTTACAGGGACTTACAGGGGGAATTCTGATGAGAATGCGGTCTTCGGCAGCGTGTTTGGCGCTGGTTATGGGACTGGGCGTCGCGCTTGCCGGTTGCGGATATATCGGCGAGGTCCGCGCCATGAAGGCGTTCAAGGACGGCAACAAGGCCTACGGCGCCAGCGACTGGCGGGCGGCGGCCGAAAAGTACGAAGAAGCGGTGGCGCAGGACCCGAACAACGCCGCCATCTACTTCTACCTGGCCAACTCGTACGACAACATGTACCGGCCGGCCCGCAAGGGCGAGCCAGCCAACGACGAATTGATGGCGAAGGCCGTCGCCAACTACAAGCTGGCCAGCGAAAAGCTGACCGAAGAGACCGTGCCCAAGCGGTCGCTCGCGCTGGAGTTCCTGGTCGCGGCCTACGGCCCCGACAAGCTGGCCGACCCGACGCTGGCTGAACCGGTCGTCCAGCGCATGATCGAACTGGCGCCCAACGAGCCGGCCAACTACTTCCAGCTCGCCAAGATCTATGAGGACTCGGGCGAGTACGAGCTGGCGGAAGCCACCTACCTGAAGGGCCGGGACGCCAAGCCGAACGAACCGACGGTGTACCTGACCGTGGCCGGTTACTACAACCGCCAGGGCGATTTCGAGAAGCTGATCGAGAACATCCGCAAGAACATCGAGCTCGAGCCGAGCAACCCCGAGGCCCATTACCGGCTGGCCACCTACAGCTGGGACAAGGCGTCGCGCGACTTCCGCCTCTCTGACAAGGAAAAGATGCAGATCATCCTCGACGGCATCACGGCGGTCGACAAGGCCCTCGAACTCAAGCCCGACTATGTCGAGGCCATGACCTACAAGGGCCTGCTGCTGCGCACGCAGGCGCTGGTCGAAAAGGACCCGAAGAAGCAGCAGGAGCTGATCCGCCAGGGCACTGCGCTCGGCGACAAGGCCAACGAGATGCGCAAGGCCCGCTCGGCGAGCTAGCGTTTATCTCTCGGTCGCCTCATTGGGCGATCGACCAAGAACCCAACAAGAGGGCCGGTTCCGCCGTCAGCGGGCCGGCCCTTTTGTGTTACCCGCTCGTCACTCGCAAGTGCGATAATTCTGCACTGTTCAGGAGCGATGTACACATGAAACATTTGACTAGGTTTGCCTTCTCCCTTCTCAGCATTCTTGCCTTGGCCACCTCCGCCGGCGCCCAGGGCGTCACCACCGGCCAACTCAGCGGCAAGGTGGTCGATTCCCAGCAGCAGGCCGTGGTTGGCGCCAGCGTGATTGCCATCCACCTGCCCTCGGGTAGCAGCTACGAGGCCACGACGCGCGCCGACGGCCGCTTCTCGATGCCCGGCATGCGCGTGGGCGGTCCTTACTCGGTGACCGTGGCGGCGTCCGGCACCGGCGCCGCGGCGTTCCAGCCCGAGACCCAGGACAACGTGATGGTGAACCTGGGCGGTGCTACCGACCTCGAGTTCACGCTGCGCAACATCGCGATCAGTGAAACGGTCACGGTCACCGCCAAATCCGACACGGTCTTCAACTCCGATCGCACGGGTTCGGCCACCTCGGTCAGCCGCGAGACCATCGCCGCGCTGCCGACCATCAACAACCGCATTGACAGCATCGTCCGCCTGGCCCCGGAAGCCCGCGGCCTGTCGGTCGCCGGCCAGGGCTCCGGCATGAACAACATCACGGTGGACGGCTCCTACTTCAACAACTCGTTCGGCCTGGGCTCGGCGCCCGGCGAGCGCACCAACGTGGCGCCGATCTCGATGGAAGCGATCGAGCAGGTCCAGGTCAGCGTCGCGCCGTATGACGTGCGCCAGGGCAACTTCGTCGGCGCCGGCGTCAACAGCGTCACCCGCAGCGGCGCGAACCAGTTTGCCGCCAGCGGCTTCTACCAGTTCCGCGACAACAGCCTGGTCGGCACCGAAGCCAAGGACGCCATCGTCAACCCTGGCACTTTCGACTTCAAGAACGGCGGCGGCTGGGTGTCGGGACCCATCCTCAGGAACAAGCTGTTCTTCTTTGGCAGCATGGAAGGCGAGAAGACCGAGCAGCCCGGCACGACGTTCCGCGCCAACGCGGGCGGCGAAGCGGTGGGCGGCAGCGTCACCCGCGTGCTGGCGAGCGACCTCGACACGCTCAGCGCGTTTCTCAAGACCAATTTCGGCTACGACACCGGCGGCTACCAGGACTACCCGTTTGCGACCCCTGGGCGCCGGGTGCTGGCGAAGTTCGACTACAACCTGAACAACCGCAACAAGCTGACGTTCCGCTACAACCAGCTCGATTCAGATACCGACGTCCTGCTGTCGAACTCGACCTCGCTCGGCTTCGGCAATCGCCGCACCTCGACGTTCGGTCTGAACTTCCAGGCGTCGAACTACACGATTCTCGAGAACAACAAGTACGGCATCGGTGAGCTCAACACGATCATCGGCACCAAGATGGCCAACTCGCTGATCGTCGGCTACGGGCAGTCGGACGAAAGCCGCGGCGACGTCGGCAAGCTGTTCCCGATGGTCGACATCCTCCAGGCCGGCTCGGTCTACACGACGTTCGGCTCGGAGCCGTTTACGCCCAACAACGAGCTGCGCTACAAGACTTTCCAGGTCCAGGACAGCCTGACCCGGTTCGGCGAGAAGCATTCGATCACGGTCGGGTTCAGCGCCGAGAAGTATCGTTCAGAGAACGTCTTCTTCCCCGGCAAGCAGAGCGCCTACGTCTACAACTCGCTCGCTGACTTCTACACCGACGCCAACAGCTACATCGCCAACCCGAACCGCACGACCTCGCCGGTCACATTGGCGCGCTTCCAGGTGCGCTACAACAACATCCCCGGCGCCGACAAGCCGCTGCAGCCGCTCGATGTGCTCTACTGGGGCGCCTACGCCCAGGACGAGTGGACGGTGGCCGATAACATCAAGGTGATCGCCGGCGTGCGCGTCGACGTCGCCCAGTTCGAGGACACCGGTATTGCCAACCCGGTGGCCGACGGCCTGACCTTCCGCGATGAGACCGGCGGCTCGGTCCAGTACTCGACCGGCAAGCTGCCCGATGCCAACCCGCTGATTTCGCCGCGCGTCGGCTTCAACTGGGATGTGTTCAGGAACCGCAACACCCAGGTGCGCGGCGGCACCGGCGTGTTCACGGGCAAGCCGTTGTTCGTCTGGATTTCGAACCAGATCGGCAACACCGGCATGCAGACCGGCTTCATTGACTCGGGCACGGGCGGCACCACCGCCTATCCGTTCAATCCCAATCCCGATGCCTACAAGCCCGCCACCGTGACCGGCGCGCCGCCCACCAGCACCAACCTGGCCATCACCGACAAGGATTTCAAGTTCCCGCAGGTGTGGCGCACCAATATCGCCGTCGACCAGAAGCTGCCCTGGGGCGTGGTCGGCACCGCCGAGTTCCTCTACGGCACCGATGTCAACGGCATCTACTACATCAACGCCAACCTGCCGGCGGCGCAGACCAGCTTCGTCGGCGCCGATACGCGTCCCCGCTGGACCAGCAATCGCATCAACTCCACCATCACCGACGCCACGGTGATGAAGAACCAGAACATCGGCCGAAACTGGAACCTCACCACGACCGCCAAGAAGACGTTCCGCGACGGCTTCCTCCAGGCGGCGTATAACTACGGCGAGGCCAAGAACACCATCGACCCGGGTTCCATCGCCAACGGTTCGTTCTTCGGCAACGCCCACTCCGGCGACCCGAACAACCCCGGCGTGGCCTTCAGCAACAACTCGCCCGGACACCGCGTCTTCGTCTCGGCCAACTATCGCCGCGAGTACTTCGGCTTCGGCGCCACGTCGTTCTCGCTGTTCTGGGAAGCGCGCACGATTGGCAACACCAGCTACATCTTCTCGGGCGACGCCAACGGCGACAGCGCCACCGGCAACGACCTGATCTACATCGCGCGCAACACCGGCGAGATGAATTTCTCGACGTTTACCACGGGCGGCGTCACCTACACCGCCGACCAGCAGGCGGCGGCCTGGGAGTCGTACATCGCCCAGGACAAGTACTTGAGCGCGCACCGTGGCGAGTACGCCGGCCGTAACGCCGTGTTCCTGCCGTTCGTCAAGCGCATGGACCTGAGCGTCGCGCAGGACGTCTTCAAGACCATCGGCGGCTCGCGTCAGCGCTTCCAGTTCCGCGCCGACTTCATCAACCTCGGCAACCTGCTCAACAAGAACTGGGGCGTGTCACAGCGGCTCATCTCGAACTCGCCGCTGACCAACCCCGGCGTTGACTCGGCCGGCCGGTCGACCTACCGCCTGCGCGTGGTCAACGGCGCGCTGATGTCACAGAGCTACCAGCAGACCTCGGACCTGAACGACGTCTACAAGGTGATGTTCAGCTTCCGTTACTTCTTTAACTAGGGACCAGGGGGCCTGGGACTTGAGTCCTGGGACCTGAAGTCCTCGGTTACGAAGATCGAAAGGGGCGGGTCCGTCGGACCCGCCCCTTTTTCGTTTGGGCCGACACCCGTGATGCGGAGGCGGATGCGTTATATTCCCTGAATGGTCAGACCCGTCACGTTGCTCCTCGTCGGGCTTCTCATGGTTGGCACGACCGAGGCGCCCCTGGCCCAGCAAGACCAGCTCGGTCGTATCGACTTCCCCACGTCGGGTTTTGCGGCGGCACAGCCGGCCTTCCTGAAAGGCGTGTTACTGCTGCACAGCTTCGAGTACGACGATGCCCGGGAGGCGTTTGTCGAGGCCCAGAAGACCGACCCCGGCTTTGCCATGGCTTACTGGGGCGAGGCCATGACCTACAACCACCCGGTATGGCAGCAAACGGCCCCGGAGCAGGCCCAGGCCGCCCTGGCGCGCCTGGCGCCCACCGCGGATGCCCGGGTGGCCAAGGCACCGACCGCGAAGGAGAAGGACTGGCTCGCCTCGCTCGAGCTGCTGTACGGCGCTGGCACCACCAAGCTGGCGCGCGACCGCGCCTACGCCGGGCACATGCAGCGCATGCACGAGAGGTATCCCGCCGACGATGAAGTCACGGCGTTCTACGCCTTGGCGCTGCTCGGCACCAGTCACAACGGCCGCGATTTCTCGATCTACATGAAGGCGGCGGCGCTGGTCGAGCAGGTCTACGCAAAGAACCCGCGTCACCCGGGAGCTGCTCACTACCTGATCCATTCCTACGACGATCCGGTTCACGCCCCCCTGGGCCTTCGCTTTGCCGATGCCTACTCGTCGATCGCGCCGGCGGCGTCACATGCCCTGCATATGCCTTCGCACATCTATTTCGCCCTCGGCATGTGGGACGAGGCGTCGGCGATCAACGAGCGGTCGGTGAAGGCCGCCGATGCCCGTCGCGAACAGAAGGGGCTGGACGTCGATGCCCGCGGCTTCCACGCGATGTTGTGGCTGGTCTATGGCTACGCCCAGCAGGGCCGGTTTGAGGAGGCGCGCACCGTCCTGTCGGCGATGGAGGCCGACGCCCAAAGCAGCGGCTCGGTTCGCACGCGGAGCCATCTGGCCCTGGCGAGAGCAGCCTGGTTGATTGAATCGCGCAAATGGGGCGATGTCAGGACGGCGGTACCGTCACAGGGCCTGGGCGCCGAGGCGGCCAGTGCGGACTTGTTTGCCATTGGCGTGGCGGCCATCCGGTCGGGCAACCGGCGCGCCGGTGGGGATGCCCTGCAGCAAATTGCCGCGCTGATGGCTGACCCGCCGCCCGGCACGGCCCAGGCCAGCGCCGTCTCGCCGGTGACCGGTAAGCCGGCGGCGTCCAGTTCGACGCGAGCGGGCATTACCCCCGTGGTAGAGCCGCATGCCGGGCACAGTGGCCAGCCGGCCGCGGGACTGCCGGCCGCCGGCGCCGGTGGCGACAAGCGCGCGGTCCAGGTCATGGCGCAGCAACTCGAGGCCATCCTGCTGTTCTCCGAGGGCCGGCGCGAAGAGGCCCTGGTGCTGGCCCGTCAGGCTGCCGTGGTTGAAGACGGCATGTCATTCGAGTTTGGCCCACCGGTCCCGGTGAAGCCGGCCCATGAGCTGGTCGGCGAGATGCTGATGGATCTGCGCCGTCCCAAGGAGGCGATCCCGGCCTTTGAAGCGTCCCTCCAGCGCAATCCCAGGCGCGCCCTGTCGCTTTTGGGCCTGGGCCGGGCCTCGGTTGCGGTCAAGGACATGACCCGCGCCATGGGCGCCTATGGCGAGCTCAGGAAGATCTGGAAGAATGCCGACAAGGGCCTGCCGGAGCTGAGGGAGCTCGGCCTGGTGCCGCCGCCGAGCTACTAGGGCGAGCGGCCTCAGGGCCGCTCGTTGGGCTCAGCGCTTCGCGCCTTGTAGGGCGGGGCGCTATCGCGCCCCGTGGGGCTCGGCGCTTCGCGCCTTGTCGGGCGCCTCGCTTCGCTCGGCGTTCCGCTCCGTACAAAACAAAACGGCCGCCCGGTGAACCGAGCGGCCGTTCGAATTTCAGCAGGAGCGGCTGCCTAGTTGCCGCCCGAGCGGCCGGCGGCAGCGGCGCGCCGCATGCCCTCGGTGATGATCCCGACCTTTTCCACGCCCGCGCCCTTGGCGGCGTCGATCACTTCGACGATGTCGCCGTAGCGCAGGGTGCCGTCGCCGGCGATGAACAGGGTCTTGTCCTTGCGTTCCTCGTAGATCTTGCGCAGGCGGTCTTCGAGGTCGGCGACGGTCACGTCGGACTTGTTGATCGAGATCTTCTTGTCGGCCGTGTATTCGATCACGATCTGCGACACGTCGACCTGGGTCTGCTCGGCGGTCTTGGTTTCGGCCGGCAGGTTGACGTCGAGGCCCTTCTGCGACAGCGGCAGGGCGGCCATGAAGATCACCAGGAGTACGAGCAGCACGTCGATCATCGGCGTGATGTTCATGTCCGAGCTGACTTCGAGTTTCTTGGCGGTAATGACCTTGTCGGCGCCGAGGTGCTGGTGTGCGTGAGCCATTAGTTGCCTCCGCCCTGCAGCAAGCCGCGGGTCTTGGGGTCGGTGATCAGGCCCATGTCCTCGATGCCGCTGGCGCGCAGTTCGTCCATGCAGTCCATGACGGCGGAGTAGCGCGCATCCTCGTCAGCCTTGATGAGGATGATGCGCTCCTTCTTGGTCTCGAGGATCTCTTCGACCTTCTGCCGCAACTCTTCCTTGCGCACCGGCAGGCCGTTGACGAAGTACCGGTCGGTCTTGTCGATGGCGACAACCGTCTGGTCCTGCGTTTCCGGCTTGTCCGCGGTGTTTGCGGCGAGCGGCAGTTTTACGTCGGCGCCCTTCTGGAGCAGCGGGGCCACGATCATCATAATGATGAGCAGCACCAGCATGACGTCCACCAGGGGCGTGACGTTGATGTCCGATTTGATTCCACCTTTGGAACCGCCGACATCCATTGACATAACGAGAACTCCTTGAACTTCGTGATCTGGAGATTTGGCGATTTCGTGATTTAGGCCACGAAATCTGGAGACCTGGAGATTTGACGATTCGTGACCAAAATCACGAAATCGCCAAATCGCCAGATCACCAAATCATCTCTCGAACTACGCCGTCTTCTTGATGAAGTAGTCGACCATCTCCGACGACGAGTTGTCCATCTCGACGTTGAAGAACTCGAGCTTGCCCGACAGGTAGTTGTAGAACCACACCGCCGGGATGGCCACGAACAGGCCGAGCGCGGTTTCGACGAGCGCCTCGGCGATACCGGCCGAGACGGCGCCGATGCCGCCCGAGCCCGACGAAGCGATACCGACGAAGGCGTTGATAACGCCGATGACGGTGCCGAGCAGACCGACGAACGGCGCGGTCGCGCCGATGGTGGCCAGGCCGGAGACGCCCTTCTTGAGGTCGTTCGAGGTCAGCGCGGTGGCGCGCTGAATCGAGCGGCGAACGGTGTCGAGCAGGTCTTCACGCGACAGGTTGGCGCCGCTCTCCTGCTGGAACTGGTACTCCTGGAGGCCGGCGAGCACGACCTTGGCGAGGTGGCTGTAACGGTATTCCTTCGCCGACGACAGGGCGATGGCTTCCTTCAACCGGCCTTCCTTGAGGTGCTTGGCGACGAGGGGGGCATACATCTTCGACTGCTTGGTCGCCTGGTTGAACGTGTAAATACGCTCAATCGCGACGCCGACCGACCAGAACGACATGATGAACAGGATGACGGCCACGGCGAGCGCCGCGGTGCCCATCTGGTTGAACATGTCGACGAGATCGAGGCCACCGCCGCCTTCCGTCTGCGCGAATGCGGACGAGCTCATGAGCAGCATGGCGAACACGGCACCAGCGATACGACCAAACTGAATCTTCCGACCTTCCATCGCTATCCTCCAGAAAAAAACGGCTTACTACGATTAAAGACTCTCGCCTTGTCTACCGTTGCGCTGCGCGCGAAAGTAGACGACTACTGCAGCGTGAACTGAACCGTGACGGTCATGATGACCGGCACCGGCACGCCATTGAGCAAGGTCGGTGTGAATACCCACTGCCGCACTGCGTCGAGCGCCGCCTGATCCAGCAACGGAATCGAGCGCAGCACCTTCGCATCCTTCACCGCACCGTCGGGACCGATCGTGGCCTCGATGATGACGATGCCCTGCACGCGCGCGGACTGCGCAATCGGCGGGTACACCGGGCGCACGTCGCGGGTCTTCTGCGGCGGCTTGATGTTGCCACCCACGCGCACGGGCGCGGCAGGAGGCGGCGGGGGCGGGGGCGGTTCCGGAATGCCGCCGGTGATACCACCAGCGACACCGCCGATAATGCCGCCTTCGACGCCGGAGGAACGCTCAAAGCCGGCTTCAAGACCGGTCTCAGCCTTAATCTCCTTGGGCGCCTCGAGCGGCGCCGCGTCGGGACTGACATCCATGGGAGGTGGCGGCGCCTTCGCCTCGGGTGGAGGCG
>JAKFYH010000042.1 GCA_021730945.1 Acidobacteriota bacterium | reverse complement strand
CCGCAGATGACACAGATGACACAGATCGGGATCCCGACAAGGAGCGCCCTCCCGACGAGCATTGCCCTCCCGACGAGCATTGCCCTCCCGACGAGTATTGCCCTCCCGACAAGCATTGCCCTCCCGTCAAGCATTGCCCTCCCGACAAGCATTGCCCTCCCGCCATGATCAGCGAGCCCGGTGATCGAATACCAGGAGGGCCCACAGGATTGGGAGGTACAGGATGGAGCCGAAGAACAGCCGGCGGGCGGTGGCGATGGTGCGCTTGGCGGAGAACTCGAGGCTGAGCACCATCAGCACGGCGCCCAGGGTGAGCGCGCCCACCATGTACCACGGCGAGGCGAGGCCGACGCCGGTGGGCATCATGCTGAGCGGAACGAGCGCGGCGGTATAGATCACGGCCTGGCGTCCGGTGGATCGGCCGTCGGGCTGAATCACCGGCAGCAGCGGCATGCCGGCGCCGGCGTACTCGTCGCGATACATCCAGGCGATGGCGAGGAAGTGCGGCATCTGCCACATGAAGACGATGCCAAAGAGGACCCAGCCTTCGATTGAGAGCGTGTTGGTGGCGGCGGTCCAGCCAATCACGGCCGGTAGCGCGCCGGGCAGCGCGCCGGCAATGGTCGACAGCGACGTGCGCGTCTTCAGGGGCGTGTAGAAGAGTACGTAGCTGATCGCCGTGAAGAGGGCGACGCTGGCGGTCAGCGGATTGAGGAAGTAGCCCAGCTCGGCGGCGCCGACGGCGGTGAGCAGCAGTCCGAAGGCGATGCCGGCGGCCGGCGCTAATCGCAGGTCGGCGAGCGGGCGCATGCGGGTGCGCCGCATCAACCGGTCGGTGTCTCGTTCCCATACCTGGTTGAGCGCCGAGGCCCCGCCGGCCACGAGGAAGGTGCCGGCCAGGGTGTGGATGAACGACGCCAGCGTCGACTCGGGCCCGGCCCCCAGCGAATAGGCGGCGGCGGTCGTCAACAGGACGAGAAAGTTCAGGCGCGGCTTGGTGAGCGTGACGTAGTCGGCTGTCCGCGACGGCGAGGCCTTCTCGACCGTGGCGGCCGCGTCAGCGTCAGCGTGTAAAGGTGACGCTGACATCTTTCGCTTCCTTCGCGCTGATGGTGACCTGCTGGGTTTGCACGCCGAGTTGCTCGTGCCAGGCTTCGATGGTGTAGGTGCCCGGCGGCAGGTTCGCGAGCGAGACGCGGCCGTTGGCGCCGGTGGTGCCGAAGTAGGGATGCTCGAGCACGCCGACGAACGCGCGCATCCAGGCGTGCACGTCGCACTTGAAGTCGACCATGACCTCGCGGGTGGCGAAGGTGCGGTTGAAGCTCACGCCCTCGATTGGGGTCGACATGTTGAAGCCCTGGTTGATTTTGCCTTCCGCCCGCACGTTATGAAGCAGCGGGTCGCTGTTGCGAATGGCCAGCGGCTGACCGACCCGGACGCCGAGTACGCGCGGCGTGTAGCGGCACTTGTCCTGGTCGAGGACGACCGGCTCGGTGGGAATCGGAAACGAATAACCGCCGAGGCCGTCCTTGACGTAGACAAACACGTTCTGGAGCGCCTGGCCCTCGCCGAGGAGGATGCTTTCGTCGGCTCGTTCACCGGCGCCGATCTCGGCCACGCACCTCGGGTCGCCATCGAGCCGCATCATGGCCGGGGCCGGCGCGGTGCCCGCGAAGCTGACCTGCACGGTCACGGTGGCGGCGGTCGCCGGGTCAACCACGGGGCCGGCTGGCGCCGGCGGCGCGGCTGGCGTCGAACCACCGCAGGCGAGCGTGCCACCGAGCAAGACCAGGCCGACACCGAGACGAACCAACGGCATTCATCCATTATCTCACCCGTTCGACTCGCCCGAGCCCGCGCTCGCTCAGGGCGGGCCCGTTCGACTCGCCTGTTGCGGCTCGGCGGGTTGACCCCTACGGCGTCCCGCAGGTAACATCAGAGGTTCGTAGTCCCTAGTGCCGCTATCGTCTAGGGGTCAGGACGCCAGATTCTCAGTCTGGACACCGGGGTTCGAATCCCCGTAGCGGTACCACTTCCTATAGTTGCCTCATTTGCTCGACATCACTCGACCCGCGAGCGGCCGGTGAGCCACCTTAGCCATCGTGGTAGCTCGACCAGTGCCAAGGGCCGCCACCACGATAATGGTGGCACTGGCGCATACAAGGTCGGCGTGTAGCGGAGGGGATTCAGAGTGTTCTGAATCCTGGTCACAGCTGCGGTGCGCGACAGGCCGGCGGTCTTGACGGGCAATGGCTGCGGGCCTTGTATCAGCGCGAAATTCGTCCTCCCGGCTTCGGTGTGGTAATCATCGAACACCACAGGCTCGAAGGTAGTCGCCGCGATGGCAGTATTCCCCGCGATGAGTTGGGTGTCCCCGACGAGCAGGCCATAGAGGTGTCGCGCGATAATGCCGGTCAGGTCGTCCCGCTGCGGGCTCGAAGCTTGGAGCTGTCTCGGTCGCACCAGTGCAACACCAGCCGCGCCGATGAAGACCCTCACCCTCCCGCCCGACATCCACGGCTTTCGCCGGGCGATGAACATGATGGCATCGCCCTCGACCGCCTTGATGGCGCAGCCCACAAAGCTGGCGCTGCTTCCGTACAGTAAGGCGCCGGTCTGTCCTACGAGGTAGGACCCGTCCCGAAATGCCAGATCGCGGCTGGAGATGAAGTAGGCAGCGTTGGCTTTCGCATGGAACTCGCATTCCCGCGCGCTGCACCCGATCACCGACACTCCCATTATGGCGTTGCGGTCCGATCGCACTCGGCACCGTTGCAGCTCGATGTGCCGGCTGTTTTCCATGAAGATGGCCCCGACGCCAGCGTCCTCGCCGATGATCGTCAGATTGATGAGGGCGACGCCTTCGACGTCAATCATGGCGATCGGCGGGTTTCCCCGAGAACGAATTTCCACCCCGTCGTCCCCCTGGATGGTGACGCCGGATGGCACTCTTAGCGCTTCGCGGTACTCCCCAGCTCGCACCCGGATCACGTCCCACTTGCCCGCCGCCGCGAGAGCGGCCGTGATTGTCGGGAACTGGCCGGCGCCAGCGGTAACGACCAACTCCCGGCCTCGCTCACGTCGAGGATAGATGCTCACCTCCAGGAAGGTGGCTGCCTGCTGTGCATCGATGGTGCAGTCCACATCGGCGCCAAGTTCAAGGACTTGTCTGGCGCACAGCCAGTAACCATCGGGTTTGCGGATCAGGCCCTGAACAAACGTTGGTCGCGTCCATTCAAACGAGGTGTCGATCGAGGCGCGCGCCGTGAGATAGCCGTGGTCATGCGCGAACCCGTCGCGGAGGCTCTGCTGGGCTGCCCTCAGGTCTGCATGGCTGGGCGGATCGGGCGTGCCGAGCAAGTACTGCATTTCCTGTGGCGTGACCCCCTTGAGGAAGGTGTGGGCGATGTCGAGGCTGACGAAGCCGTCGCCGCTTTCATGTGGATTCGTGCCGATCGGAACCGCCATGGCACGGAGGGCGTTTCGGACGAACGAGGCGAGATCCAGCCTCGTTTGCTTGACCGGCAGCAGGCGGACGGCGCTCGCGGTTCGCACCCGCAAGGCAAATCTCAATAACAAATGCGCGACGTCGGTCACATGCTGCGCCGCGAAACTCGTCCCTTCATCGTCGGCCGCCAGGAAGTTCCTGAATCCGGGTGCGACCACAGTTGGACGTCCCTCGATCTGATCGGGCACGCCTCGTGAAGAGTAGGGTTGGACCGTGCGACCCTTCCTGTCGCTGGCTCCGACGGCGACGACCCACGGAGCTTTGGCCCAGCGCGTCAACGTGTCGTTACCGTGTTCGCCATTGTTTCCGGCGGCCACGACGACGACGAGACCACTCTGGCTTGCCATCCACGTGGCCCGGTTGGCTGGTTCGTGAGCGTCGAAGGTGTTTCCCGAGCCGGCCACCGGACCCAGGCTGAAGTTGACGGCGATACCCTGGTGGCTGTGCAGCCGTCCGATCAACTCATCCCATCCGGCCAGGATGCTGACATACCACTTGCCGACCTCTCGAAGGCTGAGCGGCTCCGGCAGGACGACGCGAGTCGCGCCGGGGAGAGACTGCAAGAGCGGTTCGGCGGATTCGTCGGCGTGAACCGCGATCACCCCCAACCGCTTGAAGATGCGGACGGCGTCAACGGCACCGCAGAGGTTGGGTGGCAGTTCCCACGATTCCGTCAATGCCAGTAGTTCCGGCGCGGCCGGAAAGGTCCCGAGCGTGATCGCAAACCATCGCCGCATGGCGAATCTTGCTTACAGGTTAGCGGCCGGCCAGGCTCATCCGTTCACCGATGAACGCACCAATCGCGGCGGAAGTGATCGAAACGGTCAGGTTCAAGAAGATCGTCTCTGCGGCCGCAAACTGCTGCCCGTGCGCGACGAAGGTCGAGACGATGAAGATCACAATGATGACCGTCACCCAGACGAGCGGAGCGGTCTTGACCTCGAACTTGGCGGGATCAGCCTTCTTGGACAGCTCGATCTGGCCCATTTCCCTGCCGGAGGAACTCCCGGTCGCGGCACCCTTGACGGTGTGAAACAGCACGCAATCCTCCCTTCCGGTTGTTGTTAGAATCCGATCCGCGCTAACCATACAACAGAAGGCACAGCCATGAACTCCGCCGCGTCGCTTCCGATCGATGCCTTTGACTTCCTCTGGCTGGAAGTTACCCCGCGATGCAATCTGGCCTGCACGCACTGTTATGCTGATTCCGGCCCATCCCGACCGCTACACCAGGCGATGCAGCCGGAGGACTGGATGGCGGTGCTGGACGAGGCCGCCGGTCTGCAGTGCCGGCGTGCGCAGTTCATCGGCGGAGAGCCCACGCTCTACCCGGCACTGGGCCGGCTGATTGAGCATGCGCGTCTCAGAGGCTTTACCGATCTCGAGGTCTATACCAATGGCACCGTATTGAGCCGTGAGCTCAAGGCGGCGTTCGCCCGGTTTGACGTCGACCTGGCCTTCTCCGTCTACGCGGCCCGGCCCGGCGTGCACGACGCCATCACCGGCCAGGGCGGCAGCTGGGCCAAGACCCTGGCGTCGATCCGCTGGGCGCTTGGCGAGGGCCTTCGCGTGCGGGCTTCGATTGTCGCGATGGAGGCGAATGAGGATCAGGTCGCCGATACCCGGCGCCTGCTGGAGGCGATGGGCGTGTCCAATGTGGGCGCCGACCGGGTTCGTGGTATCGGCCGCGGCTCTCGCGAGGTCGCCTCAGCTGCGCCGATGAAGGAGCTGTGCGGCGCGTGCGGCCAGGGCCAGTTGTGCATCAGTTCGGACGGACAGATCTCGCCGTGCGTGTTCTCGAAATTTCACCCGGTGGGCACCCGTGAGGGCGGACTGACGACCGCGGTGCGCAGCGGCGAACTGCAAGCCTTCCGCGCCGCGGCGCGGTCGAGCCACAGCGAACTGCGCGTGCGCGAGCCGGTCGTGGCCGCGGCTGTCGAGTGCGGCCCTGAGCGGCCGGCGCCGCCCTGTGGTCCTGAGCGTCCGGCGCCCCCCTGCGGTCCTGAGCGGCCGGCGCCCCCCTGCCGCCCGGAGAAGGATCCTGGCCCGTGCAACCCCGAGAGGGACCCCGGTCCCTGCAGACCGGAAACGGCGCCATGAGCGCCGGTGGCGCCGCGCGGCTCAAGGTCATGGATAGCGACCTGCACACAATTGAGCCGCCCGATCTGTGGGATCGCTATCTAGACGAGCCGTTCAAGAAGCTGATTCCCACATTGAATGCCGATCGCTGGCGGGCGCAGATCGCACCCGCCGCGGCGGGGCCGGCCGGCGGTGCGCTCGACGGCCTCCGGCCGAGTCCGCCGGTCCACCCTTTCTACGAAGTCGCGGCCGGGCGCGGGTATGACGCGTCATCGCACCTTGAAGCGATGGACATCGAGGGCGTTGACGTCGCGGTGTTGTACGGCACTCATGGCCGTCACGTCCAGATGCGCGACGATCTGGATCCGGAATTCGCGGCGGCGCTTGCGCGCGCCCACAACAATTGGACGCGGGACTACTGTGCAACCAACCCGGCCCGGCTGAAGTTTGCCGCCCAGATTTCCTTTCATGACGTGCGCCTGGCGGTGGCGGAAGCGCGGCGAGCCGTTACCCAGCTGGGTGCGGTTGCGATTATCGGCAACCCGAATCCGATTAACGGTCGTCACATACACGACCTGTACTTCGAGCCGCTGTGGACCTGCGTCGAAGAGCTCGGTGTTCCAGTGGGGTTCCACCCTACCGGCGTCTGGTCACTACGGGACAACATCGCCAGGCGCTTCTTCGGTCACCCGAACGCGGCGACGCTTGGGATCGCCGCCCACAATCCGGTGGAAAGCATGTTGGGACTGGCCAGCCTCGCCGTTGGCGGCGTGCTTGAGCGGCACGAGGACCTTCGATGCGTGTTTCTCGAGGCGACCTGCGGCTGGCTACCGTGGTGGCTGTGGCGGCTCGACGAGACGTGGGAGAAATTCGGCGGATTCGATGACGTGTCACTGGCGGCGCCGCCCAGTCAGTACGTCCGGCGGCAGTGCTATATCGGCACCGAACCGGACGAGGGAACGTTGCGGCACGTCATCGAGGCGCTGGGCGACAGCCAGATCGTCTTCGCCACCGACTATCCGCACCGAGACGGCTTGTTTCCAGCGGCGGTAGCAAGCTTTCTCGCGCAGGGCGGCCTCACCAGGCAGACCCAAGCCAGGATCCTGTGGGACAACTGCGCCCGGCTCTATTCACTGGATCGATAGTCTCCCGGTCGCCCGATCGCACCTGCCCCGGGCTCACAACCACAAGGCGCTCGGTGCCAATCAGACGCAGTAACATTAGGCCATGCGAATTGCGCACGAGCACTCACCAGTTCGTGCCGTGGACTGGAATCGTCCATCGTTTCGCCTGACCTCGTAGCGATACCACACCGATGCAGACACGAAAACGATCCTCGTTTTTGGGTATCGGCACTCTCGCCGGCATCCTTGCCGGCGCCTTCGGCCTGCTGCCGCTCGTTCAAACCATCGAACTCAAGACTTACGATCTGCGCGTGGCGGCCACGGCGCGGCCGGCTTCGCCCGCCACCAACATCTCCCTGGTCTGGATCGACAACGACAGCATCCGCCGGATGGAGCCGCTGGTCGGCCGCTGGCCCTGGCCCAGGCTTGTGCATGCCACGGCCATCGACTACCTGTCGGCCGCCGGCGCCAGGGTCATCGCCTACGACATCCTGTTTCCCGAGCGCGACCGCCGCAAGTTCATGGTTGGTGATGTCGAGTGGACCGGCGACGAATCAGATGCCGCCCTGGTCGAGTCGACCAGGAAGGCCGGCAACGTCGTGCACGCGGCGGAAGCGTCGAGCGCCGAGCTGATCGATCCGTCGCGCGCCCTGGTCGAGGACCTCAGTGCCCCCGCCCTCAACCTTCGCCTGGCGCCGCCCGGCTGCGTGCAGGCGCGGCCACTGGTGCGGCCGCCGTTCCCGGCGCTCGCCCAGGTGTCGCGCGGCATCGGTCACACGCTCTTCACCTTCGATGCCGACGGCCCCGTCCGGCGGATCGCGCCCTTCGTGCAGGTCGGCGAACGCACCATCCCATCGATGGCGCTGGCGACGACGATAGTGGCAGGTGCCGTGGTGACGGCGGACGCCTTCGTTGCCGGTGGTCAGTGCGCGGCGCTGGTGCCGTGGCGTGGACCGGCGCAAAATGCCGACGGTGTGCCGACGTTTGAGTCGGTGTCGTTCTACGACGTCTTCTACGCGCAGCAGCAGATCATCGAAGGCCAGGCGCCCGGTCTCGATCCGGCCAGGTTCAAGGATCGGATCGTGATCGTCGGCGGCAGCGCGGAAGGGTTGAAGGAAGCGTTCACGACGCCATTCCCGGAGGGAGCGATCGACGGCCCGGAGGTTCATGCCAACGTGATCGACGCGCTGCTGTCCAAGCGTGCCATCGTGCGTGCCCCAGGCTGGGTGACTGCGGTAGTGACGACTGCCGTGGTGGCGCTGGTTGGGATCGCCGGCCTGTATCTCAACGCCTGGCTCACCGGCGCAGCCGCGGCTGCCCTCTCTGCCCTGTGGATCTGGCAGTCGGTGGCGTTCTTTGCCCGCGGCCTGTGGCTCGACCTGACCGTGCCGACCCTCGCGATCGTTTTTGCCTTCGTCGGCGACCTGGCGTGGAAGTACGTGGTCGAGGGCCGCGAGAAGCGCCAGGTCAAGAAGCTGTTCTCGCGTTATGTCTCGAAGGACGTCTACGACCAGCTGGTGGCCGACCCGTCGCTGGCGGCGCTCGGCGGCGCGCGTCGCAGCATGACCGTGTTGTTCTCCGACGTGCGCGGGTTCACCGCGATGTCGGAGAAGGGTTCACCGGAAGAGGTGGTCGGTCAGCTCAACGAGTACTTTTCGCGGATGGTGTCGGTCGTGTTTGCCCACCACGGCACCGTCGACAAGTTCGTCGGCGACATGGTGATGGCGCTCTTCGGCGCGCCGTTGGACGACGACGACCATGCCGAGAATGCGGTGCAAACGGCGTTGGCCATGACGGCTGCGCTCAATGAACTCAACGCCCAATGGCAGAGCCAGGGGCGGCCGCTGCTCGACATCGGCATCGGCATCAATACCGGCGACATGGTGGCCGGGAACATCGGTTCCGAGACGATCATGAGCTATACCGTGATTGGGGACGCCGTAAACTTGGGGGCCCGGCTCGAGTCGCTCAACAAGGACTACGGCAGCCGGATCATCATCAGCGACGCCACCCGGGTGCGCCTGAAAGGGCGCTATGATATCCATCCCCTCGGCGACGTCGTCGTGAAAGGCAAAAGCAAACCGGTCGCGATTTTTGAGGTCAAAACACCATGATGCGAATTGCGATAGTGGCACTGGCGTTGGCTGGCATGACGGTCGGACTGGCCGAGGGCCGTGCCGTTGGTAGCGGCCCGAGTCTCGCCGTAGCCGCGAACGAGGCACGCGGCGAAGGCGGAGTCGAAGGCGGAGAGCAACTCGGGCAAATCGGCAAGGGCGTGTCGGTCGCCAGGAAGGCGAACGAGGTCCGCGATCTGCAGATGACCGACGCCGAGGAGCAGGAGCTCGGCGCCGAAGTGAGCGCGCGCATCCGCACCCGCTACGGGGTGGTCCAGGATGCCGCGGTGCATCGTTACCTGGCGCTCGTCGGCACCGCGCTGGCGCAGGGCAGCACGCGGCCGGCGTTGCCGTGGACGTTCATCGTGCTCGATACCGACGGCGTCAACGCGTTTGCCGCGCCCGGCGGCTACGTGCACATCACGCGCGGCGCGCTGGCACTTATCAAGAACGAGGCGGAGCTGGCCGGCGTGCTCGGTCACGAGATCATCCACGTCACCGAGAAGCACACCATTCGCGCCATCCAGAAGAGCAAGGCCGTGCAGATGGGCGCCGCCGAGACGCTGTCGGGTTCCTCGGCGTTGATGGAGCGCGCGGTGACCGCCACCTACGACAACATTGTCGAGCGCGGGTTCGGGCGCGGTGAAGAGAACGAGTCGGACGAGATGGGCGTAACGCTGGCCAACAAGACCGGCTATGCGCCGTCCGGCCTGGTGGGCTTTCTCACCACGCTCAAGGATCGCAACAAGGCCTCGACCGAGAAGCGCGGCCTGTTCGCCTCGCACCCCGAGATGCAGGATCGCCTTGATCGCATCACCAAGCTGATTGCCGCCAAGAAGCTGACGGCCACGGCGACGGTGCAGCCGCGCTACGCCAAGAACATCACCTACAAGCCGGTAGCGGTCACTGCCATTGCAACGGTGGATCCCGGCGCGGCCGGACTTGCCGGTGGCGATGCCGTGGCCGAAGAGAAGAAGGCCGAGGACGCCAAGGCCGCCGAGAAGAAGGAAGAACCCAAGAAGCGCGGGTTCGGGTTGAGCCGGATGGTGCCCACTGGTGGCGGCGAGAAGAAGCAGGCGCAGGTCACCGCGTCGGGCGGCGCTCGAGGAGTGGACCCGGAGAAAGACTCGAAGGGCGGTTCGAACCCGGCGGTGGTGGCGGTGAAGCTGGTGGCGGCTGATGTGGCGGCCTTCAAGAAAGAGGGAGGCCTGCCGTAGGCCGCTACGTTCGCGGCCGGCTGCTGTTTTCGGGCTGGCTGCTCCTCGGCTACGTCCTGCTGGCCCTGGCCGTGCGGCAGGGGCTCGGCGATGTCGTCCTGTTGTCGGCGATCTCCCGTCTGGTCCTGGTGCTGGCCGTCGTCACTGCCACGGTGACGCTCGTGGCCAACAAGTGGCGCGACGATCGCCCGAGCGATCGATTTCCGGCGATCGTGCAGGATGCCACCGTTATCGCGCTGTTCATGGCGATTGGCACCATGCTGCTGCGCGAGCAGCTGCTTACGACCTCGGCGGTCGGCGCCGTGGTACTGGGGTTCGCCCTGCAGGACACGCTGGGCAACCTGTTCGCGGGCCTGGCCATCCAGGTCGAGAAGCCGTTTCGCGTGGGCCACTGGATCCAGGTGGGCGAGCGTGACGGCCAGGTGCATGAGATCACCTGGCGCGCCACCAAGCTGCGGACCAAGGCCGGCCAGTTCCTGGTGGTGCCCAACAGCGTGATCGCCAAGGACCCGGTCCTGAACTTTTCGGAGCCGACGGTGCCGACGCGCCTCGAGGTGGCGGTGGGGGCGAGCTACCTGAGCCCGCCGAACGAGGTGAAGCGCGCCATTCACGAGGCCGTCACCAACGCGCCTCTGGCCCTGGCCACGCCGCCGCCCCAGGTGGTGATCACTGGCTTCGGCAGTTCGTCGATCGACTACGTGGCGCTGTTCTGGATCGATGATTTTGCGGCCGACCGGATTGCGCGCGACCAGGTGCGGACCAACATCTGGTACACCTTCCGCCGTCACAACATTGAGATCCCGTGGCCGATCCAGGTCGAGTACAGGCGTGAGGACCAGCCGGTCCGCACCGACGCGCACGTGGCGGCGGCGGCCGATCGGCTGGGATCGGTGGATCTGTTCGCGACCGCGTCACTCGAAGCGCGCCGGCAGCTGGCGAGTGCCGGTACCCACCACCTGTATGCGGCGGGCGAGGCGATCGTGCGGCAAGACGAGGCCGGCGACTCGATGTTCGTGGTGCTGGGCGGCCAGGCCCGTGTGACCCTGGAGCCGTCGGGACAGGAAGTGGCGGTTATTCCCGCCGGTGGGTTCTTCGGCGAGATGTCGATGCTGACCGGCGACCGCCGCACGGCCACCGTGCGGGCCCTGGACGATGTCCAGGCTCTGGAGATTTCAGCAGCCGACTTCCGTGAGCTGGCCATCGCCAATCCGGCGCTGCTCGATCACGTCTCAGAGATCGTGGCGGCGCGCCGCACCGGGCTGGACGCGGCCCGCGCGGTAGCCGCCGCCGCGGTCGTGCCCGAGGCGAAACAGACTCTACTCGCGCGCATGCGCAAGTTCCTGCGCGTCGGCACCTAAGCACCTCAGCACCTGAGCACCTGAGTACCCCAGCACCTCATTCAGCCCAAATCAGCACGCGGCCCTCGCCGGCCTGGGTGAGGTCAATCACGATCCCTGGTCCGCGTCGCTCAATATCCTCCACGCGCAACCTGGCTCGTTCATCGTCGAAGCCGCTGGCCCACGAACTGAAGGCAATCGGCCCCGACTTCAAACGCAGCAGCCAGAACGGCACATCGACGCGCACCAGTTTCCCCTCGTCATCGTCGAAGGCCATGATGTGCAGGGTGGTAAGCCGCGTCGACGAGGCGGTGGTTGCCGGATTGGTGGTGATGGTGCCGCGGCCGCTGTCGTGGAACTCGATTAGCGGACGCTGATCAGGGAACTTCGTCCTCACCTCATCGAAGCTCTTCGCCGCGTCTGGCGCCGGCGCCTCCACGATCTCGACGTGACTGCCGAGCCAGGAGGCCGTGAAGATGACCCCACCAATCGCCAGCACACACAGGAAGACGAAGATGCCGACGACAATCCAGATCCAGGTGCGTTTGGGCTTGGGCGGCCCGTCGGGCATGTCGGTCATAGTGTCAACTCCGTTCCGGCTCCGGTCTCCACGGCCCGCCGCAACACCAGGTCGGCGGCCACCACGTCTTCCACGGCCATACCCAGCGACTTGAACACGGTCACATCGGCGTCAGACCCGCGGCCCTCAACGCGGCCCAGCACCACTTCACCCAGTTCGCCGCGAATGTGCGAGGCGTCGAAGTGGCCTTCGGCCATGCCCATCACGACGTCGCCAGACTCCACTACCGCCGCCGCGCGCGAATCCACGTAGAGCCGGGCGCGAGCGACCAGTGCCGGATCCATCTCGCGCTGCTCGGGCCGGCACGCGCCGACCGACACCACGTGCGCGCCCGGTGCCACCCACTCGTCCTTGATCACCGGCGTGACCGATGAAGTGACCAGCACGATCATGTCGGCGCCTCGGACGGCAGCCTCGGCGGTATCGGTGGCACGCACCAACACCGGCACATGACCCGTCATTTCGCCGACGAAGCGCTCGCGGCTGGCTGCCTTGGGCGACCACACGCGCACTTCCTTCAACTGGCGGACCTCGGCAAACGCTTCGAGGTGGCTGCGCGCCTGGACGCCGGTGCCGATGATCGCCAGGGTGGCGGCATCACGCCTGGCGAGAAATCGCGCCGACACCGCCGACACCGCCGCCGTGCGCGCCTCGGTGATGTAGCGGCCGTCCATGAGCGCCTGCAGCGCTCCGGTTTCGGGATCCAGGAGGAGGATGGTGGCCAGGTGCGACGGCAGTTGTTTCGACGGGTTGTCGGCGAACACCGTGACGAGCTTGGCGCCGAGGCTGCCGGGGCTGGGCACGTAGGCCGGCATCAGGCCGAAGTAGGCCTTGGTGGGGCCCACGGTCAGCACGCTTCGGACCGGCTGCAACACTTCGCCAGCCGAGAAGCGCGCCAGCGCCGCCTCCATCGCGGCGATCAGATCGCTCATCGGCAGGAGGGATTGGACTTGCTGTTCGGTCAGGAGGCGGAAGTGTTGTGACATGGCCACCGATTAAACACCGATTAGGCTCCGAACGGCTGCACGGATCGTGTTGGCGTGAATGGTGACGATGGCGTCGATGTCGGGAGCGTAGCCACCGCTCATGGAAATGGCGAGCGGCAACCCGGCCTGCCGGCAGGCGCCAATCACGATCTCGTCGCGCTGACGCAAGCCATCGATGCTCATCTTGAGGCGTCCCAGCCGGTCGCCCTCATACGGATCGGCGCCGGCAAGATAGAAGACGAAATCGGGCTGGTGGCCGTTCAATACCGCCGGCAGGTGGGTGCGCAGCGCGGCCAGGTACTCCTCGTCGCCGGTGCCGTCGGCCAGGGGGACGTCCAGGCTGCTCACCTCCTTGCGGAACGGGAAGTTCTGCGCGCCGTGCATCGAAAAGGTGAACACCGATGGGTCGCCGGCAAAGATGGCCGCGGTGCCATTGCCCTGGTGCACGTCGAGGTCGACGACGGCAATGCGGCGGGCGTGGTGATCGCGCTGCAGCACGCGCGCGGCCACGGCGACGTCGTTGAACACGCAGAAGCCCTCGCCGCGATCCGCGAACGCGTGGTGCGTGCCACCCGCGAGGTTGGCGGCCATCCCGTGGTCCAGTGCCGCGTGGGCGGCGGCGATGGTGGCGCCGACCGACCGGCGCGCGCGCTCGACCATGTGCGGCGACCACGGGAAGCCGATGCGGCGCTGCACCTCGGACGGCACGGTGCCGGCGGCCACGGCATCAACGTAAGCCGGGTCGTGCACCAGCCGCAAGTCGTCCCATGCGGCCGCCGGTGCCTCGATCAAGTCCTCGGGCGCGACGATCCCTTCAGCGAGGACCCGCTCGCGCAGGCGCGAGTACTTCGCCATGGGAAACTTGTGACCCTCCGGCAGCGGCAGGACGAAATGATCCGAGTAATACGCCAACACAGACGGAGACAGATTACGTCGAAAGCGAATCAGAGCCGCAGATGACACAGATGACGCAGATATCAACCAGGGCCACAGATGACACAGACGACGCAGATGTCAACCGGGGCCGCAGATGACGCAGATGGTGCAGATATCAACCCAGGGCCACAGATGACACAGATGACGCAGATATCAACCAGGGCCACAGATGACACAGATGACGCCGAACGCGAATCAGAGCCGCAGATGACACAGGTGACTCCGAACGCGAATCAGAGCCGCAGATGACACAGACGACGCCGAACGCGAATCAGAGCCGCAGATGACACAGGTGACGCCGAACGCAAACCAGAGCCGCAGATGACACAGATGACGCAGATATCAACCAGGGCCACAGATGACACAGACGACGCCGAACTCGAATCAGAGCCGCAGATGACACAGGTGGCTCCGAACGCAAACCAGAGCCGCAGATGACACAGATGACGCCGAACGCGAATCAGAGCCGCAGATGACACAGGTGACGCCGAACGCAAACCAGAGCCGCAGATGACACAGGTGACGCCGAACGCAAACCAGAGCCGCAGATGACACAGATTACGCAGATTGTGATGCGATTCGGCGAGGGCCGGCCTAGCCCCGCCGAGCGCCATTCTGGCGCCGCGTCGAATCGCGTCCCCCGGTGTTCTCCGTGTCCTCTGCGGCCCCGGTTGACATCTGCGCCATCTGCGTCATCTGCGGCCCCGGTTGATATCTGCGCCATCTGTGTCCTCTGCGGCCCCGGTTGACATCTGCGTCATCTGCGTCATCTGCGGCCCCGGTTGATATCTGCGCCATCTGCGTCCTCTGCGGCCCCGGTTGATATCTGCGCCATCTGCGTCCTCTGCGGCCCCGGTTGATATCTGCGCCATCTGCGTGATCTGCGGCCCCGGTTGATATCTGCGCCATCTGCGTCATCTGCGGCCCCGGTTGATATCTGCGCCATCTGTGTCCTCTGCGGCCCCGGTTGATCTCTGCGTCATCTGCGTCCTCTGCGGCCCCGGTTGATCTCTGCGCCATCTGTGTCATCTGCGGCCCCGGTTGACATCTGCGTCATCTGCGTCATCTGCGGCCCCGGTTGATCTCTGCGCCATCTGTGTCCTCTGCGGCCCCGGTTGATATCTGCACCATCTGCGTCATCTGTGTCATCTGCGGCCCTGGTTGACCTTTGCGTCATCTGTGTCATCTGTGGCCCCGGTTGATATCTGCGTCATCTGTGTCATCTGCGGCCCTGGGATACACTCATCGGTGTTGGTTCATCGCATCCAATCGATCGACTCTCATACCGCCGGCGAGCCGCTGCGCCTGGTCACCGACGGGCTGCCCGCCCCCGAGGGCCGCACCATGATCGACAAGCGGGCGTGGGCCATGAAGCGGCTCGACCACCTGCGCAAGTCGATCATGCTCGAGCCTCGTGGCCACACCGACATGTACGGGGCGCTGCTCACCGAGCCGGTGACAGACGATGGTCACGCCGGCATCCTGTTCATGCACAACGAGGGTTGGAGCACCATGTGCGGCCACGGCATCATCGCCGTCACCACCATTGCCCTCGAACGTGGCCTGATCTGGTCGTCGCGGGGAGGCCAGCCGCCGACGGTGGAGCTGCGCTACGACACGCCGGCCGGGCGGGTGGTGGCGCGAGCCGACCTCACCTACCGCGGAGACGCCGCCCGGGTGGAGTCCGTGGCCTTTCGCAACGTGCCCTCGTTTGTGTTCGAGCCGTCGCTGCTGGTTCCGCTCGGCGCGCGGAAGGTTCCGGTCGACGTCGCGTTCGGCGGCGCTTTCTACGCGATCGTCGATGCCGAGGCGGCCGGCCTGCCGATTGACGCCGCGCACCTGCCGGAACTGCGCAAGCTCGGGATGGTGATCGCGCGTGAAGTGGAGAAGTTGCGGCAGGTGGTGCATCCCAACGACCCGGGGCTGAACGGCATCTACGGCACCATCTTCACCGCGCCGGCCCAGTCGCCCGAGGCGCACCTGCGCAACGTCACCGTGTTCGCCGACGCCGAAGTCGATCGCTCGCCGTGCGGCACCGGCACCGCGGCGGTGATGGCCGTCCTCAATGACATGGGGCTGCTCCTGGACGACCTGCCCTTCGTGCACGAGAGCATCGTCGGCACCTTGTTCTCTGGCCGGGTGTTGGAGCGCGTGACGGTCGATGGGCGGCCGGCGATCGTGCCCGAGATTGAAGGCTCGGCCTGGATCACCGGCGAGCACACCTTCCTGATTGACGGCGACGATCCGCTGAAGGCGGGCTTCAGGTTGTGAGACCGGTGGGCCGGCACTGAAGTGCCGGCCTCCTGGCACTATTTCAATCCGGCGAACTTGCCGAAGTCCATCTTCGCGGCAAATTCGTGCAGCACCTTGGTGTCGGCCAGATCGCGGCCCTCGATGGTGACCAGGAAGCGCTTGGCCACGAATACGTTGAGCTCGCCGTGTTTATCGTCCTTGTCCCACTTCTCGAACCCGGGTTGGCCGGCGACCGTGGTGGCTTTCTCGTAGCCGTCGCTGGTTTCGCGGCTGAAGCCGCTGGCCATGAACATGGCCCACGGCGCGATCAGCATCTGCGCGAAACCGGTATCGACCACCTTCACTTCGATCGCCGCATCGCCCTTCTTGAATTCGGACTCCACCTGCGAGAAGGCGATCGGTGAGGTCATGCGCTCGGTGCGCGGGTCATCCATCTGCCAGCCCGCCACGGTGGGCAGGGTGCTCTTGAGAGCGTCACCTGACACCGGGTCGACCGGCTTGCCGTCGCCGCCGTTCATGGCGGCCGCCATGCCTTGCATGGCCTTGCCAAGGTCGGCCATGCCCTTGCCGAGGTCGCCGCCCTGCTTCTGGGCTTCGACCGCGGCCTCAGCCGCCTTCTTTAAATCCTCGGCGGCCTGCTCGGCCTGCTTTTCGGCTGCAGACTGTCCACACGCGACCGAACCCACCAACGCGAGAGCCACGACGAATGTCACTAAACGCATTGTGCACTTCTTCCTTGGCACCATAGGCACCTGTACGCACCCTAAGCACCCTATTTGGGTTACCACCCGATGGCGAGTCCGTCTTTTCGAAGGTCCGACCCGCCGAGCATGACACCGGTCCGGGGATCGATGAAGATCGCCTGGTAGCCGCCCATTTGGCCACGGCCGTCCGACACCGTATGTCCCCTGGCCTCGAGCGCCCTACGGACATCGGCACCGATGCCGCTCTCCAGGGCCAGCCGGCTGCCCACGTGCCGCATGCGCGCCGCATCGCCGGCCTCCTGCACATGCATGCCGAAGTCGACGAAGTTGGCGACGACCTGCGCGTGCGCCTGGGCCTGGTTGTCGCCGCCCATCACGCCAAACGCCACCCACGGCTTGCCGTCCTTCATCACCATGGCCGGCACCAGCGTGTGCAGGGGACGCTTGTGAGGACCGATCTGGTTCGGATGTCCCGGGGTCAGTACGAAACCAGATCCGCGATTGTGCAGGGTAATGCCGGTCTCGCCGGCGACGAAGCCGGCGCCGAACGCGCTGAACAGCGACTGAATGAATGACACGACGTTGCCGTTGCCGTCGGCCGCGGTCAGGTAGATGGTGTCGCCCAGGTCGCGGCCGGCAAAGTCCGGCGCCGTCCGGCCCGCCCCTGCCGCCGTGCCGGCGGCGTAACTGGCTGCGGCCTTGCTCATGTCGATTTGCTTGCGGCGCGTGGCCGCGTAGTCCTTCGACAGCAGCGTCTTCATGATGTCGGCCGCCATGTGGTCGCGGTCGGCCAGGTAGGCGCCGCGATCGGCAAACGCGATGCGCTTGGCTTCGGTCACGACGTGGAGGTAGTCGGCCGAGTTATGGCCCAGGGCCTTGATGTCGAACCCCTCCATGATGTTCAACATTTCGAGCGCCACGAAGCCCTGCGTGCTGGGCGGCATCTCCATCACGTCGTAGCCGCGATAGTTCACGCCGATCGGGTCCACCCAATCGGCCTTGTGCTCGGCGAAGTCGCGCATGTCGAGCAGGCCATCCCGTGCCTTCAAGTCGGCGACGATGGCGCGGGCGAGGGCGCCCTTGTAAAACGCGTCGCGGCCCTCCTTGGCGACGAGCTCCAGGCTGCGCGCCAGCCGCGGATTCGAAAACATGTCGCCCAGCGCCAGGGGCTTTCCCGCCGGCAGGAACGTCGCCGCGGTGGCCGGATCGCGCGCGAGCAACTTCTCGTTGTCCTTCCACTCGTTGGCCATCAACTCGGCCACCGGGAAGCCGTCGCGGGCGTGGACAATGGCCGGCGCCAGTGCCTGGGCCAGCGAGATGGTGCCAAAGCGCGTCAGCAACTGGTGCCAGCCTTCGACGACGCCCGGCACGTCGACCGAGAGCGGTCCGTTGCCCGGCACAGTCTTCAATCCGCGCCTGGCGAATTCCTCCGGCGTGGCGGCGTAGGCCGATCGTCCGGTCGAGTCGAGGCCGTACAACTTCTTCGTCTTCGCGTCGTAGACGATGGCCAGCAGGTCGCCGCCAATGCCGTTCATGCTGGGCTCGACGACCGCCAGCACGGCCGCGGCGGTCACGGCGGCGTCAATCGCGTTGCCGCCGCCTTGCAGCACCCTCAGTCCGGCGGCAGAGGCCAGCGACTGGCTGGTGGCGATCATGCCGTGGCGTCCGACCGCAGGCGACCTGGTGCCGCGGAGGTTTCCGGACGGGCGATCGCCGGGCTGAATCTGTTGAGCAGACGAGGTGGTCATGATCAGGAAGGCTCCGGTCAGCGCGAAGAGGGCTCGTCGCATAAGGGGGATTCTAAGCCGGACGACGCCCAAGACCTAGGGCCCAGGTCCCAAGACCCGAGCCCCAGGACCCTCTTATACTGAACCCATGGCCGTTCGCGACCGCGTCGCCCGATTGCTGGACGAGATGCCGCGCGAGGCGCAGTTCCCCTCGCAGGGCGCGACCCTGTTTGTGGACCTCGAGCGCCGCGAGACGCGGCAGGCGTTCACGCCGCTGGCCGTGGTCCGCACCGTGCTCGGCGGCCGCGGCGCCAACATGTACTACCTGCACCGGCTGCTGGATGAGACGCTCACCCCGCTCGATCCGGGCATCCCGCTAATCTTTGGATCGGGGTTGCTGACCGGACTGGTGCCAAGCGCCGCGAGGGGGAACTGCACCTCGTGGTCGCCCGAGTCCGGCGTGCTGCTCGATTCCAATGCCGGCGACTACTTTCCGTCGTTCCTGCGCATGAACGGCTTTGATCATCTCGTGCTCTACGGGCAGGCGGCGGCGTGGACGCTGCTGATGATTCGCGACGGCGTCGTCTCCTTCGAGGACGCCACGCCCTACGCCGGCCTGGACAACCTCGACATGCGCGAGGCAGTGGCTCGCGACGTGGGCGGCACCTGGGCTCGCAACCTGGCGATGGTCAATATCACGCGGGCCGGTGAGAACCAGGTGCTGACGAGCGGCATCATGGCCGGTCCGAAGGCCATCTACGCGCGTGGCGGTCCAGGCGCCAAGATGGGCTCGCTGCGCCTGAAGGCGATCGTCACTCTGGCGCCGACTCGCGAACTGCCGACCGCACAGCCGTACAAGGTCTACAACCGCACGATCGCACAGAAGTTGCTGGCGACGTCGGTGGTGAAGAATGCGCTGTCGAAGACGGGCACGCCCTTTCTCTATAAGCCGAGCCGGCTGCTGGGCGCGATGGGCACCAAGAACAACCAGGAGACCACCTGGAGCGACGGCCTTGATGCCGAACATTTCGACGCCCATCGGCCGGGGATGGCGGGCTGCTTCCGCTGCCCGGTCAACTGCCGGCCGCTGAACGACCTGCACAGCGCCACGCCGGACAAGTACGACCAGGGCGACGGCCCCGAGTACGTGACGCTCGGCAAGTTCGGACCCAACCTCGGGATCGACAGCGTGGCGTCGGTCATCAGGCTCAACAACATCTGCAACGATCTCGGCCTCGATACCGCCTCGACCGGGTCGGCCATCGGCTGGGCGTTTGAGCTGTTCCAGCGCGGCATCATCACCGCCGAACACACCGGCGGGATCACGCTTACGTGGGGAGATGCTGAGACGATTGAGAGGTTGCTGTTCCAGATGGCGCGGCGCGAGGGCTTCGGCAGCGTGCTCGCGGCCAGCACGCGGGCGGTGGAGCAGGGGCACTACCCGGCCGTGGCGCTCAAGTATCGGATCGCGGTGAAGGGCCTGGGCCAGAGTGATCCGCATGACGCGCGTATTCTGAAGGCCTTTGCGCTCGGCCTGGCGGTGGCCACCCGAGGCATGGATCACTTGCGCAATCGCGCGACGCTCGAGATCAACGCGCGCATCAACGACAACCCGGTGTTCAAGTCGGAGTTGTACGGCGGTGCGGTCAGCGCCGAGCCCAACAGCTACGTCGGCAAGGAACGCGCGGTCCGCGCGTGCGAGAACATTTACGCGGTCGGCGATTCGGTCGGCATGTGCCGCTTCACGACCAAGCTGTTCAACAGCCCGTCGCTGCCAGGCCTCCCCGAGTTTCGCGAGCAACTGGCCAATGTCACCGGCCTGGCCTTTACCGACGAGGCGCTCGAGCAATGCGGCCTCAACGTGATGGGTGTGGAGCGGATGATCAACCATCGCCTGGGGGTGCGGCGGAAGGACGACACGCTGCCCGACCGCTGGTTCGACGAGCCAAACCCCAGCGGGCCGTTCCGGGGCGAGCGGATCGATCGCGACGAGTTCGACGCCATGCTGTCCCGCTTCTACGCCATCTCACGGCTGGCCAGCGACGGCGCGCCGGAAGACGCGTGGCGAAAGGAACTGGTGGGTGCCCTTGGCCGTGACCGTTAACTTCCCGGCAGCACTGCAGCCGGCGGCCGGCGGCGCGTCCCTGGTGGTGCGCGAAGCTGTGGCGTCGGTCGGCCAATTGATCGAGGCGCTCGAGCGGCTGGCGCCGGGGCTCGGGAAGGAACTGGACGACCCCCTCTACAACGTCGCCGTCAACGACGAGATGATCCTGCACGCGGTCGACCGCCACCCGATCGCCGATGGCGATCGGGTCGAGATTGTTCCGACGATGGCGGGGGGCTGATCCAGAGCACGGAGCCTGACCGACGAACGGTGCTTAGGGTGCGTACGAAGCCTGGGGTGCCGGGCACTACGCGGAGCCGGGTGGTGCTAGAGTGCGACCATGGGGCGCGCGGTTGGCACCAGTGTTCGGCGCATGGACGGTGACGACAAGGTCACGGGTGCTGCGAAGTACGTCGACGACCTGAGCTTTCCCGACATGCTGTTTGGGGCGACCATTCGCTCCACGATTTCGTGCGGCGAGATCGTCAACACCCACATCGGGTTGCCGCCCGAGTTCGTCGTCGCCGACCACCGCGACATTCCCGGTGCCAACCACGTGGCGCTCATCGATCCCGACCAGCCGTGCCTGGCCGAGGGCCCGATCCGGCACTACGCCGAGCCGGTGCTCCTGGTGGCACACGCTGACCGGCGCGCGCTGTTTGGCGTCGAGGCGCGCATCCGGTTCGACTATCGCGAACGCACACCGAACTATGACCCGGAGCGGTCGGACACCTGCTTCAAGCAGATCGCAATCGACAAGGGCGACCTGGCGCGCGGGTTCGGCGACGCGGACACGGTGATCGAGGGTGAATATCGGACCGGCCACCAGGAACAGCTCTACATTGAACCCAATGGCGTGATCGCCGTGCCCGGCGATGGGCAGATCACGGTCTACGGGTCGCTGCAATGTCCCTACTACGTGCACAAGGCGCTGGTGGTGGTGACCGGGCTGGCGCCCGCGCGGGTCCGCGTGGTGCAGGCCGAGACGGGCGGCGGTTTTGGCGGCAAGGAAGAGTATCCGTCGATGCTCGCCTGCCATGCGGCGATCCTGGCGATCAAGTCCGGCCGGCCGGTGAAGATGATCTACGACCGGGTCGAAGATCTGCTGGCCACCACCAAGCGCCATCCCTCGGTCGTTCGCCACCGCACCGGCGTGACCCGCGACGGCCGCATGACCGCGATGGACATCGACGTGGTGATGGACGGCGGCGGCTATGCGACGCTCAGTGCGGTCGTGCTGTCGCGCGGCGTGATTCACGCAGCCGGCCCGTATCGCTGCGACCACCTCCGCATTCGCGGCCGGGCGATGATGACCAACACGCCGCCCAACGGCGCGTTTCGCGGATTCGGCGCGCCGCAGACGCAGTTTGCGATCGAGGCCCACATCGATCGCATGGCCGGCGCCCTTGGCCTCGATCCGCTGCGGCTGCGCGAGATCAACGCCCTGCGCCCAGGCGACACCACCGCCACCGGCCAGACGCTGGGGAAGGACGCCAGCGCTCTGCCGGTGCTGCGAGAAGCCGTGAAGCGGTCGGGCTACAAGCAGAAGCGGCGCGCCTGGCAGGGCACCAACCGCGGCATCGGCCTGTCGCTCTTCTTCCACGGCTCCGGGTTTACCGGCGCCGGCGAGGTCAAGCTGGCGTCAAAGGCGTCGCTTGAACTGACCGCCACCGGCGCGCGCATCCTGGTCGCCAGCACTGAGATTGGCCAGGGGACCCGCACCATGCTGGCGCAGATTGTCGCCGACGCGATGGCGCTGCCGTACTCGTCGATCGAGGTGCACGCGGCCGATACCGATGCCGTGCCCGACAGCGGGCCCACCGTCGCATCGCGCACGTGCATGATCGTCGGCAAGCTTCTGGAGCGCTGTGCCCGCGACCTGCGCCGGAAGCTCGGCAAGCTGACGCCGGCCGAGTATTTCACGCGCCACGGTGCGGTCGTGGTCACCGCGCAGTACGAGCCGCCGCCAGGTCAGGTGTGGGACGACCAGCGCTACGCCGGCGACGCCTATGGCAGCTACGCCTGGGGCTGCAACGTGGTTGAGCTCGAGGTGGATCCGGTCACCTTTGAGATCACGCCCACCCACGTGACCGCCGTGGCCGAGATCGGCCGCGCCATTCATCCGGTGATGGCCGAGGGACAGATCCAGGGTGGCACGGCGCAGGGCATCGGCTATGCCCTGCTCGAGGAGGTGGTGATGCGCGACGGCCGCATGGCGAACGCCCAGTTGACCAACTACATCATCCCAACGCCGATGGATGCGCCCCTGATCGACGTGGCGATGATCGAACGGCCGTACGCCCACGGGCCATTCGGGGCGAAGGGCGTCGGCGAGATGCCGATCGATGGTCCCGCACCGGCGGTCGTCAACGCCCTGCGGCACTGCGGTTTTGATGTCCGCGCGATTCCCGCGACACCGGAACGTCTCATGGCGGGGAAGTTGAAAGTTGAAGAGTTGGCAGTTGAAAGTTTCAGTTAAGAGTTTCAGTTAAGAGTTTCAGTTCCAAGTTGGTGGCGATGATTGTCACGATCAACGGCAAGCGGCGGCGGCTTGATGTGGCGCCCATGCGGCGGCTGCTCGACGTGTTGCGCGAAGACTGCGGCCTGACCGGCACCAAGGAGGGCTGCGGTGAGGGTGAGTGCGGCGCCTGCACCGTGCTGATGGACGGAGTGGCGGTCGACTCGTGCCTGGTGCCCGCCGCCCATGCCGAGGGTCGCGCGGTCGTGACCATCGAGGGCGCCGCCGCGGCAAAGCGGTCGGCCAGGGCCCTGCAACACGCGTTTGTTGAACACGGCGGCGCGCAGTGCGGCATATGCACCCCCGGCATGATCATGGCCGCGTTGCCGCTCAAGGCCCGGTCGTCGCGCGACCAGATCAAGACGGCGTTGGCCGGGAACTTGTGCCGATGCACGGGCTACATCGCCATCTTTCAATCGGTGGAAGCCGCTCTGTCGCCGGCCCGGAAAGGCGCGCGTGCCCGCCGGCGCTAGCGCCCTCTCACTGGCGCGGCCGCGGACACTAAAGGCGGCCCTCGCGTTACTCGCGGAGGATCCCGAGTTGATGCCGATCGCGGGTTGCACCGACGTATTCGTGGGCTTGCATTTCGGGACCAGCGGCCAGCGCCGCTTCATCGACCTATGGGGTCTCGACGAGCTGCGCGGCATTGCCCTGGTCAGGCCGGAACCGTCTGAAGCGCCCGTACTGCGCATCGGCGCGCTGGCGACCTATACCGACATCATCGCCTCGGCACTGGTGCGCCGGCGCCTGCCGATGCTGGTAGCCGCGGCCAGGGAGATTGGCGGCGCGCAGATTCAGAATCGCGGCACGCTGGGCGGCAACGTCGCCAACGCCTCGCCCGCCGGCGACACCTTGCCGGTGCTGGCCGCCGCCAATGCCCGCATTGTGCTGCGCAGCGCCGGTGCCGAGCGGCGCGTGGCCATGGGCGAGTACTACACCGGTTATCGCACCAGCGTGCGGCAAGCCCATGAGCTGATCACGGCGGTGGAGATTCCGCCGGTCGCCGGACGGCAGTGGTGGCGCAAGGTGGGCACTCGCAAGGCACAGGCAATTTCGAAGATCATGATGGCAGGCGTGCGCGGTCCGGTCGTCCGGATCGCGATCGGTTCGGTGGCACCGACAGTGGTAGTCGCCGACAAGACGGCCCGCTGTCTCTCGGCGGGCGGCACCCTGGCAGAGGCCCAGGCGTTGCTTGGTGACGAGATCACGCCGATTGACGACGTGCGGTCGACGCGAGAGTATCGACACCAGGTGGCGCAAAACCTGCTGGCGCAGTTCTGGAGAGAGACGGAATGAAGTGCTGGGGTGCTCAGGTGCTCGGGTGCCTGCTGGTCGGTTCGGCGATGTTCGTGTTGCCGGCGACGGCGGCGGCGCAGGCGGGCGATGCGGGCGATCGCATCGTCGCGGCGGTGCGCGCGGCGATGGTGCCGGCATTGCCGTTTCCCGAAACCGACCATACCGGCTCGGTGCCGGCCGACCACTCGCCGGAGCCCGCCTGGATGGTGCGTTCGGTTGCGGCTGGCGAGCGCAGCATCGAGGTAATGGCCAATCCGCTGAACCAGGTCAACCAGGCGCGCGCGGTGCGGGCCATGGCGCAGATTGGCGCGGCGGTCGATGCCGCGCAGCGGCGTGCCGAGGCCCAGTACGAGCGCGCGGTGGCCGAGGCCAAGCGCACGGGCCGTTCCCAGGATGTCGATGGGGTCGGCCTGTCAGACGAGGGCGTCGCCGGCGCCCGGATTGACGCTGAAGCGCACGTCACCATCGACGTCGACTTCAACCAGCCGTCCTACACCACCACCATCGAGACGGCGGTCGCGCCCGCAGCGTCGCGGCAGGTCGTGATTGCCGGAGCCCTGGCAGTCATCACGGTGCCGTCGAACGTCTTCCAGGTGAGCACGGCCGGCCGAACGGACGAGCGTTTCTGCCAGTCGGAAACCATCGTCTACTTTGGAGCGCTGGCAGCGCCGGACGTGCGCAAGCGCGCCGACCACCAGTTCGAAGTGGTGGCGGCGGCCGCCGACAGCGTGGCGGCGGTGAAATCGTTGGCGCTGCGATTTCGCGGCAACGAGATCCTGATTGCCGAAATTCTGCGGAAGACCGACTGGACCCAGGTGCAGGCGCTCCTGCACTAGGCCGGTTGAGGCAGCCTAGGACTTGGTGTCGGGCGCGGCCAGGTAACTCTTGCGAGCCCGCACCGTCATGCCGGGACGATTCACCTTGACCTCGAGTTTGTGGACCTTGCCGTCGAGCGTGGCCGGCGCAAACCCGATCAGGTACTGGCTGCGCAGTTCCTGCGCGACGCGGGTGAACGTGGGCGCGAGGTCGGCTGTCTTGGTCAGCTCGAAGTAACCGCCGCCGGTCTCGTCGGCAATTTTCCGGAGGTCGCGCGACGGTCGCGACCGCACGACGCGCTGGCCGTTGAAATATTCCGACTCGAGGCCGATCGAGTAGACCATCACTTCTTCGTCGCGCGCGCGCTCAAGCACGTTCTTGAACCCGATCTTGCTCGAGGTGTCTTCGCCGTCGGTGAACACCAGCACGACGCGGCGGCCGTCGAGGCCATTGAGCGCGTCGAGGCCGGCGGCGATGCCATCGTTCAGCCGGGTCGGGTTGCCGAAGTACAAATCGTTCAGGGCACCGATCAGCTCGTCGCGGTTGTTGGTGAAGGTGCCGCTCAACTGGATCTTGTCGTTGAACGCGCCGACCTGCGCCCGGTCGACCGGCAACAGCCGGAGCAGGAACTGCTCGGCCGCGCGGTTCAGCAACTTGAGGTTGGCGGTCATGCTGGCGCTGGTGTCGAGCATGACCACCGCGCTGAATGGCTGGGACTGGTTGGAAAACAGCGAGACGTCGGCCGGCTTGTTATTGTCGAGAATGGAAAAGTCGCCCTGCTCGAGGTCGGGCACCAGCCGGCCGCTGCCATCAACCACGGTGGCGTAGATCGGGACGGTGCGCACGGCCGACTTGAAGATCGGCTGATCCTGGCCGGTTCCGGCCAGCACAACGGTTCCCGCGAGCACGACGCCAGCGGCCACAATCGAGGACAACCTGTTCATCACACCCCCAACTTTAGCAAAGGTCGTGCCCCTCGGACCTAAACTAACCCCAGCCCCATGTCCCTGGTGTTTCCTGGTCTCTGCGCCGATTGCGCCTGGTCCCGCGTCGTCAACAGCGGGCGCTCCACCTTCTATCTGTGCGAGCGGGCGCTTACCGACGCCCGCTTTCGCAAGTACCCGGTGCTGCCGGTCGTGACCTGCCCGGGTTATCAGCGTCAGGCCCCGCCCGTGCCACCTGGCGAACCAGACCCCGGTGATAAACTCACGTGATGAGAGTTTCAGGATTGTTCCGAGGCGCGATGCTGGCCGCCCTGGTGGCCCTCGCGCTCACCGCGTGTTCCGAATCATCGAGCGCGGCGGGCCAGGCGTTGCCGGCGCCCAGCAGCAATCCCGACCAGGTGGTGGCCGAAGTGGCCGGGCGCCAGGTCACGCTCAAGGACGTCGATGCCAAGTGGGAGGAGTTTGACGCCGCCGAACGGGCGCGCATCACCCAACTGCTCTACCAGAACCGGCGCAACATGCTCGACCAGGTGGTGGGCGACATCCTGATCGAGAACGCCGCCAAGGCCGCGAACCTGTCGGCCGACGCGTTTGTTGCGCAGGATGCGGTCAAGCGCGCCGTCCCGGTGACGGAGGCGGAGGTGGCGCAGTTCTTCGAGGCCAATCGCGATCGCACGCAGGGGCGCACGCTCGAGCAACTGCGCGGCCAGATCAAGGATTTCCTGGAGGGCCAGCGGACGCTGCAGGCGCGCGCGCAGTTGGTCACCGAGCTGAAGGCGAAGAACGGCGCCGTCAAGGTGATGCTCGATCCGCCGCGCTACACGGTGGCGGTGTCCGCGAGCGATCCCGTGCGCGGCGCGGCGGCCGCGCCGGTAACGATCGTGGAATTCTCCGACTACCAGTGCCCGTTCTGCGCGCGCGTCAACCCGACAATTGAGCAGGTGCGCGCCGCCTACGGCGACAAGGTCAAGATCATCTTCAAGGATTTTCCGCTGCCCAATCACCCGCTGGCGCCGAAAGCGGCCGAAGCGGCCCACTGCGCGGGGGAGCAGGGCAAGTACTGGGAGATGCACGACCGGCTGTTTGCCGACCAGCGTGCGCTCGAGGTGCCCCAGCTCAAGGCATCGGCCCTCGCGCTCGGCCTCGACCCGGCCGGGTTCAACCAGTGCCTCGACTCCGGCAAGCACGCGGCGTCGGTCGCCGCCGGATACGCGCAGGGTGAGCAGATGGGCGTGAACTCGACGCCGACGCTCTACATCAATGGCCGCGCCCTGGTCGGCGCGCAGCCATTCGAGGCCTTCAAGCAGATCATCGACGAAGAACTCGCTCGCAAGTGATCCCGATCACGGGATCAGGACGATTTTTCCGTGGGCGCCGGGTTCCATGACGGCGGCGTGGGCGGCGGCGGCGTCGGCCAGCGGCATTTCCCGGCCAACCACCGGGTTGAGCGCGCCGCTCTCCAGGCCGGCGGTGATCGCCCGGTGCGCGCGGCGCACTTCATCTGCTGGAATGCCCCAGAGCGCCAGTCCGTAGACCGCGCAGTCCTTGCCCATGATCTTGCGCGCGTCGATCTCGACGCGGCCGCGATTGCCAATCACCACGATGCGGCCGCCGGGCGCGACGATCGTCAGGTCGTGGTCGAGATTAACGTTGGCCAGCATTTCGAGGATGAGATCCGGTCCGCGGCCGCCGGTGACCCCGGTGATCTGATCGAGATACCCCGGCGAACGATGATTGAATGCGTGCGTCGCGCCCTGCTGCCGCACGACCGCGAGGCCCTCGTCTGTGCCGGCCGTGCCGATGACGGTGAGGCCGGCGGCGACCGCAAACTGCGTGGCGGCAATACCAACCGCGCCGCTGGCGCCGTGCACCAACAGGGTGTCGCCAGCCCTGGCGTTGGCGCGGCCGAACAGCGCCCGCCACGCGGTGACGTAGGGGACGAACAAGCCGGCGCCCTGGGCGAACGTGGTGCGTGCGGGCAAGCGATGCAGCTGGCCTGATTCACAGACCACGAGCGCCGCATAGGCTCCGTGCGCCTTGCCGCTGGCGGTGCCGCTGATGTACACCCGGTCGCCCTTCGTCCAACCCTCGACATCGTCGCCAACCTGGTCGACGATGCCGGCCGCGTCTGCGCCTGGGGTGTAGGGCAGGTCGGGCGAGATCGCGTAACCGCCGGCGCGCATGTAGGTGTCGTAGGGGTTCACGCCGATGGCGTGAATGTGCACCCTGACCTGGCCCGGGCCGGCGGTGGGATCAGGCACCTCTTCAAGTTTAAGGACCTCGGGACCACCAAACTGGCGCGCAAGAATCGCTTTCATGGACTGATTCTAATCCGCCAGGCAAGCCTGCCCGTCAAGCCAGGCCGCCCCGGCAGGTTCTATACTGTCGTTATGGACTGGCTCACGCGTCTCGAGGCACCGCAGAACGCACTGGCCATCCTCACGGCCATGATCACGCCGGCCGTGCTGATTTCAGCCTGTGGCGCGCTGATTTTCTCCACCAGTTCCCGGCTGGGCCGCGTGATCGACCGCGTCCGCCTGCTGTCCGAACGCTTTCAAGCGCTGGTGCTCAGCCCCGAGAAAGATGAGATGTTCGAAGAGCGCCGGGAGCTGATCTTCTCGCAGTTGGATCGCCAGACCTCGCGCGCGCGGCTGATCCAGCGGGCGATGACCGCCTACTACACCGCGCTCGGCGTCTTCGTGTCGTCCAGCGTGGCCATTGCCATCGTGTCGGCGGCGGCGCGCAACTTCACCTGGGTGGCCGTGGTGCTCGGCCTGCTGGGGTCGCTGTTCATGTTGTATGGGTCGGTCCTGCTGATTGTGGAAAGCCGCATGGCGCTTGGGGCGATTCACAGCGAGATGGACTTTGTGTGGCGGGTCAGCACCCGGGCGGCGGGCACCGAACTGGCGAGCAAGTCGACCGGCGGCCCGTTTACCTGGCTGGGCAAGAAAATCTGAGCCGCCGAGCCGGCCAGGCCGGGAATTCCAGACTGGTGACCGTCCACCGGGCGTGCTCGCCTCGTCGTCCGCGTTCGCGTTCCGGCTGAGTCTGTTTCTGGCGGCTTCGCTGGTGTTTATCGTGCTGGCCCTGGCCGGCACCCATTTCTTTCGCCGTCCCGCCCACAGCCCGCCTCTTCGGTTTCGCATTCACCACATGGGGATCCTGCTGCTCGGCGGCCTGCATTTGGCCGCCGCGGGACTGGCCCCGCTGGTGAGCCCACTGCGTGTTTGGATCGCCATTGGCCTGCTACTGGCCGGCCTGGTCCTGTTTTTGTGGGCGCAGGAAACGGTGAAACGCTCGCCGCCTCATCTGCCGTTCTCCGGCGTTCACCCGGGTCAGTTGTTCATCGACGGACCGTATCGGTTCGTGCGGCACCCGATCTATCTTGCCTTCACGGTCGCCCTGTTCGCGGTGCCGGTGGCCACCTGGGACCCCTGGCTGTGGGCATCGGCCTTCGTCATGGCCGCGAGTTTCGTCTCGGCGGCCTTCGAGGAGGAGGCGGCCTACGCTCGTACCCCCTACGCCGACCATCATCGCGTCTACGCCCAGAGCACCGGGATGTTCGCGCCACGGCCGCCCCTGGCCGTTGTCGCTATCGGGCTGGCGGCGGCACTCACCGCGTACTTGGTCTGGGATCTGCTGTCGCGCTGAGCGGCGTTGCCGGCCGAGTGTCGCCACGGGCGTGGCCAGCCCGACCACGGCGACGAGCGCCCTATCGGGAGGGCGAATCTCGTTCATGAGAGTAGAATCCCCGTGACCATGAGAAACCTGTTGTTCGTTGCCGTGCTGCTGGCGATTCCAGATCCGCTGCAGGCTCAGGCGGCGCCAGCCGCCAATCCGTTAGCCGCCGAAGCCGAACGGTTGTCGGTCGAGCTCAATCCGCAGGTGGTGGCGTGGCGGCGCGATTTTCACAAGAACCCCGAACTGGGCAATCGCGAGACCCGCACGGCGAAGGTGATTGCCGACCAGCTGCGCAAACTCGGATTCGAAGTGACCACCGGGGTGGCCACGACCGGCGTCGTCGGGGTCTTGAAGGGCGGCTTGCCCGGTCCGGTGGTGGCGTTGCGATCCGATATGGATGGCCTGCCGGTGACCGAGCAGGGCGATTTGCCCTTCAAGTCGACCGCCCGCGCGCAGTGGAACGGCCAGGAAGTTGGCGTGATGCACGCCTGCGGTCACGACAACCACATGGCGATTCTGTTGGGCGCCGCCACGGCGCTGGCCCGAATGAAGGACCGCCTGCCTGGCACGGTCAAGGTGATCTTCCAACCCGCCGAGGAAGGCCCGCCGCCGGGCGAGACCGGCGGCGCCGAGCAGATGGTGAAGGAGAGCGTGCTCGAAAACCCGAAGGTCGATGCCGCGTTCGGCCTCCACGTCTTCCCCTATCCCGCCGGCACCATCGTCTATCGGCCGGGACCGTTGATGGCGAGCGCTGACTCGTTCCTGATCAAGATCACGGGCCGCCAGACGCACGGTGCCGTGCCGTGGGGCGGCGTCGATCCGATCGTGATTGGCTCGCAGGTGGTGGTGTCGCTGCAGTCGATCATCAGTCGCACGGTAAACATCACCGAGGCGCCCGCGGTGGTGACCGTCGGCAGGTTCACCGGCGGCAACCGCTCGAACATCGTGCCCGAGATGGTGGAGCTGGAGGGCACCGTACGCGCCTTCGATGAGAACGTGAGAAAAGACATTCACAACCGCATTCGCGCCATCGCGACCGGCTACGCGGAGGCGGCCGGGGGCACCGCCACCGTGGAATTTGGCCTGGGCTATCCCGTGACCCGGAATGACCCGGCGCTGACCGAGCGCATGCTGCCGACGTTGCGCCGCGCCGCTGGGGCGGACAACGTGCGGCTGGGGCCGCTCACCGGCACGGCGGAGGACTTTTCGTATTTCCAGCAGCAGGTGCCTGGACTGTTCGTATTCCTCGGCGTGACCCCGCGCGACCAGGACCATACGAAGGTCGCACAGAATCACTCGCCGCTGTTCTTCGCCGACGAATCGGCATTGCCGGTCGGCGTGAAGGTCATGACCAATCTCGCGCTCGACTACTTGTTTGGAGGAAAGTAATGAACCGCAGATCGTTTATCTCGACCACGTCCGTTGGTGTTGCCGGCCTGGTGCTGGCCCGTAACACGGCCGCCGGCCAGCCGACGGCGCCACCTCCGGTGACCTCGTTCACGGAGCTACGTCGCGGTGTCGGCATGTTCATCGGCACCGGCGGCACGATTGGCTATCTCGTCAACGGCGACGGCGCGATTGCCGTCGACAGCCAGTTCATGAACACGGCCGAGATCTGCGCGGCCGGGCTCAAGCAGCGCGCGCCCAAGGGGATTGCGATGTTGCTCAACACCCATCACCACGGCGACCACACCGGCGGCAACAAAGCCTACGGCGTCTCCAAGATCGTCGCTCATGCCAACTGCCTGAAGTCGCACAAGGCCGTGACCGAGGAGGCCAAGACGGTCGCCGATCAGGCCTACGCGACCACGACCTTCACCGACGTCTGGACCGAGAAGTTCGGCGACGAAACCATCGAGGGCCGCTACTACGGCGCCGGCCACACCGGCGGCGATGCGGTCTACCACTTCCAGCAGGCCAACGTAATGCACATGGGCGACCTGCTCTTCAATCGCGCGCACCCGAACATCGATCGCGCCCAGGGCGCCCGCGTCGACAGCTGGATCACCGTGCTCGAAGCGACCGCCAAGCGCGCGTCCGCAGACACCATCTTCATTGCCGGCCACGCCAAGGACAACGTGGTCCGTAATACCCGGGCGGAGGTCATGCGCTTCCGCGACTACCTCACCGCCGTGCTGGAGCACGCGCGCGCCGGCGTCAAGGCCGGCCAGTCGAAGGAAGAGGTCCAGAAGCTCCCGGTGCTCAAGGGCTTCGAAGACAACGTATCGCCCAACGCGCGCCTGACGCTCGCGTTCGTGCTCGGCATTTGCTACGACGAGGCGAGCGCGAAATGAAGCGACTTGCCGCCGCCCTGACCCTCGCCGTCTCTGTCGCCCTCCTGACCTCCGCCGTCGCGGCCCTGGGCCGCGACGGCGAGCAGGCGCCGCCGCCGGTGACCCCGATTGCTACCGCGAACTCCGCCGGCAACGGACCCCTCGACCGCCTGTACTTCCGCTCGATTGGTCCGGCCACGCCGTCGGGCCGCGTCGACGATATCGCCGTGCTCGAGAGTGATCCCACGACGTTCTACGTGGCCATGGCAACGTCGGGGGTCTACAAGACCACCAACGGCGGCACTACGTTCACGCCGGTCTTCGACAACGAGTCCACCGGGTCCGTTGGTGCGATCGCCATCGCCCAGACCGATGCCAACCTGGTGTGGGTGGGGACCGGCGAAGGCAACAATCGCCAGAGCTCGTCGTGGGGCGACGGCATCTTCAAGTCGACCGATGGCGGCCGCAGTTGGAAGAAGATGGGTCTCGGCGCCAGCAAGCAGATCGCCAAGATCGTGGTCGACCCGGTCGACTTCAGCGTCGTCTATGTGGCCGCGCTCGGCGACCTGTGGGGCGCCGGCGGCGAGCGTGGGGTCTACAAGACGGTCGACGGCGGCCTGAACTGGACGCGCGTCCTGCATGTGGACGATGACACCGGCGCCACTGAGCTGGTGATGGATCCGTCGAACAACAAGACCCTGTATGCCGCGTCGTATCAGCGCCGCCGCCAGCAGTGGGGCATGAACGGCGGCGGGCCGGGCAGCGCGATCTGGAAGTCCACCGATGCCGGCCTGACCTGGAGCAAGCTGGAGACCGGCGTGCCGGCCGGTGCCAAGGGCCGCATTGGCCTCGACATCTATCGGCGCGATCCGAACGTTCTCTACGCCCGCATCGAGCATCCCACCGAGAGCGGCGTCTACCGCTCCGACAATGCCGGCGCCACCTGGCGCAAGATGAGCACCACCAATCCGCGGCCGATGTACTTCGGCGTGATCAAGATTGACCCGCAGACCGACTCGCGCATCTACGTGCCTGGCGTGTCGCTGCACATTTCCGACGATGGCGGACGCACGTTCCGGGGCGATGGCGCCGAGCGTATCCACGTCGATCACCATGCCCTGTGGATCAATCCGAAGGATCCGCGGCACCTGATCATCGGCAACGACGGCGGGGTCGCCATTTCGCACGATCGCTCGGCGACCTGGGTGTGGATGCCGAACCTGCTCGGGGCGCAGGCCTATCACGTCGAGTTCGACATGCAGACGCCGTATCACGTCTGCGCCGGCCTGCAGGACAACAACACCTGGTGTGGCCCGAGCGCCGTGCGCACCAACAGCGGCATCATCAACGACGACTGGTACGTCGTGAACGGCGGCGATGGCTTCCAGCCGTTGATGGACCCGACCGACTCGCGCATCGTCTACGCCGAATCGCAGGACGGGCGCATGAGCCGCGTCGACCGCACCACCAACGAACGCCAGACCGTGCGTCCAGAGCCGGCCGAACAAAAGCCAGGAGATACTTCCGGTCTCTACCGCTTCAACTGGGACACGGCCATGCAACTGTCGCCGTTTGACCCTGCCACCATCTACATCGGCGCCAACATGGTGTTGAAGTCGTCAGACCGCGGCCGCTCCTACCAGCCGATCAGCCCGGACCTGACCACCAATACCGACCGCGAGACGCTGCCGATCATGGGGGTGGCCGCCAAGGACATCAACATTGCCAAGCACGACGGCGTCGGCTCGTTCGGCAACATCGTCACGCTGGAAGAGTCGGCTGCCAGGGCGGGGGTGGTCTGGGTCGGCAGTGATGACGGCATCGTCAGCGTGACGCAGGATGCCGGCAAGACCTGGACCAACGTCACGGCCAAGATGTCCGGCGTGCCCAAGTTCACGTATGTGGCCGACGTGCTGCCCTCACGGGTGGCGGCGGGCACGGCCTACGTGGCCTTCGATGGCCATCGCGGCGGCGACTACAACACGTATGTGTATGCCACCACCGATTTTGGCGCGACCTGGCGGTCGATTGCCGCCAACCTGCCGAAGGGCGAAGTGGCGCGCGGGCTGGCGGAAGACCGCAAGAACCCCGACGTGCTCTACCTTGGCACCGAAACCGGCCTGTGGGTATCGCTCAACCGTGGCGGCGCCTGGACGCGCATCAAGGCCAACCTGCCGACCATGCCGATCTACGAGATCAAGCAGCATCCGCGTGACAACGACCTGATTCTCGCCACCCACGCGCGCGGCATCTGGATCCTGGACGATGTCACGCCGATTCGGCAGTGGGCGAAGTCCGAGGGCGCCGACGCGTTCGTGTTCGATGCCGAGCCGGTCACCATCATGAACGCCGCCAACGACCAGATGAAGGGCTTTGAAGGCGACCGCCTGTTTCTCGGCCAGAACCCGGTGGCCGGCGCGACGCTGGCGTACCGGCTCAAGGCCGATGCCAAGGACGTCAAGTTCATCATCAAGGATGGCAGTGGCGCCGTGGTTCGCGAGTTGAGCGGCGACGTCATGCGGGACCAGGGCAAGGCCGGTCTCCATCTCCTGAAGTGGGACCTGCGGGTGCAGCCACTGCAGCCGCTGCCGCCTGCTCCTGGCGCTCCGGCCGGCGGCGGTGGCGGTGGTGGCGGTGGATTCGGTGGTGGCGGCAACAACGGGCCGTATGTGCTGCCGGGCAGCTACAAGGCGACGCTCAATGTGAATGGCCGCGATGCGCAGACCATCGACGTGAGTGTCAAGGGCGATCCGCAGATTCAGATCACCGATGCCGATCGCAAGATTTGGTTCGACACGGCCAGGGACCTGCACGCGCTGCAGGGCAAGGCCAACGCGGTGGCCGAAATGGTCCAGAACGCGTTCGCGCAGGTCGGCGTGCTGCAGCAGCAGACGCGTGGCGCCACGTTGTCGCCGGGCGTGAAGCAGCAGTTGGACGGCGTGGTCAAGGAATTCGAAGCGGTGCGCCGCCGGTTGGGCCTGGGCCAGCAGGGCGGTGGCGGCGGCGGTGGCGGCAATACCGAGAACGTGCGCGGCCGCATCGGCCAGTTGAAGAACGGCGTGATGTCGGCAACCATGCTGCCGACCAACACGCAGTTGATGCAGATTCGTGAGACCACGGCGGCGCTGCCGGGCCTGATCGATCAGGCCAACGCCGTCGTGGCGAAGGTGCCGGGCCTGGTGAAGGACATGGTCGGCGCGGGGGCGTTGTTCCCGGCGATCAAGCCGATACCGAAAGGTTAGGGCGCGGCGGCTCGACCGCCGCGTGAACTGACGGGGCCGGCCTACGGCTGCAGACGCCTAGAACTCCACATGCGTCTGCACCAGTAGCCGGCTCTCCGTTTTTTGTCCCGTGCTCACCCGGAACACCTGCTCAAGGGTGGCGACCAGTCCCACGCGGCCGTGCGGCAGCCGGCTCCAGCGCGCAGCGCCGACGACGTAGCGGCGACGATGGTCGTTCTCCCGGCTGCCATCCGGATCGAACAGGTCCACGCGCCCCAGGCCGGCCCATCCGGTCTCGCCCATGCGCGCTTCGCCGAAGAACGACAGGCCACTGCGTTCGACGTCGGTGACGACGAACGGGTTGTCGGTGGCCGACAGGTACTGCCCGGTGATGACCACGTGCGGGCTCTCGTAGCTGCCCATGACAATGCCGACGTTGCGCGGACGGTCCTTGGCATACCAACCGTAGGAATAAAACCCCGAGACCCGCGCCCGCGAGTGGTTGCCGTCGTTCGAGTAGACCGTCACGGTGCCGCGGCCCTGCAGGCTCTTGTATTTGTCGGTCTCGGCGCGGCCCTGGCCTTCGCCGTTGTAGACACCGCCGTGGATCTCGAAGCTCGGCCGCGTGTAGACCAGCGCCGCGCCCAGGTCGCTTGGTCCCGGAATCAGCCCCTCGCGTTCGGCGAGCATCGTCCCCTGCACCCGATAGCGGTTGACCGATTCCTCGAAGGTGAGCCACGGTGTCGGCTGCATGCCGAACCGAAATGTGCGGCTGCCGGTCCACTTCGCTTCGAGATACGCGTACTCCAGCCGGGCCGTCAGGTTGGCGTCGAGGTTGGCATCGGTGGTCGGCCGCACGTCGGTGGTGAATCGCACGCCAATGCGATCCGAGAGCCGGCCGGTGAGATCCAGGTACCCGCGCGTGACGTCGAAGGCGTTGTATCCGTCACGTTCGTGTAGTTCCGCGTCGTATTGCAGGAACGTGGTCACGCCAAAGGTCACGCGTCCGTCATTCGCCGTAGTGGTGGTCGCCGCCGGCGGATCCTGCGCCGACGCCACCCCCACCGCACCCGCCAGCACCACCGCGCACAATCCCAGTTGTCTCACCATCGGCATGCCATGCCCAGCAATCTTCAAAATCCCCGCAATCCCCAAAATCCCGATCTGCGTAATCTGTGTCATCTGCGGCCCCGGTGATATCTGCGTCATCTGTGTCATCTGCGGCTCTACAAAATCTGCGGCCCGGAGCGGAAATCTCCGTTGAGGATTGGCACCGAGTCGACGCCGAGCCACTGGTCGAGCACCGTGGCATAGACCGACCGGAAGTCGGTTTCAAAGCGGACGTCGCCGGAGCTGTTCTCGAGCGTGGGGTGGCCGGGCTGCAGCGAGGCCGCCGTGCCATGCAACCCGCCACGCACGGCGCCGCCCAGTACGAACATCAGTCCCGCCGCGCCGTGGTCGGTGCCGCCACTGCCGTTCTCTGAAATGCGCCGGCCAAACTCCGAAAACACGATCACGGTCGTGTCGTGGATCAGGCCGCGGTTGCGAATGTCGTTGTAGAACGCGCCGAGTCCGTCGCCGAGCGTGCCCATCAGGTTGCCGTAGCTGCCGCCGCCCGCACCCTGCTGGGCATGAGTGTCGTAGCCGCTGGTCTGCACCCAGTAGACGCGTGAGCCGATGCCATTGACGATCGCGCCGGCCACCGTGCGCAGCGCCAGCGCGAAGCCGTTGTTGGGGTAGGCCACGGTCGGCTGATACGAGAGCGCCTTGGCGGCGCGATCGATGGTTTCGATCGCCGAGCGGCTCGTGCTGTTCACAAACGCCAGGTGCGGCCGGCCGGGTGCCGCGTTGGCGGCCATGGCCTCGGCCGCGGCGCGCTCCTCGGTTGCCGCCTTCCCGCGATTGGGACTCGCGAATGTGTACGTGCTGGCGTTGGAGATCGCCGGCACGCCGGTCTTCCCCGACATCAGCGCCCGCGGCGTCTCGCCGGTCGTATTCCATGCCGTCAGCGAGTCGATTGGGCGCGGCAGCGTGTCGAGATAGCGTCCGAGCCAGCCCGACCCGATCGACGATTGCGGATTCGCCGTGCCGAAGGTGTCGGTCGCCTCGAAATGCGATCGGCTTGAATTCTGGTAACCGGTCCGTTGCACGATGGCCAGGCGGCCTTCGTTGAACACATTCCACAGGCCGCCCAGCCGTGGATGCAGGCCGAGCGCGCGGCCCGAGGCATCGCTGCCAACCTGGAGCACCTGGCCGGCCGGCACCGCGATGGTGGGCCGCCGGCTGTAGTAACTCTGGTCCTGGTAAGGGACCAGGGTGTTCAGCGCGTCGTTGCCGCCGCCGAGGTAGACGACCACCAGGCGCCGCGAGGACACGGCCTGCGCCTGCGCGATCGCGTGCAAGAAGGCCGGCGCGGCAAAGCCAAGACCGACCGTGGCCACGCCGTCGCGGATGAAGAGCCGTCGGGAAATGCGCATCCGTTGTTCCTGCTACACCAGCTGATACTCGGCCGACCCCACCAGCAGGCGCGCCAGGCCTGCCGCCCGGGTCTCGAGTTGATCGGGGTTGCCTGACCAGGCGCCGCCGGCCAGGAGGTACGACGCCAGCACCTGGCGCGGAGCGGCGTCGAAGGGCGCCGGCGAGATCCGCTCGAGCATCGCGGCCAGCAGGCCCGATGCCGTCTGGCCATCCGCCGACAGCGACGAGGCCAACGGCGCCTTCTGACCAGCCACCAGTGACGAAGCGAAGTTGCTGCGCGCGAGCATCGTCCCGGTGGAGAACCAGGCGCCCCCTTGCGGCCAGCCGCCGACGTTGGGGGGTTCGAACAACAGCAGGCCCATGTTGGCCAGCGGCGTCTTCGCCTGGTCGAGCGAGTAGCCCTGCCATCCCACTTCCTTGATCGCCCGCACCACGAACTCGGCGGGCCACGAGTAGCGCGCAAACTGCACCGACGGATCGCGGAACCACGGCGAACCGAGCACATAGCGGACCACGGGCCTGATCTCGGTGCCGTTCTGCAGGTAGACGGCAGCCGCGCTGTCGATGAACTGCGGATCGGGCGCGTGCGCTTCGCTGATGAAGAAGTGCCAGAACTTGCGCGCCAGCCGTCGCGCCGTCTCGGGGTGGGTCGCCAGCGCCGTGATCAGGTCAACACCGTCCTGCAGTCCGGCCGATGCACCACGCTCGGGAATGGTGCGGCCGCCGGCGTTGACGGCGAACGAAAAGGTCTTCGCGCCGGTGTCGTGCTCGTCCGGGTTGTAGGCAAAGGCCTGGTAGGCGTTGGGGTCGTCCTTCCGGTAGCCCTCCGACTTCTGCAGGTTCCATCCGGTGAAGACGCGGGCGGCCGCGTAGACGTCAGACTCGGTGTACTGGCCCACGCCAATCGTGAACAGCTCCATCACCTCGCGGCCGAAGTTTTCCTGTGGGCGAGCCGCGGTGTTGCTCTTGCCGTCGAGCCACACCAGCATCGCGGCATCCTGCGCGACCCTGACCACCAGGTCCCGGAAGCTGCCCAGGCCGTACTGGCGGAACAGTTCGATTTGGCCGAGGGGCCCGCGCAGCGCGCCCGGCTTGTGGACCATCATCTTGGCCGCCTGCATCGCGCCCGAGTCGGCGTTCAGCTTGCTGTAGGCGGTGGCGAAGTGGTTGTGCCAGAAGAGCGCCATCTTTTCCTGCAGCGGCCGCCGCGTGTGAATCATGCGGAACAGCCAGCGCTGGCGGGCATCGTCGATGTCAAGGTCGGGCGAGAACAAGTCGCGCGACACGACTTGCGCGTGGTCGGGCCTTCCCATGCGCGCATCGACGTCGTCGGGACGGCCCTCGTAGTCAACAAGGTAGGCGACGGCCGCACCTGGTGACATCCGGGCGAAGATGTCGTTCTCGGCGGCACCGGCGCCGAATCCGGCGCGGCGGAGCAGGTGTTGGATGTCGGGGTCCAGTGCCATCGCGCAGCCGTCAGAGCACGATCGTCACGACGCCGCCGGCGAACGTGGTCGGGAACTGGCGGAGCGCGGCGGTGGCCGGCCCGCCGAGGACGCGTCCGTTGCGGTCGTAGCGTGATCCGTGGCACGGGCACACGTAGGTGAGGCCGTCGGCGCCGGTGATGGTGCAGGACTGGTGGCTGCAGACGGCGTCGATGGCGGTGAACGTGGCTTCGGCGCTACGGGCCACGAGGAAGACGCCGGCGATCGAGTCCACCAGCACGGCGCCGCCCACGCCGCTCAACGCCGTTCCGGCGGTCTCCACGTTGACACCGGTGCCGGTGTAGCGTCCGGACGACATTCCGAGCGGGGTTGCACTCCCACTGGGTGAGGTCGGCGAGCCGCTCCCGCCACCGCAGCCGGGAAGGATCGTCGCCAGCGCGGCTCCGGAGACTGCCTGGCAGGCTCCTGAACAGAACTGGCGTCGTGAAACCGATGCATGCGCAGTCGACATTGACCAGGGTCCTTGAGGTTGGGGACACGCTGCCCCAACTGGACCACTGGCAAGATCGACGCCACGTGGAAGATCACGGAATTGCTGGCGGTAGGCCCGGCGGCCGGGTCACTGCGATCACTGTATGGAGGCCGCTGCCGCAATTTCGTAAGCGGCGGCCGCGCCTCGTGACGCGCTCGCTCTCAGGGCGCCGGCGACGGCGTGGCCTGATTGAGCCAGGTTTCCCAGGCGCTCACATTGAACGGGCGCCCCAGGAAGTCGCGCACCAGATCGGCGGCCGGTTTGGCGGCGCCCTGCGCCAGGATGGTGTCGCGGAACCGGCGCGCCGGCCCGGCGGCCAGCAGGTCGCGCGGGTTGAAGCCGCTGAAGAGATCTTTCGAAATCACCAGCGACCACATGTAGGTGTAGTACGACGCGGTGTACTGCGGGTTGGACAACTGCGTAAACGTGCCTGGAAAGTGCGTGCCTTCGGGGTAAGCCGTCGGCAAGTACTGCGTCATCAAGTCCTTGTACAGCGTCATGGCGTCGGCGGTCTTTGGGTCGCGGTCGTGGAGCGACAGCGACAGCTTGGCGAACACCATCTGCTGCCGGACGTCGTAGCCCCGGCCCAGTTCGTTGGCCCGGCGCATCTGGCGCACCAGCGTGGCGGGAATCGGCTCGTTGGTCTGGTGGTGGGTGGCGAAGGTGGCCAGGGTAGCGGGATCGGAGACCCATTCTTCGAGCATCTGCGACGGCGCTTCGACGAAGTCGCGCTCGCTGATGCGGGTCAGGCCAATCCAGGGCTGCCGTGCCGACGAGATCGCGTGCACCAGGTGGCCGAATTCGTGGAAGAACGTGGTCACCTGGTCGTAGGTCATCAAGCCGGGGTCGCCCGGCTCGCCGCCGGGGAAGCGGCAAATCAAGACCACCTCGGGAATCTGGCGGCCGCGCACGCCCGCGCGCACGGTGGCCGCGGTGGCGCCGCCGCCGGCCTTGCCGGCCCGGGAATGCATGTCGAGATAGATGCGGCCGACCAGCGTGCCGCCTTCAAACACTTCGTAGGGCACGACCGAGGCGTGCCACACCGGGAGGCCGGGTGCCGGCCGGAACTCCAGGCCGAACAGTTTGCCGGCGACCGAGAAGACGCCGGCGCGCACCCGCTCGTACGAGAAGTACGGCCGCATGGTCTGCGAATTGAAGTTGTAGCTCGACTGGCGCACCAGCTCGGTGTAGTAACGGCGCTCCCAGGCGTTGACGGTCGTGGCGCCCGGGTGATCCTGCCGCTTGCGCGCGAGAATCAACTGATAGTCGGCGTTGGCCTTGGCGGCCGAGGCCGCGACCACCCGGTCGATGAAGGCCGAAGCGTTCTCCGGCGTTGCCGCCATGCGATCCGACAGGTCAAACGTCGCCCAGTCCTTGAAGCCGATGGTGTGCGCGAGTTCGGCGCGGGTCTCGATCAGTTGCTGGAGCACGGCCAGGTTGGCCGGGAACGCCACGTTTTGTGACTCGAGCAGCATGCGCCGCCGCAGGTCGTCGTTGCTGGCATAGAGCATCACGGGCTGGAGATCCGAGGCGCCAGTCGTGAGCACGATCGAACCATCGGGCTGGGGCTTGTGGGCCGCGATGAAATCCGGCGGCAGGCCGGCCAGGTCGGCGGCACCGGCCACCGACAACGTGCGCCCGCCTTCGCGGACATTGCGATCGAACTGCTGCTGGAGCGCGATCTGTTGTGCGCGCAGGCCATTAATCTTCGCGCGGGTGGCGGAATCCTTATCGACGCCTTCACGACGGTACCTGGCCAATTCGATCGCCAGGTATCTGGCGCTGTCGGCAGGCACCCCGGCCGCCGGCACTCCGGCCAGCGACGCATAGGCCGCCGTGCTCAGCGCAAGTTCGGTTTCCACGGCGTCAGCCGCCTGGGCCAGGCCATCGGCTGCCGCGCGCATGGCGGCATCGGGGTGCAGTTGACGGACGACGTACGGCACACCCTTCGCCGCATCGATCTGGATCTTCACATCGTCGTAGGCCCTCAGGACCTGCTCGTAGTTGCCGCGGCCGTTGGCGGTCGTCAGCCGGGCGAGGCCTTCGCGCGCTCCCGCGATTCGCCCATTGACGAGGGCGGCGAGTGACGCCTGATCGGTGACGCCGGCAAAGAAGGGCGTGTTGCTCGCGGGATCAGCCGTGGGCGCCGGCGCCTGCGCGCCAAGGTGGCCGGCCGCCGTGAGGCCGATCAGGGTCAGGAGGATGGACGAAGCGAACCGTTTGATCATGCGCTAATTCCCTGCCTCGAAGCGGAGCTCGGTGCGGCAGCCCGGGACGGGCTGCTCGTTCGACAGGAGCAAGAGTTCAACATCACCGGCAAACGTTGATGGCGGTATGCCTGATTCGATTCGCCACAGGCCGTCGGCGATGCGTTGCGGCCTGCCCAGCGGGAGTTCGGCTTCAGGTGTATTCGGCCCTCGCACGACCAGGGCCAGCGTCGTCGCGGTGAGATCGCGCGCCGATAACACCATGGCCGCCATCACGGGCTGATTGGCGCGCAGCAGCCGGGAAACATTGGGCCGTGGCGTGCCTCCCTCGGGCTGCAACAGCATGAAGCCGCCGCAAGACGGCGCTGCCGCCTTGGCCGCGAGCATCTCGACGTTGCCCAATGCGACGCCGGTCCCGCGGCCCGAGACCTCGGCCTGCATCCGCAGTTGATAGCGGCCGGGCGCCAGTTTCTGCCGCACCAGCCCGGAGGCCTTGCCGCGGTCGACGCGGACGCTGCCCGTCATGCGGCCCGACTGAATCCCGCGCCGGTCGATCGCAACCAACGAATAGGCGACCGTCGTGCCGTTGGGCAGGTTGCCCCCGACTTCGAACGGCACGGCGAGCGACGCACCGCCAGATGGATCCGGGTAGATTACCGGCGCCATCGCAATCGCGACATCGGCGATTGGCAGCGGCGATGCGATCGGCGGGCGGCTGGCGGCCGCGACCGACGTGGCCGCCGCCGGCGAATACGCCCGGCGATGCAGGAGCGTGGTGCCGGCCGCGCGGGTCTTCACCTCGATCTGCCGCGCCCGCGTGCGGGCCACACCGGTGTCGGCCGGCTCGTAGCCAATCAGGTAGTAAAAGCGATTCTCCCGGGAGATGCGGGCAAAGGCTCCAGGCAAGTCGTTGGTGCCGACCACTGCGCGGCCACCGGTCGCCGTAGCCAGGTCGCGCAGCGTGTCGACGCCGGCGTCGCGGGTACTGGCCACCGGACTCTCGGTGAGCACCGGTTCGGTCGAGCCCTGCAGCCCGCGCGGATCGATCGTGTACACCGCCACGTTGCCTTCGCGCGCGGCGGCCAGCAGCCGTCGCATGGTCTCGAAGCTGCGCGAGTTGCTGTCGGCGGCAAAGGCCTCGAGGTCGAACGCCACGCCCTGGCTGAACAGCAACACCGCCTTGCGCCGCGCCGGGATCGGCGCCAGGTACTCGATCACGCGCTGTAGCATCACCAGGCTCTGCTCAGCGTTGATTCGCGTGGCCGGCGCGTTGTCGAACAATCCCAGTGCACTGAAGTCCGGCATCTGCGCACCGCCGTCGCCGCCTGGCGTGGGCACGGCGTCGCTGGTCGAACCCGTCAATGCGCTCAGGTCGTTGGCGTCACGGCGACCGGCGGCCAGGTCAATGGTCGGCCGCACCAGGTCGCGGTCAGTGGTCAGGAGCAAGGGCGAATCAGCGCCGGTTCGCATCACGCCAACGTAATCGCCCGGCCGCACCTGCTCGTCGACAAACCGCCGCGCCGATTGCTGCAGCAATCCCGAATGCCTGGTGTCGACATTCATGTCGTCGAGAACCAGCGCGAACACGGCACCGGGTTCCGACAGGTTGGTGAAGACGCCGGGCGGGGCGGGACGATCGGCGGCGATCGCCTCGAGATCCACGACCTGGAACTGGCGAATCTCCTGCGGCTTGCCGTCTTCGAAGATCAGGAAGTCGTCGCGCTTCAGGTCACGGTTGAGGTTGCCGTCGAGTCGCGTGGCCACCACGTCGACCAGGACCAGCGCGGTGCCGGCCCGGAACTGGCGCGAGGCGACCGGCTCGATGGCCACCACTGCCAGCAGCCCGGCTACCGCCAGTCCCACGGGTATGCGCATACCGGTTGATTGTAGCGCCCTGAGCCCCGTTTCCTACGGCGCGCCCAGGACAGTGGTCACGAACGCTTTGTCTTCAAGGACCTTGGCAAAGGCCGGCGTTCTCGACGACTGTCCGTCCCAGAGGGCCTTGAACTGCGCCGGCAGCGTCAGTTGCTTCGCGCGGCTGAACGCGGCCGCGGCGCGGTCGCGACTGCCGGCCAGGTAGGCGATGAACCCGGCCCGCACGTAGGCGGCCGGATCGAGTGGCGCATAGGCCACCAGCTTCTCGGCGGAGGCCAGCGCCTTCGGGAAGTCGCTCGCCGTGAGCGCGCGATTGACCGCTCCACCATGATTGATCGTCATCTGCAGGTTCATCAGCCGTCTTAGCTCGCTCAACGGATCCGGGTGATCGTCGACGTTCACGAACACATAGCGGTCGTTGTTGGTGTTGCGGCCGCCGGCCTTGCGCACCACCAGGATCGACGCTGACTGGCGTCCGCGGCTGTCGCCGCCGGCCTGGTCGCCGGCCTTCAGCGCGGCGTAGAGCTTCTCGGCCAGTTCGTCCTGGGTCTGTTCGAACGCGCGGCCCATGGCCTCGACCACGTGCTGGCCGACCAGGATGTTGCCCTGCGCCGACCAGGTGGCGCCCTTGACGTGACCGCGCCATTGCTGCGCCGCGTCGCCCGTGAACACGGCGATGTTGCCCTTGGCATCGACGATGGCCAGTTGGCGGCCGTCCTTGCCGGGGAACGTATCCTCGGCGAACAGGCGGTCCATCACCTGTTGCGCCGTCAACCCTTGCCGCAGCAACTCCAGTGCCCGCGGACCGTAGCCCACGTTGACGCCGGCCTGAGTGGCGACCGCGCCGACCCCGGCATCGGCCCACGGCACGACGGCGCCGACCGCGAAGTAGCGCGAGGCGACGGCGATGCCCAGGTCGCCGGTCACCGGGTCGATGCCGACGATAGAAAAGGTGGCGCTGGCCGGCAGTGCCGGCACCAGCAGGAGCAGCAGGACGAGGAGCGTCTTCATGTCAGTCGTGCCGGTGCGTGCCCGGCATCCCCATCCGCACGACGGTGTCGCGCTCGAAGTCGAACTCGATCAGCACGACCGGTTCGCGGCCAACCACCCAGCCGTCGTGTCCGGGATCGATCGCGATCACCTGCGGCGCCTTGAACTCGACGACGCAGCCGTCGGCGTATTCGATAGTGAATTCGCCGTGGGCGAGGAAACCGACGTGGGCGTGCACGCAGAGGTCGGTGCCGATGGCCGGCTTCATGTCCACCGACCAGCGGAATCCGGGCGGATAGATCATCCGCTTGACCCGCGCGGCGCCGGCGCGCGCCACTTCCAGGCGCACGTGTCCGACGTTGCGGCGTTGGGCGCCTTTCATCGGCGCAAACAACGGGTTGATGACCCGTTTCAAGGCCGCCTTGGCCACCGGCTTCGTGACGGCCTTGCTGGCGGGCTTCTTGGCCGCCTTGAGGCTGGCCTTGGCTTTCGCACGTTTCTTCGGTGCCGGTTTCGCTGTCGCGCGCGCGGTGGACTTGCTCTTCTTCTTTGCCATGGGATGCCTCTGATTCTCGGTCTGTCGCGGCATTGTATACGCCTACCCAAACAGCCGCGCGAAGTTGCCCGCGAAGATCTGTGCCTGGTCTGCCGCCTGCAGCTGCAGGGTGGTGAGTGCCGCCCGCTGCCGCTCGTAGACCTCGCGGTTCCAGCCACGCGGGAAGAACGACGAGTCGGTGCCAAATAGCAGCCTGCCGGGACCGACCACGTCGAGGGCGGTGCGGAAGACCTGCTCCAGCGTGAGGCCGGGCGTCTGCTTGATCCACGAGTTGGAGCTCGAGGTGTCGAGCACGACGTTGGGGCAGAGGCTGGCGACCATCAGCGCCTCGCGAAGCAGGCCGGCGCCGAAGTGGGGAACGATGATGTTGAGGTTCGGAAATCTCAGCGCCACGCCGTGCAGGTCGAGCGGGTTGCCGAACCGGATGTCGAACGGGCTTGGCAGCCCCAGCTTCTTGCGGATGCCGACTGAGAGGATGCCGCAGTGCACGAAGATGCTGGGGCGCCCACCTGCGGTGGGCGTGGGGCTCGCTTCGCTCGTAGGGCTCGCTTCGCTCGTAGGGCTCGCTTCGCTCGTAGGGCTCGCTTCGCTCGTAGGGCTCGCTTCGCTCGTAGGGCTCGCTTCGCTCGTAGGGCTCGCGCCTTCGGCGCTCGTAGGGGCGGCGTTTCGCGCCGCATAGGAGGCCGCCAGATCAAAGATGCGGGTGACGCGATCGTCGTGAAGCGCGTAGCGATGCATCGCCGGGAACAGGCAGATGGTGCGCAGCCCGGCATCGAGGGCCCGCGTCGCATAATCGAGGGCATCGTCGCGGGTCGGGTCGAGCATGAAGAAGCCGACGAAGCGCGACGGATGTCGCGCCACGGCGGCGGCCACCGAATCAGCGTCGTCTGGCACGCTGGCCATCAGCGCCGTCTGCGAGACGCCGTTGGCGTCGAGAGCTGCCACCCAGCGATCGGCCAGCGCCTCGATCGACTCCGGAAAATCCATGCCGAGTGCCGCGACGGCCGCGCGGTCGGCCTTGAGCGCCGCGAAGAACCCGGGCGAAAAGAAATGCACGTGCGCGTCGCAAATCATTGGCGTTGATACCTCGCGATGGCGATGGCCCACGACCAGAGCAGCACCACGCCGGTGACGATCAAGCCGACCGATAGCCCGACCCACAGTCCCCAGACACCCCAGCCGGCGATGAAGCACAGGGTGTAGCTGACCGGCAGGCCGAGCAGCCAGTGCGCGGCCAGGTTGACCAACATCGGCGTGCGGGTGTTGCCCAGGCCCCTGAGCGTACCCGTGATCACGCCCTGGAGACCGTCGAACAACTGGAACACCGCGGCGAGATAGAGCAGCGAGGTGCCGGCGCGGAGTACCTCGGTGTCGGTGCTGAACAGGCCGATCAGGGTGCGCGGGATGGCGACAAACACCGCCCCCGAGCTGACCATGAACGCCACGCTCAGCAGGATCGCGGTCCACCCGGCGGCGGCAGCGCGGGCGCGGTCGCCCGCGCCGACGGCGTGACCCACCCGGACGGCGCCGGCCGAGCCGAGGCCAAGCGGGATCATGAAGGCGATGCCCGCCAGGTTCAGGGCGATTTGGTGCGAGGCCGCCGAGATCGGATCGAGCGTGCCGGCCAGCGCAGTGGCCAGCGCGAAGACGCCAACCTCAGCGAGCACTTGCGAGGCGGCGGGCAGTCCGAGGACGAGCAACTGCCGCAGGCGGGTCGGGTCGACCATGCGCGGCACCTGCCACAGGCTTTCGTGGCCATGACGGGAATCGGACCACCAGATGGCCACGACCAGCGCTCCGCACATGTAGATGCGCGACAGCAGGGTCGCCCAGGCGGCGCCGGCCACGCCGAGCTCGGGGAGACCGAGGTTGCCGTAAATCAGCAGCCAGTCCATGGCCGCGTTGAAGATGTTGGCGGAGATCAGCGCGAACATGATCGGTTGCACCAGGTGCATGCCCTGCAGGTAGCGGCGGCACGCCGCATAGGCGAGCAGGAACGGCGTGCTCCAGATCACGACCATGAAGTACGACTGCAGCGGCGGCGCCACGTCGGGGTGGAACCCCAGGCGGGGAATTGAGACCGCCAGCAGCCCGCACGCCACCATAATCGGCACCGTCATGAGGGCGCCGAGCACCAGGCCGTCAAACAGCCAGCGGTGGCAGTCGCGGATGTTGCGGGCGCCGAACGCCTGCGACACCAGGGTATCGAGGCCGAGCAGCACACCCATGCCGAACACCGCGAACGCGATGTGCATGGCGGCGCCGACGCCGACGGCGCTGATCGCCTCTGGCCCGAGTGGTCCCACCATCAAGGTGTCGACCACGCCCATGGCCATCCAGCCGAGTTCGGCCATCACCACGGGAATGGCGAGGCGGAGCATCGGCAACAGTTCGGAGCGAAGCGTGGCGCGCACGGGAATCCTCAAGCTTACGGTAGGATGGGCTCCGGAGCCAGATATGCGAATTGCTCTCTCGTCGATCGGCGCGCTGCTCGTGGTGGGCCTGTCGGCCGGCGTTCACGGCCAGGTCGGCAACACGCCGGGATCGGGCTTCACCACGGTCATCGGCAGCGCCATGCGTTACGTGATGGCTTACGAGCAGAAGTTCGCCTTGCTCGCCGCCGACGAGACCTACGTTCAGGAACTGCAGCGGCCGCCCAATCCCGGCGACAACTTGAGCCGGAGCAACCCCGGCGGCGGCATGCGCACGGGCGGCGCGGGCACCGGCCAGGTAATCAAGGCCGACTTCCTGCTGGTGCAATTGGGCGGCGATGGCGAGGGCTGGATGGCCTTCCGCGACGCCTACGAAGTGAAGGCCGCCAAGGTCAGGCAGCGCGACGATCGCCTGCTGAAGCTGTTTCAACTGAACGACCCGGAGCGCTTCGAGAAGGCGGCGGCGATCGGCGCCGAGACCGCCAAGTTCAACGTCGGCAACGTCGCCCGCACCATCAACATCCCGACCCTGGCCATGATGTTCCTGCACCCGCGCGTCAACGAGCGCTTCGAGTTCACGGACGAGGGCGAAGAGACGATCGACGGCCGGGTGCTGCGGCGCGCGGCCTACCGCGAGATGGCGCGGCCGACCTTGATCAAGACCACGCGCGGACGCGACCTGGCGCTGACCGGCCGCTTGTGGATCGATCCATTCACCGGGACCGTGGTGAAGACCGAATTGAACGCCGCCGATCCGGCGGTGCGCTGCGCGATCACGGTGACCTTCAAGCGCAACGAGGCGCTCGATTTCTGGGTGCCTTCGCAGATGAGCGAGTACTACAAGGCGGCGCTCAGCCTTGACGAGATCGTCGCCACCGCCACCTATTCCAACGTCCGCCGCTTCCTCAAGAACTCCGCCAACTAGCTACCAGCCGGCGCCGCGTTTCTGCTTCGGCAGGGCGATCCGTCCGGCGGGATCGATCGCAGCCGCCAGCACCCGGCGGATTCGATCCTGGTAGCTGGATGGTCCAATGCCGACACCGGTAATCTTCGGTTCCTCGTACCAACGGTCGTCGCTGTCGCGGCGCACGTGGTACTGCACCGAGCCCATGGCGCCGTGCAGCGCCACCTTGAACTCCTTGAGCGTGGCGCGCTTGTTCCGATCCGATGTGACCGTCACCGGCCGGTTGAAGCGGAACCACAACACGTAGTTGCCGGCGGCAATCTCGCGGACATCGCTCCACGGCACGAAGGCCTCGGCGCGCAGGCCGTCGAGGCAGCCGCCCCACGCGCGCCAGAGTCCGGCCTGGTCCGGACCGGGGAACTGCGGTACTCCCAGGCGGCGGGTGAACTTCGGCGCGGCTTCACCGAAGCGGAACACGCGGATACCGGCGCGATCGAACGCCATCACAAAAAAGCTCCTGGCATCCACGTCGTAGAGCGTCGCGGTCCAGGCCAGCGCGCCGCCGCCGGCAAACAGCGTGTCGATCTCGGCGCGGGCGCGGTTGCCGTCGGTGCCGAGGATCACGAGCTGGCGCGCCAGCTGGGAGCGCGCCAGTTGGTTGCGCCCGTCCAGCGCGAGGGCGCGCTCGGCAATGGTCAGCGCGGCCTCGTTCAGGTCGTCCAGTGCGCCGGCATGGCTCCGCAAACTGGCGTCGAAGCCGTCCCACCAGTTGGTGCGCGGGCGCGTGACATTGAGCGCCTGCGCGTCGGTGGCCAGGCGGTAGCTCTCGCGATTGAGGAACTCCGGGTCGCAGGTGTCAGACTGTGCAGCCGCGACCGCGGACGAGGACAGGACGAAGGCAAGAACGACCGGAGCGGAGGACAGACGGACCATGTGGGCACCCTCTGTCCTCCGCTATTTCAAACCGCGTGCCTACGGCGTGGGCAGCGGCGGCATCCGCTCCTTGGGCAGCCGCGGCAGCTTCTCATCCCGCATCGCCAGGTGATACACCGCCGCCGCAATCACCATTGCCGACTGCTGCGCATCGTCCTCGATGATGCGCTCGAAGGTGTCGAGGTTGGTGTGCCAGGTGTGGGTGCCGTACTCGATCGGGTCCTGCGAGATGCCAATACCCGGCAGGCCGGCTTCGTTAAAGGACGTCGAGTCGGTGCCGCCACGCCGGCGGCTCTGGGTGGCGCTCACGCCGAAGAAGCCGTTGTCTTCAAACGGCCGGGTCGCCTGGCTCAAGATGGCGGCGGCGTCGGCCGGGCCGAACACCGACATCCCGCGCGCGCGGCCGGTGCCGGAATCAATGTTGAAGTAGCCGGCGAAGTTGGCGTGCTCGGGCTTGGGGTTCTCGACCATGCCGAAGTGTTCCTTCACGTAGGCCTGCGAGCCGAGCAGGCCCTGCTCCTCGCCGCTCCAGAGCGCCACGCGAATGGTCCGGCGCGGCTTGACGCCAATGGCATTGAGGATGCGAATGGCCTCGAGCATGGTCGCGCAGCCGATCGCGTTGTCGGTGGCGCCGGTCGCCGAGTGCCACGAGTCAATGTGGCCGCCGAGCATCACTACTTCCTGCGCCTTGTCGGTGCCGGGAATCTCCGCAATCACGTTATAGGCGGTCGCGCCCTCCGGATAGGTGCGGTTGACGATGTTCATCTCGAGTTCGACGGGGGTGCCGTCGGCAAGGATGCGCGACAGCCGGCCGTAGTCTTCATTGCGCATCACCACGGTGGGAACCGCCTTGGTGAGGTCGAAGGTGCGGTTGTTGAAGGCGCGGATCTGGCCGTGTTCGCGGCCGGCGTCGTTGACGCGGCCAACGGCTCCGGCAGTGACCAGCCACTGATCCAGTTGCTCGGCGACCTGCGCTGCCGGCACCACGTTGGGATTGGGCGGCCCGCCCGGGCCGCCTCCGCCGGGGAAGCCGCCCGCGGCGGCGCTGCCGTCATACTGCGCCCGCACGTCGTTGTCTTCGCGGCGTTTCTGCGGCGTGAGAATCGTGACGCGCACTTGCGTGGCGGCGCCGACCATCACGAACTTGCCTTTCACCCTGGCGGTGTTGTCGGCAAAGAACTTCGTCAGCACGTCCTTGGTCGGCTGTGACGGGACGATCAGCTGCACGGCCTGTGCGGTGACCGGGCCGTTGGTGCCGGGCGTCCACGCCAGCGCTTCCGTAACCAGCGAGTCCTTTACCGGCGCGGTGACGTGCACCGACAACTTCTCGTTGGCCCAGCCGGGATGGCCGAACGACCACGGCTCGAGGTGCGCGTTCTTGAGGCCCCACGCCGTGGTTTCCTTGACCACCCAGTCCTGGGCCGCCTTCAGGTTGGGCGAACCGGTAAGGCGCGGACCGTAGACGTCGGTCAGGAAATGCAGCGTGCGGAGGATCTGCGAATTGTCAGTGGCTTCCCGGCGAATCTTCCACTGGATGTCTTTGTCGATCTTCTCTTGCGCGATCGGTGTGGTCACCGACAGCGCCGCAAGGGCAACGGTCAGGGCAATGGTCGTGTAGCGCATGCCCGGAATTGTATTCCCTGATCCCTGATCCCTGATCCCTGATCCCTGATCCCTGATCCCTGATCCCTGATCCCTGATCCCTGATCCCCGACAAGCTACAATCGAGAGGTTATGCAGATTGCCAAGCCCGCCATCCTCAAGCCGGGCGTCACGCTCGATACGTTGCCCGCCCCGCGTGCCGGCGATTTGGCCGGTGGCGACGCCAGCCGGACCATTCGCGGCATCGCTTTGATCCTGTGGGATCCGAAGAACCCGGGCAGGAAACTCGATGCCATCGACACCGACCAGATCACGCCGGCCGCCGATTGCGTGTCGGAGAGCCTGGACACACTGGACGAGCGCTGGAAGGCGGGTTCATTCCGCTATCTGATGCCGGACTTTCGCGCCCGCGTACACAAGGGCGAGACCTTCGTGATTGCCGGCGACCGCTTCGCCATCGGCAGCTCGCGCGAGATGTCGCCGGCCGGCCTCAAGGCGATCGCGGACGAGGTCGGCCTCGAGATGGTGATCATCTGCGGCCACAACATGGGCGACATCTTCCGCCGCAACTCGTTCAACCTCGGCTTGCACGTGGTGCAGAGTCCCGAGGCGGTGGCCGACGCCAAGGACGGTGACGAGTTCAGCTACGAAACCGGGTCGCGTGAAGTGGTCAACCTTACGCAGGGCAAGACCTACACCCCCGTGCCACTCAGCGCGAAGGAGGACGAGATTCGCCAGAGCGGCGGCATCTTTGCCGTCGGCCGTCGCGAATTCCGCGCCTCGGTGGCGCGCACGCCGGCGGTGGTGTTTCCCGACGCCGAGCGGTCGAAGCGCATGTCCACCACCGCGCAGATCGTCTGGGCCCATCGCGTCGACAAGGATGCGGAGGTGGCGCCGGGCGCGACGCTGCGGGTCTATGCCGACTTGTTGCCCGCGTCTGATGGCACGGCGCCGTTCTCCATCCACACCTTCAACCAGATCACCGGCGGCAACTCGATTCTGCCGCGCCAGGCGGCGGTGGCCAACGATCACTTCGTCTTCACCGGCAAAGAAGACGATGACAAGCAGACGGGGATTGGGCGGCAGTTCGCGGCGTTTCACGACATCAAGAAGCCGTACTACGCGACGCCCGGCGACGGCATCTTCCACTTCTATTTTCCCGAGCAGGGACTGGTGCTGCCGGGTCAATTCATCCCCGGCGCCGACTCGCATAGCCGCGCCTACGGCGCCTACGGCGCGGTCGGCATGGGCGTGGGGTCGACCACGCTCGGCTTCGGCTGGTCCACCGGCTACATCTACTTCACGATGGCCAGGGAGCGCCGGGTCACCTTCCGCGGCAAGCTGAGCCCGTGGGTCACCGGCAAGGACATCGTGCTCGAGCTGCTGCGGCGCTGGGGCGCGAAGCAGTCGCAGGGCATGTCGGTGGAGTTGGTTGATGCCGGCCAGCAGCTGCCGATCGCCTTCCGCAACACCATTGCCAACATGATGGCCGAGGCCGAGGCGCTCAACGGCGTGTTCGCGCCCGACGAGATCACCTATGCGTGGTACAAGGCGAAGGGGATGAACGAACTGCCGTATCCGCAGTTTGGTTGCGGACCCGATGCCCAGTTCGAGATCGACGAAGAGCTGGTGCTGAACGACATCACGCCGATGATCGCCAAGCCCTTCAGTCCCGGCAATGCCTTCCCGGCCGAGGAGGTTGCGAAGGAGCGGATCGAGTTCGACAAGGCGATGATCGGGTCCTGCACCAACGGCAGCTATGACGACTTGCTGTCGGCGGCCCTGGTGCTGGTGGCGGCCCGGGCCAGGGGTCTGGACAAGGTGCAGAAAGAGCTGGTGGTGTTCCCCGGCTCGGGCGGCGTCAAGCTGTTGATTGAGCGGCCCGACCCGCGGCTGGGTGGCGAGTCGATCGCCGATGTCTTCCGCAACGTCGGCGGCCAGATCCGCGCGTCGTGGTGCGGACCATGTTTCGGCCAGGGCAGCGATGCGCTCGTCAAGGGCCAGCGGGCCATCACCTCATTCAATCGCAACTGGCAGAATCGGATGGGCCTCGGTGGCGAAGGCTACCTGGCCTCGCCATCAGTGGTCGCCGCCTCCGCACTCGCCGGCTACATGGCGCCGCCGACCGAACTGGGGCTTCTCTGGGACCCGGAAAAATACGGCGTCTAGTTCGCAACCCGGGAAGAACGGCGGTCGGCACCCGGTGGCGGGTTGGGATCAGCGAACCGGCTGATGCATATCAGCCACCAGGAATTGACATCCCAGGAGCATACAAATTAAGATTTTTGTATGCGAACCACCCTGGACCTGCCCGACGGCCTGGTCGACGAAGCGCGCGCCGCCATCGGCTTCAAATCAAAGACCGACACCGTGGTGTTCGCGCTGCGGGAAGTGATCCGCAGGAAGCAGAAGGACGAACTGAAGGACTTCATCACGACGATGAAGTTCACCGACGATCCGCGAGAGATTCGGAAGAAGGATCGGCTGCGCATGCAGCAGGCGCATGATCGTCGTTGACACCTCGGTGTGGCTCGCCGCCCCTCGGCAGCGGGCCGTCGCCGGCGCCCTCCGCGAGTTGATCGAGGCGGATGAAGTGGCGCTGGCTCTACCGGTTCGGCTCGAGTTGCTGGCCGGCACGGCGCGGGTGAATCGTGCCGCGTTTCGCAGGGTCTATGGCGCTTTGCCGCAACTGCATCCGACCGCCGAGACCTGGCGACCCATTCCGGGCTGGATCGAGCAGGCCAACGACGCCGGCGAGTGCTTCGGGCTGGTCGACTTGCTGATTGCGGCGATGGCCGCCGAGATCGGCGGTCTGGTATGGTCGCTCGATAAGGATTTCGAACGGATGGAGCGGCTCAAACTGGTCTCGCTCTACACGCTGCCCCACTAGCCGGGTCCTGGTCCGCGTTGGCGGACACCGACAGGATCTACGGTCCCAAAATCCGTCCCCGCAAATCGATCGGGACTGGCAATGTGTACGCCCAACCTGACGTAATCTCGCTGCGTGCGAACACTGATCTTCCTGGTACTGCTGGTCGCCGGCCCCCTGGCACAGGCGCCTCCAGCGACTCCGCAAGCGGTCGTCGACCAACTGCTGGCCGCCGACCGTGCCTTCTCGTCAGCCAGCGGCCAGACCGACCTGGTGAGCGGCTTGTCGGCGATGTTTGCCGACGACATTGTCCTGACCTACGCCGGCGGCATCGCGGTGGGTAAGCCGGCCGCGGTGGCGGCGCTGCAGACGGCCCCGGCCAACGCCGGTGCTCGAGCTGAGTGGACGCCGCTGCGTGCCGGCATCTCCGGCGACGGCCGCCACGGCTTCACCGCCGGTTTCATGCATCTGCGCACCGCCGACGGCAAGTCAACGCCGCTGAAGTACCTGGCCTATTGGGTCAGGCAGCCTGCCGGCTGGCGGGTGGTGGCATACAAGCGCGGCCAGGCCAGGGCCCTGCCGCCGCTGACGGCGATGGCCAACGTGCTGCCGGTCACCGTGGTGAACGCCCTCAACGACCCAGATCGGATTGAGCAGTATCGCCAGAGCCTGGCGGATGCCGAGACGGCGTTCTCAGCCGACGCGCAGACGCTGGGCATCGGTGCCGCGTTCACGCACTACGGCAGTCCCGATGCAATCAACCTGGGTGGTCCCGATGTGGCGGTGTTCCTGGTGGGTAACGAAGCAATCGGCGCCGCCGTCGGCGGCGGCGCGCCCGGGAGTCCCGTGCGCTGGGGTCCCGACGTCAGGACCATCGTCGCTGCGAGCGGTGATTTCGGCGTCACCATCGGCCACATCATCCCCAACGCGCCCGGCCCCGACGGCAAGCCGCAACCCGGCCGCCCGTTCTTCACCATCTGGAGCCGCGCCAACCCGATGGCGCCCTGGCGCTACATTGCTGAGTGAAAAGGGGTCCTCGTCCCCTTTTTTTCATCGCGGCTCGACCCGAACCGGGAAATTGACTGAGTTGGCCACGAAGCACAGATGGTGGGCCTTCTCGTGAAGCTGCGCGGCCAGCGTCGCATCGCTGCCGACCTGGAGCGTCACCAACGGCCGCAACACCACCTCGGTGAAGTGGCCGCCGGTCTCCTTCACTTCGACCATTGTCCCGACCGCCTCGTCCACATACGCCGTCACGACCACGCCGGCTTCGGCGCACAAGTGCAGGTACCACAGCATGTGGCACGACGACAGCGACATGACGAGTAATTCTTCCGGGTTGTAACGGGCCGCATCGCCGCGGAAGGCCGGATCGGCGGAGCCCGGAATGGCCGGCTTGCCCGGCACCGAATACTCGTGGGTGCGGTCGTAGCCGCGGTAGTCAGCGGTTCCCGCTCCGGTATTGCCCGTCCATTCCATGCGGATGGGATAGAGGTGCTGTTTCACTCAACAAATGTAGCACCCGAGCACCTGAGCACCTGAGCATTGACCCGCAGCTGGCCCAGGACGCCTGGAGCGAGGCAGATCCGCTGACCGACCGTGAGCGGCAAGTGCTGCGCGCGGCCGAGGAAGGGTTGGCCGGCGCCGACATTGCCAAGCGGCTCAATCTCTCCGAGGGCACGGTGCGAAACTACTTGTCCGAGGCCATCGCCAAGCTGGGCGTCTCGAACCGCATCGAAGCCGCGCGCCTGGCTCGCCAGCGTGGTTGGCTGTGACCGCAGCCCAACCCAGGCCCCAGGCCCCAGGCCCAGGCCTCAGGACCCAGGACTTGAAATAAGCTAGGGCGCGTGAAATCTGTCGCCATGATGCTGGCCATCGGCCTGGCCGCGTTACCAGCTGCCGAGCAGCCGGCGCCCTTGAAGGTCTTCCTCGCCCGCACCGTGGCCGAGTTTCCCGGCCACGCCGGCATCTGGGTCAAGCACCTCACCACCGGCGAATCCGGCGGCGTCCAGGACACCGAGCTCTTCAACAGCGCCAGCGTGATCAAGATTCCGGTGCTGGTGCTGGCGTTCCAGATGGCCGATCGCGGCGAGCTCAAGCTCGACGAGCGCATCACCATCAGGAAGGAAGACATTCGCGGCGGTTCCGGCATCTTCCGTCACCACGACACCGGCCTGCAGCCGACGTGGCGCGACGTGTTGCTGCAGATGGTCATCACCAGCGACAACACCGCGACGGACCTGGCCATTGCGAAGGTGGGCGGCGTGGCCCGCGTCAACGCGTGGTTGAAGGAGACGGGTTATGCCGAGGGCCTGCGTCTCACGCAGACCACCGGTGAGCTGTTTGCGAAGTACAACGCCTTGAAGCCGACCGATGATCGTGACGGCAAGACCAACGGCGATCGCAGCTACTGGCTGGGGGAGTTGAGCGCCCGCGCCACCGGCCTGATGCTTGAGGCAATCGAGAAGAAGACCATTGCCTCGCCGGCCAGCTGCAATGAGATGCTGCGGATGCTGCGGGCGCAGCAGGCCGGGCAGCGGCGCCTCAATCACTATCTGTCGGTACCGGTCGCGCACAAGACCGGCGACTTCCCGCCCGTGTTGGCCAACGACGTCGGCATCATCTACGCGCGCTCCGGGCCGATCGTCGTGTCGTTCCTGGGCAATGCCATCACCGGCAACTACGGCGAGGCGGAAGATCGCATCGGCCGATTTGCGCAACTTCTCGTGGAGTATTTCGACAAATGATGATTCCTGGGGCTCGCTTCGCTCGTGGGGCTCGGCGCTTTGCGCCTCGTGGGGCTCGCGCCTTCGGCGCTCGTGGGGCTCGCGCCATTGGCGCTCGTGGGGTCGGACGCTTCGCGTCCTCTTGGGGTCTTGCGATCGCCGCCATTTGCTTCTCATCGGCCATCGTCCTGCACGGCCAGGAACCGCCCTTGTGGCCGGGGGCGAAGTACGACCCGGCGATCCCGACGATCAAGCAAGTGCTGGGGCACGACCACGGCGAGGTGATCACGCCGCCCGAGGGTGTCGCGCAGTACCTGCAAGCGTTGCAGAAGGCGGCGCCGGCCCGCACCCGGCTCATCGAATATGCGCGCACGTGGGAGGGGCGGCCGTTGTGGTTGATGGTGATCGGCAGCGCCGACCGCATCGCCCGGCTGGAACAGGTGACGGCCGACTTGCGGCGGCTGGCCGATCCGCGCGGGGTTGCGGCGGCAGAGTCCGAACGCCTGGTCGCGGCGTTGCCGGTCGTGGTGTGGCTGATCCACGGCGTGCACGGCAACGAAATTTCTTCCGCCGATGCCGCCCTTGCCGAGGCCTACCACCTGCTGGCGGCCGAGGGCGATGCCGGCGTCGACCAGGTGACGCGCGACGCGCTGGTGCTGATCGATCCGATGCAGAACCCTGACGGCCGCGCCCGGTTCGTGTTCCAGAACCTGCACGGCCGGGCGGCGTCGCCCGATAGCGCGCCCTACTCGGCCGAGCACGACGAGCCGTGGCCCGGCGGCCGCTCGAATCACTACAACTTCGACATGAACCGTGACTGGTTTGCCCAGTCGCAGCCGGAGACGCGCGGCCGCATCAAGATCGGCCTTGAGTACGTGCCACAAGTCACCGTCGACCTGCACGAGCAGGGCGGCGACAACGCCTATTACTTCGCGCCGCCCGCCGATCCCCTGAACCCGCACATTACCAAGAGCCAGATTGCCTCGCTCGAGCTGTTTGGCCGAGCCAATGCCGCGCGCTTCGACCAACGCGGCTGGGCGTATTACATCCGCGAGGTCTACGACGCGTTCTATCCGGGTTACGGTGATTCCTGGCCGGCTTTCCAGGGCTCGATTGGCATGACCTACGAGCAGGCGTCGGCGCGCGGCCTGGCGTTTGCGCGCAGCGACGGCGACACCCTCACTTATCGCGACGGGGTGATGCATCACTTCAATGCCGCCATCACCACGGCGATGACCGCCGCCCGCAATCGCGAGCGCCTGCTGCGCGACTACCTCGAGTATCGCAGGAGCGCGGTGACCGAGGGTGAGAAGGGCGCGATTCGCGAGTACCTGATCGTGCCAGGGCAGGATCCGTCGCGCGCGGACCTGCTGGCGCGCAACCTGGCGACCCAGGGCATCGAAGTGCGCCGCGCCGATGAGCCGATCAAGCTGGCCGCCCGGACACTGCCGGCCGGCACCTACCTGGTGTCGAACGCGCAGCCCACCGCGCGCATGGCGCGCAACCTGCTGGATCCGCGAACCGACCAGCCGGCCGACTTCATCAAAAAGCAGGAAGAGCGGCGCAGCATGCGCCTGAACGATCAGATCTACGACATCACCGCGTGGAACCTGCCGATGCTGTTCGATGTCGAGCTGGTGACCAGCGCGGCCGCCATCACCGCCAAGGCCACACCAGTGTCGTCGCAGTACGACGCGCCGATGCCGGCGCGCACCCTCGCGGCGGCCAAGGTCGGCTACCTGATGCCCTGGGGATCGGGCGCGGCGGCGCTGTCGGCCGAGGCGCTCCGGCAGGGCATTCGCATCCGCAGCGTCGGCGGCGCGTTCACGCACAACGGCCGGCGCTACCCGATCGGCACCGCCTACTTGCGCGCGGTCGAGAACCCGGCCGACCTCAACACCCGGCTCGCCGCGCTGGCCGCGCGCCACGGCGCTGAAATCGTGCCGATCGACTCGTCGTGGGTAGACGAGGGCACGTCGCTTGGCAGCAACGACGTGCAGGCACTGAAGGCGCCGAAAGTGCTGCTGGTCTGGGACACACCCACCAATACCTTGTCGGCCGGCTGGACGCGCTACACCCTCGAGCGGCGATTCGGCCAGGCCGTTACCACCGTCCGCACCAGTTCGCTTGGCCGCGCCAACTTCAACGACTACGACGTGATCGTGATGCCGTCGGGCAACTTCGCCGGCACCATCAACGACGCGGTGTTGAACCGCATCAAGGACTGGCTGCGCGGCGGCGGCACCCTCGTCACCATGGCCGAGGCGACCCGCTGGGCGACGGGAGCCGGTGTCGGCCTGCTCGACACCACGACCCTGTTGAAGGACGGTCGCCCCGACGTTCCGTCTCCCAGTGGTGCCGCCAGTGGCGGCACGAATGCCGCCAGTGGCGGCACGAGCGCCGCGGCGGCCGGCACCAGGTCTGCGTCATCGGCGTCATCTGCGGCTCCGTCATCTGAGTTTGATTATGACAAGGCGATCCAGCCCGATCGCGAACGGCCGGCCTCGCAGCCCGGCGCCATCCTGCGCGTGACCCTCGACACCAATCACTGGCTGAGCGCCGGCAGTGACGGCGAGACGCAGGTGATGATCGAAGGCAACCGCGTGTTCGCACCGCTCAAGCTGAACAGCGGCCGCAACGTCGGCATCTATGCCGTCAAGGACAAGCTGATCGCCTCGGGACTGATCTGGCCGGAGGCGCAGGACATCCTCGTGCAGAAGGCGTTCTTGCTGCACCAGCCCTTCGGCCAGGGCCACGTGATCGGCTTCGCCGAAGATCCGAACTATCGCGCGTTCACCGAATCGACGATGTTGTTGTTTATGAATGCGGTGTTGCTGGGGCCCGGATATTAGGGCGGGACTGAGGTCCCGCCCTCCCGGCACTCGTTAAGAGGAACGAATCCATGAGAACGATCAACCTGCGCAACCGGACCTGGCTCTTGAAAACATTGGCTGCTCTGTCTCTCTGCGTCGCTGTGGCCGCATTGGTCACCGCGCAGAGCGGACCGTACTATCCACCGGCAGGGGCGTGGACGAAGAGGGCGCCTGCCGAGCTCGGGATGGATGCCGCCAAGCTCGCCGAGGCGGTGGCCTGGGCCCAGACCCGCGAATCGAATCGCGAGATGGACTTCTCCGACCAGGAGGGAATTTTCGGCACGCTGCTCGGCTCGGTTCCAAACATTCGCGCCCACACCAATGGCGTGGTGATCTACAAGGGTTACGCCGTGGCCGAGTTTGGCGACGCCACCTGGGCCGATCCCACCTACTCCGTCGCCAAGAGCATGCTCTCTACCGTCGCCGGCATCGCCGTGCGCGACGGCAAGATCGCCAACCTCAATGAACCGGTCGGCAAGACGGTCAAGGACGGCGGCTACGACTCCCCGCGCAACGCTGAAGTGACCTGGAAGATGCACCTGCAGCAGGAAAGCGAGTGGGAGGGCAACATGTTCGGCAAGCAGGACAATTTCATCGGCAAGGAGGCCTTTGGCCGGGGCGAGATGAAGCCGCGCGAGCAGATGAAGCCGGGCACGCACTACGAGTACAACGACGTGCGCATCAACCGCTTCTCGTTGTCGCTGTTGCGCGCCTTCCAGAAGTCCGTGCCCGACGTGTTCCGCGACGAAGTGATGAATCCAATCGGCGCCTCGAACACCTGGCGCTGGATCCCGTATCACAACAGCTTTGTCGACCTGAACGGCAGGAAAGTGGCGTCGGTCAGCGGCGGCACCCGGTGGGGTGGCGGCATGTGGATCAACTCGTGGGACATGGCGCGCTTCGGCTACTTGTGGCTGCGCGGCGGCAAGTGGGGCGACAAGCAAATCGTTCCTGCCGCCTACGTCAAGGAAGCGCTCACGCCGAGCGCGCACGGGCCTGACTACGGCTACCTGTGGTGGCTCAACCGCTCGGGCAAGGGATTGCCGGGGCTGCCGCCCAACGCGTACTGGGCGAACGGTGCCGGTACCAACAGCATCACGGTGTCACCCGATCACGACCTGGTGGTGGTGTGGCGGTGGCATGCCGGAAACCCGGCCGAGTTCGTGAAGCGGATAATCGCTGCGATTAAGTAGGAGTCCGATTAGCCGGCGCCGCGCGAGTTGACTCGCGCGGCCCGCATGGCATCGACCAGCGTGAAGCCCAGCCGGCGGGCCTTGCGGTAGGTCCTGACGAAGGACAGGAATCGTCGAAACATCGTTACCGGGGGGGATTATACGCTGTCATGGCCGAGTTGGCATGGCGAGAAATGCCCTTCCGCGATAACCTTACCCCGGCATGCACGTCATTCCGCAGACCCCGCTCGACTGGGTCCTCCTCGTCGTCGCCGGCGCCACCGGCGTGATCATCGCCGTGGCGCTCCAGGACTTCTTCGTCGACTCCCGCAGCAACCCGCGGATTCGCGCCCTCCAGGACCTGGGCGTGGCCTTTGCCGTGGTCCATTTTGGCGGCATCCTCCTGCTGGGCTCAGTCAGTCCGCGTTGGGCCGCGGCTGCCATCATCATGTACGTCCTGGCCACGCTGCTGTTTCTGAGCGCGATCGACTCGGCCCGCCGGGTTCACTTGCCGCGCACCATGGTGGACGATGTCATGCCCAAGGCGCTGATTACCTCGGGGCCATTCGCGCTGGTGCGCCACCCGTTTTATCTTTCGTACGCGCTTGCCTGGATGGCGGCGCCGGTAGCGACCCACGGACCGGTGATTACGCTGTTTGGCCTCACCGCGGTCGCCATCTACATCGTCGCTGCCCGTCGCGAAGAGCGTCAGCTCGAGGCGCACTTCGGCGCGACGTTTCGCGCTTACCGGTCGAAAGCCGGCCTCGTCCTGCCGTCGCTGCCGACCTTGATCCGCTCATTTCGTTGATCGCCGCCTGTGTCCGCACAAATCCCTAACACCTTGTTCGAGTGGGCGCTGACCGTGATGGGCGGCTCCACGTTGATCGTGTTTGCCGTCGCCTTGCAGAACTTCTTTATTCAGCCGCCGACGCTGACAAAGCAGCAGCGGCTGTTCCAGGACCTGAGCATCGTGATGGGGCTGACGCACAGTCTGGCCCTGCTGACGCTCAACTCCGCCTCCGATGGGTGGGCAATGGTCGGCATTGCCATGTACGGCGGGTCGTTGGCCCTGTTCCTGGCCGCGATCGAGGCGGCGCGGCGCACGCCGCTGACCCGCACCTTTGTCTACGAACCCAGGTGCGACACCATCCTGTCGACCGGGCCGTACCGCGTCATTCGCCACCCGATCTACCTGTCGTACTCGCTGGCGTGGCTGGCCGCACCGGTCGCCATGCATAACCTCCTGCTGGGCCTGGCGGCGCTGTTCATGGTCGGCTGCTACGTCGCGTCGGCCCGCGAAGAGGAGCGCCGGCTGGCAGCGGGGCCGCGCGGCGCCGACTACGAGCGCTACCGCGCGGGCACCTGGCGACTGCTGCCGTTTCTCTACTGATTCGCCCGGCAGCGCCGGTACCAGCCGTTGGTCCCACCTGATTGGTCCCTCCTGTTGACATTCGACAAGAGCCCGTTCATTCTTCTGTCGAATGTCGACAACAGACGCCGGCCGCCCGGTGCCGATGGCCCGGCGCGGGAGAAGATAAGGTGGCCAAGCTTGACTTGCTCCAGGGCACGCTCGACCTGCTGATCCTCAAGACGCTTGCCCTTGGCCCCCAGCACGGTTGGGGCATGGCGCAACGCATCCAGCAGATTTCAGACAATGTCCTGCGGGTCAACCAGGGCTCGCTCTACCCGGCGCTGCAGCGGCTGGAGACCGCGGGCTGGATCGACGCCGAATGGGGCGCCTCCGATAACAATCGCCAGGCCAAGTTCTACCGGTTGACCCGGGCCGGCGCGCGCCAGCTCAAGGACGAGACCGCGCAGTGGGACCGGATGACCGGCGCGGTGGCGAAGATTCTGGCCAGTGAGGCCTAGCACGTCATGTGGAAGCGGCTGAACGCCCTGTTTCGCGGCGGGCAACTCGATCGCAGCTTGAACGCCGAGGTGCGCTTCCACATCGAAATGGAGACCGAGAAGAACGTGGCGCTCGGCATGAGCGCGGACGAGGCGCGCACCCGCGCGTTGAGGAGTTTTGGTCCGATGGAAAAACACAAGGAAGAAGCCCGGGATGCGCGGGGCGTCAGTTGGTTCGAGACCTTGGCCGCCGACCTGCGCTACGGCGCCCGCGCCCTCGTCCAGCGGCCTGGCTACGCGGCGCTCGCCGTCCTGACCCTCGGCCTCGGCATCGGTGCCAATACCGCGATCTTCAGCGTCATCAACGGCGTGCTGCTCAAGCCGCTTCCCTACGAGGACGGCAATCGGCTGGTCGTGCTGCAGCAGTCGCGCCCGCTCTCAGGCCAGCCCACCGTCGGCGTGGCGATCGCCGAATACTACGACTACCGTCAGCGTGGCACCGATGTGTTCGACGGACTGGTCGAGTACCACCAGATGAACTTCGACCTGATCAACCGCGGCGAGCCGGACCGCGTCGATACCGGGGTCGTGTCGGCCAACTTCTTCGACCTGCTGGGCATCAAGCCGGTCATCGGCCGGACCTTCGTGGCCGCCGATGATGTCGAGGGCGCCGAGGCGGTGCTGGTGCTCAGCCACACGTATTGGCGCACCAAGTTTGGCGGCGATCCCGGCATTGTCGGCCAGGTGTTTGAAATGAACGACCGGCCGCACCGCGTGATTGGCGTGCTGCCCAATGTGCCGCACTATCCGCAGGAGAACGACGTTTACATGCCGGTGCTGGCGTGTCCGTTCCGCGCCAACGGCGAGCGCCAGATGGCCCAGACGCGCCGCGCCTTCGCCGCGCTGAGCGTGTTCGGCCGGCTCAAGCCGGAAGTGGAGCCGGGGCAGGCGGCCAGCGCCGTAGGCGCGATCTGCCACACCTTTACGCAGGAGCACAAGCCGATCTACCGGCCCGAGACGTCTGGTTTTCGGGCCACGACCCTGCCGGTGCGCGAGGCCCTGACCGGCGGCGCGCGTGAGCTGCTGCTGATCCTGCTGGGCATCACCGGCCTCGTGCTGTTGATTGCGTGCGCCAATGTTGCCAACCTGACGCTGGCACGCATGCTCAGTCGCGACCGCGAGTTGGCCATGCGCGCGGCTCTTGGCGCCGGCCGCGGACGGCTGGTGCGCCAACTGCTCACCGAGAGCATGTTGTTGGGGGTGATCGGCGGCCTCGTCGGCGTCGGATTCGCGTGGGTCACCATCGACATGTTGACGACGTTCGTCGGCCGGTTTACCTCGCGGACCGGAGAAGTGTCGCTTGACCCGGCGGTGTTGGCGTTCACGCTCGGCATTTCGGTGCTGACCGGCCTGCTGTTTGGCACGCTGCCGGCGGTGGGCACCCGCATCGACCTGGTGTCGGCCTTGAAGCAGGCAGCGGGCCAGGCCGGCGACGCCGGCGGCCGCAGGCGCATGCAGGGGGCGCTGATCGTGGCGCAAGTGGCGGTGTCGGTCATGCTCCTGGTCGGCGCCGGATTGTTGCTGGCCAGCTTCTACCGGCTCCAGCGTGTCGAGACCGGCTACCGATCGGACGGCGTGCTGTCGGCCGAGATCTACGGCAATTTCTCCCGCTATCCGGGTGTCAACGAGCTGCGTAAGCTCTACCTGCCGGTGCTCGAGCGTTTGCAGGCCGCACCTGGCGTCAGCACGGCTGCGATTACCAACGCAGTGCCGCTCGGCGCCGGAGCTCCCGGAACCACCCGCTTCGACATTGAAGGCCGCGTCAGCGACGACCCTGAACGGCGTCCGACCGCCGACATCCGGGTGGCGAGTCCACAGTACTTTGCCACCATTGGTGTTCCGCTCGTGAGCGGCCGGCCTTTTAGTGACCTCGACACCGATCAGTCCATGCGGGTCATCGTCGTCAACCAGGCGATGACGCGCTATTGGGACGGCGCCGACCCGGTCGGCAGTCGCATCGCGTTGCCGGTGCCGGCACCGCAGGGGGTTCCCACCGGCCGCAACGAATGGTTCACCATCGTCGGCGTGGTCGGCAACGTCCGCCAGTTCGGCCTGGCGCAGGACACGGTGGCGCAAGTGTACGTGCCGTTGGCGCAGTCGCCGTTCGGCTTTGCCGGCCAGGTGCTGGTGCGCACCGCCGGCGATCCGGAGGCCTTTGCGGCCACGCTGCGCAATCTCATCCACGCGGTCGATCCCAACCAGCCGGTCGAAGCGGTACAGACGCTGGACGACCTAAGGGCGGAGGCGCTTGCCGCACCGCGGCTCACCGCCACGTTGCTCGGCGTGTTTGCCGGGCTGGCCTTGCTGGTGACGCTCGCGGGCATCGGTGGCGTGATCGCCACCTCGGTGACCGAGCGCACGCGCGAGTTTGGCGTGCGCATGGCGCTTGGCGCCAGTCGTGAGAGCGTGCTGTCGATGGTGTTGCGGCAGGGGCTGACCCTGGTGCTGATTGGCCTGGCCATCGGCATTGGCGGCGCGCTGGCCACTGGGCGGGTGCTGTCGTCGTACCTCTACCAAACGGCGCCGCGCGATCCCGTGATCTTCGCGGCGGTCGCCGGCTTGTTCATCTCGGCAGGCGTCGTTGCCTGCCTGATCCCGGCCCGCAAGGCCACCACGGTTGATCCGCTGATCGCATTGCGCGCCGAATAGGCGCGACCCCCGGGGGCTCGCTTCGCTCGTAGGGGTCGCGCTTCGCGCCTCGTGGGGCCTCACGAGCGAAGCGAGCCCCACGAAGGGCAAAGCCCGAGCCCCACGAGCAACGCGAGCCCTATTTCCCGTCGAGTTGTTCGATGGTCGCGGTCGAGGGTTGACGGGTTTTTTGCAGCCGCGCTGCCACCGCCTCGGCCTGCTTCATCACCCGCAGCACGTTCAGTCCCAGGATCTTCTTGAGGTCGGCATCGGAATAACCGCGCCGCATCAGCTCCGCGGTCAGGTCCGGATACTTCGAGACGTCCTCGAGACCGGCCACCACCTGGGTGATGCCGTCGAAGTCGCCGCCGAGGCCGATGTGGTCGATGCCGGCGACCTGGCGGATGTGATCGATGTGGTCGGCCACCTGGGCCAGCGTCGCGCGCGGCGCCGGGCCTGCGGCCTTGCTGGCGTCGTGATCGGCCACCGCCTGGGAGATGAAGCCGGGCACAAATGTCACCATCACCACACCGCCGTTCTTGGCGGTGAGCCGCAGCATGTCGTCAGGGACGTTGCGAGGCACGTTGCAGATGGCCTTCGCCGATGAATGCGAGAAAATCACGGGCGCTTCGCTGACCCGCAGCGCGTCTTCCATGGTCCCGGGCGACACGTGGCTCAGGTCCACCAGCATGCCCAGCCGGTTCATCTCGCGAATCACTTCTTCGCCGAACTTCGACAGGCCGCCAACCGCCGGCTGGTCGGCGGCGGCATCGGCCCAGCGCAAGTTGCCGTTGTGGGTCAGCGTCATGTAGCGCGCGCCGAGTGCGTAGAACATGCGGAGCGCCGGCAGGGAGTTGTCGATCGAATGGCCGCCCTCCATGCCGATGAGCGAGCCGATGCGGCGGGCCTTGAACGAGCGCTCGACGTCAGCGGCCGTGTAGGCCATTTCGAACGTCTCGGGCCACCGCTTCGCCATGCGATGCACGATGTCGATCTGCTCGAGGGTGACGCGAACCGCCTCCTGGCCCATCATGGTTGACGGCGTATAGACTGACCAGAACTGCCCGCCCACGCCGCCCTCACGCAGTCGCGGGATGTCGGTCATCAACGCCGGCACTGGCTTGGCAATGTCCGCCTTGCCGAGGTCGCGGCCGGGATCGAGATCCCGCAGCGCCCACGGGTAGTCGTTATGGCCGTCGATGAGCGGCGTCTGTTGATGCAGGGCCCGGGCCCGGGTCAACGGATCGCCCTGACCGTCGAGGTTCGTACCGAGGATTACGGCCGCCGCCGCCAGCAGGCACAGTCGGAGTAAGTGTCGCAACATGCCGACATCCTGTCATTCATTCCCTGTGCCCGTCTAGATCCGCAGGAGCGTGTCGCGCAGGATCCGCGCCTGGATGCGGCTGACCGATAACGCCTGGCCGTTGGACATCTGCACCTGGTAGGTGCCGCCCGGCATGGGGCTGACCTTCTGGATCTGGTCGACCGCCGCCAGGGTGCCGCGGCTCAGGCGCACGAACCGCCGCGGATCGAGCCGTGCTTCGAGGGCATGCAGGCGATGCGAGATGGTGAAGCGCTCGTTGCCGATGGTCGTGAGGTGAAGGAGCTCGCCGTCGGCCACCACCGACGCGATCTGGCGGACCGGGAGGATCACCGTCTCGTCGCGGCGGCGCACCGGGATGCGCTCGAGATAGGGCCGGCGGATTGCCGAGTCCAGTGCGGCCGAGGCCGCCGTCAGGCGGTTCGCGCGCTCGGCCACCGCGGTGGCCGCGCGCGCCCGCTCGAGCGTGGTGGCGAGACGTTCACGCTCGACCGGTTTCAGCAGGTAGTCGATGGCGTTCAGCTCGAAGGCCTGGATCGCGAACTCGTCGTAGGCCGTGACGAACGCAATCGCCGGCGTCGCGCCGGCCCTGACCAGCCGCGCCACGTCGAGGCCGCCGGCTTCGGGCATGTTGAGGTCGAGCAGCGCGAGATCCGGTTTGAGCGCCTCGATCAGGTCCACCGCCTCGGCGCCGTTCGCCGCTTCGCCGACCACGTCGACATCCGGAAACGTCTTGAGCAGGTTGACCAGGAACTGCCGCGCCGGCCGCTCATCGTCGGCCAGCACGACCCGCAAGGGCTGGGGCATCGGGATCCTCCTGGTCGATTCCAACCGTCTCCACGAGCGGCATCACGAGTTCGGCCAGGGTGCCTCGGCCGGGTTCGGTCACGAGGGTCAGCGTGGCGTCGGCGCCGTAATGGCCGGTGAGACGCCGCCTCACGTTGTCGACACCCACGTTGGCCCCCTGCCCGCCGGCGGGTGCGCCGAAGGCGTGCGGCCCGCGCAATTGCAACGGCGCGCCGGTGTTGCGGACGGCCACGTGCAGGCGCTCGCCGCCGGGGGCGCCCTCGCGCGTCGCCGTCACTTCGACGTCGCCGCCGCCCGTGCTCGGCGCGACACCGTGCTTGATCGCGTTCTCCACCAGCGGCTGCACCACCAGCGCCGGAATGCGCAAGTGCCGCAACGCCTGCGGCACGTCGATGCGGACGCGCAGCCGCTCCTCGAACCGCTCGTGCTCGATCTTCAGGTAGTGTTCCACCAGCTCGATCTCGCGTCCAAGCGTCGTGAACTCACCTTCCGAGCGCAGGACTCCGCGCAGCAGCGCCGTCAGTTGCATCAGCGTATTCATGGCCCGCGGCGGCGCCGATTCGATCAGGTAGCCGATGGTGGTAAGCGCGTTGAAGAGGAAGTGCGGATTGACCTGCGCGCGCAGCGCCTTCAGTTCGGCCTCGGCGGTCAGCTTCTGCATCTCTTCTTCGCGCAGCTGCACTTCATAGCGTTCGTGGGTCAGCCGGATCTGGTCGATGCGCCGGGCCGCCGTCGCCACCACCGCCTCCACCAGGGCCAGGTCGTCGGACAGCAGCCGGCGGCCGCCGGTCAACTCGCCCACGTGGACGACATACCGGGGCGCATCGGTGGTCCGCACCACCGCGTGAGTGGTGGTGGGCATCGCCGTCCCCGCCGCGACCTCATCGACCCACCACACCCGGCGGGCATCGAGCGCCGGGGCCAGCCGCGCCGCGACCGTGTCGAGCACGCCGTCGATGCTGTTTCGCGACTGCACGTCGTGGCCGATGGCGGCGCCAAGCGCCGCGTAATCGGCGCGACCGAGCAGCGACTGATCGACGAAGCGGACAATGCGGCGATTGAGCCAGGGTGACAGCAGCGAGGTGGCCACCCAGAGCGCCATCAGGATGCTGGCCGCGAAAGGTCCCGAGGGCAGCGTGCTCGCCAGGCTGTAGCCGGCAAACGCGATCGTCACGAGCGCGATCAACGTCAGTGCCCGTTTCAGGAACAGGTCAGCCAGCGCGAATCGGTAGTCCTGATAGAGGATGGCGAAGGCCAGTGGAATGGCCGCGTGATGCCCGATCAACTCCACCGCCCAGCCATCGGCGCTGGCATGGAAGCGGCCCAGGTGCGAGGCCGACACCGCGAACAGCGCGAGGGCGAGCACCCACAGCACTCGCTGGCCGTTGGCCTGTGCCCGGGTCAGCACGCCGAGCGCCAGGATGATCAGGCCGTAACACACCGTCAGGATCAGGAACGCCAGAGACGAAGGGCCGGGATCGCCGGTCACCACCGTCTGCAGGTGCAGCACCGACGCCACGATGCTGCAGCCATAGGCGATCACGGTGATGACAATGCCGCGCGGCAGCGCGCGGGCGACCGAATGCACCACCACCGCCGCCAGCAGGCCCAGGGCGGGAAACGACATCGCCCACAGCCCGATCGATTCGTTGAAGTAACCCAGGCGCGGCAGGGCATAGGCGGCCAGTTCGCCGAGATTCCAGACCAGGCCGAGCACGCCGGTCGCCAGCGGCAGCAGGTTGCGGTGGTGTGCCGGCGAGCCCTGGGGTGGGTCGAGTCCGCCCCGCAGCACCAGCGCCAGCAACATGGCGTAGAGCGCCGTGCCGGTGACAAAGCCGACGAGGTTGAGGACTTCCGCCGCGTTCGGCGCGATCACGGATCGATTCTATACAATGGCGTACCCATGTCTCGCACGCTTGATGCCTCCAAGCTCACCGGCCTGACCAGCCGATTCGGCGCGTTTGTCGCCGAACGCCACCCTTTCGCACTGACCATCGCCCTCGAAGCCTTCGAAGCTGCCGGCGTCGGTGCCATCAAGAGCCGCGATGCCGTCAAGCTGGATGCCGCGCGGGTGCCGTTCCGCCGGGCGCTCGCCAAGGCGCTGTACGACCAGGTCGCCGCCCCCGACGGCATTGCCGAGACCACGCCGGGGACGTCGGCCAACAAGCGGCTCGAACAGGCGCGCGCCGAAGTGGTCGACGCCTGCGACGGCTTCCTGCGGCGCGCCGCCATCGAGGCGTCGCTGACCAAGGCCGAGCGCCGCGAGATGTTGAAGGGCATGTGCCTGACCCGCAGCGTCGACAATCGCCTCAAGCAGTTCTTCATGGGCGGCGAAGTGCGCTGGGGAGACATGGCGTTCCAGGGCAAGGGCTTTCGCTCGCTGGGCCAGGAGGCCATCTACGCCGGCGCCATCCGCCTGCATCGCGGCGCGGCCTACCGGCGGGAGGATGGCACCTGGCGCGGCGACGTGCTGGCGCCGGTGATTCGCGACCTGGGTATGACCCTGGCCATGCGGCACGACGAAGAAGCCGTGGCCATGGTCCTGCGGGCGCAGATGGGCAAGTCGGGCCCGCCGATGGACGGCAAGGATCTGCACACCGGCGATTTCGAATGGGGCGTCTTGCCGGCGGCCGCGCCACTGGCGGTCGGCGCTCTGACCATGGCCGGAATGGCGACGGCGTTTTCGCTTGAAGGCAGCGATCGAGTCGCCCTGGCATTCATCGGCGAAGGCGGTTCCTCGCTCGGCGAGTGGCACGAGGCGATCAACGCGTGTGCCGCGGCGAAGCTGCCGGCCATCTTCTGCCTGCAGAACAACCAGACGGCACTTTCGACGCCGGTCCGCGACAACTCCGCCACGCGCGTGTTCGCCGACAAGGCCGCCGGCTACGGCATTCCCGGCATCACCATCGACGGCACCGATCCCGACGAAGTGGCCGCGGCCTTCACCTGGGCGGCCGAGCGGGCGCGCGCCGGCGAGGGGCCGACCCTGATCGAAGTGGTCGCCATGCGGATGTGCGGCCACGCCCATCACGACGACATGCTCTACCTGGGCAAGGATCAACCGCCGTCGTGGGACTACCACCAGTTGTTCGACACCGGCTATGCCAACCGCGAACTCTACGAGTACTGGGCCAAGCGCGACCCGATCCCGATGTACGGGCAGCGGCTCGAGGCGGAAGGCGTCATCAAGGCGGGCGACCTCGACGAGATGAAGGCCGCCGCCGATGCGCTGGTCGATCGCCAGGCGCAACTGGTGATCCAGGCGCCGTGGCCGCGACCCGAGATGGCCGGCGTCGGCGTGCATCACGACGAGCCGCCGCGCGAACGCCTGGAAGTGCTCGAGCCGTCGCGCCGCCTGGCCGCGCCGCTTGCCGCCGCGCTGCCTCCGGTCGAGGCCGGCCTGGCCTTCGACAAGAAAGGCAACACCTTCCTCGAAGCCGTGATGCTCGGTGTCGCCGACGCGCTCAGGGCCGATCCGCGGGTCTTCGTCTACGGCGAGGACGTCGGCGGCCAGTACGGCAATGCGTTCCTGCTGCTGCGCCCGTTGCTGAAGGAATTTGGCGATCGCCTGCGCAACTCGCCGCTCGCGGAAGGCGCGGTGCTGGGCGTTTGTGTCGGCGCCGCTCTCGCCGGCCAGCGGCCGATCGGCGAGATGCAGTTCAACGACTTTGTCGCCACCGGTTTCAATCAACTGGTCAATAACGCCGCGAAGATCCGGTATCGCTGGGGTGGCAGCGTGCCGATGGTGGTGCGCATGCCGTGGGGCGGCCTGCGGCACGCTGGCCCCTACCACAGCCAGAACACCGAGCCGTGGTTCTATCGCACGCCCGGCCTCAAGATCGTCGTGCCGTCGACGCCAGAGGACGCCAGGGCGCTAATGGCGGCGGCGGTGGCCGATCCCGACCCGGTGCTGTTCTACGAACACATCGCGCTGTACCGCGATCCACGCATCAAACAGGTGTTGCCGGCCGGTCCGCCGTTGCCCTGCGAGATCGGGAAGGCCGCGCTCCGGAGGGCGGGTTCCGACCTGGTGATGATCTCGTACGGCGCCTACGTGCACCATTGCCTGCGCGTGGCCGAGAAGCTGGCGGGAGATGGGATTGAAGCGTCGGTGCTCGACCTGCGGAGCCTGGCGCCCCTCGATCGCGAGGCCATTCTTGCCGTGACCCGGCACTGCAACCGGGTGCTGATCGTGCACGAAGACTCGCGCACCGGTGGCATTGGCGAGAGCCTGGCGGCCATCATCCAGGAAGAGGCGTTCGAGGCGCTCGATGCGCCCATTCGCATCCTCGGCGCGCTCGACACGCCCGTTCCGTATTCGCCGCCGCTCGAAGAGGTGTTCCTGGTCAGCGAGGCCGAAATCGATCACGCCGCCCGGCTGCTCGCCGCCTACTGACCCGCTTACTTCTTGCGTGTGCCGGTGAAGTCGGCCTGGCCCATGCCGAAGTCGAGCATGCCCTTGACGGTGTCGCCCGACACCTCGCCGTTGATCTTGATCTCGAGCGGGCCATCGGGACCGGCCATGCTGAACGTCAGCTCGATCGTGTTGCCCTTGACCGTGCCGGTCATCTCGGCATCGCCCTGCGGGCTGTTGATGGTGCCGGTGAGCTTGTCGCCCTCCTGCTTGAGCGTGGCGCCCGCCGTGATCATGCCCTGCGGCCCGTTGATCGCGAGGTCCCACGCGCCGGCGACAGTGTTCTGGGCGCCAGCCGTGACGTTCAGTAGCAGTGCGAAAGCCGCGCAAATCGACAGAAGTCTAGACATACGAAATCGCCTCCAAGCAGATTCGACAATAACACGGCCGGGCTGGCTGCGGCCAACCGCCACGACCGATCCGGGCTAGTCGGTCAGCCGCACCGACACCATGTCGCCCTCGACCCGCACCTCGTGCCGGGACACGCCCACATGCGGATCCTGCACCATCGTGCCGGTGGCAATCTCGAACGACCAGCCGTGCCAGGGGCACGTCACCACGCCCTGCTGAATCAGCCCGTCACACAGCGGCCCACCGCGGTGCAGGCACATGTTATCGAGCGCGTGAAACTGGTCGCCGAGACGAAAGAGCGCCACGTGACGGCCGCCCGCCACCACCATCTTGCCGGCGCCGGGCGTGAAGTCCTCAACCTTGCCGACGACGACCCACCCGGTGTCAGACACCGTTCCAAAAACTGCGATCCATGCCTGGAACGGTGTCAGACACCGTTACTTCCGCGCCGACGGCGTCAGGGTGGTCTCGCGCTTGTCGCTGCCGCGCATGTAGACCACTTTCGCCGGCTCGCCGATCTTCAGCAGCTCCAGGGCGTAGGTGTAGTCGTAGATGTTGGTAATCGACTGGCCGGCAATCTCGATGATGACGTCGCCCTTGGCCAGTCCGGCCTGCTCGGCCGGCCCGCCGCCGATCACGCCGCCCAGCAGCAGGCCCTTCACATCCGACGCGTAGTCGGGAATGGTGCCGGTGAACAGGCGCAGACCGGCGCGGCCGCCGGTTTCGGTCTTCTGCTCAACCTTGGTGAACTGCGGCACGTCGGCCGAGTCCATCAGCCGCCTGACCACGCCGGAGGCCAGTTCACCCACCCGCACCAGGTCTTCGTAGTTGATCTTGTCGGCGGTGTCGCTGGGCTTGTGGTACTCCTGGTGCGCGCCGGTAAAGAACGTCAGGCAGGCCACGCTGGCGGTATTGAAGCTGCCAACATCGGTCGGCTGGTACGGATCCTCCTGCAACACCAGGTCGAACCCGGCCGCGATGTTGGCCTGCTCGAGCAACCGCGGCCACATCGCGCTCGTGCCGGTGGCCTGCACCGTCAGCTTGTTGCCGGCCACGCGGCCCACCATGTCGAAGTTCAGGTAGGCCGACATCTGCTCAAGCGGAAATGGCGGCTTGGTGACAAACGCATTCGACCCAAGCAAGCCCAGCTCTTCGCCCGACCAGAACGCCAGCAGCAGGTGTCGCTTGCGCGGCTGCTGGCTGAACGCGTCGCCGATCGCCAGCACCGTGGCCGATCCCGAGGCGTTGTCATCGGCGCCGTGATGAATCTGGTTGGCTTCGTCCTTGCCCGCCAGCGACCCGCCGGTCGTGCCACGGCCCAGGTGATCGTAGTGCGCGCCCACTGCCACCCAGGGCTTGTTGACGCCGGTCAGGGGGGCCGTGGCCGGCAGGTAGCCGACCACGTTATTCCCGGTCTGTTGCTGGCGAATGACGTTGGCTTTCAGCGTCACGGTGACGTCGGGGATCGCGAACCCGGCGACGTGGGGGTTGCCGCTGTCGAACTCCTTCTGTACCGCCTCGAGCGACTTGCCCGACGCGGCCATGATCGGGGCGAACGCCTCACTGCTGATGCTGGCCGCGACCAAACCGGAGCCGGCAATCGCGGTATCAAAACTCATGGGCACCACCGCGCCGGCGTTGGGCGAGCGCGGCCCGGTCACCACCAGCATGCCCTTGGCGCCGCGCTGGCGCGCGGCCTGCGCCTTGTAGCGCAGGTCGGCGTAGCGGGCAAGAATCGCGCGCGTCTGCTGATCGGCATCCTCGGGGAAGTAGCGAAAGACCACGACAATCTTGTCCTTCACGTCGAGCCCGGCATAGCTGTCGTAGCCGAAGTTCTGCGACTCCGGAACCACCAGGCCGTAACCGGCCATCACGATGGCGCCCGACGTCTCGGCTGAATCCGAGAACGACAGCGCCTGGACCGTGGTTGCGCCGGAGAACAGCTGCGGCGCCGATCCGGCTTTGGTGATCGCCAACGTCGTGCCGCCGTCCTTCGATCCGGCTGTGAAGGTGAAAGGCAGGCGGAAGTCGGTCAGGCCCGGCAGCGGCCGGGCGCCCATGCGCTTCAGCTCGCTGATGATGTAGTCGGCGGCGAGCTTCTCGCCCGGCGAGCCGGTGAGGCGGCCCTCAAACTTGTCGGACGCGAGCGTCTCGACGTGCGTCCTGGTCCGCGACGACGTCGCGGTTTGAGAAAAAACTGGCGTGCTGGCGACGAGGCACGCGGCGGCCATCGCGACGACGACGTGTTTGGTGTTTGTCATGTTCAATAAAAAAGAGAACTCGGCGTCCCCTGTGTCCTTCGGTGGCTAACGTTTCGGAGTCTGACGCGGACCTGCCGCCTTGAGCGCCGCCATGGCGGCCTCGTGATTCCACTGCGCCAGGTAGATTTGACCGGCCGACCCGGCGCCACCGCCGCGGGCCGAGGTGAACGCCATCTGGGTGCCATCCGGCGACGGCACCGGCAAACCGTCGAAGCCGGCGGTGTAGGTGATGCGCACCGGTTCCTTGGCGCCGGCCTTGTCCACCATGAACACTTCGAAGTTCTCGAAGCCCAGCTTGTTCGACGCAAACACGAAGTACTCACCCGAAGGATGTTCGTAAGGCGCCCAGCTCATGGCGCCGAAATCGGTGAGCTGCTTCTTGTCGCTGCCATCCGGGTTCATCGTCCAGACGTTGGCGACCAGCCCGTTCTCCTCGAAGTGACGCCAGACAATCTTGCCGTCCTTGGTGAAGAAGGTGCCGCCGTCGTAGCCCGGCCAGTCGGTGAGGCGGGTCTGGCCGCTGCCATCGGCCTTCATGATGTAGACCTCGGCGAAGTACGACGCGTCGAGTTCGAGCTGCTTCTGCTCCGCCGCCGAGAGCGTGCGGTTATAGGCATCGCGCATCGACGAGAACACAATCCACTGGCCGTCGGGTGAGTAACCGCCCTCGGCGTCGTAGCCCCTGGCCGTGGTCAGCCGCTTCGTGGTGCCGGTCTTTTCGTCGACGGCGAAGATATCCATTTCCGGGTCGTAGTCCCAGGCGTAGCGCCGCTCCTTGCCCGAGGCGCGAAACGCGAGTTCCTCGTCCTGGTACTGCTTCGACTTCGGATCGAGGTGGGTCGAGCCGAACATGATCTCGCTGCTGCCCGGGCGAAAAAACGCGCAGGTGGTCTTGCCGACGCCAGGCGAGATGCGCTTGGTGTCGCCGGTGGCGAAGTCGAGCACGAAGATCTGGTAGAACGGGTTGGCCGGGTCGCGCTCGCTCTGGAACACCAGGCGCTTGCCGTCGGGCGACCAGTAGCCCTCGCCCGCGCGCTTGCCGTCCACCGTCAGCCGGCGCACGCGGCTCAGGAACGTCGACTCAGACAACGCCGATTGTGACCCAGAGGACGCTGATGACGCCGATATCGGCAGGGCCATGGATGACGCAGAGATCACCAGGGCCACAGATGACGCAGAGATCACCAGGGCCGCAGATGACGCAGAGATCACCAGGGCCGCAGATGACGCAGATAACACAGAAACAAGGACTTTTCGTAGGGACCTGAGCATTGGGCTTTCCTTCTTTAATTCTGCGCAATCTGCGGCATCTGTGGCCCTGAGGTTGATTTCCGTGTCATCGGTGGCTCTGCAAAAGGGCGTCCCATTCTACTGGCCTTGGCCACCTGGCGGGAAATGGCCCATCCGCGTTTAGGATGGGGGCATGAAGCTCGTTCTCTGGCTGAGCTTGAGCGCTGTGGCGGTGGCTCTCTCGGCGGCCCCGGCCGATGTTCGCCTGGTCGAGGTCACTGGCGAGGGCGCCAAGTACTGGACGCGCTGGCGGGGTCCCTCCGGGCAGGGCCTGGTGCCAGCTGGACCTTATGTCGACCGCTGGGGACCCGCCATCGGTGTTCAGTGGAAAATCGCCGTCCCCGGCCGCGGCAATTCATCGCCTGTTGTGTGGGGCGACCGCATCTTCCTCACCACCAGCCACGATCGGGGACAGCGCCTGTCGATGCTCGCCTTCTCCCGCAAGGACGGCGCGAAGTTGTGGGAGACCGACATTCCGCAGACTGGTGTCGAGTACCCTCACGAGAAGAACGGCTACGCCTCGGCCACTGCGACAACCGATGGCGAGCTGGTCTACGCCTCGTTCGGCCGCCATGGCCTGGTGGCCTTCGACTTCAGCGGCAAGATCGTGTGGCACCGCAAGTTCGGCATCATCGACAACTACCATGGGCCGGCCGGGTCGCCGGTGCTCTACAAGGATCGCGTCTTCATCTACCAGGACGCCAATCCCGCGCCGGGCCAGCGCGCGTTTGTCGGCGCGTTCGACAAGAAGACCGGCAAGACGCTGTGGGAGACGCCGCGCAGCGAAACAGTTGGGTGGGGCACCGCCGTCGTGATCAACACCGGTGAGCGCGACGAGTTGGTGGTGAGCAGCCAGCGGCGCGTGGCGGCGTACCACCCGGACTCGGGCAAGGAATTGTGGAGCGTCCGCGGCATGACGTTCGAGGTCATCCCGACGCCGGTCGTTGCTCACGGCCTGGTGTTCGCATCGTCGGGCCGCGCCGGTCCGACCATGGCCATCCGGCCCGGCGGCAGCGGCGATGTCACCGCCACGCACGTGGCGTGGAGTTCGCCCAAGGGGTCCCCGTTCGTCCCGTCTGGAATCGTCGTCGGCGATCTGCTCTACCTGATCAACGACATGCAGAGCATCCTCACCGTGTACGAGGCAGCCACCGGCGCGCTGGTTTACCAGGAACGCCTCGGCGTGGCCCAGCGCGAAGGGTTCTCGGCCTCGCCGGTGCACGTCAACGGCAAGATCTTCTTCACCAACGACGAGGGACAGACTTTCGTGGTCCAGGCGGGCCGGAAGTTCAACCTGCTGCACGTGAACGAACTTGGTGCCCGGACGCTGGCCTCGCCGGCCTTGGTGGACGGCACTTGGTACTGGCGCACGGACGAGGCGTTGGTGGCGATTAAGTAGGGCAGGTAGGTCGGGTATGGCGGGTCGCGTCACTTCATCCGCACGCTGACCTCAGTCGCCTTGCCGGCGGTGACCGTGACCTTCTGCGGCGCGCTCGTCAGCGATTCGTGCCAGATGCGCAGGTCGTAGCTGCCCGGCGGCACGCCGTCGATGGCAAAGCGGCCATCCGCGCCGCTGATTGCGGCCGCCTCATCGGTCACGACCAGCCAGGCCCGCATCCAGGGATGCGTGTTGCAACTCACACGCACGGTGCCCGTCCCGCCGACCGCCTTGGTCACCGTCAATCCGGCAATCGGCAAGGCGACATTGAACAGCGTGCGCCCGTTCGCGGTCTGCGCGCTCGTGGTGTGCAGGACCGGGTCCTTGCTGGTTGTCTTCACAGCGGCGTTGGGACGCACGATCTGCACCCGCGGGACGAAGGCGCACCGGTCGTTGGTGATGGTCGCCTCCGCTGCCGCCTGGCGTTTCACTCCCGTCAGCACCACCACGGCATTGGCCAGGTGACCCTGGCCATCCACAACGATGGCGTGGTCGGGCAACTGCTGGCCGCACACCTTCGGATCAATCGTCACGCGCATGGGCGCCAGGCCCACGGCCGAAGTGGTGATGGTGCCCGTGACGCGTCCGGTCGGAGCACCGGGCGCCTGAGCACCAAGCACCTGAGCACCGAGCACAACAGCACCCAAGCACCGAAGCACCTGAGCACCTGAGCCCCCAAGCAACCCAGCACTTACTTCCTGGCTCGCAGCGGTTCCAGGAATTCCCATAGCAGGTAGCCGACCCATGACACCACTTTCTCCCGCTGGTACTTCACCGGAATTGAAACACCGAGAGAAGCGGCCAGCGCTCCGGTTGCGGTGAGGCCCTTGCGAATTTGCGGAGTAATCCATAACTGCTTGTTCTCGCCGTTCAGTTCCACGCCAAGCGTCCAGGCGTCGGGTGCGCTGCTGCTGTCGCGCCCGACGTACAGATTGTAAAGATAGGCACGATCCACCAGCGGATCGACCGGCAGTTCGACCTTGCCGTGCCCCTGGACGTACCAGCTGCGCAGCATCGTGCCGGCCGCGATGTACGGTTCAAAGACCACCGTGCCCTTGCCAAACCCCTTGTAGAGCCGCCCGGTGGGCAGCGTGGCTTCCAGGCCGAACGACACAATCCGCGGCGTTGTCGCGCTGGCATAGGCGACGTATTTAAGGGCAACGGCAATGTCGCCGATCTCGGAGTCGCGCGAGGTCAGGAAGTCCCAGTTGTAGAACGGGATTGAGACTTCGTACATCGCTCGCCGCCCGAACCGGCGCTCGTAAGCCGCAATCAGGCCAACGTTGGTGGCCGATGCCGAGGCCGGTTCGGATTCGTGGCTGATTGCGGGCAGCAGCAGGAACTCGTCCTCGGGGAATGCCTTCTCCGTGATAATCGGCCGCGGAAAGTTGAGGTTGCCGCTCGGCCAGCCGGTGTCCCGGCAGAAGGCGCGCAGGTGCGGCACAAAGCCGGCAATCTGCGCCGGCGTCAGCGAATCTTCAAACCCCGGCATCTCCGGCGACAGGCCGACGCCGGAACCGCCTTTTGCGATCGCGCGTTCCCAATCGGCGTCAGGCTCCCTCGTCGTCACTGCGCAATCAGTGAAGTCCATCGGGACGCCGGTGATGGTCGGTTCGCTGACCTGTCCCGTGCCATCCTCGGCGTGGCAGCGGGCGCACCAGGCGCCCCACATTTCGGGAATGGTGGTGGGGCCGGTTTCAGTGGCACGCGCCTGCCCCGTGGCGATCTCGCCGATGGCGAGCACGGCCGCAAGCAGCAACGACGTCACGCCGAAGACTATGCAGCATTTGCCCCTGGAATCGCCAGAGTCGGGGGCGGTGCCGGCCGGGTGGGGCAACCGTTCATCGACTGGAAACGACCATTCATCGGTCCATAGCCGTCGCCAGGCGGCATAGCGTAGCGGTGGGATGGCCATCCGGTTAGCCTTGAATGGTCATGTTCCCTCATCGCCTCATCCGGCTGGCCAGTGTCAGCATGCTCATGTTCTCGGTGTTGGCGGTGGCCACCGCCACCGCGCAGACCGGCACCACCCTGCGCGGCCAGGTGACCCAGGGCGACAGCAACGCGCCGATGTCTGGAGCGCTCGTGGTGATCGACGAGCTCAGGCGCGAAGTGCGTGCGGACGACTCGGGGAATTACGTGTTCGACGGTGTTCCGCCAGGGCAGTATCACGTCGGCGTGCGCGCCGAGGGTTACAGCACCAAACGCACGGAAGTGACTGTCGGCGCCACGCCCACGACCTTGAATTTCGCGATCGAGTTTGACCTGCATTTTGCCGAGGTGTTGTCGGTCAGCCCCAACGCGCGACCGCAGTTCGAGTCGTACCAGCCGACCACCGTGCTCGACGGCCAGGAACTGACCAAGAACCTCGAATCGACGGTGGCGGCGACATTATCCGAGGCGCCGGGCGTGGCGATCAGGGAGTTCGGGCCCGGGTCGGCCCGGCCGATCATCCGCGGCCTCGACGGCGACCGCGTGGCGGTACTCGAAGACGGCCAGCGCATGGGCGATCTGTCGAGCCAGTCGGGCGATCACTCCGTGCCCACCAATCCGGCGGCCGCCCGCCGCATCGAGGTGGTCCGCGGGCCGGCCACCTTGCTGTACGGCGCCAATGCGATCGGCGGCCTCGTCAACGTGATCACCGACTCCATCCCCAGTGAGAAGACCCAGGGCGCGTCGGGCAACATCACGATGAACTACGGCAGTAATGCCGGCGCCGCCGGCGGCGCCGGCGATGTGCACGTGGGCAACGGCAAGTTTGCTTTCCATTTCGGCGGCGCCACCAATCGCGCCGGCAATTACACGACGCCAGAAGGCGAGGTCACCAACTCCGAGTCGCGCATGGCCATGGGCCAGATCGGCGCGGCATGGACGGGTGAGCGGTCGTATCTCGGCGCCAGCTACGGTTACGACGATTCGAAGTACGGCATTCCCGTGGTGGAGGAGGGCACGGTCAGCCTCACGCCGCAGCGTCACGCCTTCAGCGTGCGCGCCGGCGCCCAGAACCTGCCGGGCTGGCTGCAGTCGTATCGGGCCACGCTCGGCGTGCGCCGCTATCAGCACTCCGAACTCCAGGGCGCCGAGGTGGGAACCACGTTCCACAACAACACGGTCGAGGGCGAGGTGCTGCTGTCGCACAAGCGCACGGGCTTCCTGGTGGGCAGCTTCGGCGGCTGGTTCATGACCCGCGCCTTCGACGCCATTGGCGACGAGGCGCTGTCGCCGCCGGTCGACCAGCGCGCGTTTGCCGGTTTCTTCTATGAAGAAGTGGAGTCGCCTCACGCCACGTTCCAGTTTGGCGGGCGGCTCGATCACACACGATACGAGCCGGGCGGCGGCCTGCGGGCCCGCGACTTCACCGAGTTCTCGGGATCGGCCGGCCTGCTGCTCAAGCCGCAGGCGGCCAACGACAACTTTGTCGTTGCGCTCAACCTGGCGCGGGCATCACGCTATCCGGCGCTCGAGGAGCTCTACTACCTGGGCCCTCACCCCGGTAACCTGGCCTTCGAGGTCGGCAACGATGCCCTGGAGGCTGAGCACGCGTTGGGCTTTGACCTGTCGCTGCGTGGCCGCAGCACCAGGCTGGAAGGCGAGTTGACGTTCTTCCGCAACGACGTCCGCAATTACATCTTCCGGCAACCGACCGGCGAGTTCGAAGACGAGTTTCCCGTGGTTCGTAACATCGCCGCCGATAGCGTGCTGCTTGGCATTGAGGCCCACGGCGATGTGAAGCTCGGTGGCGGCCTGACGCTGGAGATGACCTACGACTGGGTGAAGGGCGAACTCAAGGCGTCGGGTGCCGCCCTGCCGCGCATTCCGCCCTACCGGGTGCTGAGCGGGCTGACCTATCAGAAGAACGCGTTCCAGACCGGTGTCAGCCTGCAGGCCGTCTCGGAGCAGACCCGCGTGTTTGGCACCGAGACGCCCACCGAAGGCTATGTGACCGGCAAGGCGTTCGCGTCGTACTCGTTCGTGCGCGGCGGTGTGCTGAACACCGTGACCGCCAGGCTCGACAACGCCACCGACAGGCTCTATCGCAATCACCTGAACTACTTGAAGGATCTGTTGCCTGACGCCGGCCGCAGCTTCAAGCTGATCTACGTGCTGGGCTTCTAGCGCCGCCGACCGCAGGCAGGGCCGCAGATTGGTGGGTGCGCTGACTAGCGTCCCGGCTGGACGACGCGCAGTCGGTGCTCGCGCGCGACGGCCGCCAGGCGTTCATCGTAAGTGATGTACTCCACCTCGTGGTACTCCCCTGGTTTCGGTCGTACATGAAAAGGGGTGGCCGACTGCCGGCCACCCCTTCTCGCGACGGTTGCTCGTTCGTCCAGTCTCCTGAACGCGCGAACTGCTGAGCGCCTCCCTAGAAGCGGTACTTCACACCCAGGCGGAAGACCCGCGGCGCGATGATCGCGGTCGGCTGCAGGTAGGTCGAGCCATTGCGGTTGGTCTGGGCCGTGATGGTGTTGGTGTTGAGCGAATTGAAGAGGTCGATGGTCCCTTCAATCGACTGGTTGCCGAAGGTCTTGAAGCGCTTCGACAGCCGGTTGTCCCAGATCTTCGTCCACTCGTAGCGGCCGGCTTGCGATTCGACGCGAATCGCGATGTTGGTGTTGCTGGCATCGCGAATCTGCACCTCACGGAAGAACGGCTCGCCGCTCTGGCTGAGGAACGAGGTGGCCAGCATGATGCCCCAGGGCAACTGGTAGCTGCCGCTGACGCGCACCGCGTAGTTCCACGACGACTGTGAGAACTGGTAGTTCGTCGTGCCCGTGCCGCCGGCCTGCGGACCGTGGAGCGCCTCGTTCGGGTTGCGCGGCGAGAGGTCGCGCAGGTCGCGGTAGTCGGCGTCGAAGCCGACCAGGAACGAGTAGTTGTTCGACATCTGCTTGTTCAGCGTGGTGCCGAAGGCGTGATAGCGGTTGTCGCCGTCGGCCTGAATCGTCCGCTCGATCAGCTGGCCGAAAGTCGGATAGGTGTTGGGCACCGAGTAAACGATCAGCGTCTTGTCGTCGGCGGTGCCGGTGACGTTGTCGCGGCCCGGGTCGATGCCGGTGCGGGTCGCCGTATAGGCCTCGTAGGGGTAGGCCTGGTTGATGGTCACGTTACCGTTGCCGTCCAACTTGCGCACGTAGTTGAACTGCAGCGTCATCACGCGGCTCAGACCGAGGTCCAGGCCGGCGGTGTACTCGTCCACGTACGGTCCCTTGAGGTTCTTGTCGATCGACCGGTTGGCGCCGCCGCCCGAGGTGGCGGTCAGGTTGGTCGCGACCGGGACGTAGGGAATGCTGCCATCCCAGTTCGAGTAGGTCCGGGTGATGATGGCATTGGGGTTGACGTCGGCGGCGCCCGGACCGGGGTTGGCCGAGGCGCCGGAACTGCCGCCGGTGTAGCGGCCGTAGCTGGCGCGCAGCGCCACGCGGCCTTCACCGGTCAGGTCATACACCGCCGACACGCGCGGCACCAGCGTCTGGTAGACCGGGTAGTTGCTTTCGCCCTGCGCCGCGAAGATGTTCTTGGTGGCGAACGGGCCGGTGCCTTCGTTGCCCTGCTCGGGCAGGAAGCTCGAGTAACGGTCGTAACGCACGCCGATGTTCAGCGTCAGCTTGCGGCTGAGCGTGATCTTGTCGTTGAAGTAGGCCGAGTTGTACCACTCGCCCGAGCCCGTGGTGTTTGGGTAGTCGTAGACCAGCACCGAGTCGGGCCGCGTGAAGCAACCGTCGTAGTTGGCGGCCTCGTTGCAGCTGGCATCGCCGGTGAGGCTGCGGTAGCGGTACTGCTGCTGGTTGGGATAGCCGATGTTCTCGGTATCGGCGATATTGCGCCAGCCCAGGTAGCCGGTCTTCAGCTCGTGGTTCTTGCCGAACAGGTTGGCGAAGTACGCAAACGTCGCGCCGTACTGCCATCGCCGCGGCGCGCGATCGGTCTCCAGGAACGCGCCCCGGACCGCGGTCGTCGACAGGTCGCTCTTGCGCACGTCGCTGGTCCATGGCACGTCGGGCCACCAGTAGCCGCCACGCTGCAGGCTGGCGTCAAGGGTGGCGCGCGACGAGAGAATCGACAGCCACTTGAATGACGGCCCGATCAACGACCACGAGTCCTGGTTCTGCGTCGATTCAAGCGGCACGAAACGGCTCGCCGTGCGGTACGGCTGCCACTTGCGGCCGACCTGGAACATTCCCTCCAACTTGTTGTTCTTGGTCACCTGGTAGGTGACCTTGCCGGTCGGATCCTGGAGCTTGGTGTAGAACTCCACCTGCTGGCGGTCGGCCAGGCTGATGAAGCCGGGGATCAGGTTACCAGACGAGGCGTCGCGGTGGCTGGCATAGAACCACAGGCGATCCTTCAGGATCGGCCCGCCGATTTCGCCGTAGTAGTCCTTGTAGCTGGTGAACTTGTTGACGCCGGGCGCGTAGCCCTTGGCCAGCAACTCGGGCGTGACGTTGGTGCCCTGGAAGTCACCCGACTGGTAGTTGGCCGAACCGAGGCCCTTGAAGGTGTTGCTGCCCGACTTGACCACCAGGTTCATGGTCACGCCCGGGTTCATCGCGTCGGCGCCCTTGGCCGCCGTCGTGATCTGCGCTTCTTCGTAGGTGCCGAAGTCGCCGTAGGTCTGGTCCCAGATCATGCCGTCGTAGCTGACCACGCCGCCGCCGGCGCGGCCGAAGGTGCGGGCCGCGGGACCCGAGCCGGTTCCGAAGTTGGAACCACCCACGTCAAACGACGTGGCATACAGGCCGGGAATCATCGACACCAGGCCGGTCAGGCTGCGGCTCGATGGCAGGTCGTCGAGCTTCTGCTGATCCCAGTTCACCGCGACGTTGGCCGACTCGAGGTCGATGGTCGGCGACTGGCTGGTGACCGTCACGCTCTCCTGCAGCGCCGCCACGTCCAGCTTGCCGTTGATGGTGGCGGTCGCACCCGCGTTCAGGCTGACGCCCTCGACGTTCAACGTCGCGAACCCCGGCAGCTCGAACGTAATCTTGTACTGGCCGCCGCTGAGCAGCGTGAATCGATACACGCCCTGTTCATCAGTCACACCGGTACGAACGCCGCCGATCATGTTCGGGCTGCTGATGGAAACAGTCACGCCCGGCAGTGCGCCGCCACTGCTATCGGTGGCCCGGCCGGTGATGGCGCCAGTCTGCTGCTGCGCCGCCGCCGAACCGGCCAGCACGGCCACCAGTGCCAGGCTCGCCAGTCCCACTACACTCCAAGACTTCCAATTCATACTGAGCTCCTTAATGCCTCGTTTCCCCAGGTGCCAACGCGACGCCTACGAGGGACGGAACGATAAGGCACCCTTATAGCATCGAAGCTGTTCCTGTATCCGTTCCGTTGCAATTAATGACAGGGCCGCCGCCGCCCCTATAATCAGCGGATGCGACGAGTTTCCAGCCTGTTCGTGCTCCTCAGTCTCGCCTGCGCCGCGTTGCCCTCAGCCCAGGGCCGGCCGGCCTGGCTGGACCCGTTCCGCGCCAACGCCGCCAAAATCATCAGTACGGCGACCGCCGACCAGTTCGCGTGGGACCGCGTGGCCGAACTCACCGATACCTACGGCCAGCGCATCAGCGGCTCCGACAACCTGGGTCGCGCCATCGCCTGGGCGGTCGACACCATGAAGGCCGATGGCCTTGAAAATGTGCGCACCGAGCGGGTCATGGTGCCCAAGTGGGTGCGCGGCGCCGAGAGCCTCGAGATCACCAACCCGCCCCACCACATCGTCCCGCTGCTCGGACTGGGCGGCAGCATTGCCACGCCCCCGGCCGGCATCGAGGCCGAGGTGCTGGTGGTTGCCAACAGCGAGGAGCTGACCCGGCGGTCGGCCGAGGCGAAGGGCAAGATCGTCCTGTTCAATGTGCCCTACACCAACTACGGCGAAACGGTCGCCTACCGTTCCGGCGGCGCCCGCATGGCCGCGCAACACGGCGCCGTGGCCGCGCTGGTGCGATCGGTGGGACCAGTGGGCCTGCGCACGCCGCACACCGGCGGCATGAACTACGGCGACGATACCGTGGCGAAAATTCCCACCGCCGCGATTGCGGTCGAAGACGCCTTGCGGATTCAGCGGCTGACCGGCCGCGGCATCAAGGTGCGGCTGCGCCTCAAGATGGAAGCGCACTTCGAACCCGACGTCGAGTCATTCAACGTGGTCGGCGAGATTCGCGGCAGCGAGAAGCCCGACGAGATTGTGCTGGTCGGCTGCCACTTCGACTCCTGGGATCCGGGCACCGGCGCCTCCGACGATGGCGTGGGCTGCATCGTGACGTGGGAGGCCGCGCGACTCATGAAGAAACTCAACATCCGGCCGAAGCGCACGCTGCGCGTCGTGTTGTTCACCAACGAGGAGAATGGTCTGCGCGGCGGCAACGGTTATCGCGACCAGCACGCCGCCGAAGCGGCCAATCACATCCTGGCTCTGGAGTCGGACTCGGGTGTGTTCGCGCCTTCGCGGCTGGCCTTCTCAGGCTCGGCGGCGGCACGGGCAATGGTCGCCGACATCGCCACCCTGCTCGCGCCGCTTGGCCTGCAGGATATCGGCCCGGGCGGCGGTGGCGCCGACATTGGGCCCATCGCCACGCTCGGCAAGGTGCCGATGATGGCGTATTCGGGTGACGACACGAAGTACTTCACCATTCACCACACGCCGGCCGACACGGTCGATCGCATCGCCCCGGCCGAAGTGTCCAAGGCCGCAGCCGCGATTGCCGCCATGGTCTACGTGGTGGCCGACATGCCGCAGGCACTGCCCAAATGATCAGCCACGCCTTTGCCGTACTCGCCCTGTTGGTGTCGGCCGTTCAGCCCACGCCGTCGGCCGCCGACGCGACCGCGGTCGTCTCCGGTGCCACGGTTGCCGTCTACGCCGTGATCAACAACCCGACGATGTACGACATCTACGTGACGTCGGCGACGAGTGATGCGGCGGGGAAAGTGGAAATCTACGCCGGCGACAAACCGGTGAGCGACGCGACCGTGTCGTCGTACGGGTCGCTGGAGTTGAAGGCAGGGGGAACGTTTCTGCGGCTGTCCGACTTGAAGCGCGAACCGAAGGCAGGCGACGCGATTACGGTGACGATGATGACCGACGGCGGTGTCCAGATCGTGGCCACCGCCGTCGTCAAGTTCTAGCCCTTCTTGATGATGAAGCCGTTCGCGTCTTTGTCACGGTACTTGGTGTGGCAGGTCTGGCAGGTGCCGCCCAGTTCCTTCATCGCACCCATCATGGCGCCCATGTCGCTGCCCTTGCCGATCGCGTCGGCGTGCTTCATGGCCGCCCCGGCCCATTCGGCGGCCTCGGCGTTGTTACGGGCCGTCCAGAACGCCTGCGCATCCTTGAACAGGGCCACCATCTTTGCGGCTTCGGCCGATACGCCCGCGGCGTTCTGCTCCTTGGCCGCGCCCCGCATGGCGCCGTTGGCCGCGCCAACCGCCTTCATCAGCTTGTCGTAGTCTTCATCCGTCTTGGCCTGCGCCAGCGAGCTGACCGACATCGTGACAGCAAGGGCCAAGGCCATGCCTGCCGCGGCAAGAAAACGAGAAACGCGCATATCAAACCTCCCAGGACGCTGAGGGGCAGCGGGATGCTGCTCCTTCCAGCTGACTTCCGCACGGCGGGCGTCTGCAGACCACCCGTCGGCTCAGCTGGCTGGACGAGAGGATACCCCATCTGCGGTAGCGGCTCCCCAGGGTACGCAGAATTTGGAACGGTGTCTGACACCGTCTATAGTCACCGCATGATCAAACCCGTCATCGGTCTCAGCTTGGTCCTGGCCCTATCGGCAGCTCTTTCGCCCGGCGCGCAGACCCGGCGGGCGCTGGTGCTGGACGACCATTCCAGGATCCTGAGCGTGGGCGATCCGCAGCGGTCGCCCGACGGCGCCTGGGTGGCCTACACCGTGACCACGATTGATGCCGACAAGGACCGCCGCAACACCGATCTCTGGATGGTCAAGTGGGACGGCAGCCAGCAACTGCAGTTGACCTCGTCGCCCGACAATGAGTCGTCGCCGCGCTGGAGTCCCGACAACCAGTACCTCGCGTTTGTCGCCTCGCGCGGGAGTGACGAGGAAAAGAAGAAAGGCGGCCAGATCTGGCTGCTGAACCGCGCCGGCGGCGAGGCACAGCGGGTGAGCGACGTCAAGGGCGGCGTCGGCGACATTCAGTGGTCGCCCGACAGCACGCGGATCGCATTTGTCGCCGGCGATGAGGATCCCGCCGACGAGCCGGAGAAGCTGGACGGCTGGAAGCGCAAGACCACGCCGCCGATTGTGATCGATCGCTACCATTTCAAGGAAGACCGCACCGGCTACCTCCAGGACCTTTACAGTCACATCGGCATGTTCGACCTCGCGTCGAAGACGGCGACGATGATCACCAAGGGCAACACCGATGACCTCAGCCCGTCGTGGTCACCCGATGGCAAGCAGATCGCCTTCTTGAGCAAGCGCGGTCACGCCGATCCGGATCGCACGTCGAATGAAGACCTGTGGGTCGTCGAAGCGCGGACCGGCGCGGAGCCCAGGCAGATCACCAAGACCGCGGAGGGCGAAGCGGGACGACCGGCCTGGAGTCCGGATGGCTCCCGCCTGGCAGTCGTGATTGGCGACACCGATCGGTTTGCGCAGTACTCGATGGGCAAGTTAATCGTCGTGCCGTCCAATCCGCCCGCTGCGGCCGGGCCGGCGGCCAAGCCGCCAATCTACATGCCGTCGCTCGACCGCGCGGTCTCCAGCATCGCGTGGTCCGCCGACGGCCAGCACCTTTCGTTCCTGTTGCAGGACGACCGGACCAATCACCTGGCCACCGTGCCCGCCGAGAATCCGAACGCCACGGCGCAGCGGCGCAGCACCGGCCGGCGCGTGATCAGCTCGCCCAGTCCCGGCAAGGACGGCAACTTCGCGGTGCTGGCAGCCGAGGCGACGCGCCTCAACGAGGTCTACGCGCTCGAAGGCGCGAACCTCCGCCAGCTGACCCGGCACAACGACCCGCTGCTCGCCGAGTTGCAACTGGCGACCACCGAGGACTTCCAGTCGAAGAGCAAGGACGGCGCGGATGTCCACGGCCTGATCGTCAAGCCGGCCGGGTTCACCGCCGGCACGAAGTATCCAACGCTGTTGATCGTGCACGGCGGCCCGAACGGGCAGGATCAGCACGCCTTCAATTTCGATCGCGAATTCCTCGCCGCCAACGGCTACGTGGTGCTGGCCATCAACTATCGCGGCAGCGCCGGCCGCGGCACCGCCTTCCAGAAGGCGATCCTCGGCGATTGGGGCAATCTTGAAGTCGCCGACCTGCTCGGCGCCGTGGACGAAGCGGTGCGGCAGGGGATTGCCGATCCCAATCGGCTGGGCATCGGCGGCTGGAGCTACGGCGGCATTTCGACCGACGCGACGATCGCCACCGACACGCGCTTCAAGGCGGCGGTGAGCGGCGCCGGCGTGGCGCTGTACATGTCCCTCTACGGGGTTGACCAGTACATCGTTCAGTACGATCAGGAACTTGGCCAGCCGTGGAAGAACAAGGAGGCGTGGATCAAGATGTCGCACGGCTTCTTCAACGCCGACAAGATCAAGACCCCGACGCTGTTCATGGGTGGCGAGAAGGACTTCAACGTGCCGATTGCCGGCGGCGAGCAGATGTACCAGGCGCTGAAGAGCCTCGGCGTGGACACGCAGCTGGTGGTCTACCCTGGGCAGTTCCACGGCCTGACGATTCCCAGCTACGAGCGCGACCGCCTGCAGCGCTACGTGAACTGGTTCAACAAGTACCTGCAGCCGGCGGCAGCGACGACCGCGTCGGGCAAGGCCGGCGGTTAGGAGGCCGTTCGATCGGCTCGTGCCGCGTGCCCGGAGTTGCGTGAGCGGCGGCCGGCCTTGTCGCGATACATCCGTTCGTCGGCGACCAGCAACAGGTCGGGGAAGGCCAGGCCGTCGGCGGGGAAGCGCGCGCAGCCGGCGCTGATCGACAGCGCGAGCCGGACGCCCGGCCGCGGCTCGAACGGCGCGGCGCTGACCGCCCGCTGGATGTCCGCCACCCGCTGCTGCTCGCGCGCGGGATCGCAGTCCCACAGCACCACCATGAACTCGTCGCCGGCGAAACGCGCGCACAGGTCGCTCTCGCGAACCGTCGAGCGCAAGACCGTGCCGATGGTCCGCAGCGCCCGGTCGCCGGCGTCGTGACCGTAGGTGTCGTTGATCTCCTTCAGCCGATCCAGGTCGAGCACGATCACACTGGCGCTGGTGCCGGTGGCGGCGGCGCGGGCCAGGCCGAGCGCGAACTGGTGATCGAAGGCGCGGCGGTTGGGCAGGGCCGTCAGCGCGTCGGTTTGCGACTCGTGCTGCGTCCGCTCGTAGCGGGTCGAGTTGTGGATCACGGCGGCCGCCTGCTCGCTGACCCGGCCGAGCACGCGCCGGTGCTCGTCGGTGAAGCAATCGGGCACCGTGTGGTACACGACCAGGGCGCCGAGGCGCTGGCCGTCGTTCACCAGCGGGCAGGCCAGCAGCGCCGCGAGATCCTGGCCCTGGCCGGCGCGGCCGTCGGCGCAGGCCGGGATTTGCCGCGCCAGGGCGTCCCATGATCGGGCGGGCCAGGCAAACAGCGACTCGGTCCCGGGACCATGGGCGTAGCGGCAGGTGTAGCCGTCGGCTTCGTTGCCCAGGAACAGGGCGCAGGTTTCAAACGGCACCAGCCGGCTGACCTTGCCGTGAATCAGCACCATCGCATCCTCGATCGCCAGGCTCGAGCCCAGGGCCTGGGCGATCTCGTACAGCGTCTGTTCCTCTCGGTGGGTGCCGGTAATGTCCTGCAGCACGCCCGGCTCAACGGACGGTTCGACCGGCACCGCCGAGGTCAAGTGAAGCCGCTCGATCAGCAGCTCCACCAGCTTGGGGTCAAATGCCGTGCCCGCGTTCTCGCGCAGCACCGCCACCGCGGCCACCGCCGTACGCGATGGCCGGTAGGGCCGTTCGGTCTGCAGCGTGCTGTAGCAATCGGCGATGGCCAGGATGCGCGCGCCGATGGGAATCGCCTCGCCGCGCAGGCCGCTCGGGTAGCCCAGGCCGTCCCACCGCTCGTGATGGCAGAGCACCAGCTCCGCCACCGGCCCGCCAAACGGCACCTTGCGCAGGATCTCGGCGCCGGCGCGCGGGTGGACCTTGACGCGATCGAACTCCTCCGGCGTCAGCGCGTCTGGCTTGGCGAGAATGTGTTCGGGCACCGCCATGTTGCCGACATCGTGCAGGAGCGCCGCCGTGCGCACGGCTTGCACGTCCTGGTCGGAGAGGTTCATCGCTTCGGCCAGGGTCGCCGCGTAGTGCTGGATCGAGCGGATGTGCTCGGGCGTGCAGCCGGCCTTGGCCTCAATCGCCAGCGCCAGCGCCTCAATCGTGGCGAGCTGGACCTCCATGGCCCGGCGGGTTTCGTCCTGCTCCTCTCGCAGCCGGGCCACCACCGTGTGGTAGCTGCGAAACACCAGGTAGAGAGGAACCGCCAGCAGCGCCAGCCAGACAAACAGACCGCGCTGCCACGCCGCCGCGGCCGCCGCCGCCAGCGCCGCGCCGGCCAGGTAGCTGGGCGCGCTCCAGAGGAAGTTGCGATGCCAGATCCGCACCACCGGCTGGCCGGTCGACAGCGCGATGGCGGTGGCGACGAGCGCCGTGTTGATGAAGAAGTAGATCGGCGCCACCACGGCGGCGGCCTGCGCCAGCGCCGCAAAGCTTGACGGCCCCTCGCCCATGACCATGCTCAGGGGCAGGCCGGCCACCCACACCGTGGTCGTCAACGACGCCACGCTGAACACGACCTGGTGCAGGGGGTTGCGATTGGCGGCGCGCAACGTGCACTGGGCCCACGCGCTGATGGCGGTGATGATAACCGTGGGCGCCGGGCCGACCACGAAGAGGGCCCAGAAATTCACCGCATGCGACAGCGACAGGTTGGAATTGCTGCGCCCAAGCGGCAACTCGATCTTGGCCGTTGAGGTGACCACCGCCAGCGCCAGCAATACCAGGGACAGCCCCAGGTCGCGCGGCGGCAGCTGTCGCGCCGCATCGGCCAGGCAGACGGCGCCGGTGACGATGACCATCACCACGAACAACCGCGCCGACACCGGCATCGTCAAGAATGTCGATCGATCCGACTTTCGCCGACCCGGTGGGGTGCTGCTCATGAGCGAAGCCCAGGGTTGATCGAAAGCTCCCAGATTGGAAGACTTAATACGACACAAAGCGACATAACGGTCACGTTGTTTTGTCCTGCACTGCGCATGCCAGTTGCGCTTCTGTGAGCCCAGTATTTACAAAATATCGCTATATTTGCCCAAATATCACGGTATCTGCGATCTCGATTGCGCAGGACCGCGCTGTTGCCAAAGCGACTATATGTAACTTAATAGGACAACAGTGACGCTTCTGTCGGGTTTGTGTCGCCACGGTTCACGCATGGGGCATAATTCGCCTCATCATGCGTGTGTCGTCCAGTGTGCTCAGCCTCGTCTTCATCCTGGTGACCGTGACTGCGGCCCGGCAGCCCGATCTGCGGTCGCGCGCCGAGATCACCAACTACGAAGAAACCAGTTCCTACGCCGATGTGCAGCGCGTGGTCGACGGACTGGCGGCCTCGAGTCCGCTGGTGCATGTCGAGTCGTTTGGCACGAGCGAGGAAGGGCGCACGCTGCCGCTGCTGGTGATCTCGGAGCCGAAGGTCACCACCCCTGCCGCCGCCAGGAAGCTGGGACGCCCTCTGGTCTTCGTGCAGGCGAACATTCATGCCGGCGAAGTCGAGGGCAAGGAAGCCGTGCTCGTGTTGGCGCGCCGGCTGGTGTCGGGCGACCTCCGGCCGTTGACCCGGCAATTGGTGATCCTGATTGCCCCGATCTACAACGCCGACGGCAACGAGAAGGTCAGCCTCCAGAATCGATCGGCACAGTACGGCCCGGTGGCCGGCGTCGGCACCCGCGAGAACAGCAAGGGGCTCGATCTCAATCGCGACTACATGAAGCTGGATTCGCTGGAGGCGCGCGCGCTGGTCGGGCTCATGAACAAGTGGGACCCGCACGTGCTGGTCGATCTGCACACCACCAACGGGTCGTACCACGCCAACCACCTGACCTATTCACCGATCCTCAACCCCAATGCCGATGCCCGGCTGATCGAGTTCACGCGCGAACGCATGCTGGCGCCCATTCGCGCCGCGATGCTGAAGAACCACGACTGGCGCACCTACTACTACGGCAACTTCTCGCCCGAGGGCGGCGGCGGCCGCGAGAGTGCGCGCGTCGATCCGGCCAATCCCGGCAACGTCACCTGGCGCACCTTTGACCATCGTCCGCGCTTCGGCAACAACTACGCCGGCCTGCGCAACCGCATCGCCATCCTGTCGGAGGCGTACAGCTATCTCGACTTCAAGGGCCGGGTCGATGTCACCGAGGACTTTGTCGATGAGATATGGAAGTCGGTTGCGGCCAACGCCAAACAGATCATGCAGCTCACCGCGCAGGCCGATCGCCAGTTCACCGCGCCGCCAACCGCCAGGCCGGTGGAACTCGGGGTGGACTTCGAGATTCGTGCCTTGCCAGAGACCGTGGGCGTGTTTGTCGGTGATGTCCGGAAAGTCGTGAACCCGCGCTCGGGCCGGGAGATGCTGGCCATGACTGACATGGCCGTGCCGGTGGCGATGAAGGACTACGGCGTGTTCGCCGCCACCCGCTCGCTGGCGATGCCAAAAGGATGGCTCATCCCGCGGGCCTCGGCCCAGGGGGCTCGGCTGTCGGCCGCGGTCGATCGCCTTCGCTGGCACGGCCTGACGATCCAGGAAATCACCGCACCCGCCCAGGTGTCGGTGGAACGCTTCACGATCGCCAACTACACCCGGGCCGAGCGTGTCTTCCAGGGGCACCGCGAAGCGCGGCTGATCGGCGCGTTCGAGAAAGCACAGCTCTCGGTGTCGGCCGGTGCGCTGTTCGTCCCGGCCGATCAGCCGCTGGCCCGGCTGGCGTTCTACCTGCTCGAACCAGAGAGCGATGATGGGCTGGTGACGTGGAATGTGATCGAGGAAGGCCTCGCCGCCGGCGAGACCTATCCGATCTATCGCGTGACCAACGTCACGGCCTTGCGGCTAACCCCTCCTTGAGGAACGCCACGAGCGGTGGCAGCACCGTCTCCGGCGCCTCGAGGTGCGGCACGTGGCCCAGGCCGGGCAGCAACAACACGCGGCCATTGCCGTTCGGGACGGTCTTGGCCAGCACGTCCATGCGTTGCTGGAACGCGGCGGCGGTGCCGAGCAGCATGTCGTCGGCGCCGCCAAACGCGAGCGTCGGCACCTGGATGTGCGCCCAGTCGTAGACGACCGGGTCCTGGTACAGCATCTGGGAAATCAGCGACTGCACCATCGCCAGCCGCGGCCACTCGGCACCCAGGGTCCACGAGTAGCGGATGCGCGTGTAGGTTTCGAACTCCTGGTTCCACGCCTTCGGGTCGTGCGCGACATAGCGGCTGAGGCTGGCGCGAATGCTCTGGTAGTCGGCCTTGAGCGACTGCTCGTAGGAGCCGTCGATCTCGGCCATCGGCCGGTCGTAACGGCCGTCGGTGAGGCCGATTGGGTTGTAGATCACCACCCGCTCGATCGCCTTCGGATACTGCGTCGCCAAGCGGGCTGCCAGCATGCCGCCCATCGAATGACCCACCACCATCGCCCGTTCGATCTTGAGGTGCTGTAACAGCAGCCACGTGTTGCGCGCCTGCGTGTTGAAGTTGTACGGCGCCACCGGCTTCGACGAGCGGCCGTAACCAATCTGGTCGGGGACCACCACGCGGAAGCCTTCGGCAGTCAGGCCGTCGATGATCGCCTTGAAATAGAAGCCGCCGAAGTTGTTGCCGTGCAGCAACAGCACCGAGCGGCCGTTGGGCGCGCCTCGCGGCGCCACATCCATGTACGAGATGCGCACGTCCTGGCTGTAGACGCGGATGCCGAAGTAGTTGCTGGGGTAGGGATACGGGCAGTCTTCGCAGTTGATGCCGCCGGGTTTGACGTCGGTGGGGGTCGGCACCGGGGGCAGCACCGCGCGGGCCTGGGCCGCCGCCAATGAAGCCACGAAGGGCAACACGAGGAAGAAGGCGAACGTACGGACGATTAAGGGCATGATTGTGGCCTACTGTACGGCAATTTGATACACGCGCGGCCACTTCTTGCCGGTCACGAAGATCCGGCGCGAGGCCCGGTCGTAGGCGATCCCGTTCAGCACGTCGGCCGGCGGCTGCCGCTCGGCCCGCGGCCACAGCGTCGACAGGTCGACCCACGCCTTGACGTCGCCGGTGACCGGCGAGATCCGGGCCACCCGGTCGGTGGTCCAGACGTTGGCCCAGATCTCACCCTCGATCCATTCCAGTTCGTTCAGTTGCGGCACCGGACGTCCCGCGTCCTGCACCCGCAGCGTCCGGACCGCCGCCAGCGTCTTGGGATCGAGAAACGTCAGCGTGTCGCTGCCGTCGCTCATCACCAGTCCGCCGGCGGCATCGTAGGCGATGCCCCAGCCTTCGCCCCGGTAGGCAAACGTCCGCTTGAGCGCGAAGGTCTTGCGGTCGTAGACCAGTCCGCGCTGATGCTGCCAGGTCAACTGCAGCAACTCGTCGCCCACCAGTGCCAGTCCCTCGGCAAAGTACTCATCGTCGACCTTGACCTGCTGCAGCACCTTGCCCGTCGAGATCTCGACTCGCCGCAGCGACGATTCGCCGTTGAGCCCCGTGCTCTCGTAGAACTCACCGTCGGCCACCAGCAGCCCTTGGGTAAAGGCCGCCGGGTCGTGCGGAAAGGTCGCGATCACCTTGAAACCCTGCACCGGCGCCGGCTGCCGCTGCGCGACGGTGGGCGACACACAGGCGGACGCGGACAGGAAGCCAATCACCAAATACTTCACCATCTCACCAGCTCAATAGATCACCTGCTCGATCACCACATCACAAGATCACCAACTCACAAAATGTTACGGCTTGATCAAGTAGAACGCCTCCTGCCTCCCATCAATCCAGTCCCACTTGCCGCCGGGCATGATCGCCGCGTCTTCTTCGAGCGCGAACCGTACCGGCTGGTTGCCCCATTCGGGCACGTTGAAGGTGACGTTCAGCTCAATCGAGTGCCAGGTGTTGGGGCGGAACACGTAGTCGCCGCGCACCGGCACACCTTGCTGGTAGTCGGTCATGCCAATGGGTGGTCCGGCGGCGTGGCCGTGATAGCCGACCGGGTGGCAGTAGATCGACGGCACCAGGCCCTCGGTCTTGGCCTGCGCCAGCGCATCGGCCAGCGCCTGGTTACCCGTGCGTTCGAGCCGCGCGTATTGCATGGTCAGGTCCTGCAACCGGTTGGCGGCCTTGAGGCCGGCCTTGAGGCCGGCCGGGGCATCGGTCTCACCGGGCTTCAGCACGTAGGCGTTGTGCTGCGTGTCGGTCGAGAAACCCATGTAGACGATGCCAAAGTCGGTGTGGAGCATGTCGCCGGGGAGAATGACTCCGCGCGGGCTGGTCTTCTCGCCCTGCCGGAAGATCGTCACCGACGGCTGGAACCACTTGCCGAGGCCCAGTTCCACCACCCGCTGGCGCATCCACCACACCACGTCTTCGTTGGTGGTCTTGCCGGGCGTGATCACCTTGTTCGAGAACGCCTCGCGAATCACCATGTGGGCCACCTTCATGGCGTGGCGATAGGCGTCGAGTTCTTCGGGTAGCTTCACTTCGAGCCAGCCCACTGCCAGCATTTCCGCCGACTTGATCTTGGCCGCGTGGGCCGGACCGAGCGCCTCGACCAGGCGGCGCTTCTCGTTGGCGGTGATGCCGTCGGCGTGCTGCCAGGCATCGGATTCGTTGATGCCGATCACCTTGGGGTTCTTCTCGTCCACCAGCTTGCGCAGCGCCTCGTGCTGGCCGTCGTTGGTCGACGGCACCATCGGGAAGATGCCGTCGTAGTCGAAGCGGCCGATCGAATAGCGCTCGGCGGGCTTGCCGCCGCCGGGATTGAAGAACACCAGGATGGTGCGCCGCCGCGACGCATAGTAGGTGAGCGGCGACATCGACGCGAACACCGGGTCTTCGTTGTACTCGCGGGTGGGAATGATCCACATGTCGATCCCCTCGCGGGTCATCAGCCCGGCGAGCAGCGTATCGAATCGCTTCTTGATCCACGGCGTGACCAGCGCGTTCTGCTCGCGGTGCGTCAGCACCCGCTCGGTGGGATCGGGATATTGGACCGACTGCGTCTCCGACGTTCGGAGAGCGACGGCTTCAGCCGTCGCTGCGCGAGCGGGCTCCGGCGTTCGGAGAGCGACGGCTTTAGCCGTCGCCGCGCGAGCGGGCTCCGACGTTCGGAGAGCGACGGCTTCAGCCGTCGCTGCGCGAGCGGGCTCCGGCGTTCGGAGAGCGACGGCTTCAGCCGTCGCTGCGCCAGCGGACTCCGGCGTTCGGAGAGCGACGGCTTTAGCCGTCGCTGCGCCAGCGGACTCCGGCGTTCGGAGGGCGACGGCTTTAGCCGTCGCCGCCATGACAACGATCAGCAAAACGGCGATTCGAATTTGCATAACGGTTGATTCTACCGGTTCGGCCCGTGGTTTGCAGCGCCAGTGGTGATGGCAAGGCAGCCTCATCGATTAGCCCTCTCCCACTATCGAGGGCGCTACAGCCATTTCCTGACGGCAGCGACGTACGACCGCCGGCCCGCCTTTACCGACGCCGCGCTCTGCGCGACGGTGACCGAGCAACTATTTCAATCGGCCACGAAGCGCGGCTTCGCGGTTTTTGCGTACTGTCTGATGCCGGACCACGTTCACGTATTGATTGAGGCGGAACGGGCGGATGCCGACTTCCTGAAATGGGTCCATCTCTGGCGCCAGCTGTCTGGATTCTGGGAGCGTAAGAGGACGGGGCAGTATCTCTGGCAAGAGGGCTACTGGGATCACACGCTTCGCGACGATGAGTCCCTCTCCGCCGTCGCCGCCTACATCGTTCTGAACCCTGTCAGGGCCGGACTCGTGGCATCACCTGAGGAATATCCTTTCACGGGATCCTCGCGGTTCAGCGTGATGGAACTGGCCGTCCACGAGCCGCGCCGACCCGTCAGCGACGGCTAAAGCCGTCGCTCTCCGAACGTCCCGTAGCGACGGCTAAAGCCGTCGCTCTCCGAACGTCCCGTAGCGACCGCTAAAGCCGTCGCTCTCCGAACGTCCCGTAGCGACGGCTAAAGCCGTCGCTCTCCGAACGTCCCGCAGCGACGGCTAAAGCCGTCGCTCTCCGAACGTCCCGCAGCGACGGCTAAAGCCGTCGCTCTCCGAACGTCCCGTAGCGACGGCTAAAGCCGTCGCTCTCCGAACGTCACGCAGCGACGGCTGAAACCGTCGCTCTCCGAACGTCACGCAGCGACGGCTAAAGCCGTCGCTCTCCGAACGTCCCGCAGCGACGGCTAAAGCCGTCGCTCTCCGAACGTCCCGCAGCGACGGCTGAAACCGTCGCTCTCCGAACGTCCCGTAGCGACGGCTAAAGCCGTCGCTCTCCGAACGTCCCGCAGCGACGGCTAAAGCCGTCGCTCTCCGAACGTCCCGTAGCGACGGCTAAAGCCGTCGCTCTCCGAACGTCACGCAGCGACGGCTGGATCCGTCGCTCTCCGAACGCCACGCAGCGACGGCTGAAGCCGTCGCTCTCCGAACGTCACCGCGCAGCCAACTGCTTCGCCATCGTCTGGTAATACGCCAGCCGCGACATCTGGTCTTTCGTCGGCGCGCCGGTCCAGCGGCCGATCGCTCCATACAGCCCCGAGATCCTCGACAGCAGTTCGCGCGACTGGCGCTTGAGCTCCACCCCATCGGCCGCCGTGTTCGGCAGCTTCTGGATGCGATCGTTCACCGGCCCGTACATCCGCGCCAGCGCCGCGGCCTGCGCCAGCGCGTCGGTCCACAGCTTGCGCTCGGCCGGCGTGATGTCGATGCGCGGGTCTTCACGCACCTCGACCTTCTGCTCCAGCGTGCGGCCCCCGGCGGCCATGCGGATCAGGTAGACGCCCGGCGCGACCAGCGGGCCCGGCATGCCGCCCCCGGCCTGCGGCGCATCGTCATCACCGCCGAACCCACCGCGCAGCGGCAGGTCGCTCTCGCGCAGGTTCCACACCACGCGGTTCACGCCCTTGGTGGAGGTCGGCCGCAGCGTGTTGATCAACTGGCCGCCCGCAGAGTGCACGGTGATGGTCGGCGCGGTGCCCGCGGCCGCCAGCCAGTAGTCCACCAGCGCCCCGTTGGCCGGATTCTCACCGCGGAACCACATGTCGCCGGTGTGCGCCTTCAGGTTGGTCTGGCGGATCTGGTACGCGGGCGCCACCGTGAACAGGTGCGCCGGCGAGGCCATCACCTGCGGCGTCAGTTCCTGCAGCGCGTTGATCTTGTCCAGGATCCAGATGCCGCGCCCGTGCGTGGCCAGCACCAGGTCGTTGTCGCGCGGGTGGATCACCAGGTCGTTGTGCGGCAGGGTCGGCATGTTGTTCTTCAGCTCGATCCAGTTGGTGCCGCTGTTGGGCGAGAAGAACAAGCCGATCTCGGTGCCTGCGAACAACAGGTTCGGGTTCTTGACGTCCTCGCGAATCGTCCGCACCACGCGCCCCGCCGGCATGTCGCCGGTGATGGCCGTGAACGTCTTGCCGCCGTCCGCCGACTTGTAGATGTAGTTGTTCAGGTCGTTGCTGCGATGGTTGTCGATCGCGACGTATACCGTGTTCGGGTTGTGGCGCGAGGCCTCGATGCCGCCAAACCACGACGACCGGGGCAGGCCGGGCAGCCGGTCCTGCAAATCGGTCCAGGTCTTGCCATCGTCGTGCGACATGCGCAGCCGCCCATCGTCAGTTCCTACGTAGAGCAGTCCCTTTGTCAGCGGCGAAGGTGAAATCGCCACCAGGCCCGGGTAGAACGGCACGCCGTCGTCGACCGACAGCGTGTTCTCGTCCGGCAGGCGGCCCATGACCGCCAGCTTGCTGCGGTCGACACCGGTCGTCATGTCGCCGAGGTCCTCCCAGGTGTTGCCGCGATCGCGCGAGCGGAACAGGTGCTTGCCGCCGGCATAAACGGTTGCCGCGTCGAACGGCGAGAGCGCGACGGGCGCGTCCCAGTTGGCGTAATGCCACTCGTTGCCCAGCACTTGGGCCGGCACGTCCTTGCCCCACGTATTCCAGTTGCGGCGATCGCCGATCGCACCCTGCGGATCGCCGGGCCGGATGTCCTGGCTCTGCCACGTCCGCGTGTCGTTGCGCGCCAGGCCCAGGAACTGGCTGGCCGAGAACACGATGCGCGAATTGGCCGGATCGGGCACCGAGAAGAAGCCGTCGCCACCGCACAGCCGCGACCAGTGTTCGTTGAGAATGCCGCTGGTCGTCCAACTGGCGCTCGGACCCTTCCAGCAGCCGTTGTCCTGCAGCCCGCCGTAGATGTTGTAGGGCCGCTCGTTGTCGACCGCCACGCGGTAGTACTGCGACACCGGCAGGTTCTGCACGTACAGGAACTTCAGCCCGCGATCGAACGAGATGCCAATCCCGCCGTCATCCAGCTTGATCACGTGTCGCGAATCCTTCGGGTTGATCCACACGAAGCGGTCGTCGCCGTGGGTGGTCGTGTTCGGCGAGGTGAACGTCTCGCCGCCGTTGTCCGAGAACGAGTACTGATTGAGCATGTAGACGCGGCGATCGTCCTGCGGATCGATGGTCGGCTGGCTGGCATACATCGGCCGCGGGTTCCAGTTCGACATGAAGCGCCAGGTCTTGCCGGCGTCGTTGCTGCGATACAGCCCGCCGCGCCGCTCGGTGTAGGCGGTCGACGCGTTGTAGCGGAAACCCTGCTCGATGCTGGCAATCACCACGCGCGGGTCTTTGCGGTAGACCGCAATGCCGATGCGGCCGTACTCGCCCTCGGGCAGGCCGTTGCCGGTCAGCTTCGTCCACGTCGCGCCGGCATCGGTGCTCTTCCACATTGCGCTGCCGGGACCGCCGCCGTTGAAGCCAAACGCGGTGCGGCGCCGCTGGTACGACGCGGCATAGAGCACGTTGGGATCGAGCGTGTCCATCACGACGTCGGTCACGCCGGTGTCGTCGTCCACGTGCAGTGTCCGCTGCCAGGTCTTGCCGCCGTCCATCGTGCGGTAGAGCCCGCGTTCGCCGCCCGCTCCCCACACCGACCCCTGTGCCGCGACATAGACGATTGCCGGGTTCGATGGGTGAGTGACGATGCGGCCGATGTGCATGGAGGTCTTGAGGCCGACGTTGGTCCAGGTCTTGGCGCCGTCGGTCGACTTGTAGATGCCGTCGCCCCAGCCGACGCTTTGCCGGTTGGCGCGCTCGCCGGTGCCGACCCAGATGATGTTGGGGTCGGGCTGATAGATGGCGACGTCGCCGATCGAGTGCACGGCTTCACGCTCGAACACCGGCGCCCAGGTGATGCCGTTGTCGGTGGTGCGGTACATCCCGCCGGTCGCCGAGGCGACATACATGATGAAGGGGTTGGACTCGACGACGTCCATGTCGACGAAGCGCCCCGACATGGTGGCCGGGCCGATGCCGCGGAGGCGCAACCCAGCGAGGTCGCTGCTTTGCAGCGCCGGCGCCGCCTGCGCTGCATGCGTTCGGAGGGCGATGGCTTTGGCGGTCGCCAATTGCCCCTGCGTGACAAACGCGGCCAGGACAATGACAACCAGAGACAGAATTCGGCGTCCAGTCATGCGCCGATCCTACTACCGCGCTGCATTTCCGGCTGGTTCCTGGGTGACGAGGGCAGCAGCAGCAAATGGCGGCTTCACCACCATGTTCAATCCCAAACGCGCGGAGACGGGGTCTCGGGATGTATGGTATTCTTTGGTAGGATGAAGAGTAAGACATCAATCACACTGTCGGAAGACATCCTGGCCGGCGTGAAGCGGGCGACCAGGCGAGGCGAGAGCCGGTCCGAGACGATCGAGCGCCTGCTCCGCGAGCGTCTGAATGACGAGTCAACCCGTCGTGCACGCGAGCGTGAAGTTGTGTTGCTGAACCGGCACGCCGACCACTTGAACGTCGAAGCGCTCGATGTCCTGGCGTATCAGGAGGACGTGTGAGACGCGGCGAACTCTACCGGGTGCCCAGGCCGGGCGCCGACGACCCAAAGGCCTCCCGTGTATTCGCAATTGTCAGTCGCCAGGCCGTGATCGAGTCGCGGCTGGCAACAGTGGTGTGCGCGCCGGTGTACACCGCGAGGCACGGCCTGGCCAGTCAGGTCGAGGTGGGCATTGATGAAGGCTTGAAACACGATAGCGCGGTGCATTGCGACGCGCTGGTGAGCCTGGCCAAGACCCGCCTCACGTCGTTTGTCGGGATGCTGCCGGCCGCCAGGATCCGCGAACTCGACCGCGCACTCGCCGCGGCCCTGGACATCGACGCCGAGAGCCTGTTCGACTGAAGGGCTCACCGGCCTGACACCTTCGCGACTCGCTGGCATTAGTGCCATGATGCTCGCATGCTGAAGTCAATCCATTGCGCCGTGCTGGCGGCCATGCTCATCCTCGCTGCCCAGGCGCCCGCCTGGGCGCAGCTCAGCTCGGCGGCCAACGGGCCGGTCGTCTACGGCCACCATCACGTCAACGCCAGCAGCGTCGACGCCCACAAGAAGTTCTGGGTCGACGGCCTCGGCGGCACCCTGATTTCAGTGGGCAACCCCGCGCGGGAGATCGTCCAGTTCCCGAACGTGTTCGTGTTCCTCACGGCCCGGGCGTCGACCGGCGGCACGAAAGGCACGGTCGTCAATCACGTCGGCTTCGAGACGCCCGACTTGCGCGCGGCCGTTGACAGGCTCAAGGCTGCTGGTTTCCCCATCGTCACGGCGGGGGAAGTGCCCGCGGACTACAGTGTGAAGGACGACCTCGCGCAGCGCCCGGGCGGCAACGTCATCGCGTTCGTCATGGGACCTGACGAGACGAAGGTGGAGCTGATTCACAACCCGGACGTGCGGCAGGCCATCGTGCTCCACCACATCCATTACTCCGCGCCGGACCCAGCGGCCATGCAGGCGTGGTACGTGAAGACGCTCGGGGCTCGCGCCGGCACCCGCATTGGGCAGCACGCTGCCGACCTGCCTGGCGTGAACCTGACGTTTGGCCCGGCGCCTGCGGCCGTGGTGCCGACGCGCGGGCGGGCGCTCGACCATGTCGGCTTCGAGGTGAAGAATCTCGAGGCGCTCTGCCGTGAACTCGAGAAGAGCGGCATCGTCTTTGACCGGCCGTACACCAAGGTCCCCGCGCTTGGCATCGCGGTCGCCTTCCTCACGGATCCGTGGGGCACCTACATCGAACTGACGGAGGGGCTGGCGGCCCTTGCGCCGGCTCAGGCCGGACTCATCGCGTTCCCGAGCGGCCACGCGATGACGTTTCGGAGGAATTCAAGACCCTAGCGGGTTGTCGGTCTCTCACGTCGCGCAGGGTGGCGGCGAGCTGCTGCGGTCACTGAGCCGCGTTGAGAGCGGCCGTCCAGCGCTGCCCAACGGTGATGACTTGCGGCGCCGCGATCGGCACCAGGACGTTCACGAGGAAGCGGCGTCCGTGGTCGAACACTGCGTACGTAGTCCGGCCCGAGTCTTCCCAGACACCGGGTGGCAGGTCGAACAGCCGTCGTGGCGGCGATGACCGACCGGCCAGTATCGACGCCACCATCATCGACCGCTGGCCGCTCGACTGCGCTTGCAGGAAGTACACCTCCCGGCCATCGTCGTTCCACTCGGGGTGCGTCCCGCCGGCGGCGGAAATCCGGATCTTCGCGGCGGTTCGGGGGAACGATTGCACGTACACCTCATCCCGCCCCGACTCGTTCGACACATAGACCACCGACTTGCCATCGGGCGAGAAGCGGCCGGAGTGTTCGTTGAACGGCGTCTGGAGATAGGGCGTGGGGGTGTGATCGCCCGTGAGCGACACGATCATCAGGTCGCTCTGTGAGGCCACCAGCTCCTGCAGGATCATGACCAGCCGTCCGTCCGGGGAGCTGCTCGTCGGCCAGTGGATGCCCACGGGCCACCGCTCTTCCGTCTCACCCGAAAGCGACGCCATCTGCATGGCGCCGTAGCCGCTGCTATAGAACACCTTGCGGCCGTCATGCGACCAGACTGGGCTGCTGGCCAGGGCGCCCTCGGCCATTGCCCTCACCGGAGTGGCGAAGCCGGAGTCGACTTGCACGATCCAAGGGTCGGTGGAGTTCTGCCGGGGGTCATTCCTTTCGATCGCGACTCGCGTGCGGTCAGGTGACGCGGCCAGGCCAAAGATGCGGCCCGCCTCGCCCAGCACGCCCAGTCGGACGCCGTTGCGATCGAACCAGGTCAGCTGCGCTTCACGGGCGAACGGCCGGTGACCGACGGCAATCACCGAATTGGTCGCGGAGGCCGAGAACGAGTGGTTATTCGTCGATCCGGCGCTGGCCCCGATTGCGTCAACGATCCGCACACGCTCACCAGAGAGTGCCAGGGTTGCGGCGTCGAACGGCTGGGCATAGAGCCCGCCCTTGCTGCCAAAGAGAAGATAGCCGTCGGCGTACTGCGCCTTCGAAGCCGCCTGCAGCAGCAGCGTGTGGTCGGGGCTCGTCAGCGAGCCGACATGGATCCACATCTGGCCGCCACGGATGCCGGTGAACAAGAAATGCTGCCCATCGGGGAGGAAGCTCGGCCAACTAATCGCGGTCGTTGGATGGTCGGCGGGTTCTTCAAGAGGCACCGCGGACGTCCCTCCTGACGCAGACACGCGGTGGAGGCCCAGGCCCGAGCCGGGGACGAACACAATCACGCCGTCCCGATTCCATGTGCCCCCTCGCGGGTTGGGCGCGTCGGCGACCACCATCGTGGCGCCGCCCACCGCGGGCACGGTCACCAGTTTTCGATCCTTGAAAAATGCGATCGCTCGGCTATCGGGTGACCAGAATGGAAAGTTCGCCCCGGTCGTTCCCTCGATCATCTGCGCCGACTGCGCAGTGAGCGCGCGTGTCCACAGGCTCTCGCTGCCAGTGTCGTCGGGTGCGACAAACGCAATGTGCCGGCCGTCAGGCGACACCGCCGGGCCGAGGCCACGGCTAAAGGTGCTCACCGGCGCCGGAATCGAGGTCCAGACCGGCGTCAAGGGCTCGCGTGAGCCGCCGAACGCAATGAGACCAACGAGCCCTGCGCCGATGGTGGCCACGGCGGCGACCATCCAAGGCAAGTGGGTGCCGCGAACGACGGCCCGGGTCTCTGCGGCAGGCGCCACGTCGTCGAGTTCGAATCGGGCCGCCGCAGCTGAATCAAGCCGGCGCTTCCGGTCCTTCTCCAGACAACGACGCAGCAATCGCTGCACGCCGACGGGCGTGGCTGCGGGAATGGCCGACCAGTCCGGCTCCCTGGAAACAACCTGGACGATGATCTCGGTGACGTCTTCGCCATCGAAGGGGCGCCGGCCGGTGAGCATTTCGTAGAGCACGGCTCCAAATGCCCAGAGGTCCGTCCGCCGGTCGACCGCCTTGCCCTTCGCCTGCTCCGGCGACATGTACGCCGCCGTGCCGAGAATCATCCCGTCCATCGTCATGGCGGGACTCGTGATCGTTTGGAGGGCGGACGCTTCAGCGTCCGCCGGGCGACGGCCCAAGTCATCGCCCTCCGAACGATCGAGCGCTTTCGCTAACCCGAAATCAAGCACCTTCACCGTGCCGTCCGGTCGCACCTTGATGTTGGCGGGTTTCAGATCGCGATGGATGATCCCCTGCTCGTGCGCGGCTTCGAGCGCCTCGGCGATCTGTTTCGCGATTGGCAGTGCTTCATCGATGGGAATCGCGCCGCGCTTCAGCCGTTCGGCGAGATCCTCGCCCTCGACCAGTTCCATGACGAGCGCAGTGGTACCGTTTGCATCCTCGAGGCCGTGAATGTGAGCGATGTTGGGGTGGTTGAGCGAGGCGAGCACTTCAGCCTCGCGCTGAAACCGCGCCATGCGCTCGCGATCGTTCGCGACGTCAGCGGGGAGGACCTTGAGCGCGACCTCGCGCTTCAGCTTCGAGTCCTTCGCGCGATACACCTCGCCCATGCCACCTGCACCGAGGGAGGCGGTGATCTCGTAAACGCCGATCCGCGTGCCAGGCAGCAGAGCCATCAGCGCGCCTTCTCCCGGAGCTCCACAAACCAGTTGACAATCACTCGCAGTTCCGTGAGCGCAGCGGCGTTGGGACCCTCGAGAGCGAGGAAGCGGCCGTCCGGCATCGGGTCAATGAATGCGGTTGGGTAGGTGGGGACAAACCGCGCGACCGGGACCGGCCGTGGCGCGTCGGTCACGCCGGCTGCGAGGTCCACAGCCATCACCTGGCCACGGTTCCGGAAATACAACCGTTGTCGATCCTTCGCCCACACCGGGTACATGCCGCCGTCGATCGACACTTGCGCGGTCCCTTGCATCGACGGAAAGGGGGCGACGTAAATTTCCGACCGGCCCGATCGCCCGGACTGGAAGGCGATCAGCGCACCGTCCCGGGAGAACACGCCCTGGGCTTCATCGAACGGCGTCTGCAGCAGCGGGCGAACCGTGTTGCCCTGGTCGCGCGACAGCACCATCAGGTCAAGTCCGGTGGCCGCGTTTCGTTCGGTGAACACCACCTGGCGGCCGTCGCGCGTCCACGCCGTCGGCACGGGCCCGTTGTTGCTGGCGTGTACCAGCGTCTCGGTCTGACTGCCGTCAACCGGCGCCACGTACAACCCGGACGTTCCGCCCAGGACGGTGGCGTCGAAGACGACCTCGCGGCCGCTCGGCGCCCACACCGGGTCGGACTCGAGTCCGACCTTTCCCGAGGTTAGCGGCGTGAACGTTTCACGCGCGACATCAATGATCCAGATGCGATCGTCCAGGGCCCGCTCGACCGCGGCAATCCGGTCACCGGCCGGCGAGATCAGGGTCTCGGCGTAGTACCGACGCTCCTTGACGAGCGGCGTCGAGCGTCCTCCATCGAGCGCGACGATCGTCCGCTGGAACTCGGCGGGCGAGCCCGCGGCGTAGATCAAGGTGCCGGAGGAGGACAGGGCGTAGTTGGAACTCGCCACGCCGGGATCCATCCACAGGTCGTCCACTACCTTCGTGCGCGCGTCACCGACCACCAGTGATGCGGCATCGAATGGGGCCGCCATCAGCGCGCCGTCGCGCGCGAACACCACGTGACCGGTTGGCACGTAGCGCGCGAAGGTGCCGCCATCGAACAGCTTCGTGACCGCGCCGGTCGCCAGCGTCACCGCCGCTACCGTCAAATCGCCGGTGCTGCGCTTCACAGAATCGTTGCCGGTCGTCACGACCACAGCGGTGCCGCCAGGCAGCGCATCGGGGGCGTAGAAGATGCCGCCGGCGACGCGTGCCGGAGTGCCGCCGGAGTCGGCCACGCGCCACAGCCCAAGGCTGCCGGACGAAGTTGCATACACAATCTCATTGCGATCCGTCCACGTTGCCCCGCGCACGCCGTCGAAGACTTCGCAGATGGTGGTTGCCGGACCGAGCGTGATCGGCATCTTCTTGATCACGTTGCCGCCGACGACGAAACCAATCCACTTGCCGTCAGGCGAGAAGAAGACCTGGCGTGCGATATCAGTGTTGGTCAGCTGGGCCCCGCCTGTGCCGGGAATCGGAATCGCCGAGACGTTGTTCAGGTGTCGCAGCCAGAGTTGCGTGCCTTCCGGCCCGCCGCCAGCCGTGTAGACCAGCGTGCGGCCGTCTGGCGACAGCGCCAGCGACGGCATCGGCTGCCCTTTTTGCGGCAGTGACCCCGGCTCGAAGGTCATCGACAGGTGCAAGGGCGCTGCCTCAGCAGAGCTGCGCCCACCATAGAGTGAGGCGGCAAGCCCAATCAGCGCCAGGGCCAGTCCGCCGACGAGCGCGGGCACCCACTTCGACCGGGAATCGGCGGCGGCGCCGGCCGTTTGAGCCGGGGCGTGATCGTTAAAGAACAGCCGTGTATCGCCGATATCGCGCAGCCGCTGACGGGGATCCTTCAGCAGGCAAAGTTCGAGCAGCGTGCGAATCGCCGGCGGCGTCGCCGGCGGCAGCGCGCTCCAGTCCGGCGTATCGCGCATCACAGCCGTGATGATGTCGGTGACATCGTCTCCCTTGAAGGCGCGCGTGCCGCTGAGCATCTCGAACAGCACCACGCCAAACGCCCAGATATCCGCGCGCTTGTCGACCACCTTGCCCTTGGCCTGCTCCGGCGCCATGTAGGCGGCCGTGCCGAGAATCATCCCGCGCATCGTCATGGCGGGACTCGTGATCGTTTGGAGGGCGGACGCTTCAGCGTCCGCCGGGCGACGGCCCAAGTCATCGCCCTCCGAACGATCGAGCGCTTTCGCTAACCCGAAATCGAGCACCTTCACCGTGCCGTCCGGCCGCACCTTGATGTTGGCGGGCTTCAGATCGCGATGGATGATCCCCTGCTCGTGCGCGGCTTCGAGCGCTTCGGCGATCTGCTTCGCGATCGGCAGCGCCTCGTCGAGCGGGATGGCGCCGCGCTTCAGTCGTTCGGCGAGATCCTCGCCTTCGACCAGCTCCATGACGAGCGCGTTATCTTCGATCCCGTAGATCTGCGCGATATGGGGATGGTTGAGCGAGGCGAGCACTTCAGCCTCGCGCTGAAACCGCGCCATGCGCTCGCGGTCGTTGGCGACGTCGGCGGGGAGGACCTTGAGCGCGACCTCGCGCTTCAGCTTCGAATCCTTCGCGCGATACACCTCGCCCATTCCGCCTTCGCCAAGTTTGGCGATGACCTGATAGGCGCCGATACGGGTGCCGGTGGACAGCGACATCTTGGGGGGCGGGGTGATTATAGTCGTGCTGGCTCACGTGCCCACCGGGCGTTACCGGAAGCTTCAGTGAACCGAACGCCACAGCGCCGTCGCCGATAGCGGCAGCGCCGGCAAGTCTTCTTCCACTTCGGCGGCGAGAGCCGCGCCGCCTGGCAACGCCAGCAACTGGCGGATGTCCCACAGGTCCTGAGTGCCCCCGGCGTACAACTTGAGCAGGACCAGGTCCCGCGCCTGCACCACACGCTGCCCGCTGGGCAGCGTTCGGGCGCGCGTGACCGCGCGCTGTTGCCAGGCGTAACGGCCGACAATGAGATCCACCGGGCGTTCGCCGCCGGCCGCGAGTCTCACCACGCCGGCGAGTGGGTCGTCCATGTCGCCACGGCGCACGTCGACGACGATGCCCGCTTGCGACAGGTCCGACCAAAAGCTGTTCGCGAGCACCCGATCATCCAGCGTGAGCAGATCGAGGTCGAGACTGGAACGGACGACACCAGCGGCGGCCAGGGCGGCCGCCCCGATCACCGCGTGGGCCACCTGCGCCGCGTCGAGCAGCGCCGTCACGCGGGCGGCCAGCGTCATCGCTGTGCCGACCCGCTTGGGCGACGGCCTGCTTGCCGCTGGCGCATGACCCGGTCGCGGCCTTCCTCCGGGTCGATCCCGGCCGCGGCGCAGTACAGGGCCAGGTCGTCGTCTCCCAGCCTGAGCGCCAAGAGCAGCCGTGCCTCCGGCTCCATGCGGCGGACGTCGTCCGCCGTCTGCTCGCGAAGGTAGTCGGCGAGTGCGCTCACGCGCCCAGTATACGACTGCGCGCACCACTCGGCGGCGTCCGCCAAACGGGTATTCTGTAGCTTGAGGACACGATCACCATGCGCCTGACCATTCGGATCGCCTGCGGCTTGCTGCTGCTGGGCGCCACGCTCACCGCCCAGGGTTCCGCGCGACCCGCGGCAACGGCCACCCCGCCGGTGCCCTACACGCCGTCGCTCGATCCCATGGCGATGGATCGCACGGCCGACCCGTGCGTGGACTTCTACCAGTTCGCCTGCGGCGGCTGGATGAAGAACAACCCGATCCCGCCGGACCAAACGAGCTGGTCGGCCTACGGAAAGATGCAGGACGAAAACCGCGCGCTGCTGCGGGCGCTGCTCGAGCAGTACGCGCCGGGCACCCCGGGACGCTCGCCGAACCAGCAGAAGATCGGCGACTACTACGGCGCCTGCATGGCCGAACCCGAGATCGAACGTCGCGGCGCGCAGGCGCTGGCGCCGCAGATGGCCGGCATTGCGAAGATTGCGTCCATCACCGACCTCGCCGCGGTCGTCGCCGACAGCCATCGCACCATGGTGGTGCTCGGCCCCATGCTGTTCAGCCTGCGCGCCGAGCAGGACTCGAAGGATTCCACCGAAACCATTGCCGGCATCGATCAGAGCGGGCTCGGCCTGCCCGATCGCGACTACTACCTGAAAGACGATGAACGCTCGGTGGCGTTGCGGACGAAATATGCGGAGCATGTGGCACGCGTGTTCCAGTTGCTCGGCGATGCCCCGGCGGTCGCCTCGGTAAATGCCCAAACGGTGCTGCGCCTCGAGACCGGCCTGGCCACCGGCCAGATGTCCCGCGTCGAGCGCCGAAATCCCGACAGCACCTACCATCGGCTGCCGCGCGCCAAGCTGAAAGAAATCGCGCCGTCGTGGCCGTGGGATGCCTACTTCAAGCAGATGGGCATTCCGCAGATTGCCGACCTGAACATTGCCGCGCCCGGCTACTTCACCGCGCTCGAGCGTCAGCTCACCAGCGTGCCGCTGAACGACTGGAAGGCCTATCTGCGATGGCACACCGCTCGGCTGGCCGCGCCCTATCTGAGCGACGCCTTCGTCGATGCCGACTTCGCATTCTTCAGCCGGACCCTGGCCGGCGCCCAGCAGTTGCAGCCGCGCTGGAAGCGCTGTGTCGGCCGCGTCGACCGTCATCTGGGCGAAGCGCTCGGCCAGGTCTACGTCGAGAAGTACTTCACCGCCGACACCCGCGCCCGAACCCTGCGCATGGTGCAGCAGGTCGAGGCCGCGATGGAAGACGACATCAAGCAGCTGGCGTGGATGTCGGCAGAAACCAAGGCCGAGGCCATCACCAAGCTGCGCGGCGTGACCAACAAGATTGGCCACCCCGAGCGGTGGCGCGACTACTCATCGGTCGCGATCACCGCCGGCGATTTCATCGGCGACGCCCACAACGCCATGGCCTTCGAGGTGTCGCGCCAGCTCGTCAAGATCGGCAAGCCGCTGGTGAGGGGTGAGTGGTACCTGAGCCCGCCGACCGTCAACGCCAACTACGATGCGCAGATGAACGAGATCAACTTCCCGGCCGGGCAGCTGCAGCCGCCGGCCTTCGATCCGAACATGGACGACGCGCCGAACTACGGCAATACCGGCGCGACCATCGGTCACGAGCTGACGCACGGCTTCGACGATTCAGGGCGGTTGTTCGACGCCAAAGGCAATCGGCGCGACTGGTGGACACCCGCCGACGGCGCCGAGTTCGAACGCCGCACCAGTTGCCTGGTCGATCAGTATTCGTCGTATGTCGCGGTGGATGATGTCAAGGTCAACGGCAAGCTGACGCTGGGCGAGAACGTCGCCGACCTGGGTGGCGTGATCCTCGCGTATCGCGCCTGGGTTGCCGAGACCACCGGCAAGAACCCGCCCGCGAAGGACGGCCTGTCGCCGCTGCAGCGCTTCTTTGTCGGCTACGCGCAGAGCTGGTGCGCCAACACCCGGCCCGAGGCGGCCCGCATGCGCGCCGTTACCAACGCGCACTCTCCCGAGAAGTACCGGGCCAACGGTGTGGTCAGCAACATGCCCGAGTTTGCCGAGGCGTTCGCCTGCCAGGCCGGCCAGCCGATGATCCGGCAGCCAGCGTGTAAAGTGTGGTGAGGAGTTATTCATGAGCGACAACAACACCCTGCAGGGCCGAAGCGTGATGCCAGGCCTGACCGTCAACGACCTGAAGGCCAGCGAAGCCTTCTTCACCGCGCTGGGCTTCGAGATCGAAGACCGTTGGGAGCAGGACGGCAAGCTGCTGGGGCTGATGCTCAAGGCCGGCGAGGCCCGCCTCGGCCTCAGCCAGGACGATGGCAAGAAGGGCCTGGACCGTGTCAAGGGCGTCGGCGTGCGCCTCTACATCGAAGCTGACGGCGACCTCGACGCAGTGGCCGCGCGCGCCAAGGCCGCCGGTGTCACGCTCAGCCGCGATCCACACGATACCGAGTGGGGCTCGCGCGCCTTCGAGGCGATCGAGCCGAGCGGGTTCCTGCTGACAATCGCCTCACCCCCGAAGTCGTAGTCCGGCTTCACGTTCAAGGAGAGTTTGCATGCGTTCGGTTCTTTCAGTTGCATTGTTGTGTGGCGCCATGGGCGCGGCGGTGCTGGCCCAGGCCATTCCGGAAGTGAAGTTGGTGCCGTCACCGCAGGGGCAGGCGTCCATCCAGGTGGGCGGGAGGTGGGAGAAGACGGCGGAGGGCGGACAGTCGTACCGTGACGGCAAGTGGCTGGTGGTCGACTACGGCCGTCCGCTGCTGCGTGGCCGGGCCAACATCTTTGGCGCCGGCGCCGACTACGGCACCTTCGTCAAGGCCGGCGCCCCGGTCTGGCGCGCGGGCGCCAACGACACGACGCGGTTGACGACGCAGGTGGCGCTCACGATTGGCGGCAAGACCCTCGCGCCCGGCGTCTACAACGTGTTCGTCGATCTCAAGCCGGGCAACTGGACGCTGGTGCTCAGCAACCAGCCGGTGCAGGAGAAGTTCGACCCGGCTGACAAGGTGCGCCTGTCGGGGGCGACCAACTACGACCCGAAGTTCGACCTGCTGCGGGCGCCGATGACCCTCGGCACCAGTGCGGCCACGGTCGAGCAGTTCATGATCTGGTTCACCGACGTCACCGACGCGGGCGCCAACCTGTCGATGGCGTGGGATCGGACCACCGCGTCCATCCCGCTCAAGGTGGCGGGGGCGAAGTAGCCGCCAGCGGCTTGCGCACCAGGTAGATTCGCTCGTTACGGTCGAGCGCGAACTCGCGCACCGCGCTCTCGCTGAGCTCGTGTCCGAAGCGCTCGATCGTCACGGCGAATCCCGCCTGGGTGAGCCGATCGGCGAAGTCCTTCCAGCCGTAGAAGCGCAGGTGGTCGAACTGTCCGAACTTCTCGGTCCGGTCCTGCTCGCTCACCACGCTCGCATCTTCATAGGTGTCCGGCTCGTCGCGAATCGGCACCTGCACCGCCGCCCATCCGCCCGGCTTCAACACGCGAAACAACTCGCGCATGGCTTTGCGGTCGTCGGGAATGTGCTCGAAGATGTGGTACACGAGCATCACGTCCCAACTGTTGTCGGGCAGCGCGAGGTTGGTCAGGTCGAGATGGTAGTCGGCCTCACGGTCGGGCTCGTACCACGACGTGGCGTAGGTGAGATTGCGCTGGGCCTTGAGCGCCGCGCCCAGTCCACGTTCCGGCGAGAAGTGGAGCACCGACAACTGATCCCGGAACAAGTTGGTCTTCTGCCGCAGGTAGAGGTAGAGCAGCCGGTGCCGCTCCAGCGAGCCGCAGTACGGGCAGAGCGCCAGCGGCCGCGGTGGCGTACCCGAGGGGATGAATTGCAGTGTCTGCAGGCACACCGGGCAGGTATTGAGATGGGCCGGTGCCGCGATACCCAGCATTCGGCCCACCGCCGGCGGCAGCCGATGGACCGCCTGGTCGACCCCTTCACCCGCGAACTGTACGTAGGTGACGCCGACTGTGGCCACGAGCAGCAGCGCAAGCACGATCAGGCGAACCGCACGGCCCATGGTCACGAAGGTTAGCGCATAACTCGCGGCCCGGCGCCTAGCGCGTGGGCGTTCGGCCAGCCGGCTTCAGCAGTGCCGGCCAGTTGACGATCACGACCACGTGGGGCGCCACAATTGAGGGTACGGCCGCGTTGACGATGAAGCGCTGGCCATCGGCCGTCATGTCGAAAATCGGACCGGCGCTCGGCATGTGATCCACCTTGAACAGGACCACCGGCGCGCCCGCCTCGAATCGGTCGCCCGCGTCCTTGACCGGCACGCTCATCAATTGTTGCTCGGCATTCAGGTAGACAATCTCCCTGCCGTCGCGCCGCCAGCGCGGCGACAATCCGCCGTCGGCGGATATCTGCGTTTTGCCGCCACCCGGTTCGAGCGACAGCACGTAGACTTCGGAACGGCCGGTCTCGTCGGCGACGAACACAATCGACCGCCCATCGGGCGAATAATTGGCGCCGGTCTCGCTGAACGGCGAACCGAGCAGGCGCTGCGGCGCGCCGCTGCCGTCGAGCGGCATGCGCCAGAGGTCGTTGCCCGACGGTCCGCTGGCCCGGTACAGCAGCGTCCGGCCATCGGGAGAAACGTCGGCGGGGTCCTTGCTGCTGCCGTCGGTCTGAACGGCGGTCTCGTCGCCGGTGAAGCCGGCCGACCGCTGGTAGAGATTGAGCCCTTTCGAGTTGTAGATCACGCGGGTGCCATCGGCCGACCAGACCGCGGCCCGCTCGTCGCTGCGATCGAAGGTCAGGCGCTGGCGCAGGCCGCGCGCGGTATCGACGATGTAGATGTCGCGGCTGCCGGAACCCGGCTCACGCACGCTGACCAGCAGGCGACGGCCGTCCGGCGACAGCTCCAGGTTCGAATAGTCCGCCGCATCCGACTGCGTGCCGACCGCGGCCCCCGTGCGGTCGAACCACGTGAGCCGAGAGCCCTGCGACGCCACTCTCGGCTGGTAGGCGAGCGTCCCCGTCTGCGACACGGTGAACGCCGCACCTGCGGAGGTCTGTTCGACACCTTCGGCAATCACCGAAGGGTCGCCCACCGTCTTGAACGTCCCGGTGTCGAAGGCCTGGGCCATCAGCGAGCCGCCGCGAGCGAACAGCAGCATGCCATTGGCCATCTCCGCCTGGCTGACGTCGGTTCCAGGCAGCACGGCCGTGCGCTCGGGAGAATCGAGCGAGCCGACGTAGGTCGCGACGGATACAGCCGGTTCCCGCGTCAGGAACCAGTGCAGGAAGTGGCGCCCGTCTGGCAGGAATGACAGGTGGCCGCCTGCTCCGCCGTTCACGACTTTCGGCGAAATCAGCGTGATCGGCCCGCCGGAGCCGGCGACTCGTCGCAGCGAGCGTTCACCGCGAATGGGCTCGAACAGGATCGTGCCGTCGGGCGCCCACGCCGCCGGACCGGCGCCGTCGCCGATTGTGACCGGCGTGCCGCCATCCATCGACACGATCCTCAGCGGCGTTCCCGACGGTTCAAACACGCCGAACAGGAGCGCGCTTCCGTCCGGGGCCCACTTCGGCCCCGCCGCAAGCAAGGTGCCCTCGACCTTGCGCGCCGCGGGTTCAGCGAGCGCGTGCAGCCAGAGCGAACGTTGGTTCGTCGCATCGACTCCGACGAAGGCCAGCCGGGTGCCGTCGGGCGACAGGGCCAGCCGGCCGGGAGGCGGGACGGCGTCGCTCAACTGAATCGCGTCGGGCAACGGAAGGGTCAGGCGGAGGGGCACGGCTGACACCGTATCGGCGGCCGGCCGGCGCAGCGGTGCCAGCCAGGCCACGGCCGCCAGCAGCGCGACGACGGCGGCGCCCCAGGTCCAGCGCTCGCGATTCGATCGGGCGGCCGGCATGGCGGCGACGGCGGCGCCCGAGCCTGAACCTGAAAGTGAGTCGAGGGCAAACGCCACATCGCGCGCAGTCTGAAAGCGCTCGATCGGATTCTTCTCGAGGCAGTGCCGGACGATGTGGTCGATGGCAGGACTGAGATGCGCGCGCGAGCTGGCAAGGTCCGGCGGATCCTCGCGGAGGATCGCCGTCATCGTTTCCGCGGCGGTCGCGCGCTGGAAGGCGCGTTGGCCCGAGATCATCTCGTAGATGAGGGCCCCAAGCGCAAACAGGTCGGAGCGGTGATCGACCGCCTCGCCACGCACCTGCTCCGGGGCCATGTAGCCGACAGTGCCCATCACCGTTCCCGGATCCGTCCCGCCGGCCATCGCCGTCACCGTCTGGGTCGCGCCTGAGGTGGGCGGATCGATCTGCCGCGCGAGGCCGAAGTCGAGAATCTTGATGCGTCCGTCGGTCAGCACGAACACATTCTCGGGCTTGAGATCGCGATGGACGATGCCCCGATCGTGGGCGGCGGCGAGGCCGCGTGCGATCTGCGCGCCGCTGTCGATGGCCTTGCGCGCCGGCAGGGGACCGTCGTTCAACAGGTCGCGCAGCGTGCGACCCTCGAGCAGCTCCATTACCAGCGCCGCCGGATTCTGCTCGAAGCCGTAGATCTGGGCGATGTTGGGATGGTTCAGCGCTGCGAGCGCTTTCGCTTCACGCTCGAATCGCGCCAGCCGATCGGGATCGCCGGCAAACGCCTCGGGCAGCACCTTGATGGCGACCTCGCGGCCAAGCGAGGTGTCCCTGGCGCGATACACCTCGCCCATTCCGCCGGCACCAAGGGAGTCGGTGACTTCGTAGATGCCGAGACGGGTGCCAGGAGGAAGCGCCAAGCGGTAGGCGATTATAGCTATCATTTGCCATGACTCGAAGCCTGAGCGTCCTCCTGTTGCTGATCGCGGTGTCGTGCGCGCCGAAGCCGGTGCCGATCGCCACTTCGCCGGCTGCGCCGGCACAGGCCCAGCCGCCCGAAGCCATCCGCTGGGTCCGCAACGCCGCCGAGTATCACGCCGCCCTCTACCAGGTATATCGACTGGCCACCACGCGGGTCGAGCAGGCGGTCGCAAAGATGCCGGCCGGCAGTTGGGCCGTCATCCTCGATGCCGACGAGACGATCCTCGACAACTCGCTCTATCAACTCGAACGCAGCAAATTGGGACTGGGCTTCTCGGCCGACAGTTGGAACGCCTGGGTCAAGCGGCGCGAAGCCACGCCGCTGCCTGCGGCCTCGGGTTTCCTCTCCCGCGTGCGCGCGCTTGGCGGCCGCATTGCGATTGTGACCAATCGCCTCGAATCGGAGTGCGCCGATACCCGCGCGGTGTTCGACCAGTTCAAGCTGGCATACGACGCCATGCTGTGCCGCCCGGACGGCACCCCGTCCGACAAGAATCCGCGCTTCACCGCCGTAGCCGAAGGGCGCTCGCCGGCGGGCAGTTCGCCGCTCGAAATCGTCGCCATGGTCGGCGACAACATCCTCGACTTCGCCGGACTCTCGCAGAAGACCAGGGAGCAGGGCGCTCCCGGGTTCACGGAGTTTGGCGTGCGCTACTTCCTGGTGCCCAACCCGATGTACGGAAGCTGGCAGTAGGGCCCTTCAAGCCCCAGGCCCTACTTAAACAGATCGCCAGCCAGGTACTTCAGACCCGTGTCGCAGGCGACAGTCGCCACCACCTTGCCGGGACCGAGCTCGCGCGCCAGGTCGAGCGCCGCCACCAGGTTCATGCCGGTCGAGGTGCCGGCAAACACTCCCTCTTCCCGGGCCGCGCGCCGGGCCATGGCGCGTCCGGCGTCCTCGTTGATCACCCGCACTTCGTCGTAGCTGCCCTTGGTGAGGTGGGGCGGCCAGAAACCCGCCGCCGTCCCTTCCACGCGATGCGCCCCACCCTTGCCGGTGGTGAGAAACGGCGACGTCGACGGCTCGAGCGCGACGATGCGAGTCGAGCGGCTGGTGGCGTTGAGCGCCTTCGCCACCCCCACCAGCATGCCGGCCGTGCCCACCATGCCCACGAAGCCGTCCACGCGCCCCACCTGCTCGGCCAGCTCGTGGCCGATGTTGGCGTAGCCGTCGAGCGCATCGGCGTTGTTGAACTGATCGGTCCAGAAGGTGTTCGGATCGGCGGTCAGTTCCTTGATGCGCGCCTTGAAGCGATCAAACAGCGCCGGCGTCACCTTGCCGCCATCGCTCGCGATCAACTCGAGGTCGGCGCCAAACGCCCGCATGGTGTCGAGCTTCTCGGCCGAGAAGGCATCCGACGACAAGGGATGGAAGTCGTAGCCCTTCATGGCGCACACCATGGCCAGTGACGATCCGGTACTGCCGCCGGTGTACTCGACCACGCGCATGCCGGGACGCAGGGTGCCGCGCCGCTCGGCGCCCTCGATCATCGCCAGCGCCATGCGGTCCTTGTACGAGCCGGTGGGATTGAAATACTCCAGCTTGACGACGACCTCGGCGGAACCGGCCGGGGCCAGGCGCTTCAGGCGCACCAGCGGGGTGCGGCCAATGGCATGCAGGACTGAATCAACCGGGGCAGGAGAGGACATGGCCCGATTATGGATCTGAAGTCGCGCTATGATGGCCCGCCCGTGAAGGAGGCCCGAATGACCATGCTCCGCTCCTCGCTCCGCGTCGTGCTGCTGGTGGCCCTCGCCGGCTACGCGCTATCGGCGCAGCAAGCGCCGGCTCCGGCCAGCGCCGGTCTCTCGACCGGCCGCCTCGAGCGGTTGCATGCCGGCATGCAGGGCTTCATCGACCGCAAGCAAGCCGGCGGCATCGTCACGCTGATCGCCCGCGACGGCAAGGTCATCGACGTGCACGCGTCGGGATTCCAGGACGTGGCCAGCGCCACGCCGATGAAGACCGATTCGCTCTTTCGCATCGCCTCCATGACCAAGCCGATCACCAGCGTGGCGCTGATGATGCTGTACGAGGAAGGCAAGCTCCTGCTTACCGATCCGGTGTCGAAGTTCATTCCGGCGTTCAAGAGCTCGCGCGTGCTCGAGGGAGCAGCAGCGGAGCCGGTGGCGGCGCGCCGTGGCATCAACCTGCGCGACCTGCTGTCGCATCGTGCCGGCCTCACCTACGGGTTTCTCAACGGCGGCGCGGTCGGCGGCGGTTATCGCAAGAACGGCGTCACCGACGGCCTGACCTCGACCACCATGACGCTGGCCGAGGCCATCGACAAGCTGGCGGCCGAGCCGCTGGTCAGCCAGCCGGGTGCGGCCTGGAACTACAGCCTCTCGACCGATGTGCTTGGCCGGGTGGTGGAAGTCGCGTCGGGCCAGCCGTTCCAGGTGTTCCTGCGCGAGCGCATCTTCAAGCCGCTCAGGATGGCCGACACCGACTTCGTGGTGCCGCAGGCGAAGTGGTCGCGACTGACCACCGTGTATTCGCCGGACGGGGCCGGCGGCATCAGGCCGATGGCCGATCCGGAATCGTTCGGCAACACCGTGATGTCGCCGATCGCGTCGTACCGGGAAGGCAAGACCTACTTCTCTGGCGGCGCCGGTCTCGTCTCGACCGCTGCCGACTATGCGCGCTTTGCGCAGATGCTGCTGAACGGCGGGTCGCTCGATGGCGCGCAACTGCTCAGCCCGAAGACCATCGAGTTGATGACCGCGAGCCACACCGCCGACCTTGGGCCATCGGGGTTGACGGGACCCGGTGCGCAGTTCGGTCTCGGCTTCCGCATCGTCACCGACGTGGCTGCCACCCAGACGCTGGGCTCGAACGGTCTCTACGGGTGGAGCGGCATTTACGGCACGGTGTTCTGGGTGGATCCGAAAGAGCGGCTGGTCGCGATCATGATGGTGCAGCGCTATCCGGGATCGCCGGTGGCTTCGGCCTTCCAGCCGCTGGTGTATCAGTCGCTGGTGCGGTAGTTGCCCGTTCAGGCGAGAGGGGCCGCGAGTGCCTCGGCCAGGTCGGGAAACAGGATCTGCGGCAGCGACAGTTGCGACCGCGCCGCGCTCGAGAATCCTGTCGCGCGCTCGAATCGCTCGACCGTCGCCAGCGCGTCTGCCAGCGAGTCTTTTCGGCGGGCTTCGAACTCGACACAGCGAACCGAGCGCGTCGGCGTCGAGGCCTGGTAGTAGACGACCTCGCAGTCGGGGAAGTACCACACTTCCAGGGCCTTGGCGATCGACCCGCGCCACAGCACCCCGAGCCGATCCATGAACGCGTCGACTTGCGCCACCTGGTCGCCGGCATGGTGCCCGAGGTCGAGGTTGACCTCGCCGCGCACCTCGGTGTCGGCTTCGAGCGCCTTGATCGTCAGGTGATGCAGTTCGGTGTCGTAGCGGTGCCGCATCAGGAAGCGGCGCTGGCGGCCGCCCTCGGTCAGGAAGTAGCGATCCTCAACGTCGATGCTGGTGGTCCGGATCGGACCCAGCGCCTCGACCGCCCGCCGGAAGGCAGACAGGTCGAACGTCGCATCGACGACGAACTTGTGCTCGATTTCCTTGAACCGCAGTCCGTCTGATGCCACCGGGGATTCCTTCTGCTGCCGACGGCCCTTCACATCCACCGCTTGAATGGCCCAAACAGCCGTCGCCTGACAGCGAGTCGCGCCGGCAAGTGCGCCAGCGTGGCCGCGGTCACCAGCATATTGTCGGAATGCCGGCGCAGCTCGGCGAAAATCTCGGCGGCCGGCCGGGTGGCCCTGGCATCGTCGCTCGTCAGCATCGCCTCGGCTAGCCGATCGTGAGCGGCGTGCTCGAAGTTGTAGCTCCCAAACGCGGCCCACTCCTCGTCGATCAGCACGATCTTGGAATGCTCGCCGTGACGATTCTCGAACACGCGGACGCCGGCCTGCAACAGCCGATGGTAGTGGGCGGCGGCCGCGATCCAGGCGAGATCGGTGGCCGGCAACGCCTCGCGGTGCGAGTGGAACACTTCCACCTGCACGCCGCGACCGGCTGCGTCGAGCAGGGCCGCCAGCAGCGGCTCCACCGGCTTGAAGTAGAAGCTGGTGATCGCGATGCTGCGCCGGGCCGTGGCGATCCGATCGATCAGGTTGGTGGTCACCGCGTTGGGCCCGCGCCAGCCGAGCGGCCCGGCCACGCCCTGCGAGCGGTTCGGGTTGCACAGCCAGTAGTCCAGCACCAGGTCGGCGCCGGCCGGCTCCACCACCTGGCTCAACCGATCGAGATGAGACTCGGTAACGGTGCCGCCGATGTCGCGATAGCTCTCGAGCAGCGTCCGCACGACCGGCCCGCGCAGCGCCACCGAATACTCGTTCCAGCCCTCGAACGACGATCGGCTCAGGTTGCTGCTGCCGAAGATGGCCTCGCCCGCCTCCGACACCTGGATCTTGACGTGCTGTCCGCCACCAAGCCAGCGCTGCACCCGGTAGGCGGGGTCATAGGTGGTGACGGTTGCGCCACAGCGGCGCAGCTCATCGAGCATCGCCGCGAGTGCGGCCCGGTGCGGCGCCGACATCAACACGCCGCCAAGGCGCTGGCCGAACCCGTCGATCAGCAGGTTTACTGCCACCCCGCGCCGCTGAGCGGCAACGAGCTCAGTCAGCATCCCCAGTCCATAGGGGTCGTGTTCGATGTAGAAGGTGGACAGGTACAGAAACGCTCGCGCCTCTCGAACCATGGCGAGGCGGCGATCCCATTCGGCGCCGCGATCCCACAGCGGCACCAGCGCGGAGGCGCTCGTCATAGCCGCTACAGCCGGTAGCCGCCGGCGATGTCGATGTTGACGCCGGTGACGTAGCGGGCGTCGAGCAGGTACTCCACCGCCTGCGCCACGTCGCGCAGTTCGCCGGCCCGGCCGAGCGGCACCGTCAGGCCCATCTCATGCGGGGGCGGTAGATCCACGGAGTTGTCGAGCTGTCCTGGCGACACCATGTTGACGCGGATGTGCCGATCGGCATACCCGGCCGCCAGCGATCTTGTCAGCGAGAGCAGGCCCGTCTTGCTCACGTAGTAGTCGGCGCCGCGAGTGTTGGCGCGAATGCCGTTGAGGCCGGCCATGCCGATGTTGATGATGTTGCCCTCGGCGGGCATCAGCGGCAGCGCGTGAAAACAGCAGTAGTAGGCGCCCGACAGGTTGGTGGCCAGCGTTGCGTCCCACACCGCAGGGGTCAGCGCGGTGATGTCTTGCGGGTTGTAGTTGCCGACGTTGTTCACCAGCACATCAACCCGGCCCTCGGTCCGGGCGACCTCCGCGAAGGCCGCGGCGACCTGCGCCTCGACGCCCACGTCCACCGCCCGCGCGCGCGCCCGGCGCCCGGTTCCTTCAATTTGTTGCGCGAGTGCCTGGGCCGCTGCGGTCGAACGCAGGTAGAAGATCACCACGTCGTAGCCACGCGCCGCCAGCATCGTGCATAAGTGGCCGCCGAGCCGACGGGCGCCGCCGGTCACCACCGCCACCGGCGCGCTGCCGCTCATGGCCGCGTCCGCTCCACCCGGACGAACGCGCTCGTGGCGGCCGGCACGGCGGCCGGCTTGCGAATCTCGATCCGCACTCGTCGCGCCTGCGGAAACCTGGCGAACAGCAGCGCCGCGCTTTCTTCGGCCATGGTTTCGATCAATTGAAATTCGCGGCGTTCGGCAAGCGCGGTGACTTCGCTGGCGACGCCGGTGTAGTCCACCGCGCCGGCAATTGCGTCGGCGCTGGCCGCCGTGGCGAAATCGTAGTCCAGCTCGATATCGACGTTCACCGCCTGGCGGGTCTCGCGCTCATGCGGGTGAATGCCGACGATGCAGTCGATGCGGAGGCCGTGGAGGCCGGTCGTTCCAATCATTGACGTGTGCTCCCTCACGCGGGCCGGCGGGCGATCCAAATTTGCTCGTGCGCCGTGCCCTCGGCGAATGGCGTGCCGGCAAAGTCGCCGAAGCAGGATTCGATCGCGAACCCGGCCTCGGTCAGCAGCGTGCGCGCCTGCGCCGGCTCGAGCCAACTGAGACTGAGCCGGCGATAGCGCCGCGCGACCTGCATCCCCGCCGCGTCGAGCTCATCTTCCCACGTCACCACCCGGATCGACTGCGTTGTCTCATCCACGAGCGATGTGACCCACAGCAGCGTATCCGCACCGGTGGCCGACCGATACTCGGCCCGCAGTTGGACCTTTCGCATGTGGTCCATCAGTCCCGGCGTCATGAAGAAATCGTCGAAGACAAAGCGGCCGCCCGGCGCAAGCTGGGAAAACACGTGAGCGATGGCGCGGCGCTTGTCGTCGAGCGCCACCAGGTGGCCGAGGCTGTGATACGGCAAGGCGATGAGGTCCGCCGGCTCATCGAGTTGGAATGAGCGGAAGTCAGCGTGGAGCAGTGTCAACCGATCGAGCACGCCGGCCCCGGCCGCCCGCGCCCGGCAGCGGTCGAGCATCGCCTGTGACAGGTCGACGCCGATCATCGAACGTCTCCGGGCCGCCGCGGCCACGGCAATGCGGCCATCGCCCACGCCCAGTTCCACCACCGGACCTTCGGTCTTGAGGTAGGTGTCGACGTAGAACGCCAGGTTGGCCGTCGTCGAGGCGGCGGTGTCGGTCCACACCTGGTAGATGTCGGCGAAGTGGTCGTACTCGCTGGCGGCAGCCACCGGTTATCCCAGCTTGACGATGGTGTGGGCGACCCGCTCGCCGAGCGCGCGCAGCGCCGTTCGGGCGCGGTCGTTGGTCATGGCGCCGGTCTCGTCAAACGCCTTGGCGACTCCGGGCACCGCCACCACCGGCAGCATGAGCACGCCGAGGTTGGCGAGGATCGACGACACGTGCGGCAGCGCCCGAATGGTGCCGAAGGCGCCGTTGGAGGCGCCCATCAGCCCGCCCACCTTGTTCTCGAACGGGGCGCGGTCGCTCTCGCCGTTCACCTCCTGCGACAGCCAGTCGATGGTGTTCTTCAGCAGCGGTGTGATCGACGTGTTGTATTCCGGGCTGGCGATCAGCAGCCCGTTGGCGGCCATCATCAAGCGGCGCAGCGCGAGCATTTCGGCCGGCACACCGTGTTCCTTGTGCCAGTCGGCGTTGTAGATGGGCATGGGATAGTCGGCGAGGTTCACGACCGTGACCTCGGCGCCCGCCTCCTGCGCCCCGGCCACGGCCACGGCCAGTACTTTGCGGTTCCAGGATTCCCGGCGCGAACTGCCGGCGAAGGCAAGAATGTGTGCGGTGGTCACTTCGATCCATCCTAGCCGGAGCGAACCTGGGGCGCCCCAGGAAAACGGTCAGGCCTACGGGCCGGCGGGGGCGTATGATGGGCGGCCAAGGAGTCTCTATGAAACCCGCAGTCCTGTTTGCCATCGGCGCCCTGTTCTTCTCCTCGCACCTCTCCGCCCAGGCCCCGGCGGATGACATCGAGAAGGCCCTGCTGGCGGCGCCTGCCTCGGCTCGTGCCGCCGCGACCGTCATCAAGTGGAAGGCCGACCACACCTACGACACCCTGCGCCAGGGCACCAGCCGCCTGGTGTGTTACGACCAGTCGGGCCAGCCCAATGAACAGCCGTTCGCCGTGCAGTGCACCAGCATTGCCAACCTCGAGCGCGTCGCCCAGAACAAGAAGTTCGAGGTCGAGATGGACCGCGCCAAGCGGCAGGCGGCCATTGATGCCGCCGAGGCCGGCGGCACCCGCGTCAAGCCGGAGTACGGCTCCGTGTGGTACTCGATGAGCGGCAAGGATCAGGCGACGGCGCGCACCCACATCACCATTGCCGTGCCCGGCGCCACCACCGCCTCGACCGGCCTGCCCGACAACAACAGGATGGGCGGCGCTTACCTGATGAACGCCGGCACCAGCACCGCGCACATCATGACCCCCGGCAGCTAGCGACCGGCGCACATTGAGTGAAGGCGGGACCCCGCGTCCCGCCCGCCACCCTAGCACCCTGGCACCCACCCGGCACCCTGGCACCCGGCACCCTGGCACCCGGCACCCTGGCACCCACCCGGCACCCTGGCACCCGAGCACCCTAGCACCTAGTAATATCCCCCCATGCAGTTGACCACCCTCGACTGGGTGATCGTCGTTGTCTCCCTCACACTGTCGTTTGCTCCTGCCATCTACCTGATGCGCCGGGCCGGCTCCAGCACCACCGAGTTTTTCACCTCGGGCCGTGCCGCGCCGTGGTGGTTGATCGGCGTTTCGATGGTGGCCACCACCTTCAGCACCGACACGCCCAACCTGGTGACCAACCTGGTGCGCGAGCGCGGCGTGGCGAACAACTGGGTGTGGTGGGCGTTCCTGCTCACCGGCATGAGCACTGTGTTCTTCTACGCGCGGTTGTGGCGCCGCTCGGGCGTGCTCACCGATCTGGAGTTCTACGAGATCCGCTACGCCGGCCAGGCCGCCGCGCTCGTCCGCGGCTTCCGCGCCGTCTACCTCGGCCTCCTGTTCAACATCATGATCATGGCCACCGTGAACCTGGCCGCGGCGAAGATCGCCAACGTCCTGCTCGGCTGGCCCATGTGGCAGACGCTGGCCGTCTGCGCGGTGATCAACATCGCCTTCGCGTCGATTGCCGGCCTGTGGGGCGTGCTGGTGACCGACATGTTCCAGTTCGTCATTGCGATGGTGGCATCGGTGTCGGCCGCCTACTTCGCGGTGCAGCAGCCGCAGGTGGGTGGTCTCTCTGGCCTGTTCGCGCAGATCCCACCGTCCACGCTGCATCTGTTACCCGACTTCAACGACTGGACGCTGACGCTGTCGGTGCTGGTGTTGCCGCTGACCATTTCGTGGTGGTCGGTGTGGTATCCCGGCTCCGAGCCGGGCGGCGGCAGTTACATCGCGCAACGCATCCTTGCCGCCAGAAGCGAGCGCGATGCGCTGGGCGGTACGCTCTTCTTCAACGTCGCCCACTACGCCCTGCGCCCCTGGCCGTGGATCATCGTCGGGTTGTCGTCGATGCTGGTGTTTCCGGAGCTGTCGGACATCGCGAAAGCATTTCCGTACCTCGAGCCGCGGATGATTGGTCACGACATGGCCTATCCCGCCATGCTCACCTTCCTGCCGGCCGGGTTTCTCGGCCTGATGGTGGCGGGCCTGCTGGCCGCGTATGTCTCGACCATCTCCACCCATCTCAACTGGGGCACCTCGTACCTGGTTCACGATCTGTATCGGCGATTCTTCCGCCCGGACGCCGACGAGCGTCACTACGTCTGGATGGGGCGGCTGGTCACGGCCACGCTGATGCTGCTGGCCGCCGGCATGACCTTCCTGCTCGAGTCGGCGCGCACCAGCTTCGAGTTGCTGCTGTCGATCGGCGCCGGGTCCGGGCTGTTGTATCTGCTGCGCTGGTACTGGTGGCGCATCAACGCCTGGAGCGAGATCGCCGCCATGGGCGTATCGTTCTTTGTCGCCGTCGGCTTCTTCGTCGCGGGAAAGGCGGGCTTCGTCGTCAGCGCCAACATCGTGCTGCTGGTCACCGTCGGCGTCACCACCGTGGCGTGGGTGAGCGCGACGCTGCTGACCAGGCCGGAGAGCGATGCGACGCTCGTTGGTTTCTATCGTCTCGTGCGTCCCGCCGGTCCCGGCTGGACCGCCATTTCACAGAAGGCCGGCATCGGCCCGTCGCCCGACAGCCTGCCGCAACAGCTCCTGGGCTGGATCCTCGGCTGCACCTTCGTCTACGCCACCCTGTTCGGTACCGGCAGCGCGCTCTACGGTTTGACCACGCAGGCGGCAGTGTGGGGGATGGTGTGGGTGGCGAGTGGTGTGGGGTTGCTGAGAGTGGTGAGATCAAACTGGCGCGCGTAATGCACTGCTCGCATTGAGCCAGCGCGCCGGCCGAGCGCCATCTGCTGGAGCTTGAGCGCAAGTCGGCGGGAGCCGGGGCGACCGATCTCTGTTTGGACGAGGGGAATCAACAGCGCCCCGGCGGGCAGGTTACTTTGGCAGACAACCTCGCTGTGAAGGCAGCAGCGAGTGGTCAGGCCTGAGCAGCGAGTTGACAGCCGTCTGAAGCGAGAGCGGAAGCAGATGGCGCTCGGCCGGCGCGGTGCCCGATTCAGCGGGAGCCCGAGCGCAAGTCGGCGGGAGCCGGGGCGACCGATCTCTGTTTGGGACGAGGGGAATCAACAGCGCCCCGGCGGGCAGGTCGGCCGACGCCCTGGTTAGACCTACCGCTCCCGCAGCGCCTGGTTCACCCGCGCCAGGCGGTTATCCAGGGTGACAAGTTCGGCGTCCCTGGTGATGGCCAGCCACAAATAGGCGGCGTCGTAGGCCGTTAGACCGGTTTGCAGCGCAAGCTCGGCAACCTCCGTCGGTGGCACAGCAATGCGCTGAATTCTCACCGATTTGAGGCCGGCGAGCATGCCGAGCAGTGCAGTGGCTTGATCCGGCTCACGCCGCATGCGCTTCCAGCAGATGTTGGCCAGTTCAAAGTCGATAAGATGCGGCGCGATTAGCGTCTCACCATCGGTGTGCGCATCCACCGTCGCCCCCTCGGGCTCATCGAACAGGACGGCCGCGACCGCAGAGGCATCAACGACTTGGATCATCGCGATCTTCGCGAATCATCCGCACTGACTCACCGGACGTACCCTTGATGCCCAGCCTTTTCGCCAACAGGGCCAAGTCGCCCAGCGTGGTCACATGCCCGGCCTCTTCCAGAATCGACTGGAGCTCGCCCTGCAGCGACCGGTTGTTGCGCGCCGCCCGCTCCTTCAGCCGGTTGGCCACCGCCACGGGCACGTTCTTCACCGACAGCGTCACCGTCTTTCCCATGGTTCCATTATGGCGCCATTATGGAACCGTCGCAACCGGCCGCGGGCCGTCCCGTAGTAATCTCCACCCCGGAGGTCCTCCCGTGAATCGAGCCATCAGCGTCCTTGCGTCCACCCTGTGTCTGGCCGTCGCCGCCCCGGCGTTCGCGCAGTCGTACACCTACAAGATCCTCGCGACCAGTAAGACTTCGACCATGCAAAAGGAAATGCAGGAGGCGGGCGACGCCGGCTACCGATTCATCGCCGTCATGGGTGGCGAGACTGCCATCGGCGGCAAGGAAGTAGTGGTCCTCGTCGGGAAGTCCGCCGCAGAGCAGGGCACCTTCGCCTATCGCCTGCTGGCCACCAGCAAGACCTCCACCTTGCAGAAAGAGTTGCAGGAGGCGGGCGATGCTGGCTATCACGCCGTCGGCCAGACCGTGTTCGAAAGCCTGTTCGGCGGCAAGGAAACCGTGGCCATCGTCGAGCGGGGTTCCGGCGACGCTAACACCAAGCGGTGGGAGTACAAGCTGATCGCAACGAGCAAGACATCGACGCTGGAGAAAGAGCTGAAGGAAGTGGCCGAGGCCGGCTTCGAGGCGATCGACCTGACAGTCGGCAAGACCGCGCTCGGCGGCAGCGAGATCGTGGTGATCACCCGACGGCCGGCGAAATGAAGTCTCTCGCGGCCGCCGCGACGCTGGCGGGAGTGCTCGGGCTCGCCCAGACGGCAGGCGAGGCGTGGCTCGGGTGGGATGCCGCTCGCGCGCAGGCCGTCGGCAAGGCCGCCTACGTGCAGGGCCGCGTCGGCGGCATCTTCGACACGCGGCTCCTCAAGACCGAGCGCTCGTACAACTACAAGCTCGCCGCCACCTGGCTGACGGCCGATGTCATCCGCGCCACCGCGCGCACACTGCAGCTGGCGCAGCGGCTGTCCGCCGACGAGGCCAGGGCGCTCGTCGCCGAGGCCGAGGCCGTGGAGGGGTCGGTCGTGATGGTCGAAATCGATCCGCGTGAAGGGTCGGGCGTAATCCCAGACGGCTGGTCAGCGTTTCTGCAGCCGGCCACGCCAAAGGGCGTTGAGGCGCCCGCCGTGCGCGGCGAGAATCGGCCGCGGCTGAGGGACGTGAAGGCGCTTGCAGGCGTGCTGCGGCGCAACTACGACTACGACCGCTTCTGGGTCGTGTTCCCGCTCCGCCATCCTGATGGCAAACCGCTCTTCGCGGCAAACGACACCGAGGCCGAATTGGTGGTCAGGATTGCGGATCGCGAGGGCCGCGTGAAGTGGCCCATCCCGATGTCGATCAAGCTGCCGTAAGAGCGCCGCCAAGTCGTCAGCGACGACCATTCTTCCGCACCGCCACCGCGAAGCCGTCGAGCGACTTCACGCGCGCGCACACTTGATCTGACCCGGCGGCCAGTGGCCCGCGGCGAATGGTTCGATCGACCAGCCGCTTGCCCTCGAGGTGCAGCAGCCGGATGTCGGCGTTCGGGTCGCTGGTGGCCGCCCACGGAATGGCCACGCACACCGCGATCTGTCCGCGCACCTCGGCCGACGTGGTGACGTCGTACGACAGCCCGCTGAGGAGCCGGTATCCGGCCGGCGCCTTCGCCCGCACTGCAGCGCTCGCCACCATCGTGGTCGTGCCCGGCTTCGACACCTTGCTGAAGGTGACCTTCGACAACTGCGCGGGATTGACCGCCACGCTCGATCCCATCGGCGTGCTGTACAGCGTGGCCACGGCGCGCAGAATCTCGGCGTCGACCGTGCTGTATTCGTTGGCGGCGCCCGCGGTGAACGGCCAGCCGTTGGTCGGCAGTTGGTTGGCGATGAAGCTGGCCACGGCCGCGCGAATGGCGGTATCCGTTCCAGATCCGCCCATAGCCGCGAGGCCCATCACTGCGTAGGAGGTCACCTGCAGGTTGCCGCCGCCCCACGTGCCCGCACTGTCCTGCGAGCCGAGCAGAAACGATCGGTATTCGTCCAGCTTGGTGGTGAAGCCGCCCAGGTCATGCACCGCCCACAGCAGCGACCCCTTGCCAAGCAGTTCGTTCGTGGGATTGGTGGCGGCCCAATCGGCCTCCCGCTCGAAGATGCGCGCAGCCGCAGCCACGGCGTAGTCGCCGTCACCGCCGGCCTTGGCCGATCGGATCAGCGACGCCATGTCCCAGCCGGCGAGGGTGCCGCGCGTCGCAAGGGCGTGATCAACGCGGCTGGCGGCGTCGGGAAACGCGGCCTTCACCACGCCAAACCAGTCAGCGGCTGCGGCCGCGTACTGCGGATCGCTTGTCGCATCGCTCAACGCGATCAGGAACTCGAGGTCCTGGCTGAACGGCAACGGTGTGGGCACCGTCGCCTTGACCGCCAGCAGGCGCTGTCCGGCCGCAACAGCGCTGGTGAGCAAGGACGTTTGCGCCGGGTTGCGATCGTAGGCGCTCAGCAGTCCGAGCGCGGTCACGCCGATCAGGTTCGGACACGACACGCCTTCGCCCAGTCCGCAGTTGGTCTGGCTGACCGCGAAGAACCATCCGCCGTTGGCCTGCTGCAACTGTTGCAAGCGTGTGCCGCCCATGCCGATCGACTGCGCCACCGTCGCTTCGTCGACCACGAACGCCGTGCCGCTCAACCCGACCGAGTGGGGTGAGCCGGCAGCGTTACTGCCAATCACCAGGCTGCCGCTACGCACACCGGCAGCGGTGGGTGAGAACCAGACGGTGAACGTGCACGACGCACCGGCAGCGAGCCCCGACGGCGTGAGCGGGCAGTCGGTCTGCACCGGGAAGTCACCGGCAACGGTGAAGCTGCTGGCCGGAGCGGCGCCGTTGAAGGTGACAAACACCAGCGGGCCGGGACCGTTGTTGGTGACGCTCACGGTCTGAGACGCCGCGCTCGTGGTGCCTGCCAGTTGCTTCGCAAACGTCAGGCTCGCCGCCGACAAAGTGATCGACGGCGTGATCGGCGTGCCCACGGTGATGGCGACCGGCGCCGAGGTCGTGGTGGCGCCCAGGTTGTCGGTGGCCTTCGCGGTGAGCGCGTAGCTGCCGGCCGGAATCCCCGCCGAGGTGATGCTGAACGGGCTGGTGGTGTCGGTGCCGAGCAGTGTTGTGCCGGCGAAGAACGCGACGCTTGTCACCGAGCCGCCGGCATCCGAGGCGTTCGCCGAGATCGTGACCGACGCCGGCGCCGTGAACGTCGCTCCCGAGGCGGGACTGGTGATGCTGACGCTCGGCGGCGTGTTGGCGGCGATCGTGTTGGCCGCGTTGTAGACGTTCAGCCGCCCGCCGCTGGCCACCCGTCCTGACCAGGCCCCGACCGTCGTCACGCTGCTGATCAGGAGAGACTTAAGGCCCGACACCGTCAGCGCCGGCGACTTTGCCAGCAGCAGCGCCGCCGCTCCGGCCACGTGCGGCGCGGCCATGCTGGTGCCGTCCGACCAGGCATAGCAGTCGATGCAGCCGGTCACGTCGATCCACGTGCTGATGATCGTCACGCCCGGCGCCGCCAGGTCCACCGAGGTGGCGCCGTAGTTGCTGAAGCCGGCGCGCCCGTCGTTGCTGCGCGAGGCCGCCACCGAGACGATGCTCGGCGAGGTGAAGCTGGAGGGATCGTGAGGATAGAGGTCGGTGTTGTCGCCAATGCCGTCGGGCCCGCCGTTGCCGGCCGCGAACACGTTCAGGATGCCGGCATTGCCCGCGGCATCGATCGCGTCCTTCAACAGTTGCGGAAACGGCGCCGACGTGTCGCGTTCGCTGCCCCAACTGTTGTTGCTCACGCGGATGTTGACACCGCGGTTCTTCATCGCGGTGATGTAGTTGAAGCACTCGATGGCGCCGGCGTCGCTGCCACTGCCGGTGGCGTCGAGGAACTTGCACGCCAGGATCTTGACGTTCCAGTTCACACCCACCACGCCAATGCCGTTGTTGCCCACCGCGCCGAACGTGCCGGACGTGTGCGTGCCGTGCCCGTGGTCGTCCATCGGGTTACCACTGTGCGTCAGCACGTTGATGCCATGCACATCGTCCGCGTAGCCATTCGCATCGTCGTCGATGCCGTTGCCGGCAATCTCGCCGGGGTTCACCCACATGTTGGCGGCGAGGTCGGGATGCGTGTAGTCCACGCCGGTGTCAATGTCGGCCACCACCAGCGTGCTGTCGCCGGTGATGTTGTGAGGCGCGAACCAGACCAGGTCGGCCTGGATCTTCTTCATGCCCCAGAAGTTGTAGCCGGCCGGGCCGTCGTTGAGCCAGGCGGGATCGTTCGGCGGCGGCGCCGAGTCGATGCGGCGAATGAAGTTGGGCTGCGCCGCGATCACGTCGCCGTTGGCGCGGAGCGCATTGATCGCCTCGTCTGCCCGGCGTCCGCGCGGCAGCCGCACGTGGTCCATGCCGATGGTCTCGAAACGCTTGATGCGGCGCCCGCCGACCGCGGCCAGTGCCGCATCGCGCCGCGCACTGTCGGCCTGCGGCCGGAACGTGACGAGCAGCTCGCCCTCGACCTGCTGCTGCGGGCTGGAGGAGGCCGGTTGCTGGCCACTCGGGGTCGCGCCGAGCCAGACCAGCGAGAGGAGAGCGCCGAGGAGCAGGACACGTCCGCGCATGGGGCTGAGCTTACCTCGGCGTGGCGTTGTGAATCTCGCTTTGCTCGTGGGGCTCGCGCTTCGCTCTCGTGGGGCTTCGTGGGGCCTCAGGAGGCCGACGGCCGACCCCTACGAGGCGCGAAGCGCGAGCCCCACGAGCGAAGCGAGCCCCGTCCTACATCGACGACGCCTTCCCACCGAGCACCGCCACCGTCCGATCGATGTCCTCGTGCGTGTTGAACACCGATACCGCCAGCCGCAGGCGGTTCTCGTTGGCGATCACCGTGCCCACCACCTTGCCGCCCTGCAGCAACTTCGTCGTCGCGGCGGCGTCTTTCAACTCGAACGCGACAATCGGCGTGTTGGTGTCGAGTGGTGTCAGCGGTTTGTAGCCGAGCGGCGGCAGTTCTTTCTGCAGGCGATCGGTCAACTGCTTCGCGTGGGCGCGGATGTTGGGCATGCCGAGCGAGTTCACGTAGTCGATGCCGGCGTTGACCATCGCGGCCAGCATCACCGGGATGCCGCCGGTTTCGTAGCGCGCCGCGCCGGGCAGCGGCTCCCACGACAACTGCGCGCGGTTGAAGTTGGTCACCTGCCGATGTCCGTAGCGGGTGGTCGGCAGCGCCGTGCCCTGCAGATCGGCGCGGACGTAGAGGAAGCCGAGCCCGCGTTCGCCCATCAGCCACTTGTAGGTGCCGGCCGAGGCGAAGTCGATGCCGAGCGCCTTGACGTCGACCGGCGTCGCGCCCACCGCCTGGATGATGTCGGCAAACACCAGCGCCCCGCGCGCGTGCGCAATCGCGCTCACCGCTTTCGCATCGTGCATGAACCCGTTGACGTTCGACACCAGCGCCATCGACACCAGGCGCGTGTTCTTGTCGATCGCCTTGGCCATGTCTTCCGGATCGATCGTCCAGTTCTTGTGTTTGACGATGCGCAGCTCGACGCCTTGTTTTTCGAGCTCCTTGTACATGTAGAGCGACGAGGTGAAGTGGAGCTCGTCGATCACCACATTCCCTTTGCGTTTAGGGAGGTCGAGTCCCATCACCACGATGTTCTCGCTGTCGGTGGTGTTGGCCGTGTAGGCAATCTCGTTGGGAGTGGCGTTAATGAGCGCGCCGAACTTCTTCTTCAGCTCCTCTTGCCGGGCGGCGCTGAAGTCGCTGCGCCCTTCGCCGGGGCCGAGCAGGCGGAAGTCCAGCAGTTGCTTCACCGCATCGGCGGCAAACGTGCCGACCGGGTGCATGGCCGCAGAGTTCAGGTAGGTCTCGCGCGCCACCGAAGGAAACGCCGCGCGCACCGAGGCGGGAAAAATGCCACTCCGATTGGGTTGTGCCGCGGAGACCCGCAACGATGTGGGAAGGGTGGCGGCGAGCGCTGCCGCGCTCGCGAGAAATTCACGTCTGCCGAGAGTCATAGGGCCTCACGCGGCATTATGCACCTGGCCGTGTTTGCAAGGTGCTTAATGTGCGTACCGCGCCTAATGTGCCAAAGGGGGGGTGCCGTCGCACCGGCACCCTCCCCTTGGCACCCTAGGCACCAACCCTTAGGCACCCCTAGGCACCCGTACGCACCCTAAGCACCTTGTGCGGCGGGTGAGGAGAGTGCCAACCGGCCTAAGTGAGGTCGCGGGTGACCCACATGAACGCCTGGACGTCGAACATGTCCTTGGCGCCAATCGTCTGCAGCCGCTGCAGCAGGAACTGGCTCATGCGCTGCATGGCGTCGAAGGTCGGCCAGTTGGGCGTGGCGGTGTAGCGCAGGTCGAAGTTCATGCGGGCGGCCATCAGCTCCGTGTTGGTGGGCTTAAGCGCCATGAACTTCTTGGGGTCGGCCAGAAACGGCAGCAGCGTGATGTTCGGCCAGGTCAGCACCTTGCCGCCGTCACTGGGCAACTGCGCCACGGCTTCGAACAGCGCCGCGAACTTGGCCTGGTCGGGCTTGGCAATGAACGCCAGCACCGTTTCGAGCACGTGCGTGCCGGCGTCTTCGCCCTTCTTCAGGCCCTTGTGCACGGCCTTCACTTCGAACGTCGACGGGATGTTGGTGGCCTTGAACAGGGCGTCGAGCACGTCGGCGATTTCGGCGTGCTTGCCCTGGTCGATCAGCTTCTGGCCGCGGCTGCCGCCGAAGTTGGCGACGAACACGTCGTGGGCCGCGCGCTTGTTGCGCAGGTCGGCGTCCACGAACTTCTCGTCTTCGAACTTCTTGGGGTAGGTCTTTTCGAACCAGGCAATTGCCTCGTCCAGGTGATGCACCAGGCCTTTGGCCTTGGCCTTGGCTTTCGACTTCTTCGGCTTGCCGTTGCCGGTGCCGATCAGATCCAGTTCGGGGTCGCTCTGGACCTTCGACTTGGAGATCTGCGCCGCGTCTTCGCGCAGCTTGCGTTCCGGGCCTTGTGGTGTATCGAGCAGCGACGTAAAGTGGATGATGGCGTAGGGCGGGGTAACATCGAGCACCTTGCCTCGCTGCCAAACCGTGTGTTCAACGAGCGTTCCAATGTCTTTCGGGGTCAGCAGCATCCCTCTATTGTAGTCCTTTCGCGAGGCTTGGCATCGATATTGATTTGGCCCACCGTTTTCCCGTCGGAGAGAGCTAATGGCAGCACCAAAGAGCACCGGAAAGACCCGATCGAAGCGCGACGCCGAGGCCACCGTCATGGCGCTGGCCGAAGGCCTGGGGTGGATCCTGGGCACCGTTCAGGCGAAGGCCGACAGTTGGCTCGAAAGCGACAAGGTGCGCACGGAAGTGGCGCGGCTGCGTGACGGCGCGGCGAAGCTGTTACAGCACGTCGATGCCGCCAGTCGCGCGGCGCGGATTGATGCGGCCAGGGCGAAGGCGGCGGGCAAGGGGAAGGCCAAGCCCGCGGCAAAGGCCAAGCCGGCCGCAAGAAAGAGGAAGAAGGCGGCCAAGGCGTAGCCCTTGACCCTGGTCGAGGGCTGAGCCCTCCCGTCCGAGCTGAAGACGCTCAGATCCTTCAGCGGCCCGAACAGCGCGCCTTCAAGAACCGGCAGGAAGTTGATGCGGCGGACGACGCCGTCTTCAACGCCAACCTCGGACCAAGCGTCTCTGTGGGACCGGCAGGTCGCCGCCGAGGAGATCTCGGGCATGCTCATCGAGTTGCGAACGGCATGCCTCGTGGGAATCATCGAATCCTCGCGTGTTCAGCTGCTCAGGTCATCCGACTAGTCGAAGTTTTTGCAACATGAATCGGCGCTCGACGTCGCGACTCCTGCACTCAAGCACCTCAGCACTTCAGCACTTCAGCACCCCAGCACTTCAGCACCTCAGCACCACAGCACCCCAGCACCTCAGCACCCCAGCACCAAGCCGTGATACCATCAACCCCAGTCACCGTGAACTGCTCACCGTGACTCGCGCCGATTTGAGCACCATCAGCTTGCGGGCGCGTTAGAAGTTCAGCTAAAGCGGACCGACGTATGGACCCGTTTTGGCGCGCATGCCGAAGCGGGTTTTGTGTTTTACGGGGGGATTTGATTCCAGCTTGCGGCCCCCGGCCATCGTGGCGAAGCCGCTAAAAGGAGGCCGCAATGGCTCGTCGCAGAAACGCCCACCTGTCGGGATTGGGCGTGTACGGATTCGACTCGATTGAAACACTGGTCCTGAGCGCGCTCGTCACCGAAGACCCGCTGCTCTTGATCGGCCCGTCGGGCACCGGGAAAACCTTCCTGCTCAATTCGCTCTCCGAAGCGCTGGGGCTGGAACACCGCCACTACAACGCCAGCCTGATCGCCTTCGACGACCTCGTCGGGTTCCCCTATCCAGACGAGGAGAAGACCTCGGTGCGGTTCCTGAAGACGCCGGCCACGGTGTGGGGCGCCGAGTCGGTGCTGATCGACGAGATCAACCGCTGCAAGCCCGAGCATCAGAACCGCCTCTTCTCACTGGTGCACGAACGCAAGGTCCAGGGCTTGCCGCTCGACGCGCTGCGCCACCGCTGGGCGGCGATGAATCCGTGCTCGGCGGACCAGTCGCCGGACCAGGACTACCTGGGCGCCGAACCGCTCGACGCGGCGCTTGCTGATCGCTTTGCGGTGATCCTGGACGTTGGCGACTGGGATGCGCTCAGCGACGAAGATCGTCGGCTGGTGGCGGCCCCCGCCGGCGAAGGCGCCATCGCCAATGACCACGGCCGGCTCAAGGCGGCACTCGCCACGTGGCGCCAGGGCTTCCTGGATCATCTCGACCGCTGCCCGGCCCGCGTCGTGGACTACGTCTGCGCCGTGACGACGGCGTTGCTTGAAGGCGGCATCCGCATCTCGCCCCGACGGACGCGGCTGATCACACGCACCTTGCTGGCCGCGCTCATCGTCGAAGGCGTGAATCCAGACGAGGTGGCCGGGCGCTCGGGCGATGCGCTGTTCCGCAAGGTTCTTGATGCCAGCCTGCCGCACCGCGCCTCTGGCACTGCGCCCGAGGCCGACAAGGTGGCCGCGGCCCATCGCCTGGCCTGGAACGCGGTGATGGCGAAGGGACCGGAGCAGTGGCTGCACTACTTCCACCTGGAACGCCGCCTCGATCGCAAGGCGCAACTGCTGGTCACCACGTGCCCGAATGCCGACACCGGCACGCTGGCGGTGGAGCAGTTGCTGGCGCAGGAACCGAAGGAACGCGCCGCCGCCTTCGCGCTGGCGGCATATCCCGCCGCGGTTGCGGGACAACTGCGCGTGGGAGCCGAGGGTGTCAACGACCTCGGCCGCCTCGCCCAGCAACTGCTCACCGTCGATGGTGACATGCACTGGCAGGAACGCAACCAGGAGAGCAACACGACCCATCCGGAACTGGTGGCGTTCCGGACGGTGCTCGCGGCACTCGAACCCGCTCGTCAGGCGCGCGCCCGCCAGCTCCTCTACTTCTGCATCGTCCACGACCTGAAGGTTGCCGACCCGCGTGCGTTCGAGGAGGAGTTCGACCGCTGCGTGCGCGTGTTCGGCGGGGGAGGTGCGGCATGACCCGCGCCGATACGTGGATTCACGAAGCCAACAGCGGCGGACCTCGCAGCCGCAGCCGCACTGAACGCCTGGCCGCCACCGTGCTCGGCGACGAGGCGGGACCGATCCGGTGCCCGAGGGTGCTGCGCGTCGGGCTCGACTTCGGTGGCGGCGACCCGCTGGCCATCATCCGCGACCTGTTGTGGAACTGCGGGTTCGACGATGAGGCGGAGGCGAGGGCGGCGGTGGCTTTGCCGGCGACGCCGTGCATCTGCCGGCCGGATGCGCTGGTGCCGCCCAGATCCATCACCGCCCTCGAGCCAGACGAGGCGCTGTACCAGGCGTTGGTGCTGGGGCTGTGTACGCCCTGGCGCTACGACCCGGGACGGCCGGTGCTGTGGACGCGCACCAGCCTCGCGCGCCGCCTCGAGCTCTTTAGCGGACAGGAGTTCTACGCATGACCGCCCAGGAGTTTCGCAACATCTATCGGGAGCTGATCGACGACAACCCGTTGGCGATTCGGGCCGTGCTGAAGATCCTGGCCATCGAGTTCACAGACTCCGTGCCGACGCTGGCCGTGACCTGCGAAGCGCAGCCGCGCCTGCTCGTGAACCTGGCGTTCCTGGGTGAGCATTGCCGCACCGACGCCGAAGTGAAGGCCGTCATCTGCCACGAGTTCCTGCACGTGCTGCTGCGGCACACCGAGCGCTTGACGGTGCTGACGCCGCCGGAGCACCTGGCGCTCGATGCCGTGATCAACGCGATCATCCACCGCACGCTGGGCCCGGACTACAGCTCGATGATGAGCCGCTATTACGGGGGCGAGCGCGGGATCCGGCGGCTGCTGCGTCCGCCGCGCGAAACGGAAACCCAGTTGCTCTCGCAGTCCCAACTCGAGGAGGCGTGGGAGGCCCTGTATGACGGGCACCTGGTCGCCGATGACATTCGCGACCTTGCGCGCGATGACATGGCGCGCACCAAGCGGCGCCCCGAACGGCTGCTGGGCAACCATGACGCGGCGGGACCCTCTGCGCCTGCGGCGCTGGCCGGTTCAGCCGTCCTGGCCGAGGCCATCGAGGATGCGCTCAAGGCCATGAACGGCTCGGGCATCTTCCGCGGCCCGCGACCGGGGGTTGGCGCGGCGGCCTACGGCTGCCGCGTGGCCGCCGTGGACCCCGGCCTCACCAGGTGGCGGCGCGAAGTCTTCGCCGTGCTTCAGCGCCACCTCGCGCCGGATCCGCGGTCGGTCAACCGCGACTGCGCGGACCGCGCGTTTACGCTGCCCGTGCTGTCGGCCGGAGATCGCCGCGCGGCGCTCAGGGCGCGCTGGAGTCCCTTCCTGCCCGAGGCCCGCTGGGACACGCCGGTGGTCAGGCGTGTGGGATCGGCGCAGGTGTATCTCGATGTCAGCGGCTCGATGGACGCGGAGATGCCGCTCATCGTCGCGCTGCTCGGCCGGCTGTCGCGGTACATTCGCCGCCCCTTCTGGGCGTTCAGTCATCTTGTCGCGCCCGCGCGCATCGAAGGGGGCCGGCTTGTCAGCAGCACCACCGGCGGCACCAGCATGACCTGCGTGCTCGAGCACGTGGCGCGCACGCGTCCCAGTGCGGCGGTGGTCGTCACCGACGGCTACATCGAGCGTCTCACGCCAAAGATGGTGGCGGCTGCCGTGGCCGCCACGCACCTGCACGTCATTGTCACGCGCGACGGCAATCCCGCCGAACTGCAGCGGGTGGCGCTGCCGTATACGCAACTGTCGAGGGTGCCGTCATGATTCGCATGAGTGAAGTGGTCCTGCCGGGGCATCCCGACAAGTTCTGCGATCAGGTTGCGGATGCCGTCGTGGCCGAGTGCTACGCCGCCGACCCGCGCGCCTATTGCCAGGTCGAGATGAGTACCTGGTGCGACCAGGTCTTTCTCACCGGGGGCATCGTCTCGCGCCGGCCCTTGCGGCGCGCGCTGGCGGAGATTGTGCGCGCGGTCGGCCGCGGCATTGGCTACGTGCCGGGCAATGCCATCGACGCGGGCCGCTACGAGGTGCGCGACACCGTGTGCCAGCGCCGCGAGGACCCGCGCACGTGGACCGACCGCGTCAACGATCAGAGCATTGCCATCGGCTGGGCGGGGTATGACGCGCGGGTCAACTGGCTGCCGCCGGAGCACTACCTCGCGCACCGTCTTGGCGAGGCCCTGGCGGCCAGCTGCCGGGCGGGCCGGCTGATCCGGCAGGGTCCTGATGGCAAGCTGCTGGTGCGCATGCGCGAGAGCACGGGTCGCTGGGAGGTGGAGCAGATCCTGGCCACGCTGCAGCAACGGGCGGACGCGCGGTTCATTGATCTCACGGGGTGGATTGCCGATGACTTGCGCGAGGCGTACGAGGCCATGCGCCGGCGCGACCCGCGGTGGGTGGCGGGTTTCGGCGATATCGAGCTGCTGATTAATCCCAACGGTCCGCTGCTCAATGGCGGCAGTGACGGCGACAACGGCCAGACCGGGCGGAAGCTGGTGGTCGACTACTACGGCCCGCGCGTGCCTATTGGCGGCGGCGCCCTGTCGGGCAAGGACCTCAGCCACATCGACCGCGCCGGCGCCTATGCCGCGCGCCAGGCCGCCCTGCGGGCGGTGCGCACGGGCGCCGGCGAATGCCGCGTCACGCTGGCCTACGCTCCCAACCGCGACCTGCCGCTTGACGTGGTGTACGACATGGCCCGGCGAGGGGAGCGCTGCGCGCCGGAGTGGTTCGCGCACAGTGCGGTGCGCGAGCGGTACCAGGGTGGTGAGTTCGTGGCCTCACTCGGCATGGGCCGGCACTTCCTGGATGACACGCTGCCGTGGAATGGAGTCACTCGGGATGGCTGCCCGCCCTTGAGTGACACGTGTTGTGGAGGCAACCCTTCAGGGTTGCCTGGTGGCGTTGAGTTCATCTTCTCCAGCGACTGTCTGGACGCAAACACGTGCCGCCACTCGTCGGGCCGGTGGCCATCCACGTAGAGCTCGCCGAAGCTGCCCTCGCGCAGCACCTGCCGGAAGGCGCTCAGGCTCTGCTTCAGGATCTCCTGCCGGTGCGCCACAAACAGCAGGCGCGGGTCGCCCATCTCACGCGCGCAGGCGCTTGAAGTCGAGGGCGGCGACGATGGTCTTGCCGGTGCCGGTGGCGGCGACCACGAGGTTCTTGAAGCGGTGGTGGCGTTCGCGTTCGGCGGCGAGCTTCTCGAGAATCTCGGTCTGATGCGGCCAGGGCGTGACGTCCAGGAACATCAACGGCGCGTTCCCGTTCATCTCCGCCGCCGGCGCCAACGCATTGGCCCAGCCATCGCTCAGTATTCTCGACCCGAGTGCGCTAGGAATGGCCGCCTTTGTCCACGACGTGACGAAGCGCTAAGCTCATCGCCTGATGAAGGTCATTGGGTGGAACATACGGTGGGGCGGTGGTGCGCGTTGCGGACAAATTTCCGAAACGCTGGTTAACCTGGATGCCGACGTCATTGTCCTGTCGGAGTATCAGCCAGGCACATCTGCGCCGCTGATCGCTTCGCTGGGCGACGCGGGCTGGACACACCAGGTGTTGTCAACACCGCCGCACCGATACGGCGGTGCGGCCGTGCTCTCGAAGACGCCGGTCTCTTCCCAACCCCTGCCACCATCAATGCTCGGGTTTGAGCATCGGTATCTTTCAGTTGCGGTCCCAGAGCATCACGTCGAGTTGAGAGCGGTGTATGCGCCCCTTCAGAAGGACCCTTACGCGGCGTTCTGGAGCGCAATGCTAGCGGACCTCAAGAGCGCTGCGGATCAAGCCGTGCTCGTGATTGGCGACTTGAATGCGGGTGCGTCCGGCATTGATTCGCCGTCCCCGGATTTCTTGTGTTCGGACTTCTTCATCCAACTGCCAGTCTGTGGCTACAGTGACCTCTGGCGCGCCGCCAACCGCGAGGGCGCGCGCGAGTACAGCTGGCTTGGGACGGTGAACCCCTACCGGCTAGATCATGCCTTTGGGACCGCGCGCGTGGCCGATCGCCTCATCAGCTGCCATTACCTCCACGACGTGCGCGAGGCCGGCTTGTCCGACCATTCACTACTGTCGGTGGAGTTGGCCTGATCTTGGGGAGCATCCTGTGACCTTGGCTGTCACGAGGAGATGTCAAAATTGCGGCCGATGGAACGCAGGAACAAGACATCAAAGGCTCGTTTGCCGGCGGTGCCGAAAGCGGTCAGGGACGAGTGGGCGAGTCAGGACGCAGCGTATGTCCGCCACATGGTGGCGACTCTGGAAAGTATTGGTCTGACATGAAACGCCAGAAAGTGAATCCGAAGACCTGGCCCTTTAGGCAAGACGACCCGCGCTGGGGGGACGACCTTATGTGGGACCGCAAGCAGGTGATGGATGTCGATCCCAGGGCTGGCGCTTCGCTCAGCCGGCACAAGAAGGGCAACACCATTGGCCACGAAGGCTGCATGCTGACCTGCCTGTCGATGGTGCTGAAGCTTCTTGGCGAGAAGTCGACTCATCGAAACCCCGGGAAACTGAATGGGTTTGCGCAACAGGAGTTGTTCTACACGACGCGGGGGCTGTCGATGGTCCCGCTCTACGCAGATCTCTTGGTCGACGCCACCCACGGCGAAGTGCAGATGTTCTTGAAGGAGGAGTACCTCTCGGGTGAACGCGGCTGGCCGCGTAACCGTGCTCGCGACTGCGTGCCGCTGCTCGCCTATAGAGCGCTGCCTCGTGCGAATAGAGACGATATCGTTCTCATGCTCAAGACCGGCACTTGGGACGACAGCTTCGCATCCCACTACGTATTGGTCGATTCCGAGGCCCCCGGCGCATGGGACGAAGACGATGTTCCAATCTTGGATCCCGTGCAGCCCTTGAACTCCAAGAAGTGGCCATGGCGCCTGAGCGATTCGGCCGCCCATCTTTGCGGGGATCCAAGAATCAAGAAGGAGTGGCGGAAGGCCAAGATCGGCGACCTGCAAATATGTGGTGTATGGGCGTTCGCCCGATGGACCAAACGAAGTGATCGAATGCTGGGAGCCGCTTTGCTCGAGGGCATTTCGACGACGCTGAGCTCACGCCACAGCTAGATTGCAGCTTTCTTTAGCAGGCTCAGGAGAATAGATGGCAGAAAAGATCGGGATCTGGAAGGTGAGCGGCGGGGGCCCATTGGTATCGGCCAAGCCTCTTGAGGAAATGCGGACAACTGAGACTGAGCAGCGCCTTGAAGAACTCCTCGTAGCGTCGCCAGACGTCCTGATGCCGGAGCTCACACTCGTAGGACGCCAGGTCCAAACCAGTGGCGGGCCGCTCGATCTCCTTGGTGTGGATCGAGACGGCCGACTCGTGCTGTTCGAGCTGAAGCGGGGGACATTGACACGCGACGCCGTGGCTCAGATTCTCGATTACGGGTCCGACCTGCAGGCACGCGAACCTGAAGACATCGCGCTCCTCGTCCAGGAGAGTTCCGGCCGTCACGGCATCGAGGCCATCAAGGACTTTGCTGATTGGTATCAGGGCGAGTTTCCAGATGTGGATGAGTTGCCGCCGGCGGGATTGCGTTTGGTCCTCGTGGGCTTGGGTGTCGACGATCGGGCCCGGCGCATGGTGAACTTCTTAGCAGCATCTGGAATCGACATTCAGTTGCTCACGTTTCAGGCCTTTGCTACTGACAACGACACCCTGCTGGCTCGACACGTCGAGACCGTTGAGCCAACCACGCGGCGAACCTCTCCCGCTGGCGGAACGAAGGACGCGAACCGCAAGCTTCTGGAGCAGCTAGCCGACGCGAAAGGTGTCAAGGGTCTATTCCTCGAGACGGCAGACTTCATTGAGTCGAAGCTGGCTGGCTATCGTTGGCCGGGGAAGACGGCTTTCACCTTCAGTCTTCCGGAGATGACCGACCAGGGGAAGCCGAGCCTTCGTGCCTATGCGTCTCTGTATGTGGACCCCGCTGCTTCTGGCCGCGTTCTCTTCGTGCTCACGCCAAGAGCTGTGGAGATCGTAGATTCTGCCGTGGAAGCCCTGCTGAAGTCTGTGCCTGGGAGTTCAAGGATGACCAAGTCTTGGATGGCATTCCAGATGCCCATAACTCAGGCGTCTTGGCCCACTATCCGGGATTCTCTTGAGCGCGCCTTGGCTGAATTGAGGGAGGCTTGGACCGAGAAGGTCGAACGTCAGAAGGTAGTCGAGACTGAACCGTCTTAACTCAATGCGAATTTGATGCTGGAGCCGTCGAGAGGCACAGCTCGAATGCCCCCTTGCAGGCGATGGTGTGCGCCCAGGAGTTGGGAATGTATCTGACGAAGAGCGATTTCACTGTTGCGCAAACCTGTCCCACGAAGCTGTATTACAAAAAACGGGGCTATCCCTCGCTCCTAGATGACGATTCATACCTGGAGTTCTTGTCGGATGGTGGCTTCATGGTCGAAGCGATGGCGAGACAGCTATTTCCCAATGGCCTAGACCTGGGGGCATCGGCGCCGCTAGAGACCGCAATCAAGGAGTCTTCCGATGCGATCGAGGCTGGCGACGGAACCTACTACGAGGCGACCGTAGCGGCAGGAACTCTCCTCGCCCGCATCGATATCCTTTCTCGAGTTGGCAACGAATTACAACTGATAGAGGTGAAGTCTAGTTCGGTCGATTCGGCGGAAGACCTCGGCAACTGAGCCTGATCCGATTTGGTGGACGGTTTAACTACGCTGCCTGAGCTAGTGCCCGCCGCTCGAACTCTGCCGGACTGATCTGGCCGAGTGTGGAGTGCCGACGCTTCTGGTTATAGAACACTTCGAT
>JAKFYH010000003.1 GCA_021730945.1 Acidobacteriota bacterium | reverse complement strand
CGGGTGGGGCCGCCTGGGCGAAGATTGGCGAGGCGTCGAGACAAAGCAAGACGCCAAGGAGGACGAGGGTACGCAGAATCACTAAACGGTATAGTGCCTGAAGATGCGCCATCGCGGGTTACGCGAGTGTTACATTTGATACGGCCACGTAAACAATGCAGACTGCAACGCATCCACGACGACTGATTGTCGGCATCACCGGGGCCAGCGGCTCCATTTACGGCGTCCGCCTGCTCGAAATGCTGCAGGGCTCGGACATCGAGACCCACCTGGTGATGAGCCGCTGGGGCGCCCGCACGCTGGTACATGAGACCAGCTACACGCCCGAGCAAGTCAATGCCCTGGCCAGCGTAGTGCACCCGCTCACCGACCAGGGGGCGCCGATCTCAAGCGGCTCGTTCGTGACCATGGGCATGGTGATCGCCCCCTGCAGCGTGCGCACGCTGGCCGCGATCGCGCACGGCCTTGGCGACAACCTGGTCCACCGCGCCGCCGACGTCGTGCTCAAGGAGCGGCGCACGCTGGTGCTGGCCGTACGGGAGGCGCCGCTCAGCGAGATTCACCTGGAGAACATGCTCAAGCTGGCGCGCATGGGCGTGGTGATCGCGCCGCCGATGCCGGCGTTCTACGGCCGGCCGGCCACAATCGACGACATCGTGAACTACAGCTGCGTACGACTCCTGGATCAGCTTGGCGTTCACGTTGACGCGTCGAGGTGGGGCGGATTCGGCTGAGGGTCGCTCGCTGCGCTCCGCTCCTGGGGCTCGGCGCTCCGCGCCTTGTAGGGCTTGCCGCTTCGCGGCTTGTAGGGGTCGGCGCTCACGCGCCTCCTTGGGGGTGCGTCCCCACGCCGAGCGTAAGCGAGGCGCCTCCCCACTTAGCGGCGGAGCCGCGAGCCCCACGACGGGGCGAAGCCCCGAGCCCCACGCCGCGCGCCAGCGCGGCGCCCCACCCAGATATACTCTCTCCGTCCGATCCGTCTCCGTTCTCGCAGAGGTAGACCATGAACCATGTGAAATTTGCCCGCGCCCTGGGGGCCGCCGCGCTCGCCCTTCTCGTCTGTTCCACAGGCGTCGACTCGCGCGCGGGCGCACAGGGCGACCCGAACCAGATCGTCCCGCTGAACGCCTACAAGGACCTGAAGTGGCGCAGCGTCGGCGCGACGCGCGGTGGCCGCGTGACCGCCTACTCGGGCGTGCGTCAGCAGCCCCACACCTTCTACTTCGGCGGCGTCGGCGGCGGCGTCTGGAAGACCGACGATGCCGGGATCACGTGGGTGCCGGTCAGTGACGGCCAGATCGCGACCGGGTCAATCGGCTCGATCGACGTGGCGCCCTCGAATCCGAACCACGTCTGGGTCGGCACCGGCAGCGCCGCCATCCGTTCGAACGTGATCATCGGCCGCGGCGTCTACAAGTCGACCGACGCCGGCCAGAAGTGGGAGTTCATGGGCCTGAAGGACTCCGGGCAGATTGGCGGCATCAAGGTGCACCCCTACAACACCAACACGGTGTGGCTGGCGGCGCTCGGCTCGCCGTTTGGTCCCAACGACGAACGCGGCATCTTCAAGACCACCGACGCCGGCAAGACCTGGAAGAAGACGCTGTTTGTGAACAACGAGACCGGCGGCCGCGACATCGAGGTCGACTGGGAGAATCCCGACATCCTCTACGCCGCGATGTACAAGGGCTTCCGCAAGGGCTGGGACATCATCAGCGGCGGTCCGGCCAGTGAAGGCGGCATCTACAAGTCGACCGACGGCGGTGAGACCTGGAAGAAGCTGAGCGCGGGCCTGCCGGCCAAGCTGATCGGCAAAATCGACATCGAGATCGCGCGCAGCAACCCGCGCGTGCTCTACGCCATGATCGAGGCGCCGGGTTCTGAGGGCGGGCTGTTCCGCTCGAACGACGCCGGCGAGACGTGGACCAACATCAACAACAGCCAGCGCCTGCGCGCCCGCCCGTTCTACTTCCACTACGTCAACGTCAACCCCAAGAACGAAAACGAAGTGTGGGTCAACGAGCTGGGGCTGCAGAAGTCGACCGACGGCGGCAAGACCTTCACCTCCGTCAGCACTCCGCACGGCGACAACCACGGCATGTGGTTCAACCCCGACAATCCGAACATCATCCTGCAGGTGAACGACGGCGGCGCCAACGTCAGCCTCAACGGCGCGAAGAGCTGGTCGTCGATCCTCAATCAGCCCACCGCCGAGTACTACATGGTGGCGGTCGACGAGCAGTATCCCTATCGCCTCTACATGCCGCAGCAGGACAACAGCACGCTGATTATTCCGAGCATCCCGCCGGTGTCGTGGGGCTTCGAGCACCCGGCGCAGGCCTGGCAGCAGGCGTCGGGCTGCGAGACCGGCCAGATCTGGCCGAAGAAGAACGGCCTGGTGGTGTGGGGCGCCTGCAAGGGCGAAGTCGGCCGCTACAACACGGTGACCGGCCAGGAGAAGCACTACTGGGTGTATCCGCAGAACCGCTACGGCCACGACCCGGACGAGATCATGTACCGCTTCCCGCGCCAGACCGTTGTCTACGTGTCGCCGCACGACGAGCGCGTGATCTACCAGGCCTCGCACGTACTGCACCGCTCGATAGACGAGGGCATTACCTGGGAGATCATCAGCCCCGACCTGACGGCGAAGGAGCCGCAGTACCAGATCGTCTCGGGCAACCCGATTACCCGCGACGTGACCGGCGAAGAGGTCTACTCGACCATCTACTCGATGATCGAGTCGCGGCTGGAGAAGGGCGTGATCTGGGTCGGCGCCAACGACGGCCCGGTCAGCGTGACGCGCGACAACGGCAAGACCTGGAAGAACGTGACCCCGAAGGACCTGGTCGGCGCGCGCATCCAGACGGTGGAAGACTCGCCGCACATGAAGGGCCGCGCCTACATTGCCGGCTATCGCTTCATGCGCGAGCACGACCTCAAGCCCTACATCTATCGCACCGACAACTACGGCGAATCGTGGACGCTGCTCACTGACGGCAAGAACGGCATCCCGCTCGATCACCCGACCCGCGTCGTCCGCGAGGACCCGCGGCAAGCCGGCCTGCTCTACGCCGGCACCGAGTTCGGCTTCTTCGTGTCGTTCAATGGCGGCAAGAACTGGCAGCCGCTGCAGCAGAACCTGCCGGCCACGCCGGTCACCGACATCAAGGTGCATCGCAACGACCTGGTGATTTCGACGATGGGCCGGTCGGCGTACATCATGGACAACATCACGCCGCTACAAGGTCTGGCGGCGCTGGCCAACGCCGCGCCGGGCGCGCGCGGCGGTCACGACGGCGGCATGCCAGAAGGGCCGGACTTTAGTCCGGCCGAGCAGGCGACGTTACCCGCCGTCGCGCTGTTCCAGCCGCGCGAGGTGATCCGCTTCCGCAACGGCACCGCGCCGGCGTCGGCCAACGAGCCGGAGTACCCGATGACCGGGGCGCAGTTCGATCTCTACTTCGCCATGGCGCCCGGGGCCGATGCGAAGCTCGAGGTGCTTGATTCCCGCGGTGGCGCGATGCGCACGTGGACCGTGCTGGCGCCGCGCAGCGCGGGTGCGGAACCAGCCACGGGTGGCGGCGGCTTCCGCTTCCGCGGCGGCAGTTCGCCCGGCATTCGCGCCGAGGCCGGCATGCAGCGCATCACCTGGGACATGCGCTATCCCGGGCCGTGGACGGCCGGCACGCCCGAGGGCGGTCCTGGCGGCGGGCCGATGGTGCCGCCCGGCAAGTACAGCGTGCGTCTGACCGCCAACGGCCAGACCATCACCCGCGCATTCGACCTGAAGTCGGATCCGCGCGTGGCCGGCGACGGCGTAAGCGACGGCGACATCGCCGAGCAGGTGAAGTTCCAGTTGCAGGTGCGCGACGCGGTCAGCGACGCGAGGAAGCTCCAGCAGCGGATTGAGCAGGCGATGCAGAAGGCCGGCCAGAAGCCCGGCCTCGCCACCGGCCTGCCCGGCCAGTCGCCGAGCAGCACCAAGTACGACAACGAACTGCAGGCGCTCTACGCCAAGGTGGTCACCACGCCCGGCATCTACACGCAGGGCATGTTGATCGACCAGCTGAACAACGTGACGCGCATGATCACGCAGGCCGATCAGAAAGTCGGCAAGGATGCCTACGACCGCTACGCCGATCTCATCAAGGAGATGGCGGCGATCGAAGCGCAGTTGAAGAAGCTCGGCGGGTAAATAAATTGACGATCGACCGATCGACAGATTTAGTGACTGTTGCGTGATTGGCGATTGATGATTGGGCGAATCGAATGTGTGACTTTGGCCAGCCCCACTCGCACCCCTCGACTTCGCTCGGGGCACGTGCCGACTTCGGCTTTCTGGTCGATGTGCCAGAAGTTCGCGCGCTCGTCGATGAGACTCGCCGGCTGACCGGCGAGATCGCCGACACCGCCGCGCGCGTCGAGGCACTGCGGCCGGCGTTCGCGAAGCTCCTGTCGGCGGATGGCTGGCTACCCAAAGCCTTCGGCGAGGCCGACCCCAAAAGCGGCATGGGCAGCGGCATCGGCCAGTACGCGCTCTACCGTGCGGAAGACAGCTCGCTCTGCCTGTTCTCGCTGGTCATTCCCGCCGGCGCCGAGACGCCCATTCACGACCACCTGGCCTGGGGCCTGATCGGCGTCTATCGCGGCATGCAGTCAGAAACGGTCTACCGCCGCGTGGACGATGGGCGGGATGAGGCGAAGGCGACGCTGGAAGTGGCGCGCAAGCAGACGGTGAAGCGCGGCGAGTTCTACACGCTGCTGCCGCCGCTCGATGACATTCACTACGTGAGGACGGTTTCGAGAGGGCCGTCGGTGTCGATTCACCTGCTCGCAAACGACACGGCATGCGTGACCCGACACAAGTTCGACGCCACTGCGGGAACAGTGACCGCGTTCCGCTCGGGTTACAGCAACGCGCAATGTGCCGAGGCGCCGCGAACCTGAGCCCCCACGAGCGTCGCGAGCCCTACGAAGCGGAGCGAGCCCCACGAAGGGGCGAAGCCCCGAGCCCCACGGGCGGCGAAGCCGCCCGCCCTATTCGGGCACGTGACACTGTCGGCAGCGGGCGCGCTCCGGGTGCGACGTCCTGATCTCCACCCGCGACGCCGGCCCGGCATGACATGCGAGGCAGTTCTCCCTCAGTTGCAGCGTGTGCGGAAGGGTCGGCGGCGCGCCGGGCGTGGCACGGCCGCCCTTCCACGCCCCCTGCGGCAGGCCTTTGAACACCGATGCCACCCGCAGGTCGGGCGTGGTGGCCGGCACGTGGCATTGCTGGCACCGCCGGAACGACCCGGTCGCGCCCACGCTGCCGTGGGGCGAGGCCGGCGCCATGCCAATCCCCGCGATCGCGCTGCCGTCATCATCGTGGCAAGTCGTACAGGGGCCGCCGAGCGCATGCGGAATCACCGGCGGCGCGCCGTCGTAGGCGCGGCCATCCGCGCGGACCTCAGTCGAACGCGCCACGACTCTCGTGGTCCCGAATCCCGAAGCCCCGTTCCCGGATGCCGGCGGCGCGCAGGCCGTGGCGAGGGCAATCGCGACCGCCGCGGCTACGCGCGTTCCAACCGTACTGCGCATTTCTTGTAATCCGGTTGCTTGCTGATGTTGTCCATTGCATCGAGCGTCACCAGGTTGATCAGCTTCTCTTCGTCGAAGAACGGCACGAACACGGTGCCGCGCGGTGGACGGCCGCGGCCGTCAACCTCCACCACCAGTTCGAGGCTGCCGCGGCGGCTGACAATCTTTACCTTGTCGCCCTTCTTGAGGCTCATCTCCTCGGCGTCGGCGCGGTTCATCTCGAGATAGGCGGCCGGCACCGCCTGGTGCAGTTGCTTGATGCGGCGGGTCATCGACCCCGAATGCCAGTGCTCGAGCACGCGGCCGGTGGTCAGCCAGAACGGGTAGTCCTTGTCGGGCGACTCGGCCGGCGGGTGATACGGCCGCAGCCAGAACGCCGCCTTCTCGCCGTAGCCGACGGCCTTGTAGAAGTGCGCGCCCTGCGCCTTCTTCACATAAGGGTCGTAGCCGGCGGTGTAGCGATAAAACGTCTCCTTGCCGTCGACGACCGGCCACACCATTCCGCGCGTCTCCTTCAACTGCGCATAGGCGGCCAGGTCTTTGCCGTGGCCGACACCGAAGCGCCGGTATTCCTCGAACATCGGCTCGTGCCAGTTGTCGTCGGGCCATGGAAACAGGTTCCCCATGCCCATGCGTTTGGCGACCTGGATGATGGCCCAGGCGTCCTCGCGCGCCTCACCTGGCGGATCGACCAACTGGTTCCACTGCTGCGTGCGGCGCTCGGTGTTGCCGAACACCCCTTCGCGCTCGACCCACGCCGCCGCCGGCAGAATGAGATCCGCCATCGCCGTGGTCGGCGTCGGGTAGATGTCGCTCACGACAATGAACTTGCCGTCGTTGGGCGTACGCTCGAAACGCGAGCGATTGGGCAGTGTGACCCAGGGATTGGTGGTCTGAATCCACATGGCCTTGATGTCGCCGCGCTTCAAGGCGCGGAACATGTCGACGGCATGGGGACCCGGCTTGGCGGAAATGGTGCCGGCCGGCACGTTCCAGATGTGCTCGGCCTCGGCGCGATGCTCGGGGTTGGTCACCACCATGTCAGCCGGCAGGCGATTGCTGCTGGTGCCGACCTCGCGGGCGGTGCCGCACGCGCTCGGCTGGCCGGTGAGGCTCAGCGGATTGGCACCCGGCCGGCAGATCTTGCCGGTGATCAGGTGCAGGTCGGTGATCAGGTTGTTCATCCACGTGCCACGCACGTGCTGGTTCACCCCCATGCACCACAGGCTCACCGTGCCGCGCGGCAGGTCGCCGTAGATGGCCGCGAGGGCGTGAATCTGCTGCACCGGCACACCCGAGATCTCACTCACCTTCTCCGGCGTGTAGTCGGCCAGGAACGTCGTCAATTCCGCCAGCGAGCTCGGCTTGGCGACATCCTCGAAGGTGTAGCGCTCTTTCTGGTCGTCGAAACAGCCGTAGCCGATGGCCTTGAGGTCTTCGATGCCGCGCCGGAACACGACGTTCTCGTTGATGAAGGCCTGGTTGATGCGCCCCTGCGCCACCAGCAGGTGCAGGATGCCGTTGGCCAGCGCCAGATCGGTGCCCGGCTTGAACAGCACGTGCATGTCGGCGTAGTCGGTGGTCGGCGTCCGCCGGGTGGCGATGTCGACGATTCGGGTCGCCGGCTTCACGCGCTTGGTCTCGAGAATGCGGCTGAACAGCACCGGGTGCATCTCGGCCATGTTGTTGCCCCACAGCACGAAATCGTCGCCGCGGTCGAGATCCTGGTAGCAGCCCATCGGCTCGTCGCTCTGGAACTGGGTCATGAACCCCGACACGGCGCTCGCCATGCAGAGCCGCGCGTTGGGCTCGATGTTGTTGCTGCGCAGGCCCGCCTTGACCCACTTGAGCGCGGCGTAGCCGTCAAACACCGTCCACTGCCCCGACCCATACATCGCCACGGCTTCCGGACCGTGCGCGGCCAGCGTGTCCTTGAACTTGCTGGCCACCAGGTCGAGCGCCTCGTCCCACGAGATGCGCGAGAACGAGCCGTCGGCATTGCGCTTCTGCGGATACAGCAGGCGGTCTTCGCCGTAGAGCAGGCCCGGCAGGTGATAGCCCTTCACGCAGAGCAGGCCGCGGTTGACCGGACTCGCCTCATCTCCGCGCACGGCGACCACGCGCCCCTGCTCCACTCCCACCATCACGCCACAGCCGGTGCCGCAGAATCGGCACGGCGCCTTCGCCCACGACACCGAAGCCCGATCGATCGGCGCGGCATTGGCCATCAGCCGATCCGCCTCGTCACGATCGGCACACGAATAAGCCGCCACCGCCGGCACGGCCACGCCGGCCATCTTCAAGAACGCGCGTCGTTGCATCATTTGCGGCCCTGGCCGTATTTGCGTTGCATCTCCTGCTGGATGGCGTCGGCCTGTGCTTCGGCGCCCTCCAGCAGCCATCGGTGTTCGGGCCGCCGCAGGATCTCATCGATCGCCGCATCGGCGGCGCGCGCGGCGGCGGTCTTGCCGGCCCGGGCCGCCCTGGCGGTGACCTCGCGGGCTTCCGGGATCAACTTCATGTAGAAGTTCTCGGCCACTTCGAACATGCCGTGCCACTGGGTGTAGTCGGGCGCCATCATCGACGCGCCCATGCGCGCGCGGCGGCCCTCGTGGTGCCACAGGTAGTACCAGGTCCACTCGATCTGCTCGTCGTACTGCGTCTTGGTCAGCAGGCCGTTGCCGGTCAGCGCCGCCATGATCGCCTGGCCGGGCTTGGCGAACTTCTCGTTGTAGTTGATCACCACATCGTCATATTGGCGATAGAACAGGTTGATGTAGTCGGCGGTATGGCAGCTCGAGCACACCTGCTTCATGCGGTTGCGCTTGGCCTCGGCGGTGTCGGCAATGGCAAGGCGCCGCTTTTCGGGATCGGTTTCGGTGACGACTGCGTGGTTGGCGTCGGTGTCCATCACCAGGCTGACCGGCGGGCGGTTGGTCCACGAAATGCGCTCACCCGGGTCGTGGGTGATCTTCATGCCGTTCCGCATGTTCGCGCTCATGTGGCAGGTGGCGCAGGTCGGCGCGGCGCTGTAGTCCTTGCCCACCACCCACGGCCTGGCGTCCAGGTTCATCTCGCCGATCAGGTCGCGGAAGGCGACGCCGTGCTTCGACTCGTCGTAGATCTCCTTCTGTGGATGATCGGGGCCCAGGTGACACTTGCCGCAGTTCTCGGGCTGCCGTGCGCGGCGGGCCGAAAAGTCGTGACGGCTGTGGCAGGCCGCGCACGATCCCTGCGAGCCATCGAGGTTCAAGCGGCCGATGCCGGTGTTGGGCCAGCTCGTGCTGCTGAACTGCGGCTTGCCACTCTCGTTGCGGACAATGCGGCCGACGGCGTCGGGATTGGTGGGCTGTCCCTTGTCGTCGGGCTTCAGGTCGCGCATGGTGACCACCCCGCCGTCGTTGGCCTGGAAGGCGACAACCGACCCGTGGCACTGCTGGCATCCCGAGTTGGCCGGCGCCATGCCGTTGACCGCGGTGATGGCCTTGCCCGGGGTCGGCGAATGCGGGCTGAAGGCAACCCGCGAGCCTTCCACCGTTTCGGCGAGGAAGTTGTCGAGCGAGGCGAGGATGTTAGCGGCCTTGGAGTGATGGCTCACGGCAAACTCGGCCGACTCAGTGGGATGGCAGGTGGCGCAGTCGCGCGGCGTCACGATGGTGGCGATCTGGCGGCCGTAGTGCGAGAACATGTCGGCGTCTTTCTCGTTTGCCTTGTGGCAGTCGAGGCAGGCGACGCCCTTGGCGGCGTGAGTCGACCCCTTCCAGTGGTCGACGATGCCGGTCGACACCTGGGTGTGGCAATCGACGCACTGGCGCGAGGCGTCGGGCACGCTCACAGCCGCCGCACCGGCCCGGCCGCCCGACTCCTCGTGCTGGCGGCGCGACACCTCCAGCCACTGCACCGAGACCAGCGACAGCAGGAACAGGAATCCCAGGCCGCCAATCACCCAGCGTTTTTGATCGAGTGTCATGTTCAGTTGTCCTCAGTGCGCGGCGAGCGCTTCCCACATCGTGAAGCCCATGATCGTCAAGGCGCCCACTATCCCTATCCAGACGCTGATGTCCGCATACTTGAACTTGCGCACCAGCCAGTCGTCGATGAACGGCCACAGAAACATCACAAACACGATCAGCCCCTGCGTGAGCACGGCGGTCAGCCCGGTAAAGAGCTTCAGCCAGCGAAACGCGACGTAAAAGAACCACTCGGGCTTGATCACATCGGGCGTCACCAGCGGGTTGGCGCGCGGCCCCATGCCCACCGGCAACAGCGTCGCCAGCGCGCTCAGCAGGATCATCAGCGTCAGGCCGATAATCAGCTCCGTGTAGAAGTGGCTGGGGAAGAAATTGAAGTGCCGCGCTGGCTGTTGTTCTTCGCCTTCAAACTTGAGTTCGGTCACGCCCAGCAGCCGCACCAGGCTGATGTGCATGACCAGCACCAGGATCAGCAACACCGGCAGCACGGCCGCATGCAGGATGAAGAAACGCGACAGCGTGCGGTCGTTGTAAATCTCCCCGCCCAGCAGCGCCTGCTTCATGAGCGGGCCGACCACCGGCATGGTGTCGCTGATGTTGGCCGCCACCGTCGCGCCCCAGTAGCTCAACTGCTCGAAGACCAGGCTGTAGCCGGTGAAGCCGAGCATGAGCGTGCAGACCAGCAACGTCATGCCGATCATCCAGTTCAACTCGCGCGGCCGGCGATAGGCGCCGGTGAAGAAGACACGCATCTGGTGCAGCACCACGGCGGCGATCATCAGCGTGGCGCCCCACTTGTGCAGACCGCGCAGGTACCAGCCGAAGGCCGCGTCCTCGGTGATGTAGCGGATCGACTCGTAGGCCGTGGTCGGCGACGGCTGGTAGTAGAACGCCAGCAGGATGCCGGTGACGATCTGAATTACGAACAGGTATGCCGGTGTGCCGCCCAGCGCGAACCACCACCGCTTCAGGTGATACGGTACCGGCTCATTCGACATCGTCGCTACGGCCTCGAGCGAGACCGGCACCCGTTCGGCGATCCACTCTTGACGCGAGGTCATGTCGTGCGGCCGGGACTGAAGTCCCGGCCCTCCGTACGCGCGTCCGGCCCTCGCTTGAGACACGCGAGGCAGGGATCGTGTCCCGGCCCCTGCGGCGACTCGAGATGCACCACTCCGGCCTGCGCCGGCATCGACAACTGCTCGGTCGGCACGGCGATGTAGAGCAGGCCCTTCTGCACGGCCAGGGCATAGCGCGGCAGCGACTGGCCGGCGTCGCCGGGCGGGCCACCGGTGCCCTTGCCGGACGGGTCGAAGGTGCCGCCATGGCACGGGCAGTAGTAGCGATTGTTCTGCCCTTCCCAGTGCACCTGGCAACCCAGATGCGGGCAGGTGCTCGACAGCGCCACGAAGTCGTCGGCGCGGCCGTTGGTCTCGCGCCGGGTGATGTTGACGGTGCGGCCGTCGGGCGTGCGAAACAGCAGGGTGCCGCCGACCGACAGGTCGTTGAGGGCGGCCACGAACAACTGGGTCGTCTGCCCGGTGCGGGCCGGCAACATGAACCGCGCCCCAATCCAGCCAAACAGGCCGTAACCACCGGCCAGACCCGCCACCATGGTCACGACCGAGGCAAACGTCCGCCGCCCCGGCAATTCCGGCGGGTCAACGTTGACATGATGATGTCCTGCTTGCTCAGCCATCGCGCTTCCTATCGTGTCTGCCCGGTCTGTGAAGTCTGTGTCATCTGCGGCCCTGGTTTGAACGGCACGATCTGCGTCATCTGTGTCATCTGCGGCCCTGGTTTGAACGGCACGATCTGCGTCATCTGTGTCATCTGCGGCCCTGGTTTGAACGGCGACATCAGTGTTCAGAAAGGCGAGAAACCCAGTGACGGGAAACGCGCCATGGTGTGGAGCCGGTACAACGGCGGACCGTAGACGATGATGATCATGAGAGCTGCCACGGCCGTCCACACGCCGAACCGATCCCAGATCGACGGCCCCGGCTCCGGCGGCGCCATCGCCTCGGCGTACTCCATCGGCAGCCGCTCCCCGCGCGGCGACACCAGCATGGTGACCACAATCGTGCCGACGTAACACATCGCCGACACGAACAGGATCACGCCGCCGATCGCCGACAGGTTGACCAGCGGAATCCAGGCCTGCGCGGCCGCCACATCCTGGTACTCGCCGGTATAGACCCGTCGCGGCATCCCCATCAACCCGACGATGTGGTTCGGGATGCTGAAGAACTGCATGCCGACAAACCAGAGGTAGGGCTGCACCATGGCCACCCGCGGCCAGGCGATGGCGCGTCCGGTCAGGCGCGGCAACACCCAGTAGGTGAAGCCCATGAAGGTGAGCGCCACCGCGGTGCCGACGGTGAGATGGAAGTGCCCCTGGATCCAGGCGGTGTTGTGGACCATCGCGTTCATGGCGTAGGCGGCGTTGATCGCGCCGCCGAACCCGCCGAGGGCGAAGGTCAGCATCGACAGCGCCACGCTCGCGAAGAACGGGTCGCGCCACGGCAGCAGCCGGATCCAGCCGAACAGGCCGGTGCCGCCGCGCGCCCGCCCGGCGTTCTCGAGCGAGGCAATCACCGTGAAGGCGGTGACCAGGCTGGGAAACATGATGGCGTAGGTGGTGAAGGTGTGCACCAGTTTCCAGCCGCTGGAGATACCGGGATCAGTGAACTGGTGATGCAGGCCGACCGGGGTCGAGAACAGGATGAACTGCACGAACACGACGCGGGTAACCGAGTCGCTGAACAGGCGCCCGCCGGCCACGCGCGGAATCACGGTGTACCAGAGCACGTAGGCCGGGAGCAGCCAGAAGTATGTCAGCGGGTGACCGAACCACCAGAAGTACGTCCGGGCGATGATCGGATCGATGCGGTCCACCAGGCCGAACGACCACGGCAGGATCAGGACCAGCACCTCCACCGCCAGGCCGGCGGTGGCCAGGATCCAGATGATGACCGTGGTCATCATGCCGTGCATGGCCAGCGGCACGCGCTCGCCGGGCTGGGCCGCCCGCCACGCGCGATAGCTGCCGATCATGACGCCACACCAGATCCACGAGCCCACCACCAGCAGGGTGGCGCCGAGGTAGAAGGCCGGGTGCGCCAGCAGCGGCGGATAGAACGTGTAGAGCACGGTGCTGGTGCCCGAGAGAATCGCCAGCGTCGTGATCACGGTGCCGACCAGCGCCACCCAGAAGCCCGCCCACGCCCACTTCAGGCCGGCCACGCGCCCGAGCGTGGTCCCGGCCACCAGGTAGCCGAGCGCCATGATGAAGAACGTGGTGAACACCAGCGCTTCGAGCACGCCGTGCGCGGTGACCGACAGGTAGTACATGCGGGCCGACCCGAACGGCACCTGCACGCCCGCGCGCGCCACCGCCTGCATGACCGCCATCAGGGCGCCAAGCGCGAAGGCGACGATCGCCACCGCGAGGTTGGCCAGGATCAACCGGGTCGCGGCGATCATGGCGCGCCCTCGACAATGACCTTGCCCTGCATCAGGTGATGGGCCAGGCCGCAGTACTCATTGCAGACCACCAGGTACTCGCCCGGGGTGGCGAAGGTGGTCGTGGCTTCACTGATGTAACCGGGCGCGACGGTCAGGTTGATGTTGGTGCCGACAATCTGGAAGCCATGGAGCACATCGGGGCTGGTGATGCGGAACGTAACGGGACGGCCGGCCGGCACGCGGATGACTTCCGGCCGGAAGACATAGAACTCGGCCCGCATCGCCACGGTGACACCGCCGTCGGCATTCACGGTGACGCCCGGGGTGGCAAACTCGCCGATGGTTCGCAAGGTGTCGGGATTGACGGTCTCGACATGGCTGGGCGGATGCGCCGAACCGGCAATGGCGGTCACCACGATCGCGCCAAGAAACAGTGCGAGCATGCCGGTGGCGGCCCACATCCAGTAGCGCTCGAATCGATCAACGTGCAATGGCGATCCTCAATGCGTGCCCCGTGGCACGAACAGGCCAAAGAACATCAGGAGCCAGCCGAGCACGACGAGCGCGCCAAACACCGACACGATCACGACCGTGCCACGCGGACTACCGGCGGCTGTGGTTTCGATTCGAGGGTCCATTCGTGGTTCAGGTTCTGACACAGTATCCAATCCGATTGCAAGACGGGAAAGTCCCCATCGGCTGAGGACAATTCCCCACCGCTGCGCTGCCACGCCAGACACTGCCGCCGCATCGATGCTGCTGGCCGCAGTCTAGAGCAAATTGGCTGCCAATGGTGTGGTGGTGACACCACCCGACAACGCTAAAGTGGAGCTGCGGGTATGATGTGAACCACCGCATGCCCAAGAAACTCCACGACAACATCCTCGATACCATCGGCAACACCCCGCTGGTCCGCCTCAACCGCATCCCGAAGGGGGTTGTCGCCGCCGACGTCTACGCCAAGATCGAGACGGTGAACCCGGGCAACTCGATCAAGGACCGCATGGCGCTGAAGATGATCGAGGACGCCGAGCGGGCCGGCAAGCTCAAGCCTGGCGGCACCATCATCGAGGGCACGTCGGGCAACACCGGCATGGGCCTGGCCATCGCGGCAGTCGTCAAGGGCTACAAGTGCGTCTTTACCACCACCGACAAGCAGTCGAAGGAGAAGGTCGATGCCCTGCGGGCCTTCGGCGCCGAGGTCATCGTCTGCCCGACCGACGTCGACCCTGAGGACCCCCGCTCCTACTACTCGGTCTCGTCACGACTCGAGCGCGAGACGCCCAACTCGTGGAAGGCCAACCAGTACGACAACCCGTCGAACGCGCAGGCCCACTACGAGCAGACCGGGCCCGAGATCTGGGACCAGACCGCGGGCGCCATCGACCACCTGGTGGTCGGGGTCGGCACCGGCGGCACGATCTGCGGCACGGCGAAGTACCTCAAAGAGCGCAAGCCGTCAGTCAAGGCCTGGGGCATCGACACCTACGGGTCGGTGTTCAAGAAGTACAAGGAGACCGGCGTCTTCGACAAGAACGAGATCTATCCCTACATCACCGAAGGCATTGGCGAAGACTTCCTGCCCAAGAACGTGGACTTCAGCCTGATCGATCATTTCGAGAAGGTGACCGACCGCGACGCCGCGATCATGACCGGCCGCATCGCGCGCGAAGAGGGGATCTTCGCCGGCAACTCGGCCGGCTCCGCCATGGCCGGGTTGATCCAGCTGGCCGATCAGTTCAAGCAGGGCGAGATGGTGGTGGTGATCTTCCACGACCACGGCACGCGCTACCTGGGCAAGATGTACAACCCCGACTGGATGCGCGAGAAGGGGTTTGTCGATCGCAAGGGCCTGACTGCCCGCGACCTGGTGGCCAACCGGATGAAGGCGCCGCTTGTCACCATCGATCGCAGCGAGACGGTGGAAAAGGCGGCCCACATCCTGACCGAGAATGCCTATTCGCAGATTCCGGTCACCGCCGACGGCCGCCTGGTCGGCTCGGTCAACGAGGGCTACCTCTACTCGGCGATCGTCAAGAACCCCGACGTGCTGCACGGCCCGGTGGAAGGCATCATGCAGCCGGCCATCCCCTTTGCCGACATCTCGACCAGCGTTGATGCCCTGGCGACGATGCTCACCCCGGAGAGCCCGGCGGTGCTGGTGCGCGACTTCAAGCTCGACGCCACCTACATCATCACCCGCTGGGACATCATCCGGGCGCTCGCATAGGGGGCGCTCGAAAGTTGAAAGTTGAAAGTGGGCAGTTGAAAGTTTCAGTTCCAGTTCCAGTTGCCAGTTGTAGTTACCAGTTGTAGTGACCAGTTGTAGTTCCCAGTTGCAGTTGCAATGCAGCCAGAACTAGAACACTAGGAACTGCAACTAGGAACTGAAACTAGGAACTGCAACTAGGAACTGAAACTTTCAACTGCCCACTTTCAACTTTCAACTATTCCAGTTCCCGTCCGCGCGTTTCCGGGCCGAGCCAGAGCAGCGTGATCACGCCGATGCCGCCGCCGATCACGCACCAGAACATGGCCGTCTGCAGCGCGGTGCCCGCGTCGGTGAGCGCGCCGATCAGCAGCGGCGCGAACGCGCCGATGCCGACGCCGACGTGATACGAGAACCCGGTGCCGACGCCGCGGACCTCGGTGGGGAATCGCTCCGACAGGTAGCCGGGCACGATGCCCCAGGCGCCCGAGGCGCAGAAGCCAATCAGCCAGGCGCCCAGTAACAGACCGCCGCTCGTTTCCGAAAACAGGTAGACCGGGGCCGACAATACGCCGGCCACCATGCCGAGCGTCGCCGCGCCCCGCCGCCCCCCCCATTTCTCGGAAAGTGTGCCGAACGCAATTGAACCGATGGCACCGCCGGCATTGAGCAGGATCAGGAACGCCAGCGGCTGTTGCTGCAGATTCGTCAGCAACGTCGGATACCAAATCGTCGTCGACTGATACATCCAGACGAAGGCGCCCATCAACAGCGAGGTGTGAAACGTCACCCACCGCAGATCGGGATCGAACAGCCGCGCGAGCGACAGGCGCTGGGGCCGGCCGGCGCGCAGCCGCTGCTGCTCCTGCCACAGCGGACTTTCGCTGACCCGCGTCATCAAATAGAAGACGCCAATCGCCGGCAGCACGCCGGCCCACAACATCAGGCGCCAGGCCTGGTCCGGGTCGTCGTTGATCAGCGGATAGCCGAGTTGATAGACCAGCGACGACAGCAGGAACCCCGCCGAGTAGCCGCCCTGCAGGATGCCGGAGGCGATGCCACGATGCTTGGCCGGCCACTGCTCGAGCGCCAGCGGCATGCCGGCGGCCCACATGCCACCCATGCCGATGCCGAACAGGCCGCGGAAGGCGAACAGCATGGCGTAACTGGTCGACAGGCCGCTCAGGAAGGCAAACGCGGTATACCACGCGATCGAGAACAGGATGGGGCCCTTGCGGCCATAGCGGTCGGCATAAGTGCCGGCGCCAATCCCGCCCACCATGCGGAACAGCAGCGTTACCGTCGCCAGCGCGCCGGCCAGGGCCAGGTTGACTTCAAAACTGCGCCGGATGTCGATCAGGACGAAAGTGATGATCGTAAAATCGAAGGCGTCAAGCGTCCACGCCGCAAAGGTGGTGAGAAAGGTCTTCCACTGCTGGCGGCTGACATCGCGGTACCACGGCTGGGACATGGCCAATAGCATACGAGTAGAATGCGCGGATGACGCGCGCGATTACGTCTCTATTTGTCGCCCTTGCGGTGGCGACGACCGCCTCAACATCGGCCCAGTCCCCACGCACGCATCGCCTTGAGGCGACACCCGCCACCGTGGCCTACGGCCACTACTGGTCGGAGACCAAGCCGGTGCTCACGATCGCCTCCGGCGATATCATCGACGTCGACACGTTACTGACCTCAACACCCGATCGCCTCGAGAAAGCCGGTGTGCCGGCCGCCGACGTCCAGGCGTCCCTGCGGGCCATCGTCAGCCAGGTCACCGACCGCGGACCCGGCGGACACATCCTCACGGGTCCGGTCTACATCACCGGCGCCGAGCCGGGCGACGCCCTCGAGGTCAAGATCCTCTCGATCGACCTGCCAATCGCCTACGGCTACAACGGCTGCAGCGGATTCATTCGCGAGAACTGTGCCGCCGGCCGCGGACCCACGATCATCCAGATGGATCGCACCGCCATGACGGCGACGTTCCTGCCGGGCATCGTGATTGGGCTCAAGCCGTTCTTCGGCAGCATGGGCGTGGCGCCGCCACCGGCCCTTGGCCGTGTCAGCAGCAATCCGCCGGGGATTCACGCCGGCAACCTCGACAACAAGGAACTGGTCGCCGGCACGACCCTGTGGATTCCCGTGCACGTGCCTGGCGCCCTGTTCGAGATCGGCGACGGCCACGCCGCCCAGGGCGACGGCGAGGTGGACCAGACCGGCCTTGAGACGTCGCTGCGCGGCCGGGTGCAGCTGACCGTCCGCAAGGGCATGACCCTGACTTGGCCCCGCGCCGAGACCAGCACCCACTTCATCAGCATGGGGACTGATGTCGACCTCACCGCGGCCACCCGCATCGCGATCCAGGAGATGGTCGACTTCCTCGCCGCGACCGGGAAAATGGACAAGCATCAGGCCTACCAGCTGACGAGCATGGCCGGCGACGTCGCCATTACTCAGTTGGTGGATGGCACCATGGGGGTGCACGTGAAGATGCCGAAGGGGATCTTCAGATGAGGTGCTCAGGTGCTGAGGTGCTCAGGTGCTGAGGTGCTGGCGTGCTTTGGTGCTGGGGTGCTCAAGTGCGCTGGTGCTGGGGTGCTCACCCGCGACGCCGCCGGCGGCTGAGCCGGCGCCGCAGCCCAGGGACGCGCAGCATGCCGGCATCACCACCCCGCACGGCGATCACAGCGCGCATCACGGCGGCCTGGTGTTGATGAACGGCGAGGTGCACTACGAGGTGGTGCTCGACAAGAGCGGCCGCCATCGCATCTGGTTCAGCGACGCCGTGCGCGAGGACCTGCCGGCGTCGCAGGCCACCCGGGTCACCATGACCATCGTGCGGGCCGGCGCGCCGGACGAGCCGCTGGTGCTGGCGATCGACGACAGCGGCGAAAGCTGGGTGGCCTCGGGACAACCCGTGGCACCGGGCGAGGTGACGGCCAAAGTCACCTACGTGCTGCGCGGCGAGCCGTTCGAGATCGAGATCCCGTTCACGATCCCAGCCTCGTAGCTACTTGCCGGCCTGATCGAGATGATATTTGTGCAGGATGTGCGCGCCGAGCGGCGCAATCAACAGGCCCGCCGTGGCGATAAACACCACGCCGCAGTACAGCGCATAGAAGCCGGCGAACAGCTTGGCGCCGTCGTTGGTCAGGGTATCGACCGGCCCCATGCCGCCGAGCAGCATCGCCGCATTCAGGAACGCATCGATCCACGACATCGGCGCCAGCCAGTGATAGCCGGCCATGCCAATCGCCAGCGAGACCGCGATCACGGCGACTGCCACCTGCGCATTCCTGAACAGTCGCGCCGTCAGCCGCTGGCGTAACGCTTCCTCGGCTTGCTTACTCATAGCGCAAGGACTCGATCGGATCGAGGCGGGACGCGCGGCGGGCCGGGTAATAGCCAAAGACAATCCCGACCAGCGCGGCAATGCCAAAGGCGGCCGCCACCGTGACCGGCGACACTTCGGTCGGCCAGTCAAGCACCGCGGTCAGGCCGCGCGAGGTGGCCAGGCCAAGACCGACGCCAATCACACCGCCGATCAAGCTCATCACCATGGCTTCGACCAGGAACTGCACCATCACGTCGCGCCGACGGGCCCCCACCGCCAGGCGGATGCCGATCTCCTTGGTGCGCTCGGTCACCGACACCAGCATGATGTTCATGATGCCGATGCCGCCAACGATCAAGGAAATCGCGGCAATGCTGCCGAGCAGCGCCGTCATGGTCGACCCGGCCCGACTAAGCGTGCTCGACATCTCCTGCAGCGTCACCTCGTCCAACTTGGGCATGTTGGCCAGGGCAAACGCCGCCACCGAGGTGTAGAGACCCTTGGTAACGTTGGCCGCCGCCTGTGTCTTGACCGTGAAATCGTCGGCGCTGGCGCCGCCGCCCGGCAACTGGTTGCCGCCGAGCCCGGTCACGGTCGCCGCCTGCCGGCCACGCCGGTGACGCTCGCGGAGTAAGTCGGTGATCTCCGCGGCCACCCGGCTGGCCTCACCCGCCTGCTCTACCGCGACGGTGATGGTGTGCAAGTGGCCGATCTTCACCATCGCCTGGCCGGCCGCCAGCGGCACAAACACTGTCTCGTCCATGTCGGTGTCGTTGGTGCGGAAGTACCCCGACACCTCGAACTCGCGGTCGCCAATCGTGACGCGATCGCCAACCGGATCGAAACCCTCACCAAACAACTCGCGGCTCGCGGCCCGCCCCATCACCGCCTGGTTGGCGCCGCCCTCGAAACGGCCGCCCAGCCACTCCCAGCCATGAATGTCGGCCAGCGCCGGCTCGACGCCGCGAATCTGCGTGAAGTACTGGCGGTGCGCCGACTTGGCGAACGCCCGGTTGCGCACGCCGCCAGCCACGGTCTGCACGCCGGCAATCCCGCGAATTGCCGCGGCATCGTCTTGGGTGAGCGTCGTGGCCGCGCCCAACCCGCTGGCGATGTTCATGCTCTCGCCGCCACGGGTGAAGTTACCGGCGCTGACCTGGATGATGTTGGTGCCGGCCGACTTGAGCGAGGTCTCGACCGAGCCGCGCGCCCCGGTGCCGAGCGCCACCATGGCAATCACCGCCGCCACGCCGATCACCACGCCGAGCATGGTGAGGGCCGTGCGCAGGCGATTGCGGCCAAGGGCCCGCACGGCAATCTGCGCGCTGACGATCAGGAAGGGAATCATGTGCTCAAGTGCTCAAGTGCTGGGGTGCTGGGGTGCTTCAGTCGCGCCGCAGGGCGACGATCGGATCCAGTTTCGAGGCGCGACGGGCAGGATACCAGCCGAAGAACACGCCAACACCGGTGGCGATGCCGAAGGCCAGCGCCACCGACCACGGCGACACCACCGTCGCCCACTGCAGCGCCCGGGCAATGCCCACGGAGGCGATCACGCCCACGACGATGCCGGCCAGGCCGCCGGCGGCGCTGATCACGACGGCCTCGAACAGGAATTGCCGCATGACGTCGCGGCTGCGCGCGCCCACCGCCATGCGCAGGCCGATCTCGCGCGTCCGCTCGGTCACCGACAGCAACGTGATGTTCATGATGCCGATGCCGCCCACGAGCAGCGACACCGCCGCCACCGCGGCGAGCAGCCACGTCATGGTCCGGCTCGCCCGCTCCATGGTCAGTGCCAGTTGTTCCAGCGTGACCTTCTCAAGCTCGGCCACATTCGAGGCGACGGCGCGGGCCACACTCGGCGGCAGGCCGCCGGTGGTCAGTGCCTTGGTGGCCTGGGTGATCAGGGTGAAATCGTCCGGATCGTTGTCGCCGATGCCGTGCCGGACTCGCAACAGCTTGGTGATCTCACGCGAAAGACGCGAGATGTCACCGGACGACTCGGCGGTCACGGTGATGTCGTTCAGCTTCGACAGGTTCAACAGCCGCTGGGTCGTGGTGTAAGGCATGTAGACGGCGTCAAACTGATCGTCGCCGGGGGTGGGCTGCACTACCCAGGTGGCACTGGTTACCACGCCGACCACCTCGAACGGCTGGGCCCACAGCGTCACCTGCCGGCCCACCGGCGTGACACCGGGGCCAAACAGCTTGTCGGCCACCACCTGGCCCAGGACGATGACCTGCGCGGCCCGTTCCTGCTCGCGCTCGCTGAAGAAGCGTCCGCCGGCGAACGTCCAGGCGCGCTTGATCGACGGCATCATGACGTCAGTGCCATGCATGCGCGTGAACCAGCGCTTGCCTGGCCCAGCGCTTGTCGAAGGGCCTCGGCCAGGGCTGTGCGAAGCGCCATCCAGATGCACGCGCACGTTCTCGTGAATGCCGCCGGCCACATACTGCACACCCGGCAAGCGCCGCAGCGCCTCGGCATCACCGAAGGTCATGGTCGCGGCCGAGCCCAGGCCGGCTTCGAGGTCGCCGAGCCGCTGCCGCGCGGTCGGGTGATCGTGCTTCTCCATGGGGTCGTCTTCGGGATGAAACGCGATCGGCACGACGTCGCCGGTGAATCGGTCGAGCGGATGACGCAGCGACTCGCGGGCATCGCCCTGGTGCGCTACCGCCTCGTCGCTGTCGGTGATCTTGGGCCGCCAATTGCCGGCGCGAATGGTGATCTGGTTCAACCCAGCCGCCCGGACCTGCTGCTCGATCGACCGCTGCGCCCCGGCGCCCACCGCCATCATCGCCAACACCGTGGCCACGCCGACGGCAATGCCAAGCATGGTCAACACCGTTTGCAGGCGATTGCGACTGAGAGCCTTGACGGCGGTGTCGACGACCGGATGACGCAGGAATTTGCGCACGGTTAATCCAGGGCCACAGATGACACAGATAACGCAGACGATCGCAGGGCGTCGTTGGTCCGGTCAGTCACCACCAGGCCGTCCTTGAAGTCGACCGTCCGTGAGCCATAGGCGGCGATGTCGCGTTCGTGGGTGATCACCACGATGGTGATACCGCGATCGCTGGCCAGACGCGCGAAGATTTCCATGACCTCGTGGCTGGTGGTGCTATCGAGGTTACCGGTCGGTTCATCGGCCAGCAGCAACGAGGGCTGGGTGACCAGCGCGCGGGCAATCGCCACGCGTTGTTGCTGGCCGCCCGACAACTGATTGGGATGGTGCTCGGCGCGGTCGGTCAGCCCCACCGCCTCGAGCGCCTGCATGGCGCGGTCACGGCGCTCCGCCGCTTTCACCACGCCCTGCCGCGTATACAACAGCGGCAGTTCCACATTCTCGAGCGCCGACGTGCGGGCCAGCAGATTGAAGCCCTGGAACACGAAGCCGATGGTCTCGTTGCGCACGCGCGCCAATTCATCGGGCGGCAGCGTCGAGACGTCGCGGCCGTTCAGCACGTAGCGCCCGGTGGTCGGCCGATCGAGACATCCCAGGATGTGCATGAAGGTGGATTTGCCCGATCCCGACGGTCCGACAATGGTCACGAACTCGGCGGCGGCGACCGCCATGGTGACGCCCTTCAGGGCGTGCACCACGTGGTCGCCAACGTGATACTGCTTGGCCAGGTCGTGAACGGCGATCATCAGTTGGTCTTGGCCGGCACTGGCTTGGCGGGAGCGGGTGGAATCTTGCCGGCGTAGGCGTACATCAGCGCCGCCACCGCCTTCTCGGCCCCGGCCATGCCGTAGACCTTGCCGGCGCCTTCAATGACGTAGTACTCGTTGGCCGCGTGGGCGCGGCCGCCATGGCCGGCGCCGCCGCCGACGATCGGCACGCCCTTGAAGTTGGAGATCTTCTCGCCAACCTCGCCGTTGCCGAACATGTAGGCGGGCCAGTAGCCGCCGGCCGCCGCGCCGCCGCCGCCGATCGACCATTCGGCCCGCGGCTCGCCGTGCGGGATGTTCATCACTTCGTAGGCACGCTTCATGGCGCGGCCGATTTCGGAGTCGGCGCTCATCTTGGCCCATGGCACGTCGCCGATCATCTTGACGTCGACATCCTTGTAGCCGTTCTTGTCGAGCTGCGCCCGCAGCTTCTTGACGATGCCCGGACCGGTCATGTTCGGCACGTAGCGGAAGTTGTGCTTCGAGGTGACCTTGTTCGGCAGGATGGCGCCGGCGCCGCCCGCATACATGTTGCCGCCCCAGATGCCGTCGAGATTGAAGGAGGTGCCGTAGCGCTGGCTCTTGAGCATGGTGAACGGGTCGTCCGAGGTGAAGCGGGCAACGCCGATGTTTTCGGCCGCCACCTTGAGGTCGGTGCGCTCGGCGGCGGTGCGCAGTTCAGCTTCCTGGAACTTCTCGATCGGCTGCATGCCTTCGTAGAAGCCTTCGATCAGCGGCGTATTGCCATCGTCTGACACCAGGGACGCCAGCATCTTGATGTGGCGCCAGGCCGGGCTGTCGACACTGCGCTTGTTGGAACCGTGAATGTCGGAACCGGTGGGCCCGCGGCCCCAGGCCGTGCCGCTGGTGGTCAGTTCGACGTAGACACAGCCCTCGGAACCGCCGCCGTAGCCGCCACCGCCGCTCGGCGACTGGCCGCCAAAGAGCAACATGGCATCGGCGCCGGCCAGCAGCTCGGGATGGTCCTTTACGAACTTGCGGAGGCCGATGTCCATGCGTTCCTCGTCGCCTTCGGCGACAAAGATTACGTTTACCGGCAGCTTGCCGTGCACGGCCTTGATGGCGCGCAGGGCGTTCAACTGCGACATCTGCGGGCCCTTGGAATTGGTGGCGCCACGGCCAATCAGCACTTTCTTGTAAGGCGCCTGCTCGACCAGTCGCGCTTCGAACGGCGGCGAGGTCCACGCATCGGGCTGCGTGATCGGCATGGTGTCGTACATCCAATAGATCAGAACCGTCTTCTCGGCGCCCTCGTCGCACTTGGCATAGACGACGGGATTGCCGGGCGAGCCGTATTCGGTGACGCCGACATCGAAGACCTGGGTCTGCTGGCAGCCCAGTTCGTCGAAGAAGCCCTTCACCATTTCCGCGGACTCAGGAATGCCCTCGCCCGAGTTGGAAATGCTCGGCTGCCGAATCCACTTCTGCAGGTTCTCGACGTGGGTGTCGATGTTCTCGTCGATGTGTGCAAAGACCTGCTGCACGTCGGGCGGCAACTGGCTCAGGTCGGGCTGAATCTCGGTGTCGCCGGCCGGGCGAATGCCGAGCTTCTTGGCGGCCGGTGCGGGAGCGGCCGCCGGCGGCGCCGCCTGGTTGCAAGCGCCGACAGCAAGTACGGCGAAAAGAGAAATGACGGCCCGACGCATGGATCCTCCTGCTGGCGCCACCTGCGGGCGCCGCTTTGTGATGAGATGAAGCATTCAGCCTCACCGGTGGCCGGAAGTCAACTGCCATGGACAACAAATGACACGGGTCGGGATGCGACAGATGCGATGGCTGCATCCATGGCTGCTGGTGGCCGCCTTCGGCTGCGCCTCGCCGGCCGTCCCGTCGCTTGATGATCTGGCGGAACAGTACGTCCGGGTTGCGCTGCAACTGGCGCAGCACGATCCCACCCTGGTTGAACAATGGCGGGGCACACCGGCGTGGCGGCCAGGCCCCCGTCAGCCGGTGGCGCCGCTGCTCGAGCGCATTGCGGCGCTGCAACAGGCGCTGGCCGACAACACCGAGCCGGCGGCCGACGATCGCCGCGCCTACCTGTCCGGTCAGTTGGCCGCTCTTGAGTGGGCCGCGCGACGCCTGCTGGGAGCCTCGGGCACGTTCGGGAGCGAGGCCCGCTCCAGTTTCGGGTTCGAGGTCACGATGCCCGACCAGGCTGCGGCGGCGGCGAGCCGCGAGGCCTTGTCCGCGGCACTGCCGGGCGGGCAACCGCTGGCACTTCGCTATGCCGAGTACCGGCAGCGGCTGGCGGTGCCTGCCGCGAAAGCCGATGACCTGATGCAAGCGGCACTTGAGGCGTGCCGGGGTGTGGCGCGTGACGCCCTTGGTCTGCCGGCCGACGAATCGATCGAACTGGTCTTCGCGAACGAGTCGGCATGGGACGGCTTTGCCGAGTACCTGGGCGGCCATCGCACCCGCATTACCGTCAACCGACGTGCAGCCATGGACGTGACGAGGGCGCTGCGCCTGGCCTGCCACGAAGGCTACCCCGGCCATCACTGGCAGTTCATGGCGATCGACGACGAGTTGGTGAAGCGGCGAGGGTGGCAGGAGTTCAACCTGGTGCCGATGTTCGGCCGTCACCTGCTGGTCAACGAGGGCGCGGCGGAGGTGGCGGCCGACCTGGCCTTCCCGTTGGCGGCGCGCGTTGCTCTGTATCGTGACGTGCTCTTCCCGCTGGCCGGCCTGCCGTCGGCGGAAGCCGATCGGCTGGCGCGCATCGAGGACTTGATCGCGTCGCTCGAACCAACCGCCACCGGCATCATCGGCGACTACCTGGACGGCCGGAACACGCAAGTGGCGGCGGCCAATCGCCTGCGCGACGAGGCCTTGACCCTGGACCCGGACGCGCTGCTGGCGTTCGCTGAACGGTTTCGGGCGCGAGTGCTGGCGTATTCAGGCGGGCGGGCGGCGGTGCGCCGCACGATCGGCGATGGTGGCGCCGGCGCGATCAAAGCACTCTACGCGGACCGCCCGTTTGCTCTTCGGTGACCGGGGCGTATTCCGGCAAATGTGACGACGAGCATTCCGGGCATAAGCCGGTGGAAAACTCGTGCGTCGCTTCCTGGGCATATGCCTCAAGCGAGGTCCAGCGGTCGTCGGCGCGCCGGATCTTGCGGCAGTAGGTGCAGACCGGCAGCAACGAAGTCAGCACTTCGACTTCGTGTTCCATGGCACGTTCGTGATCGGCCAGGCGGGCGGCCACCAGCGCCATCACCGAAAACACCACGAATCGGGTCGCCGCGGTCGCGATGAAGACCGTGGAATCCCACGGCTCATTCCAGAGCGTCAGCATCAAGACCACCCGGCTGACCGGCATGACCACCGACAGAGCCAGGGCGGTTGTGAGTCCCGAGGTCCAGGCCGCGACGACCACGAGCAGGATGTAGACCGAGGGAAACTGGAAGAACGGTCCGGTGAGGTAGTCAACCCCGACCAGTAGCGAGGCGATCGGCAACCACCACCACGGGGACAGGGTAAAAAGCGGGAGGAACGACCAGCGCTTCATAAACGACACTCTACCGCGTTTGCGCTAGAGTGAACTTCCGATGCGAACCCGCCTCCTACCCTTTGCTCTCGCGGCCGTGGTTTCGGTGCTGATCGGCGCGGCGGTCGCCCTGGAACCCTACTTTGCCGGCGACGTCGCCGGCGCACTGGCGCTGCAGTCGGCGGCTCCGGACCCCGGATGGTGGGCCACGCCGGTCAGTCGCCTGGCGCCGGCGCCGAACAGTTATTACGTCATGGGCCTGACCGCGATCCTGGCGTTCGTGCTGGCCGGATGGCGCGGGCTGGTGCTGGCCGCCGCGTGGATCGCGCTTGAACAGTGGGGGGCCGAATCGACCAAGGCGTGGTTCGGCCGGGCCCGGCCTTCACGGGAACTGATCGCGGTCGTGGGATCGCCATCCGGCTTCAGTTTCCCGTCGACCACCATCACCTTCTTCTCGGTGACGTTTGGTTTGCTGGCGGTGATCGCCGCACGGGTCCGAAAGACGCCGCTGTCGATCAGCATCCTCGTCTTCGGCCTGGTCATGCTGGCGCTCGGCGGCGCGGCCCGGGTCGCGTTGGGCGCGCACTGGCCGAGTGACGTCATCCTGACGTCCACGATTTGCCTCGTCTGGATCTGGGCGACCGCCCGCCTCGTCTTGAAGAAGAAATGAGGAAGGCAATCGGTTCGGCCGTGGCCGTGCTGTGCCTGCTGACCGCCGCCCCGGCGACCGCCCACCCGGCCCCGTTCAGCTATCTCGACTTCCACCTCGACGCCAGCGGCGTGAGCGGGACACTCGTGGTCCACGACCTGGATGCGGCTCACGACCTGGAGGTGGCCGCGGCCGACTCGCTGCTCGACCCGGCGGTAGCCGGCCGCTATCGCGAGGCGCTGGTGGCACTGCTGACGCCGCGCCTGCGCCTGGTCTTCGATGGCCAACCCGTGAGCGTTACCTGGGGAAACCTCGACGTCGTTCCCGATCGCCAGAGTCTACGACTGGCCTTCGTGGTGGCGGGCCAGCGGCCGGCACACCTGAGCCTTCGCGCGCTCACTTTCCCGTACGACCCGATTCACCAGACGTTCGTGAACATCTACGAAGACGCGGCGCTCAAACATCAGGCGATCCTCGATGCCACCCGGCAAACACTGGATTACTACTCGGGCACCGCGCAGGGGCGGATGTCGGTGGTTCGAACCTTCGTGGCGTCGGGCATTGAGCACATCCTGATCGGCCCCGACCACATCCTGTTCCTGGTGGGCCTGTTGCTGCTCGGCGGTTCGCTCAGGCGGCTGGCGCTGATTGTGACGGCCTTCACCGTGGGCCACAGCATCACGCTGTCGCTCGCCGCCCTCGACATCCTCTCCCCCTCGCCGCAGTTCATCGAGCCGCTGATTGCCCTCACGATCGTGGTGGTCGGCGCCGACAACATCCTGGTCCTTAGCGGATCGAGCGACCGCGCCCGCGACGTCACCGATATTCGCGCCTGGCTGGCGGCCGGATTCGGCCTGATTCACGGATTCGGGTTTGCCTATGTGCTGAAGGAGTTCGGCTTGCCACCAGCGGCGCTCGGCTGGTCGCTGTTCGCGTTCAACCTTGGCGTCGAGATCGGCCAGTTGGTGATTGTCGGCGCGGTGGCGGCGCCGCTGTATCTGGTGCGGCGGCAAAGCGCGGCCGCCGCGCACTGGGTGGCCCTGGCCGGTTCGGCCGGAGTGGTTGTGGCCGGGCTGTATTGGTTTGTCGAACGGGTGTTCTTGGCCTGACGCACGAGCGCTCTGGTTTCGGCTATCATGCCGCAACCATTTCAAAGGAGACGGGCATGTCCAATCGATTCCTGTTGGCGGCACTGGCGGGCGGCGTCGTGGTGTTCCTGGTCGGGGGGGTGTTCTACGGCGTGCTCGCCGCCAGTTTCTTCGAGGCCAACCAAGGGTCGGCAGTCGGAGCGATCAAGGTGGCGCCCGACTACGTGCACCTGGTGCTCGGCCAACTGGTGCTCGGCGTGTATCTGGCGATCGTGATGGACAAATGGGCCCAGGCGGGCGGCGTCGCCACCGGTCTCAAGATCGGCGCCATCTCCGGTCTGCTGATCGGACTGGGCTACGACCTGACGCTGTTTGGCACGACCAACATGGCGAATCTCACCGCCACGCTGGTGGATCCCCTGATCGCCATGGTGCAGATGGCGTGCGCCGGCGCGGCGATTGGCGCCGTGCTCGGGGACCGCAAGTAACGGCGGCTACCCGGCGCCGTTCACAAACGGCGTCAGTACCGTCGTGATGAACTGGTGAGTGGGCGTCGGTACGCCCACTTCCCGGCCAAGCCGCACCACGGCGCCACTAAGCCACGGCAGTTCGAGCCGGCGGCCGCGCTCGAGGTCTTCGAGCATCGACGATTTCGAGCTGGCCGGAAAACTGCGGATCAACGCCACCGTGTCATCCACCAGCGTGGCTGGAAACACGACGCCGCGGGCCCGGCCGACCGCGATCGTCTCGTCAACCGCCGTCATCATCATCGCGAACAGGTCCTGGTTGTCGCGGACGACGCCCATCGGCGATCGCGTCACCGCGGTCATGCCACTCCACGTCGACAGGCGCACGAACTTGGTCCACAGATCGGCCTCGACCGTGGTACTGGCCCGGGCCTGGAAGCCGGCGCGAAGACCAGCTTGCTCGAACGCCACCAGCCGCGGCGACCGCGACCCGTCGCGCTCACCGAACACCAGTTGCTGGGCCGTGGTGTGGCGCAGGTGACCGGGCTGGTCGACGACGACCACGATGTAGGCGACCCCGCCCGCCACGTGATCGGCGCCGACATGCTGGGCCACCATGTCGACCGCCTCGACGCCGTTCTGCAGCGTAACAACGACGGTATCGGGGCCAATCATCGGCGCGAGGGTGGCCGCGGCGGCGGCGACGTCGTACAGCTTCACCGTGAACAGCACGACATCGACCGGACCGACATCGGCCGGCCGGTCGGTGGCCTGGACCGTGGGCAGGTGCAACGCGCCGTTCGGGCTCTCGATGTGAAGACCGCCCTGCCGCAGCGCCGCGAGGTGGGCGCCGCGGGCCATGAACGTGACGTCTTCACCGGCGGCAGCCAGGCGGCCGCCAAAATAGCCGCCGACACCGCCGGAACCGAATATCGCGATCTTCACAGTTTCACTGCATCCAGACTGACGACGGGTTGGTCGCCGATGACTGCGGCGTTGTGGACGGTGCCGCGCGGAATCTCAATCCAGTCGCCCGCGGTCAAGACCTTCATGTGGCCGCGCACCACCAGCCGGAAGCGGCCCGAGACGACGGCGTCGATCTTGTCGACGTCGTGACGGTGATCGGGGAATACGGTACCAGGCTGGTAGGTATACCTGGCCACGGTGTAGCCGAGGGCTTCGAGCCGGGCGCGCAGCGCCGCCTCGGTGACCGGGCCGTCGGAAGTGTTCCAGCGTTGGACCGCCATGACCGTCAGGTGCCCGGCAACCCAGGTTCGTTAAGCACGGTCGTTAAGCACGGGCGTTAAGCACGGGCGTTGAGCACGGGCGTTGAGCACGGGCGTTAAGCACGATCGTTCGTTTGGTGGTTACGCCGCGCCGGCAGGCGCCGCTGGCATGCCGGGCACGGCACCACCTGACAACTCCTGGTCGATCATCAGCAGGCCGACGCCGGTATTGCCGGCCAGGCGAATGCGGCCCAGCACCGCCCGCGCGGCGGCTTCCTCTTCCATCTGCTCGGTGACAAACCACTGCAGCATCACCACGCCCGGGCGATCCTTGGCCTTCTCGGCCATGGCGTACAGCTCGTTGATGGATGCGGTGACGTCCTGTTCGTTCTTGAGGACGTGCGCGCACAGGGCTTCGGCTGATTTCCAGGTCATCGGCGGCGCGGCAATCGCCGGCAGCGCCACTTTCTGATCGCGTTCGACCAGGTGGTCGATGATCCGTTGCGCGTGCAGCAGCTCGTCGGACGACTGCTTGCGCATCCAGGTGGCAAAACCAGGCAAGTCGTGCTCCGACAGCCAGATCGACATCGCCAAATATTCATGCGACGCGCGGAACTCGAGCTTGAGATGCTCGTTGAGGCCCTTCAGTAAGTCTTTGGTCATGATGCTGTTTCGCAGTCTGCTATGGCGTAATCGTGAACCGCTGCACCGCCGACGCCGTGAGCGGTTCGCCCGCCTTGCGGGCGGTCACCTGCCAGGTATGGACCTCGGGCTCGAGCGCGACCGTGTTGGGCAGCTTGGTCTCGGTCACCGTCAGCGCCGGGCTCTCCCACACCACGCGGCCATCCGACACCGCGAGGATGCGTACGATATACGCATCGGCGCCCTCGACGGCCGACCAGCGGAAGGTGTCGATATGCCCGCCCATGGCGCCGGCGATCGGCTCGATCAACGTGAGGGTGGCCGACGGCATCGGCGCCTCGGCTGCTGGCGCCGCAGCCGGGGCGGCGGTGGGGGCCGGCGCGCTCGCCGGCGCGCTCGCCGGGGCGCTCCCGCCGCAGGCGACCGCCAGGGAAATCACGACGAGTGGGGCAACGACAGTGACAATACGCTTCATGATCGACGACGCGCGAGCTCAAAGCCCACGCCTCCAAGGATGACGAAAAGTCCAGTTCCGGTCATGGCCAACGGGAGTTGACCATTACCGCCGAAATACACGGCCGCCAGCATCGACACCACGGCGCTGCACAGCACCGCTGACACCACGGCCACTGAGGGTTTGTTACCCATAGACCTTGATTCTATCAATTGCCAGGTCAGCGACCAATCTGGTCTGACAGCAGGCCGACGGCGAGCGCGTAGGCGTGGGCGCAGTTGTAGCCCAGCAGCACGTCGTAGTTCGAGTACACCAGGTAGCTTTTCTTCCCGGCCCGCAGCAACGAGGCGTCGCGCGCCACCTTGGGCAATGGCCCCTGGGCGACGGTCCGAACTCCCCACGCCTGCCATTGCCCGAGCGGGACCGGCACGGTCAGTTCGCGCGCCGCGCGGCAGCCACTTTGCCGCAAGCCCGCCTTCTGGACCAACGGCGCCGCCCCGCCGGCGGGCAGCTTCACTTCGCGACCCCATGCCTGCCCTTCGATCCAGCCGTACGCTTTCATGTAGTTGGCAATCGAGGCAAACACGTCGGGCAGGCCCGTCCAGATGTCGCGGCGGCCGTCAGCATCGAAATCCTGCGCATGAGCCAGGTAGCTTGACGGCATGAACTGCGTCTGCCCCATCGCGCCTGCCCATGAGCCCTTCATCTCGTCCACCGTGATGAAACCCTTGTCGATGATCTGCAGAGCGTCCATCAACTCAGAGGTAAAAAACTCGCCGCGCCGGCCGTCCCAGGCGAGCGTGGCCAGGGCCTGGACGGTGGGCCGCGTGCCGGTGAACCGCCCGAAGTTCGACTCCATGCCCCAGACCGCAACCAACAACGAGGCCGGCGGGCCGTAGTGACGGCTCACCTGGGCGAGGAGCGCGCGCTCGGCGGCGGCTTTCTCCCGCGCGGTCCGGACGAACCGGCGGGTGAGCCGGCGCTCAAGGTACTGATCGATGGTGAGCACGGTCTCGGCCTGCGTACGGTCGCGCTCAATCACCACGTCAAGCGGCTCGAGTCCGCCTAGCGTAGCCTCCACCGTTGACGCACTGATCCCGCGTGCCAGCGCCTGCTCCTTGAGCTGCGCGAGGAATGCGGAGAAGTCCGGGCGCTCCTGGGACGGAGGTACGGAGACCTGCAGTGCGATCGCGATCGCCAGTACGATCTTCAGGGTCACCCTCCCACTCTACTTCCCAAACAGCGGCGGCACTGAAGTGCCGCCCTCCTGGTCAAAGCGCTTTCAACCCCTAGAGCGCGTTGCCGGCGGCGCCGTCCACGGTGATGGCCTGGCCGGTGATGTAACTGCCGGCCTGCGAGGCCAGAAACACCACCAGATTGGCCAGTTCTTCGGGCCGGCCCAACCGGCCCAGCGGAATACTCGCGACCGACGCCTTGCGCACCTCGTCCAGCGCCTTGCCGCTCTTCTGCGCGTTGGCCTGGTCGAGTTCGGCAATCCGTTCGGTGTCGATCCGGCCGGGCGCGACAACGTTGACCAGAATCCCTTGCGACGCCAATTCGCGCGACAACGTCTTGGCAATGCCCCACACGCCGGCCCGCAACGCATTGGAGAGGGCAAGATTGGGAATGGGCTGCTTGATCGAAGACGAGGCGATGGTAAGAACGCGCCCGTAGCCGGCCTTCTTCATCTCCGGCGCCGCCGCCTGGACAATGCGGGTGAAGCTGAGCAGGTTTTGTTCAAACGCCTTCTGCCACTGCTCGTCGGTCATCGCCAGGGTCTCACCAGCCGGCGGCCCGCCGGCGTTGTGGACGACGATCTCAAGGCCACCGTACTCGGCGACCGCGGTCTCGACCAGCCGGGCCGCCTCGCTGCCACTGCTCACGTCGGCGACCAGGGCCTTGACCCGCGCGCCGGTCTGCTTGCGGATGGCATCGGCGGCGGCGTCAATCCGCGCCTGATCGCGGCTGCACACCACCAGGTGACACCCCTCACGCGCGAGGCCGAGCGCCGATGCGTACCCAAGCCCGCGACTGGCGGCCATGACGATGGCCCGCTTTCCCTTTAGTCCAAATTCCATATACCGCCCTTGTTATGAGTAATGCCCTTCAAACACGCCGCACGGTGGCCAGGGTCAATGGCACCGCATTTTTCTGGATGACTCTGCGTCCTCGGAGTCCTCCGTGGCTACTTTGGGTGTGCCGCCAGCAGGTCGAGACGCGCCAGGATGTCGTCGAGATCGGCGAGCGTGTCGGCGTCGACCGGCGTAAACGGCGACCGCACCCGCGAGTGGCTGATCACGCCGCGCAACTGGTAGATGTGCTTGCGCAGGGCCAGGTTGATGCGCGGCTGGTTCTCGAAACGGATGATCGGCAGAAACTGGTAGAAGACTTCGGTGGCGCCGTTGAGGTCGCCGGCGGTGAACCGCCGGTAGATGTCGACCAGGATCTCCGGGAAGGCGAAACCAGTCATGGTGCCGATGGCGCCGTGCCGCAGTTCCTCCAGAAACATCATGCCGCCCAGGCCGCCGAAAATCTTCACGTCCTTCGACGCCGCGAGAATCTGCGTCACCTTCATGGGCGCCGGCTCGTCCTCCAGCTTGAGGAACGACAGCCGGGGCGTCGCCGCGGCCAGCCTGGCGATCAACTCGACGCTCATGGTGATGCCGCCGACCGCCGGCGGAAAGTCCTGCACCACGACAGGGATCTCGACCGCCGCGGCCACCGCCAGGTAGTGGCGCTCGAGCGCCGCGTCGTTGGTGCGCGCCAGTTTGGGCGGCGCCACCATCACCGCCTTCGCGCCCAGCTCCTGGGCCCGCCGCGAATAGGCGATACAACCATCAGTGCCGGCATGGGTGGTCCCGACGCAGATGGGAAACCCGGCGCCGGCGGTTTCGATCACGATCGCGGTGACGCGATCGCGCTCACTTTCCGTGAGCTTGTCCGCTTCGCCCAGCACGCCGAGGATGGTCATGCCATCAACACCGGTGCCGCGCGTGAACTTTGTGAGGCGCCGCAAACTCGGCTCGTCGAGCGCGCCATCGGGTTGAAAAGGCGTGGGGGTAATGTTGTAGACGCCGGTCAGGTACTCGAACATCGACTCCTACTTTACTGCGCGTCGGGGAACCGGGTGACACGATTCACGACCGGCGGCTGGGTGCGAAGGTAGGCGTAAATGGCCCCGAGGTCCTCGCGCGTCATGCCGGCATACGCGGTCCACGGCATCGGCGTGTTCTGCCGGCGCTCCGTTTCGCTCAGCACGGCAAGTGAAGGTGTCTCGAAGCCCTTGAACTTGTCAATGAACTGCGCCTCGGTCCAGGAGCCGATGCCGGTATCGGCGTCGGGCGTGATGTTCGCCGCACGTACGCGGTAGCCCGTTTCCAGGAATTCCGTGCCGCCGGCGAAGTCGCGGCCGGGCAGCGGTTGGCCTCGATCGTCGATCGGCGAGTGGCAGTCGGCGCACAACGCCGAGCGGGTCATGTAACGGCCGTAGGCGACCTTGTCGTCCGGCGACGGCCGGGGCTGCGGCGCGGCGGCAGCGGGAATGGTCCGGACGATCAGGTTCATCGGGAAGTTCAGGGTGCGCGGCGGCACCGGGCCCTCGATGGCGCGGAGCGTGCGGACGTAGGCCAGCACTGCGTGCATGTCGTCGGCGGCCATCGCCCCGAAGTGCGGGTACGGCATCAGCGGAAACAACGGCGTGCCGTCCCGTGACACCCCGGCCGTCACCGCCCGCTGCAGTTCCCCGTCGGTCCACGACCCGATGGCCGCCGGCGTGATGTTCTTCGCGTAGAGGACGCCGGCCGGCCCAAGGCTGAACGGCTCGCCGCCGGCGCCGAGTAACTCGGGCTTGATGGGACCCGAAAACCTGGTCCAGTCGCGCTGGGTGTGGCAAGTCGTGCATCCGACCACGTGGTCGTTCAGGTACTTGCCGCGCGCCAGGCGGTCGGGCGTCGGCTCCAGGGTCACCACCGCCGGCGGCGGCACGTTGGGGAACGCCATCATCAGGTAGCCGACACCCCCCAGGGCCACCACCACCACGAGCGCGACCACGACACCCAGAATCTTCAACACCTTGTTCATCAAGGGATCTCCGTTGCGGGAAATTCTAGCAGCAGATGGATCGGGCGTGAAGTTCGCGACGACGCGGCGGGCGCCGATTCGCGATCAGTCGGTCCGCAGCGCCGTCATCGGATCGATGCGCATGGCGCGGCGGGCCGGGACGAAGTTGGCGAGGCCGGCCGCCACCGCCACGGCGAGGAAAGCCAGTCCCCAGGCGAGCGGATCAAGCGGCCGCACTTGGTAGAGCACACCCTGAAGGGCGAACGCCACCGCCACCGCCAGCACCCCGCCGGTGGCCAGACCGATGGCGACGATCATGAAGCCCTGCCGCATCACCATGCCCATCACCCGTTCGGGCCGGGCGCCAAGCGCCATCCGCACGCCGATCTCGCGGGTGCGGCGCGCCACCGAGAACGCAATCACACCGTAGAGACCGATCGCGGCCAGCAAGGTACCCAGTCCGCCAAACGCCGCCGCCAGCAGGGCGCCGACCCGCGCCGGCATCAGGCTGAGCGCCAGGTTCTGATCCATCGTGTTGCTGGCCATGAAGACCAGGCCCGGTTCCATCGTCAGCAATTCCCGCCGCATGTCGCTCAGCAGCGCGGTGGCATCGCCGCTGGTCCGCGCCAGGACGAAGTTATAACGTGATGGCCGCTGCGCCGCGGCATAGTAGACAAACGGGGACGGCTGCTCGAGTACGCCGTGACGTTTGTGATCGCGCACGACGCCGACAATCCGATAGCTGCGCTTGATCGACACGAGCTGGAATGTGTGGCCCACGGCCGACTCGTTGGGCCAGTACGTGCGCGCCATGGTGTCGTTGATCACCGCCACGTCGGGCGCGCCGGCAATGTCGGTCGCGTCGATGCCGCGGCCATCGCGAAGCGGCACGCCAAGCGTATCCAGGTAACCCGGTGAGACCGAGACGCTCTCGATGATCTCGGCCCGCTGCCCTTCGGAATAGGTGCGGTTGTCGATCCGCAACTCGGCCTGGTTGAAATTGAAGGTGAACGGCAGGGTCGGCGTCACCAGACCGGCCGACCGGACGCCAGGCAGCGCTTCCACCCGCGCCAGCGCCTGCCGCCAGAACTCGACGCCGCGCGCCGGCTCGTAGCGCACCATGTCGGTGTCGAACGCGATGGCCGCCAACCCGGCGGTGCGAAAGCCGACATCGGCCCGCTGCGAGGCGTCGAGACTGCGCAGCAGCAGGCCGGCCACCACCAGCAACACGGCGGTGAGCGCGACCTGTGACACCACCAGCGCATCGCGCAGGTTCCAACGGCGGCTCCCCACCTTCGACGCCGGCGCATCGCCCCGCAGGTCGCCCACCAGGCTGGGTGCCGAGGCCTTGAGCGCCGGCAGCAGCCCGGCCAGCAGCCCCGTGCCGGCGGCGATCAAGAGGGAAAACGACAACACCCGCGCATCGATCCGCAGATCGAACGCGACATCCACCGGCAGCGGCAACTGCATCGTCTGCATGCCCTGCACCAGCGCCCAGGCGAGCGCCGACGCGGCCAGGGCGCCCAACACACCGAGCAACAAGCCTTCAACCAGCAGTTGCTGGATCAGCCGCGCGCGGCTGGCGCCAATTGCCAGCCGGACACCGATCTCACGACGGCGGGCCGAGGCGCGAGCCAGCAACATGCCGGCGACGTTGGCGGACGCAATCAGCAACACCAGGCCGACAATGCTCATGAGACCAGCCGCGCCGATGGAGAGGACGCCGCCGGCTTGCGGCACCAGCAGCCGAACCTCAGAAGTGGGGATCGCCGCCATCGTGCGGTCCCGGTTGGTCACCGGGTTGTCCGCCGCCAACTGCGTGCCGATCAGGGCGACGTTGGCATGAGCCTGGGCGGCCGAGACGCCGGGCTTGAGGCGGCCCTTGACGAACATCCAGCGCATGCCGCGGCGTTCGAGGCGCGTGGTGCCAACCGGCGAGGGCACCGAATCGGTGATGCCGGCGGGTTCGACCTCTTCCACCTGCCGCACGGGCAGCCACAGCTCCGGCGTCAGCAGCGGCACCACGCCGGTGAACGACGCCGGCGCGACCCCGGCAATGGTGTAGGTCAGGCCGCGCAGTGTCAGCGACTTGCCGGCAATCGCCGGATCGGACCCGAACTCGCGCTGCCACATGCGGTGCGAAATCACGACCACGCGCGACGCCGAGGGTTCATCGTCGGCCGGCACCAACAGCCGTCCCAGGAACGGTTGCACGCCGAACATCGTGAAGTGGTTCGAGGTCACGACCTGGCCGAGCGCAATCCGCGACCGATCGCCCAGGCTGAGCGGCGCCATCATCGGGCTGTAGCCGGTCAGATCGGAAAAGACGGTGTTCTGTGCCTTGAGGTCGAGGAAGTCGGCATAAGACGAGGTGGCGTATTCATCACCATCGCCGCCGGACGTGAAGACGTCGACCAGCGTCGCCGGCTCGGTGACCGGCAGCGGCCGGAACAACAGCGAATCCACCAGCGAGAACATCGCGGTGTTGACGCCGACGCCAAGCCCGAGCGAGAGAATGGCGACCGCCGAGAAGCCGGGACTCCGGGCCATCCACCGCAGCGCATAACGAAGGTCGTTGAGCAGGGCGTCCACGTCCCCTTAGACGAGGGCGACCGACAGAAGTTTCGGTTCCGGATCAGGCCTTCCGGTACTGCCGGCCGGCCCGCCGCGAAATGGCCTTGACCAGCCGCGCCGGCACCAGGCCCATCAACCCCAGCAGGAGGCGATAGAACCGGCCGTTCACCACCACCGCGTCACCGCGCATGACCGCGCCGTAGCCCTCGCTCGCGACGTCGCCGGCCTTCAGCCACAGCATGGCCGGCACGCCCTTCATCTGCTGGCGCGTGCCGGTCACGTCGTGAAACTCAGTGAAGGTAAACCCCGGGCACACCGCCGCCACATGCACACCCTTCGCGGCGTTCTCGGCATGGAGCGCTTCGGAGAAACGAATCACGAACGCCTTGCTGGCGCCGTAAAGCGTGTGTCCGGCCGGGGCAGGCACCATGCCGGCCACCGACGCGATGTTGATCACCCGGCCCCAGCCGCGTTGCTGCATCGGCGGCAACAGGCGATAGGTCAGGTCGCACACGGCAATCATCATGACCTGCATGAACCGCAGGTGATCGGCCCACGCCACGTTGACGAAGCTGCCGGGCACGCCGTACCCGGCGTTGTTGACGAGCACATCGATCGGCAGGGCCTGCGCCTGGAGCGCCGCCGCGATCTCGGCCGAGGCGCCTGGTTCCGCCAGGTCGGCAACAATGATGTGTGTAGCCACGCCGTGCCTGGTGGAAAGCGCGGCCGCCAGTTGCTCGAGCCGGTCCCGGCGGCGAGCGGTCAGGACCACGGCGTAGCCCTTGGCGGCCAGCAACTCGGCAAACGCCTGGCCGATGCCCGCCGACGCGCCCGTGACGAGCGCGGTCTTGCCCTCCCCTTCTCGCGTCATACGGCAGTATACGGACACGGGGGTTCAATTCACGAGGGTTCAAGCACGAGGGTTCAAGCACGAGGGTTCAACCGTCCTGTTATGATGAGCCGTCCATTACCGGAGGATTCCCCAATGCGTCCACTACGCGCTCTGCTTGCTCTCGTTACCGCGGTCGGCCTGGCCGGATGTATCAACAGTACGACGCTGATCAAGCTGAACGCCGACGGCAGCGGCACGGTCGAACAGACCACGCTGATGAACACCGCCGCGATCAAGGGGATGATGCCGGGCGGCAACACCCAGGTGGCCGGCGGCGGGGTCAATCAGGCCGACCTGGAGCGCACTGCGGCCAGCATGGGCAAGGGCGTGCGGCTGGTGTCGGCGGAACCCTTCAAGGCGGCCAATGGCTTCGAAGGCTCGAAGGCCATCTTCGCCTTCGACGACATCAACCAGATCCAGGTCAACCAGGGTCCGGGTATGGGAGGCGGCGACAGCCGCAGGACGTCGGAGCCGACATCGGACGACCCGGTGAAGTTCAAGCTGACCAGATCTGGCGGCACCTCGACACTGACGATCGCGTTTATCGATCAGCCCGGCGGCGGCCAGGCCGACGCCGGCGCAAACCCGATGGGCGACATGGACCTGACCAACCCGATGATGATGGGCATGCTCAAGGGCATGTTTGCCGGGTTCAAGATCAACATCGACCTCCAGGTCGCCGGCGCCATCGTCAGGACCAACGCCGAATACGTCACCGGATCGCGGGTGACCCTGCTCGAAATGGACCTGGACTCACTGCTGGCCGACGAGGCCAAGCTCAAGGTGCTGCAGGGCAAGCTCGGCGGCGACATGTCGCTCTCGGCGATCAAGCCGTTCCTGAAGGACATCAAGGGCATCAAGGTCGACGGCCCGTCGATCAGCGTCGAGTTCAAGTAGCTCGGGGTAGAATCCTGGCCGGCCATGGGTCTGGCGGTCGGCTCGCGAATCGGCTCTTACGAGGTCACGGCGCGGCTCGGCGCCGGTGGCATGGGCGAGGTCTACCGCGGGCGCGACCTGAAACTCGGCCGCGACGTCGCCATCAAGATTCTGCCCGAGGCCTTTGCGGCCGATGCCGATCGGCGCTCGCGCTTCGCACGCGAGGCACGCACGCTGGCGGCGCTCAATCATCCCCACATCGCCCAGATCTACGGACTCGAGGACGCTGGCGGTTCAGCGGCGCTCATCATGGAACTGGTGGAAGGCGATGACCTGTCGCAACGAATCGCGCGGGCCGCCCTGCCCGTGGCCGACGCGCTCGCCATCGCGCGACAGATCGCCGCCGCCCTCGACGCGGCCCACGAGCAGGGGATCATTCATCGCGACCTGAAGCCGGCCAACATCAAGGTGCGGCCGGACGGTACCGTGAAAGTGCTCGACTTCGGCCTCGCGAAAACCATCGACGACCGTGGACTCGAGGCGACCGGCGGCACCGTCACCGTGCCGGCGGTGTCGACGCCCGGCCTGATTCTGGGCACGGCCGGCTACATGTCGCCGGAGCAGGCCGTGGGCCAGGCGGCCGACAAGCGAACGGATATCTGGGCGTTTGGTTGTGTGCTGCACGAAATGCTGACCGGCCGCCGCACGTTCAGCGGCCCATCCCCTGCGGACACGATCACCGCCGTCCTCAGCCGTGAGCCCGACTGGTCGCAGCTGCCGGCATCGACGCCGGCGCACGTGCGTTGGCTGCTGGCGCAATGCCTGGCTAAGGATGCCCGGCATCGGCTGCGCGACATCGGCGATGCGCGGCTGGCGCTCGGTGCGACCGGTGAGGTGACGGGCAGCACGCCCGCCGCCCGCGCCGGCGGTTCCTCCTGGCTCGCGTGGAGCGTGGCCACGGGAGCCGTCGCGATGGCGGTGGCCGCCTGGGCGCTGGCGCCACGCAGCGGCAGCACGGCTCCCGGACCGATGCGGTTCGTGATTCCGCCGCCACCAGGCGTGACCTGGGGGACCGCGCCCACTGACCCCAGTCCATCGGCATCGCCAGATGGAACGCGAGTGGCCTTCATCGGCGCCAGCTCCGCAGGCCGGCGCCTCTGGATCCACGACCTTCGCACCGGCGAGGCGGCCGCCGTCGAGGGCACGCAGGATGCAACGGAGCCGGCGTGGTCCGCCAACTCGAACGCCCTGGTGTACTGCGCGGCCGGCCGGCTGAAGGTCATCTCGATCGATCGCGGCACGACCACCGAAGTCGAGGCGCCTGGTTGCGGCCACTCGGTCTCGTGGAGCGACAAGGGCGAGTTTCTCTACTGGGACATCAACGAAGGGATATCGCGAGTCTCCGCCAGCAGCCCGCCGGTGCGAGTGACCTCGATCGAGGGCGCGCGCGAGATCGCCCACCTGTATCCACGCTGGCTGCCTGGCGGACGCGATTTCGTCTTCATGAAACGCAGTCTGCGGCCCGAAGTCCGCGGCATCTACCTCGGCAGCGTTGACGGCCCCGCCCCGGTGCGGCTGGTCGATGACGAGACGGCGCCGGCTTTCGCCCAATCCGGAGACGGCACCGGGTGGCTCGTCTTCGTGCGCGGGGCGACCTTGCTCGCGCAGCGACTGGATACCGCCAAGCGCGCCCTCGACGGCGAACCGATCGCACTCGGCCAGCGTCTGGCGATTGGCATGACCGTTCGTAACGGCGCATACGGCGCTTCACCGGCGCTGCTGGTCTACCGAAGTGGACACGCATTCGTGAATAAGTCCCTGACCTGGTTCGATCGCAATGGGCGTGGAGTGGGCGTGGTCGAGACCGACACCGCCTTTGGCCATCTCTCGTTGTCTCCGGACGGCCACACGCTGGCCTCGGAGCACTTCAACCTCGATAGCAACCTGATGGAATTGTGGCTCACCGACCTGCGACGCAATCTCGCACGTCCCCTGTTGGTGAAGCCGTACTCGGTCGGACAACCGGTGTGGGCCCCCGACGGCACTCGACTGGCGTTCCACTCCACAGAGACCGGCCGGTTCGTGGGGTTCGAATTGACGCTGGCCGGCGAGGTCAGTCCGCTGCGCGCTCAGGGCTTCTTCGGCTTCGTCTGTGACTGGTCGGCTGACGGCCGGTGGATTCTTGGCGTGACACCGGCGGGCCTGGCCGCCATCGCGGCCGACCGATCGGCTGAACCCAGGCTGCTCGTAAGCGGCGGCTTCGAGGGACGTCTCTCCCCCGACGGCCGGTGGCTCGCGTATCGATCGTCTGAATCCGGCCGAGCCGAGATCTACCTGCAGCGGTTTCCGGATGGCGGAGAGCGCACGCGGGTCTCGTCCAACGGCGGCGTGAAGCCATCCTGGCGCGGTGATGGCGCCGAGCTGTTCTATCGATCGGCGCGGGGAATCATGGCGGTGGATGTGCGCGACAGCGGAGGGCTTGCCCTGGGCACGCCGCACGAGCTGTTCTCCGCGGCGCCAGTGTCGCCGGCCGACACCATTCCCAACTTCGACTACGTCGTGACCAGGGATGGACAGCGTTTCCTGCTCGAAACGGTGGCCCGCGAGGAAGTGCCGCCACTCACGGCGGTCCTGAACTGGATGCCACCCACCGACGCGCGTCGGCGATAACGAACGGCTGGCGCTAGGCGAAGCAGAGGAGGCGGCCTTCGGTCGAGCCGATCACGATGCGGCCGGCGGCCAGCGCCGGCGACGCGGTGAGGGCGGCGCCTTCGTCGTGCTCCCACACCACCTTGCCGCTGGCCAGGTCGAACGCATAGAGCCGGCCATCGTTGGAACCGACGTAGGCCCGGCCGCCGGCGATCGCCGGCGACGAGTCGATGCGCGCGCGGGTCATATAGGTCCAGCGCGCCACGCCGGTCTTTGCGTCGAGTGCGTGAAGCATGCGGTCGCGCCCGCCGATGACGACCGTGCCGTCGATCACCGCGGCCGACGAGTAGAACGGAAAGTGGCGATCGGGGTGCTCGTAGCGCCACAGCACTTTGCGTGACGCCAGGTCGAGCGCCAGCACCTGGTTGTCGAAGGTGCCGAAGTAGGCGACGCCGTTGACCATCGCCACCGACGCACCGGTATAGGCCGTGGCCGACGTGTTCAGACGCTCCTTGCCGGTCTTGACGTCGACCGCATGGAAGATCTCGTCGCAGCCGGCAAAGTGCGCCACGCCGTTGACGATGCAGGGAGTGCCGTGCACGTAGTTCTCGGTGCGATAGGCCCACACCTGCTTGCCGGTGGCGGCATTCAGGCCATACAGCTGGCCGTCGTACGAGCCCATCAACACCAGGTCGCCGGCGACAACCGGCGATGACTTGATCTCGGATTGAGTCTTGAACGTCCACGCCGGCGTGCCGTCGGCGACATTCACCGCGTGGACCACGCCGATCAGGTCGCCGATGAACACGCGGCCGTTGGCGATGGTCGGCGACGACTCGCCGATCGCCTCGCCGGCCTTGTAGCGCCACCGCAGCCTGCCGTCCGCCAGCCCCACCGCGATGAGCTCGCCGGTGGCGGTGCCGACATAGGCCACCCCATCGGCGATCGCGGCGGACGAATCAAACGCTTCGCCGCCCTCCCAGGCCCACACCAGCTTCGGCGCGGCGGCGATGGTCGTGGCCGACAGGCCGGTGAGCGACGGGGTGCCACGAAACTGGACCCAGCGATCGGCGGGCGAGACCGCCGGCGCCGGGCCCTGCGCGAGCAGGCGGCGCGAGACCGCCAGCGCGCCGCAGGCCATCAGGAAGTCGCGGCGCTTCACTGCTTCAACTGCGCCCCTTCAGCCAGCGCGTACAGCTGGTTGCGGTTCATCACGAACAGCGTGCCGTTGGCCGGCACCGGCGTGGCATAGACGGAACTTCCCATGTTCAGCTCCGACACCAGCTTGAACACCTTGCCATGTTCGATCACCGCGACATCGCCGTCCTCGTCGCCGAGGTAGACCTTGTCGCCAATCAGGATCGGCGAGCCCCAGATGGCCGCGAACATGTCGTGGGTCCAGTAGAGCTGGCCGGTCTTGACGTCGAGGCAGTGCAGGAAGCCGCTGAAGTCGGCCAGGTAGATCAGCCCATCCTTGATGGCGGCCGTCGAGATCGAGCGCCGGATCTTGTCGAAGTGCCACATCCGTCCCGACTCGGTGATATCACCGCGCTTGGTCGCGTCGATCGCATAGGCGTGGCCGACGCCCTCGCCGTGTTCCGGATCCTGGCCATTCGAAATGTAGACGGCGTTCTCGAAGATCACCGGCGTGCTGATCACTTCGTTGCGGGTCTTCGGCCACAGCGAGTCCTTGGGGTTGGTGTCGAACTCCCACAGCTTCTTGCCCGACTGCGCCTCGTAACCGCGCACCCAGCCGTCGCCCTGCGCGTGCACGACCTGGCGGACACCGCCGATGTCGCCGACCGCCGGCGTCGACCACTGGCCGTGCAGGATGCGATCGCCCACCGAGTTGTCCTCCCAGACCAGCGTCCCGGTATGGCGGTTGACGGCGACGATCGACGGCGCCTTCGGTGACGGGATGTTGACGTGGCTCTCGTCCTGGCCGTTGCCGGTGCTGCAGTAGAGCAAGTCGCCATCGGCCACCGGCGAACAGTTGGCGAGGTTGTGCGGGAACGCCCCGACCTCCTCGAGCATGTCGAAGATCCAAAGAATGTCGGGATCGTGCGGACCGGTCAGCTTCTCGTCCTTGAAGGGACCGTCGTTCTCCTTGTCGTGGAAACCCTGCAGGTCGGCCGCGATAATCTGGCCGCGATTCGAGGTGAAGTAGGCGATGCCATCGAGAATCAGCGGCGAACTGGCGATGCCCTGGAACGGCCAGTCGTTGGCGCGGCCCGACGCCAGCTTCTCAAACGTCGCCTGCCACAGGAACTCGCCGGTGGTCTCGCGAAACGCCATCAGCACGCCGCGGTCCCCGGGCTGCTTGGGATCGCGCAGCGCCTCGTTGTTGGTGCCGATCAGCACGACGCCCCCGCCCACGGTGGGATTGCCGTACGACTGCGAGCCGAGCTCGACCACCCACTTCACGTTCTTCCCGGTCTTGATGTCCCAGGTGGCCGGCAAGCCGGTCATCGACGACACCATGTTGCGGCTGGGCGTACCGCCCCACATCGGCCAGTCCGCGGACAGGCCGGTGGTGGTGGCAGCGATGAACACAAACAGAACGAACGCGGATTTCATCATTGGCTCTTGTAAACCTTGACGTTGTCAAAATAGACGTCGGAAATCCCATCGGCGTAGATGCCGGGGCTGCCCATTCGGTGCGGAATCGAGTCGACCTTCTCAATCGTCCAGGCCGCCGGCTCGGTCTCAGCGGCCGGCCAGACCTTGCCGCGCACGCGGGCCGTGCCGTCGGCCAGGTGATCGACGCGCAACTTCATGCGATACCAGGTATCGGCGTTCCACGCAAAGGGCACGCGGACCGTCATCTCGTCGGCCGCCTGCCAGGGATGCAACTCGAGCTTCTGGCCGTTGCCAAAGAGCACCAGGCCGTAGCGTTGGTTGATTAGGCCGACATCACCGCGTTGCCGGCGCTGCTCGCGGCCGCGAATATCGGCCTCCACCGTGTAGCCCGCCAGGGTCGGCGGCCCAAAGAAGACCTTGGCGCGGCGGCCAACCGTTTCGTCGCGCGGCCGCACCAGCACCTTGCCCACGCCGTCCACCGTGCGCTGGAACACCTTGCCCGGCGCGCTGGTCCACCAGGCCGGCGGCGCCTCGCTGGCCGCGGCGTCGAAGTCCCAGCTCCAGGGCAGCGGCTCAATCACGCGCACCCGCGCCCGGCCGCTCAGCCCGCCAACCGTGGCCGTCACCACGCCGGCCGTCGACCCCGACCTGGCGGCGGTGTAGCTGCCCACGGCGTCGACCGCACCCGTCAATTGTTCGACGGCCCACTGGGCGGCGGGTTCGTCGCGAATGAAATTGCCCCTGGCGTCGAACAGCCGCGCCGTGAGTGACACTGACTGGCCAGGCAGCAGCAGCGACTCGTAGGGGAACACCTGCACCCACGCAGGCGCTTCCGCCTCCGCTCGCGCAGATTCCGGCGAGCTACGGCGAGACCTCGCCGAAGCGGCCTCCGGCCGCGAAGGCGGGGAGGGCCGACGCTTGCCGATCGCATAGAGCGCGTCCATGCTCGTCACGTAGACACGGCCATCGGCCACGATCGGCGATGCCACGATTGGTTCCGGGTCCTGCGCCGTGCCGAGCAGGTCCTCATCGAGCACCTCGACACCGGTGGCGCCGGGACGCAGGATGAAGAACTTGCCGTTCTCGGTGCCGACATACAGCTTGCCGTCGGCCAGCACCGGCGAGCCCTTCTGCAGCGTGCCCAGGGTCTTTTCCCACAACCGCGCGCCGGTCTTGAGATCGAATGCGCCGACGATGGCACTGTTGTCCACGGTGTACAAGCGCCCCGCGTCGGCCACCGGTGAGGCAAAGGTGGGCAGGAAGCCGCGCGTGCGCCACCGGAACGCGTCGGCGGCCAGCGCCCCGCGCCTGGTGGCATCGACCGCCGCGATCAGGCCCATCTCGGTTGTGTCCATGTTCTCTTCGCCGTGGGTGATATACGCGGTGTTGCCGCGAACCAGCGGGCTGTTGAGGATGGCCCGCTTGCTGACTTCCACCGACCACAGCGGCTCGCCGGTGTTGACCTTGAGTGCATGGTAGGCGCCGTCGGTGCCACCCACCACCATCGTGCGCGTGCCGTCGATGGTGCTGACGACCGGCGTCGAGTAGTTGGTGTCGTAGTGGCGGGTCTGTGGCGAAGCGATCCACACCGTCTGCCCCGTCTTCTTGTCGAAGGCGAAATAGCGGTTGCCGGTGCGGTTGAGGTCGCCCCAGGCCAGAACCAGTGCGTTCAGGATGACCTTGTCGCCTTCGATGATCGGCGAGGTGGTACGGCCGCCATGCGTGGTCACCGCGCCGTATTCGTCGGTCAACGACCGATCCCACAACACCTTGCCGTCCGGCGCCACGCACACCAATTGCGCCGCCACCGTGAACAGATAGATGTTGCCGGTTTCCGGATCCACCGACGGCGAGGCCCAGGACGCGCGATGCTGGGGCACGTCGCTCAAATACAGGCTGAAGCGGCGCTCCCAGACGACCTTGCCGGACTCGGCGTCCAGGGCAACCAACCGTTCCTGGGTGTGCTCGATGTCGCCTCCCGGAGTGTTGAGATAGAGGCGATTGCCAAACGCCACCGGTGCGGAGCGGCTGCCAATCGGCACCCGCCAGGCCAGATTATCGCCAGCCGGCGACCAGGAGGCCGGCAGGTTGGTCTCGATGGACGAGCCGTCGCGCGACGGCCCGCGCCATTCGGGCCAGTCGGCTGCACCGGTCACGGCGATGGTCCCAGCCACCAACGCGGCAACAACGCCGGTTCGGCGCAGGACAGATGGCAAGAATGCAGAAGGCATGATGGGCTTACGCGATCCTTTCACGTGCCGTTTACGAAACCAGCCGGTAGGAGAATGCTACCTGTTCGAGCCGGACGATTCCTGGCCATTTCCAGCCGTGGAAAAGATGACTGGTTCGACAAAAAACCACGGGTTGCGTGCAATGGTAGACAAATAATGCGTTTGTGTCGTATATTGTCATATCGACTGTCGGCCCTGAATACCGGTCCGATACCTAGAAGGTCACTATAGTTGCAGGAGGCGCCGGCCCGTGGGGTTGCCGGTCGGCCAAAGCCTCGGCTCCGGGAAGGAACAGAGCGTGAAGAAGCACAATATTGCGGTCATTTGCGGCCTGTTGGCGGTCACGGCGGTCGGCCTGGGCGCAAAACAGGGTGTCGCGACGCTCGTGCCACGCGTGCAGAACATGAAGTTCGCCGAACCCTGGCGCCCTAACAGCGGCAGCGGCGCCACGCGCGTGATTGGCACGGTGATCGACATCAAGCAGACCCCCGTCAAGCGGGCGAAGGTGCAACTGCGTAACCTGACCACCGGTGTCGTCGAAGAAGTCACCGAGTCCAACGAAAACGGTGAGTACGAATTCGAAATGGATTCATCGGGCAGCTATGTCGTCGAGATGGTGCTGGTGGATGGACAGATCCTGTCGCTCAGCAACGCCGGGTCGGTGGCACGATACGAGACCATGCAGACGGTGATCATGCTTCCCGGGCGCTGGGATGCGGTCGCCAGCAACATGATTCCCCAGCAGGGATTTTCAACGTTCATGGGTGTCAGCGCTGAGACGACCATGACCGCCACCACCATTACGATCGCCAACAACCAGAACATCCCCCCGGTGAATTCCGGGGAGCCGGTTTCGCCGTAGCCGTCGCTGAACAATGTCGAACGAAGCAGCCGAAACCCGTCCCACGCCGGCGCCAGCGCCGCTCGTCTCAGGACCCGATCCTCACCTGTTTGATCGCCTGTCGGTGCTGTACAAGTACCGCTGGGCGACCATAACCGTGTTTGCGTTGGTGGTCGGCTGGGTGATGGTGGATAGCTATTCCCGCATTCCGATCTACCGCGCCACCGCGCGGGTGCTGATTGAGGATCCCAACAACGACGTGACGACGCCGACCGAAATCGCCCGCAATGTGACACTGGGCGATCCGGAGATCTACCTGCAGACCCAGTTGCGCATCATGCGCGGCCGCGATCTGGCCAAGCGCGTGGCCGGCCGGCTGGAACTGAACCGGGTCCCCGAATTCAACGGACAGGGTCCCAAGCCGACGCAACTGGCCATTGGCATCGCCCTGGTCAAGTTTTACGCCGCGTGGCCGTACCGGCTCATTACCGGCACCCAGGACGTGACGCCGCTGCCGATTGCCAACCTGACCGCCGAAGACGAAGCGAGCTACCCGGATGCGCTGATCGGCCGGCTCGGCGTCGAGTTGGTGCGTGGCAGCCAGTTGGTGGACATCACGTTTGACTCGGCCGACCCGGCGTTCGCCGCCCGCGCAGTCAACGTCTACTCGGAAGAGTTCGTCAACAACAACCTGGCCTTCAAGGTATCGACGCTCGAAAAGAGCGCGGAATGGCTGACCGGCGAAGTCGAAAAGCAGGCTGAACTGGTCAAGCAGAGCGAACTGGCGCTGGCGCAGTACAAGGAATCGCGTGACGCCGGCGCACTCGACGGCAACCAGAACATCGTGGTCATGCGGCTGACCCAGTCGAACGAAGCCCTCACCACTGCGCGCCTGGAGCGCATCCAGAAGGAGGGCCTGTGGCGGCAGATCCAGGATGCCGGCACCGATGTCGACTCGATCTCCTCGGTCCTGAACAACACCTTCCTCCAGAACCTGCGCACCGCGCTGACGGCGCTGCAGCAGGACCGTGCCCGTGCCGCCGAGCGTTACGGCGAGAAGCACCCTGATTACCAGAAGGCCGTAACCGCGGTGGCCAACGCCGAGCGCAACCTCGAAAACGAGATGCGCAAGGCGATCAACAACGCCCGCAGTGAATTCGAAGCCGCGGCGACCCAGGAACGGGTCCTGCAGCAGCAACTGAACGAGGCCAAGGCGGCCGCCACCGACCTGGGCCGCAAGAGCGTCGATTACGCCGTGCTGCTGCGCGAGGCCGATTCCAACAAGACCATCTACAACCAGTTGCTGACGCGCGAGAAGGAACTGCGCGTGGTCGCCAACAGCCGCACCAATAACATCCGCGTGATCGACCAGGCCGAAGTGCCGGGCGCGCCGTTCAGCCCCAACCACCGGCGCGACTGGGCCTATGCCATCGCCCTGGGGCTGGCGCTCGGCCTCGGCATCGCCTTTGGCATCGACTACCTGGACGACACGGTCAAGACGCCGGACGACGTCACCCGCCGCCTGAAGCTGCGCTTCCTGGGCCTGGTGCCGATCGTCTCCGGCGAACGTCACCCGTTGATTTCAGGCCCGGTGCCCCACGACTTTGGCGAGGCCTACCGCGCCATTCGCACGTCGCTCGCCGCGCAGTTTTCGCACGACGGCCCGCGCGTGATCGCGGTCGGCAGTTCGCAACCGCTTGAAGGCAAGACCACCACCGCCGTGAACATCGCGATGGCACTGGCCGTCGGCGGCGCGCGGGTGCTGCTGATCGACGCCGACATGCGGCGGCCCAGTGTCCACAAGGCGCTGCGCATGACCAACGACCGGGGCCTGTCGCAACTGCTCGCCGGCCAGGCCCGCATGCGCGAAGTGGTGCAGCGCACGCACGATCCCAACCTGCTCACCATCACCGCCGGCCGCACGCCGGCCAACCCGTCGGAACTGCTGGCGTCGGACCGCATGCGCGCGCTGCTGACCGGCCTCGAGAGCGGACCGTTCGACTGGATCGTGATCGACACGCCGCCGGTGCTGGCGGTCACCGACGCGGTCATCCTGGCGCCGCTGGTCGGCGCGGTGGTGTTCGTGATCGGCGCCGAGATGACCCGCTGGCGCCTGGCCGAGCGCGCGGTCGAAACCTTGCTCAGCAGCAACCCGCGCAACGTGCTCGCGGTGCTCAACAAGGTCAACTTCGGGCGCAACAAGTACTACTACTCGCGCTACTACGGCCACCAGTACAAGAACTACTACGCAGAATCGCCGGCGGCCTGATCCGTGCAGCGCACGCTGCTGTTTCTCCTGGTCGCCGGGTCCTACCTGCTAGTCGCCGGCGGGCCGCCATGGACGATCGGTCCGCTGCTCGGCCTCGCGGCGCTGGGGGTTCTGGCCGCTCCGGTGCGCACGCTGGCCTTCCCACGCTCGCTACGGGCGCTCGATGCGGCGCTCCTGCTGGTGCTTGGCGCCGTGCTGCTCCAGGCGGTTCCGTTGCCGGCCGATCTGGCCGCCACCCTGTCGCCGGCCGCCGGCCGGGTCCGCGCCTCTCTGACATTTGCCACCACCGAAGCATCGCCCTGGACCACGCTGTCCGTCGACCCGCGGGCAACGCTGTTGAGCGCCGCCACGGTCGCGCTGGGCATTCTCGCCTTCTGGATCGCGCGGGCGGCCTTCGGCGCCGGCGGCAACACCCGCAGCTTTTGCCGGGGATTGGCGCTCTTCGGCGCGGCCGTCGCGGTCGCCGCGATCGTCCAGAAGGCGGCAACGCCGAAGCTGCTGCTGTTCGTGCTGCCTCCAGACAGCCGGAGCGCCAACCCGTTCGGCGCCTTCACCAATCGCAATCACTTCGCCGCCTGGTTGCTGCTGGTGATCGCGCCCAGCTGCGGCTACATGATCGCCAGGCTGCGCACGCACCCGACCTTTCGCGCCCGCAGTTGGCGTGAGGCGTTCGGCCGGTTCATGAACTCCGGCATCGTGATTACCGCGGCGGCCCTGCTCACCATGCTGCTCGTGCTCCTGGCCACCCTCTCGCGGTCCGCCGTGCTCGGCCTCGGGGCGGCGGCCATTTGCGGCTGGGCGCTGGGGCGGCCGCGCATGGCCATCGAGCGCACCAACCTGCCGGCGATCCTCGGCATGACCGGTGTGGCCCTGCTTGGGGCGATGGCCTTCATCGATCTGGATGGCTGGGCCGTGCGGCTGCAACAGAGTCTGAATGCCGACCCGGCCGGATTCAGCCGGATCACCATCTGGCGCGAAAGCGTGCCGATCATTCGCGACTTCTGGCTGACCGGCTCAGGGGCGGGCACTTACTCAGACGCCATGACGCAGTACCAGCAAACCCGGGTCTGGGTGGGCTCCATGCAACGATGGGCCCACTTCAACAACGCGCACTCGGGCTACCTGCAACTGGCGAGCGAAGGCGGCCTGCTGCTGGTGCTGCCGGTGGTGACGGCGCTGGCCTGCCTGTACGCGCTGGCACGGCGGACGGTCAGTGCCGATAAGGGAGAGATGTTCTGGGTGCGGGTGGGTGCCGCGGCTGGGCTGGCGGGCATTGCCACCCAGAGCGTGTGGGAAGTGCCGCTGGTCATGCCGGCCAACGCCGTCCTGTGTGGCGTGCTCGCCGGCCTGCTGGTCTTCCGGCGCGAGGGGTCGCGGTCGGCGCCGGACTCGTATCGACGCCAGGACGAGGATTGATTCCAGCATGTTGATTGTCGGCTTGAATGCGTATCACGGCGATGTCGCGGCGGCGGTGCTCCGTGACGGCGAACTGGTGGCGGCGCTCGAAGAGGAGCGGTTCTCCCGGATCAAGCACGTGTCCGGTTTTCCGGCACGGGCGGTCGAGCGCGGACTGCTCATGGCGAATGCCCGTCCCGAAGACGTCGACATCTGGGCCATCGCGCGCGGACGCCGTGTCCACCTGCTGCAAAAGGCGTGGTTCGCGATCCGGCACCGGCCCGGTGCCGGCTTGCTCGACCAGTACCGCAACACGGCCGGCAAGAGCGCCGGCATTCCCGACGTGATCGCGGCCACGTTCCACTTGGACCGCGCCACGGTGGCCGCCCGCACGCGCTACGTTGAGCATCACCCCGCCCACCTGGCCAGCGCCTACCGCACCAGCGGCGTGGACGAAGCGGCCTGCTGCGCGATTGACGGCTTCGGCGACTTCGTGAGCGTCTCGATCGCGCACGGCCGTCACGGACGCATGGATGTCCTCGACCGCGTCTACTTCCCGCATTCGCTCGGGCTGGTCTATCTCGCCATCACGCAGTACCTCGGATTCAAGAAGTATGGCGACGAATACAAGGTGATGGGCCTGGCGCCGTACGGCTCGCCCCGCCACGCCGAGGCGATTCACCAGCTCCTGCAGCTCGACACCGGCGGCGGCTTCCGCCTCAATCTCGACTACTTTCGGCACTGGACCGGCGAAGCCACCATGACCTGGAATGCCGGCGAACCGAACGTGCCGGATGTCTACACCGATCGGCTGATCGACCTGCTGGGCCCCGGCCGGCACCCGGACGAGCCGGTAACCAGCCGCCACGAGGACCTGGCGGCGTCGGTGCAGCGGGTGTTTGAGGACGCGGCCTTCCACGTGCTCGGTGGCGTCCACCAGAAGGTGCCGGTCGATACGCTGTGCCTGGCCGGGGGGTGCGCGATGAACAGCGTCGCCAACGGCAAGATCCGGCAGAATACGCCGTTCCGAACGGTCTTCATCCAGCCGGCTGCCGGTGACAACGGCACTGCACTGGGCGCCGCGCTCGAAGCGTGGCATGGCAGCGGCGAGCGGGCACCGTCCCCGCGCATGGAGCATTCATACTGGGGCACCGAATACTCGGACACCGCCATCGCCGAGGTGATTCGCACCAGCGGCGTGGTGGCGCAGGGCCGCTGCCACCTGACCACGATCGAGTCCGAGGCGGCCTTATGTGACGCCACGGCGGCGCTATTGGCGGCCGGCAACGTGGTCGGCTGGTACCAGGGGCGGATGGAGTGGGGGGCGCGCGCCCTCGGCAATCGCAGCATCCTGGCCGATCCGCGCCGGCGTGACATGCGCGACATCATCAACCAGAAGATCAAGTTCCGCGAGCGCTTCCGGCCCTTCGCGCCCTCGATCCTCGCCGAGGCGATCGAGGAGTATTTCATCGACGCCGTGCACGACCCCTTCATGATCCAGGTCTATCCGGTGCGGCCGGAAAAGCGCGAGGTCATTCCCGCGGTCACCCACGTCGACGGCTCGGGCCGCCTGCAGTCGGTGAGCCAGACCAGCAACCCGCGCTACTGGGCGTTGATCCGCGCCTTCCACGCCCACACCGGCGTGCCGGTGCTGCTGAACACCTCGTTCAACGAAAACGAACCCATCGTCGAGCGGCCCGAACAGGCGCTGGACTGCTTCCTGCGCACGGACATGGACGTGCTGGTCATGGGCTCGCACATGCTGCGAAAGCCCAGCTGATGCCCGCACCTGCTACCGCTCCGCTGCGGGTCTGTTACTTCAACCGCTCGTACTGGCCTGACACCGGCGCGACCGGCCAGTTGCTGACCGAACTGGCCGAGGACCTCGTGGCGGTCCACGGCATGGCTGTTACGGTCGTGACCGGTCATCCGATCACGGGCGAGCAACTGCCGGGCCGGGAGACGCGCAACGGTGTTGAGATTGTCCGCGCCGCGGGGACGACATTTTCGCAGCGTCGCTTCGCCGGCCGCGCCACCAACTACCTCACCTATTTTCTTTCGGCGTTGTGGGCGGCGGTGCGGCTGCCGCGGCAGGATGTCACGGTGGCATTGACCGATCCGCCGATCATCGGCCTCGCCGCGCTGGCGGCGCGGCCGCGCCGGGGCATGGTGTTCTTCTGCCAGGACATCTTTCCGGAGGTGGCGGGCCTGCTGGCGGACTTTCACAGCCCGATGGTGAATGCGGTGCTCGATCGGCTCAACCGCCTGCTGGTGCGGCGTGCCGCCCGCGTGGTCGCGCTCGGCGACACCATGGCCCAGCGGCTGGTCGATGGCAAGGGCGCGCGGCCTTCGACCATTACCGTGATTCACAACTGGGCCGACACCGAGGCGATTGTCCCGGCCGACAAGCACAACGTCTTCGCCGCGGCTCATGGCCTTGGCGATCGTTTTGTGGTCCTGCACGCCGGCAACATCGGCCACTCCCAGAACCTCGACGCCGTGATCGAGGCGGCCGCGCATCTGCGCGCGCGGGCTGACATCCTGTTCCTCTTCATCGGCGACGGCAATCGCCGGCCCGCGCTGGAGGCCGCCGTCGTCGAACGCGGGCTGGCCAACGTGCGCTTCCTCCCCTTCCAGCCGCGCGACCAACTGCGCTGGACCTACGCCAGCAGCGATGTTTGCCTGGTCTCGCTGAAGCCCGGACTCGCCGGCTACATCGTGCCGAGCAAGCTCTACCCGATCCTCGCGGCCGGCCGGCCATACCTCGCGGCCGTTGAACCCTCAAGCGAGGTGGCGGCGCTGACCACCGCCCATGGCAGCGGCGTCCTGACCACGCCGGGCGACGCCGGCGAGCTGGCGGCCGCGATCGTGGCGCTGGCCGATGACCCGGCCCGCCGCCTGGCGATGGGCATCCGCGCCCGCGCGGCGTCGGCGCTGTTCGCGCGGGACCGCCAGGTCGCCGCGCATGCGCGCGTCCTCAATGAGGTCGGCGGCCGATGCTGAAACGCGCATTCGACCTACTCGTCTCGGGCGCCGGGTTACTCGCTTTTTCGCCGGTGGCTCTGGTGATTGCCGTCGCGATCAAACTCGACGATGGCGGACCGGTGTTGTTCGCGCAGGAGCGCGTCGGCCGCGGCGGGCGGGTGTTCCTGGCCTACAAGTTCAGGTCGATGGTCGTCGACGCCGAAAAGCTGACCGGCGCCGTGCAGGCGACCGCCAATGACCCCCGGGTCACCCGCGTGGGCCGCGTGTTGCGCGCCACCGCCTTCGACGAGCTGCCGCAGTTATGGAACATCTGCCGCGGCGACATGAGCGTGGTCGGGCCGCGGCCGCTGCGGCCCGGCGAAGCGGACACGACCGCGGATGGCCGCCACCTGTTGCTCAGTGACATTCGCGGCTACGAGGCCCGACACCGGGTGCGGCCGGGCCTGACCGGCCTGGCGCAGGTATATGCCTCGCGCGATCTGCCACGCACCGGCAAGTTTCGCTATGACCAGCTCTACCAGCAGCGCGCTGGATTCTGCCTGGACCTGCGGCTGATCCTGGTGTCGTTCTGGATCACCGTGCGCGGCCGCTGGGAGAATCGCGGCCCGAAGGTTTGACGGCGATCGCAGCACCAGCCTGTATAATCTGACGCAATGCTCGATGTGGTGATCATTGGCGGAGGTCCGGGCGGCATGTCGGTGGCCCGCACCCTCGCGGCCCTCGGGCGCTCGATCACCGTGCTCGAAGAGCACGAGGCGATCGGCATGCCGGTGCACTGCACCGGCGTGCTCGCGCAGGACGCCATCGAACCGTTGCACCTGCCGGCCGAGTCGGTCTTGAACCCGCTATCGACCGTCAAGTTCGTGGCGCCGGCCGGCCACTCGTTCGAATACACCACCGCAACCACCGAAGCCGTCGTCATCGACCGCGCCGTTTTCGACGAGGCGCTGTCGCGGCGGGCGGAAGCGGCAGGCGCGACTGTGCTGCGCGGCCAGCGGGTCACCGCAGTCGAGCCCGGCGACCACGACGTCCGCATCACCCTGGCGAGCGGCGAGATCATGACTGCGCGCGCGGCAGTGCTGGCGTGCGGCGCCAACTACACGTTTCAGCGCCGCCTCGGCTTGGGCATGCCGTCGACGTTCTTGCAGTCAGCCCAGCTTGAGCTGCCGGCCGATCGCCTCGGCGATGTCGAGATTCACTTCGGATCGGAGATCGCCCCCAAGGGCTTCGCCTGGGCCGTGCCCGTGCAGCGGTCCTACGGCACCTTCGTTCGCATTGGCGTGATGGCCGACGCCGACGCCGGTGAGTACTTTTCGCGGATGTTGGCGCGGGTGCGCGAGCGCTGGTCAGTGGCGGTGCCCGATGCCTCGAGCCCGCGGCGGCGGATGCTGCCGCTCGGTGGCGTGCGGCGCAGCTATGCCAACCGGATCTTGGCGGTGGGTGACGCGGCGGGTCTGGTGAAGCCGACCACTGGTGGCGGGATTTACTACAGCGTGGTCAGCGGCGAGATCGCGGCCGAGGTCCTGCACTCGGCCCTGGCTGCAGACAACTTGACCGCCGGCGCGCTGCGTGAATACGAGCGGCGCTGGCGGGCGCGGTTTCAGCCGGAGTTCAAGGCACAGTTGGCGCTGCGCTTCGTCGCCCAACGCATGCGCGACACCGATATCGATGCCTTGTTCGAACTGGCGAAGACCGACGGCATCCTGCCGATCGTGCGCCAGACGGCGCGCTTCAACCGGCACCGCGACTTCATCCTGGCGCTCCTGCGCCATCAGCCGGCGCGCCGGGCGCTGTTCGGGCGGCTCGCCAGTTCGGCCTAGCAGGCTGCGGCGGGCCGGGTCGTGGCCGCCGCCTAGGCGGGCCCTAGCCAGCGCCGCACCAGGAACAGCGACAGGATGATCTCTGAAGTCGCGCGCTGGAGTGCATAGTACAGGCCAGGCCAGCCGTCCAGGATGCCGCCGCGCACCACGTAGCAATAGACAAACATCGCCGGCGGCGCGATCACAATCCACCTCCGCACGCCGTCGACGAAGCTAACCTGGCCGGGAGAGGCCAGTTTCTCGGCCTCGAGTTCCATATAGCGGGCCTGTGACCACAACCAGTGGCTGAGCGGCTTGCGGTCGTCGTGAAAGATGGGTTCGCGCAAGACGCCGACGGTGCCCATGATCCGGACGCGTTGGGTATGGCCGTCCTGGACGTAGCGGCCGTCGGCACGCCGGTAGAGCACGGTCACCGGGGGATAGGCGGCGCCGCGCAGCGGCTGGCCGTCGATGCAGTAGCGGAACGAGGCGGCATAGCCGGAGGTGCCGGCGGGCGGCTCGAGCGTTTCAAGTTCGCGAACCAGGCCGTCGCTGAGCACGTAGTCGGCGTCAAGGGCCAGCACCCAGTCAGCCGTCAGCCCGGTGTCCGTGAGCCCGAAGTTCCACTGCTCCTCGTGAGTGGTGAACGTGCGCGGCACCACCCGGACATTGGCGAACGACGCGGCGATCGCCACCGTGCCGTCTGTGCTGCCACTGTCCACCACCACGACCTCGCTCAGCCAGGTCAATTTGGCCAGGGTCCGGGCAAGGTTCGGCGCCTCGTTGAAGGTCAGGACAAGACCGGCGATCGATGTCACGCTCTTTGTCCCTGCGGATGCCGGACACTTTCGTAGAGAGCTTCCATTTCGCCGGCGACCGTGGCCCACGAAAAGCGGGTCGCGGCCGCCTGCCGTCCGCGCTCGCCCATCTCCGCGCGCAGCGCCGCATTGGTCACAAGCCGCGCGATCGCCCCCGACAGGTCCACCGCATCGCCATCAACGACCCATCCGGCCCCGGTCTCGCCGATGGCGTCGGCCATGCCCACTTCGGGCGTCACGATCGCCGGGCAACCGGCCGCCATCGCTTCCACCACCACGTTGCCAAAGTTTTCTGAATAGGACGGCAGCACCAGCATCCGTGCCTGCGCCAGCAGCGCCGCCTTGTCGGCGCCATCAACAGCGCCGGTGTAGACCACCCGCGACGACACGCCGACCCGGGCGGCCACCTCGTTCAGGACGGCCCGGTAACCGTCCTCGTCGTTCCCGGCCAATACCAGCCTCACACCCGGGACGCGCGCCATCGCCCCGAACAACCGGTCGATGCCCTTCTTCCAATTGAGCCGGCCCAGGAAGAGGACAAAGGGCGGCCCGGCGGCGATTTCGGCAATCGCCGCCGACGGCGCGCGGCTCGAGGCCGGGTCAGGGTCGACGCCGTTGGGAATGACGTGCATGGCCGGCAGGCGAAATCCAAAGGCCGCAGCTTCAGCGGCCTCGCGGGCGCTGGTCACGTGCAGCGCCGACGCCTGCTCGAGCGACCGCCGCTCAACCATGGCAATCCACATCCCCTTCAGCCACGTGCTCTTCTCGGCGATCAGGTCGCGCTCCAGCATGCCGCGCGGTGAGACGACGTACGGCACGCCGGCACGGTGCGCCGCTCGCGCCGCCGCCCACAGCGGCCACAGGAAGATGGCGTGAGTGTGGACCACGTCGAAACCGCCGACGGAGCGGGCAAGCGCGGCCCCGAGATCGGGAGAGCGGTAGAGGCGGCGAAGATTGGGCGACCGGAAGTACCAGACCTTGACCCCGTCGCGCTCCACCGGCACGCCGAGCGGCACATCCGAATCGCCGGCCCCGTCGACGCTGGTCGTATACACGTGCACATCGTGGCCGCGCGCCGCCAGGGCCCTGGCCAGCCCGTGCACCGACACGATGGTGCCGCCGTAGCGCACCGCCGGCAGGTACGACGCGACCACCTGCAGCAGCTTCACCGCGTGGCTTCGACCCGCGACTGGGTCAGGCGGTTGGCCGCCCACCACGCCACCAGTGCGTAACTCATGATGACCAGATCCTGCATCGAGCGCATCCCCGACACCAGCACCATCACCGCCAGCGCATAGACGATCGGGTTGGCGCGAAAGGCATCGGTTGCGCGCAGCACATTCGCCGTTCGTGCCAGTCGCCCATGCAACCAGCCGCCGATGACGACGGCGAACCACCCGTAACTCAAGTACCACTCACCGATGATGGAGGTCGACAGGCTGAGGCCCTTCATTCCCAGAATCGCCGGCAGATCGAATCCAGGGTCGACGGGCTTGCCTGGCCAGAACACACGCGGCACCGGACGAACCAGGGTAAAGGTCAGCTGGCGATATTCGATAAACGGGTGCGCCGCCGGCACCAGTTCGATCACCTGGGCCAGCCGCAGGAAGTTGTCGTCAACGTGCAGGTAGTCGTATTCCTGCTCGCCGCGAAAGAGGAACTCGTCGTATCCGACGGTGCGGATGTTCAGCATGAACTGCATGGCCGTCAACAGTCCAACGGCGGCGGCGCCGGCGACGATCAACCGGCGGAACGGAAGCGCCCGCTGCGCCTGGATCCAGACGATGATCGCGGCACCCACGGTCACGCCGATGATGCGCCGGCCGCCGCCTTGTGACAGAAACGCCAGCATGATGCCGGACGCGGCCACCGACAGCAACACACTGAAGGTGAACCCGCGGCGGGCAATCATCAGGGCGGTCAGGCTGGGCAGGACATAGCCGAAGTACTGCAACTGGTCGATAAACGCATCCCATCCGCCCAACTGACCGCGGCCCCACGGCGCCGCCCATCGTGGCTGGCCGATAAAGGAGAACATGTAGGGAATGTCGAAGTCGGTGGCCAGGGCGTACTGGAACATGCCCAACAGGAAGCAAACCGGAACCAGCCGGCTCACGATCTTGGTATCCATCGGCCGCGCCGCGATCTCAGCCAGCCACTTTGGTACCTTCCACGGCCGGCCGGCGACGCCCACCCACATGGCCATGGCCGACACACCGACCGAGATGAAGGCATCGCGCAGTGCCCAGTCGGCTGCCTCGTCCAATTCGTAGGCGCCCTGGATCAAATCCAACAAGATCCAGAACACGAAGCCAAAGGCCACCAGGTTTTCGGCGTCGAGAATTCTCGGCGACCGTAGGATGCCACGCGCGAGGGGCACCGCCATGATGCCGAGCGCCAGGATCGTCGCGGGCCACATCAGCGCGCCCTGCGGGCTCGGGTTGGCCGGGAACATGGCCAGGGCGATCAGCAGCCCCGCGCTGGTGGTGGAAAAGCCAATGATGGCGCCCGAACGTCCGCCGAATTCCTCAGCCATGGTGCTCCCTCAATCGCTCTCGCCACTGTCGAAACGCCATGACCGCCCACCGGCGATACCACGTGTCCAACTTCACGCCTGATACCCCGCCGCCGTCCTGGAGGGCCTCGGACCAGTCGCGGTCCAGCCACTGCGCCATCGGAAACAGGAACCCGCGCTTCGGCTGGTTCGCCACCCAGGGTGGCAGTTCCGGGACGGCCCGCACGAGCAGGTCCTTGCCGGGCCGGCAGCGGACCTCGCTCGGAATGTCGGTCACCGCCGCCACCAGAGAGGCATCGAGAAACGGTACTCGCAATTCAACACCCGACGCCATACTCATCACGTCGGCGTCGCGAAGCAACTGGTTACGCATATAGCGCGACACCTCCAGCCGGCTGATCGCATCAAGCACGGTTGGGTCGTCGTCTTCGGCCGCCGGCGCGCCGCCGATCGCTTGGTCCGCGGTCCACGATGCCTCACCGGGATCCGTCAGCAAGCCGGTCAGCGCCGCGGCGTCGCGATCACTGAAGATGCCGCGGAACGCGCGATAGGCGGTGCTGAGCGTGGGTGGCGCCGACACGAGGTCCGCCATCCGCGCGATGCGTGAACCACCCACCACGCCGGCCAGCCGTACGGCCGCCGGCGCCAACGGCCCGCCAAGCCGGGCGAGGCGGGCCAACCGCAACAGTCGCGGAACGGCGCGAAACGACGGATAGCCGCCAAACAACTCGTCGCCGCCCAGGCCCGAGAGCGCCACCTTGATGCCGTGCGTGCGGGCCAGGCGGCTGACTGTGTAGGTGTTGAACCCATCGATGCTCGGCTGGTCGGCCGAGCCGATGAACTGGTGGAACAGCTGGCGCGCGCCGGCCGAGTCGAGTGGATGCTCCGTATGCGTGGTACCAAAATGCGCGGCGGTTCGCCTGGCCGCCGGCCCCTCATCGACGTCAAACCCGGGAAAGGTCAGGGAGAAGGTCGGCAGCGGACCCATGCCGGCGGCCTGCGCCAGGGCGACAATGGCCGTCGAGTCCACGCCGCCACTCAGGAAGACGCCGACCGGCACATCACTCACGAAGTGATGCTTAATGGAATCAATTAGCGCTTCGCGCGTTCGCGCCACCGGATCGCCCGCGAGCGGCCCGCGCCTGAAGCTGATGGCCCAGTAGCGCTTCGACACCCGGCGGCCAGCACACCAGGTCAGGTGATGACCGGCTTCAAGCGCGGTCACGCCGGCAATCAGCGTCAGCGGCTCCGGCACCGATCCAGTCCGGAAGTACTCGTAAGCCGCCTGCCGGTCGACTTGCGGAGCGACCAGTCCAGAGGCGACCAGCGCGCGCGTCTCCGACGCGAAGGCCAGGCGACTGCCGGTGTCGTGAAAATAGAGCGGCTTGATTCCGAAACGGTCGCGGGCAAGAAAGCAGGTCTGCTCGGCCTCGTCCCAGATCGCCAGCGCAAACATGCCGCGCAGGCGTTCGACACACGCCGGCCCCTCGGCCTGGTACAGGCGCAGGATGACTTCCGTGTCACTGTGCGACTGAAAGGCGACGCCGGCGCCGAGCAACGATTGCCGCAACGCGCCGAAGTTGTAGATCTCGCCGTTGTAGGTGATCGTGAATCGCCCGTCTGCCACCGTCATCGGCTGATGGCCGGCCGGCGAGGGATCAAGAATGGACAGCCGGGTATGCGCGAACCCGGCGAGACCGCCGGGTGATTGCCACGAGCCCTCGTCGTCTGGACCGCGATGGGCCAGCGCCCGGCGCATCCGATCGAGCGGGGTTCGCAGATCACGGCCCGGCTCACGACCGACGATACCGGCAATCCCGCACATACCGGCTAAACCGCCCCGCCGCTGGTGGTGCGCGCGGCATCCACCGCGTTGAGCAGGCGAACGGCCCCATGCGACAACTGGTGGCCGGCCACACTGTCCCTGGCGCCGCGACTGAGCACCGACCACGCCGCCACCGGCAACCCCGCCGCCTCGGCCATGGCCCCGTAGAGCGCCTCCACCGAGTTGGCCGGGATCAACCAGCCGTTGCGGCCCGGCTCGATCAAATCGAGAGCGGCCCCGGTCCGCGTGGTCGCAATCGTGGGCAGTCCCGACGCCAGTCCCTCCGGCACCACGAGTCCCCATCCATCATGGCGCGAGGGGACGCAGAGCACGTGCGCCGACTGATAGGCCGCCGGCAGATCATTCCAGTCGCGAAAGCCCAGCCACGAGACGCGGTCGCACGGCGCCAGCAGGCGCCGCAGCCTGGCGTCGAGCGGCCCTTCGCCCATGATGGTCAGCCTGACTCGAGGAGCGACGCCGGCCAGTCGCAAGAAAGCATGCGCGAGCACTTCAATGCCCTTGCGGTGCGAGAGCGAACCCGAAAACAGAAACGTCGTCCCATCCGCCGGGGCGCCGGGCTGTGAGCGCTGAAAGCGAGCCAGGTCGGAAAAATACGGCAGGTTGACATACGCGCGAGACGACCCGAACTCCTGCTGGTAGGCGTCGACGGCCCACTGGCCAATGCCCCAGATCGGCTGACGGCCGGCGTGCAAGGCCGAGAGCCGCCCGCGCCGGGCCAGGCGGGCCAGCCAGGGAAACCGGTAACCGGGACGCTCACCCCAGAAGCACCAGGGCAAGCCGGATCGCTGACGCAGACGGATCAATTTTGCGGGGATGATCTCGTTGTAGAAGTTAAAGACGACGAGCCCGAACTGGTGCATCGCCTGGCGGGCAGCCTCCAGTTCAAGTGGACCCGCGTCCAGATAGCGATGTTCGTGCAGCGGAGGCACGCCGGTCCACTTGCGAGCCGTCAGCCGGCGGTGCAAGTAGTACACCTGGATCGCGCCTGGGCGGACCCGCTCGACTTCGTTGAAGAGTTCGACCTGGTAGGGCGACGGGAAATGGGTCACTACCAGCGTGCGCTCGGCGGCGGTCAAGGCGCTCACGGCTGCTTCGTCGCCTCGATGTAGACGCTGTCGGCGACGTGGATCAGGGCTGGCACGTGGGCCTGGACCCGCTTCAACCACCGAGATGCGCGCAAGACGCCACGGCGGCCGGGCGTCATCAGCGGTGCGTCGGACGGCTGCAACCCAATCCCGAAGTAGCCATCGACCGTCACCGTGGCTGAGCCGATCCGGTCGGAAAACATTCGGCGCAGCGCAGGCACCGACCAGTATCGCACCTCGAATCCGGTGCCGTCGCCAAACCCGCGACGGGCCTGGTGATACAGGCAGCGGATCCCGTAGCGGGTCGGCATTTGCACGCGAGCCCTGCCGCCTGGCGCGAGCACGCGGCCGGCCTCGCCGACGGCTCGCCCGGCATCCTCGCGTGAAAAGTGCTGCAGGACGCTGTAGGAGAACGCAGTGGCAAACGCGCCGTCGGCGAACGGCAGGTAGCGGGCATCGCCCACCACGAAGTGAGCGCGCAGGTTCATGCTCCGCGCCACGCGCCGGGCCGCCATCACCGCGCCGAGCGATGGATCGATGCCAACCGCGTCGTACCCCAGCCTGGCGGCGGCGATCGTCCATCGGCCCCAGCTGCAGCCGATATCGAGAAGCGGCTGTCCCTGCCCTTTCGGCAGGTCGAGCACCGGAATCGGATAAGCCTCGAGTTTCCCGACCAGGTGACGGTACATGAGGCCGTTGGTCGCGGCCACCAGGTAGGCCACGACGGGATCGATGGTGGGTTGTCGGGCAGCCAACGCGATTACGCCCTGCTTTTCCGCCTCGCTGATCTCAATCGAGTCCAGGTACAACTCGACGCCGGCCGGCGGCGCCGCGTGCGCGGCCGCTAGACGGAGTGAGCCGGCAGCCGCACCAAAGGTCTGGCGCACATCATCAAGCACCATGACCGGCAGGCCGTCCACCACCGGATAGCTGTGACCGGCCTGGCAAGCCAGGCGGTCGCCGGTCTGACTGAGGGCGCCGCGGTCGCGCGGACACACCAGCCGGTCGAGCAGCCACGGGTCCACGGTCTGGCTCACGCGGGCTCCAAGGCCAGCAGGGCGTCGGTCAGCGGGGCCAGGCCCGCGGACCGCAGCGGGGCCGAGTTGGCGGAGAAGCGCTCGAGTTCGCGGGGGGCGCCGGCCGCCCAGCGCAGCGCGTCGCTGATGGCGTTCGCGCTGACGTCGTGAAGCAGACGGCCGTTGTCACCGTCACGCACGACGCGGCCGCAGTGGCGTGAGGCAAGAATCGGCAGGCTCCATCCCTGGGCTTCGACCTGGGCCATGCCGAATCCATCGCTGTGCGAGGGAAACACCAGCAGGTCACACGCGCGATAGTGCGCCATGACGGTGGCGCGGTCGACGGCGCCGACCCAAGTCACCTGCGGATGCCCGACGAACCGAGCCGGCACCTGCATCGCGCAGTCGCCGACCAGGCGCAGCTCGACCGGCAGCCCGCCGAGAGTGTCAAACGCGTCGAGAAGCTCGCCGACCCCTTTGGCCACCGAGGCGGTGCCGACAAACAACGCGCGCAGCGGCCGCTCGACCGTGAACGCCTCAGGATACGTGCGGACAAACCCAGCCGCGCCGGCTTCGGCCAAGTACGGAAGCGGAATCACCTTGAGCTTCGCGGCCGGCACGCCTGCGCGCCGCAGCGACTCACCCGACCATTCGGAATTGACCACGATCCAGTCGGCCAGGCCGCACTCGTTGCGCCAGTCGTCCAGGTATCCGGCTGGCGGCGACGGCGGCGCCGGACCGAACTCCGGGCGCGACGCCGCCAGGCGCTGGACCAGCTCGTAGTGTTCGGCGCCGGGATCGATCTGGCCGAGGACGGTGGTCCAGCCTCGTCGCTTACCCTCGGCGAAAATCCGCGCCGCGGAGTAACTGTGGGCGAACAGCATGGTCCCCGGGCCGTCAGGCACATCGTCTGGCAGCGCGTCAATCGCGCGGGTTTGAAACCACTGGTTGCGGGCGATCGCGAGGTGCCAGCCCTCCAGCCGGCGCAACCGCCATCCCGCCTCGCGCATCAACAACGCGGTGGTGAAGGCCCGCACGGGCACATCAGCCAGGTCCGGATGGTGGCGCTGGCTGAGCCGGGCGAAGGCGCCGCCAAGGCCCGCCGGCACGCTGGCCGGGGCCGCCCACGCGTCGGTGATCAAGCTTCGCAACCGCTGCGCGCGATGCAGCGCGCGGGGAATGGCGTAGTGCTCACGCGCGCCGAGGTGGCAGCAAATCCAGAGGGGTGCGGTCACGGGGTCGCGGGGATGGCCCGCCGCCTCAGGGCCAGGAACGACCGTACGGTGGGCGCGGGCAGCGGAAGGCGGCGGTGGCGATGACGCACGATCGTCCACGGAATGGCGGCCACACCGGAGAGGACGCCGCGGCGGCGGCCATGACGAATCAGCCACTGAATGCGATTGAGACACTGGCCGGCGCCGACGGCCCACATGCTCAACGGATATCGCAGGTAGGTCAGCAGCGCGAGATTGACGATGCTGCCGGAGGTGATGGCGGGGTCGGCATGATGTGCAAGATCGGTATGGTGAAACACACGAAGGCGCGCCGAGCGCAGCACTCGCCCGCCCAGGGCGTGGAGCCGGAGGCCAAAGTCGACCTCTTCCATGCCGTAGGCCGTCGGCAGCGGCACATAGCCGCCGGTCTCCTGGTACCGCCGCCGGCGATAAGCGCAGGCGCCGCCGGAAAAATCGGCAACCCACTCGGCCGTGGTGGCATCGGGTTCGATCCGCTCGTTCAGGTGATAGACGCGCGCATCGACCACCCACGCGTCCGGGAATTCAGCGAACAGCCGCTCGACGCGGCTGAAATAGTCACGATCAATCGGATAGGAATCGTCGTCGAAACTGGCGACCAGTTCATGTCGCGCCACGGCCATCAGCCGGTTGCGACCGCCGCCAGGGCCTACCCGTTCGTTGCTGACCACCACCGGGATGTCGGGGAACTCACGGGCGACTTCCTCGGCGCACGCGCGTTGATCGCCATCGACATGAACCAGGATCTCGGCCGGCGCCGGTTCGCACGCGCGCAACAGGCGGAGCGTGCGCACGAGTTCATCGGCGCGCCGATAGGCCGTGACGATCGCCGTCACCGGAATGGTCACAGCAGAGTCCATCCGGTGCGGCGGACGAAATCCGCCGGGTCTCTCACGGCGACCAGTTCGTGGCCGCCGGGTTCGGCGAATGCAGGAGCGATCCGCCGCAGCCGGCGCGCGCCATCGACCACGCAGGTCTGCAAGCCGGCCTGCTGGAGGTGCGCGATCAAGTCCGACATGCCGTAACCGTAGCGGCGGTAGTGAGCCTCCCCCATCTCGCAGTTCACGCAGGCGGTGCGCGCCAGCGTCTGCCGGGCCCCTTCGAGGACGCGCAATTCGCTGCCCTCAACATCGATCTTCATGAAGGCGATCGGTCCGGCGGGAATCTGGGCGTCAAGAGTCGTGCAGGCCACTTCAATGGCTCCGCCTTCGACAATGCGATTCATGTCGTCATACTTGTCGTCGGACATGCGCACGACGCCGGGCACGGCACCAACCGCGAGGTTGGCGGCGACGACGTTGTCGCGGCGATTGAGTTGCAGGTTGCCAAGCAGGTAGCGGTAGATTCGCGGATTGGGCTCGAAGGCAAACACCCGGCCGGCCGCACCGGCCCGCTGACTCAGGATGATCGAGACCTCACCGATATTGGCGCCGACATCCACCGCCACGTCGCCAGGCTGGCAATAGTCCTTGAACAGGTCGAGCCCGTGCACCCGGGTATCGGCGTTGATCCAGAGATTGGCGGAGACGTTGGTGGGATAGAACCGCAGCCGATAGCCGTCGAGCGGCACGGTGAACAGCGGCGACAACCCGGTGCGCTCGAGAAACCGCGCCGCGACCAGCCGCGCCGGCCGCGGATGGTTGCGAAGCACGTCGCGCCAGTGACTGAAATTCATGGCGTCAGCCGCGCGACCGCGCGCGCCACTCGATTTCGGCCAGGTCCGGCAGACGCTCGCCGAGCACGATGCGGGCCACGGTCGGCGCCACATCGGTGCGCAGGTATTCGGCCGGCGCCACCCAGCGCCGTCCCGGCCCGGTGGCAATCGCGACCGCCGACAGCACCCCTTCCGGCGTGGCACCCGACAGGATGTTGGAGCCGCACTCGATGGTTTCCGGCCGTTCGGTAACGTCGCGGATGGTGACATTGGGCACACCCAGGATGCAGGCCTCTTCCTGGACCGTGCCGCTGTCGCTCAGCGTGCAGAACGCCTGCTGCTCGAGGCTGAGAAAGTCAGCGAATCCGAACGGCACCGCGAACTGGATCCCGTCGCCCGCGGCAATGCCAAACGACTCGATCCTGGCCTTGGTGCGCGGGTGCAGCGAACAGACGATCGGCATGCCGTGGCGGCGATGCAATTGGGCGAAGGCCTCGAGCAGGCTGCGCAGCCGGCCTTCGTGATCGACGTTCTCGGCGCGATGCAGCGTGGCCAGGAAATAGCGGCCCGGCGCCAGTTGCCGGTCGGCCACGACCTGGCTGGCGTCAATCCGATCGCGGTGCGCGTCGATGATCTCCTTGATCGGGTTGCCGGTCACGAAGATGCGCGAGCCGTCAATGCCCTCGCGTAACAGGTTGGCCCGGCTGCGCTCGGTGTACGGCATCAGCACGGTGCTGCAATGGTCGATCACCCGGCGATTCACCTCTTCCGGCACGCGATCGTCGAAGCAGCGATTGCCCGCTTCCATGTGATAGACCGGCACGCCCAGGCGGCGGGCGATGATCGCCGACATGCCGCTGTTGGTGTCGCCGAGGATCAGCAGCCGATCAGGCCGGTGCCGGCGCAGCAGGGCCTCGGTGCCCTCGAGGATGCGGCCAATCTGGGCACCGAGGCCGGTCTCGCGAATGCCCAGGTGCTCGTCGGGCGTGCGGACCCGCAGCTCGGCGAAGAATTGGTCGCTCAGGCTGGCGTCGTAGTTCTGGCCGGTGTGGACCAGGACGTGGTCCGCCTCGCGATCGAGAATCCGGATCACTTCGCTCAGGCGGATGATCTCGGGACGCGTCCCGAGCATGGTCAGGATCTTCATCGCAGGATCTCGGCTTCGTCGTCGGTATCGCCCACCATCAGGCGATTACTGACCAGCAGCGCTCGCAGGGCCGGCTCGTCGACCACGTGATCACTGGAGCTGAACTCGCGGTCGAGGCCGGCGCGGCTGGGCGTCTGCGGGCTGACTTCCGGCAGCAGCGCGCGAATGGCATAGAACCGGCCGCGCTCCTCGACCCGCTGGGCCTCCTCTTCGCTAATCAGGATTTCGTGGACCTTTTCGCCCGGCCGGATGCCGGTGATCACTGTCTCGATCGGGCGATCGCCGATCAGCACCCGCGCCAGGTCGGTCATGCGCGCCGCCGGCGCGCGTGGGATGTAGGTGTCGCCCGGCTGGCCCTCGCGGATCGCCGCAAACACGGTATCAACCGCGTCGTCCAGGCTCAGCAGGAAGCGGGTCATCAGCGGCGTGGTGATCGTCACCGGTCCGCCGCGCTTGATCTGTTCGTGAAACAGCGGAATCACCGATCCGCGTGAGGCCAGCACGTTGCCGTAGCGAACGCAGACAATCCGCGTCCCATGGCACCGCATGTTCCCCTGGATCAACACGCGCTCCTGGATCGCCTTGGTCATGCCCATGACGTTGACCGGCTTGCACGCCTTGTCGGTGGACACCCCGACCACGACCTTAACGGGCAGCCGCTGCGTCTCGATCAGCGACACGATATTCTCGGGCCCCAGCACGTTGGTGCGCACGGCCTCGGTCGGAAAGTATTCGCAGGTCGGCACCTGCTTGAGTGCCGCCGCGTTGATGACGATGTCCGACTCGCCGAGCACCGAGGCCAGACTCCACCGATCGCGGACGTCGCCAATGTGAAACCGCAGCACGTCCGGTGCGTGGCGGTAAATCACTTCGTCGGTCGCGGCTCGGGTGTTCTGGTGCTCGAGACGCATGAAATGCTGCTTGGCCTCGTCACGCGAGAAGATGGTCACGCTGGCGGGACGGCCCATTTCGCCGCCCAGCACGCGGCGGGTCAGCACCTGTCCCAGGGAGCCGGTGCCACCGGTGATCAGGATGCGCTGGTTGTCGAACGGTTGAACGGCTGGTGAAGTCATGATGGGTCTTTGCTGAGGATGGCGAGCCATTCGCCGTAGGGAGTGGAGTCGGCGGCGAGGGCGGCGGTCAAGTCCGGCCACGACGGCGCCAGGTAACCGGTGGCCGCGTGAAAGCGATCACCGCACAGCGACCGGTCGCTGACCGGCGTGTCGACCGGTGTGATCGCCACGTCGATGCGAAAAGCCGCCGCCAGCATGACGATCAGGTCATGCTTGCTGATCGCCTCAGAGGTGACGTGATACAGCCCGGCCAAGGTTGGGTGCTCGTGAACCACGCGGTCGAGCACTACTGCCATTTCGATGGTGGTCAGCCCGGAATACATGACCCGGCGGTAGCCCTGCGCCCGTCCGCCGTTCTGGGCCAGGAACCAGTCAAGCAGCGATTGATGGTGGCGCAACTCACGGCCAATGATCGACGAACGCAACGTCACGGCGTTCGGCATGTCGATCACTTCACCCAGGAACTTCGAGCGGCCGTACAGATCGTCGGCGTCGCTCACGTCGGACTCGCGGTACCTTCCGCGCGAGCCACTGAACACGCAGTCCGTGCTGACGTGAATCAGCCGGCCATTCCACCCCGACAAGGCATCGGCCAGCAGATGCGGCAGCAGCGCGTTGATCTGGATCGACGCAGTCGCTGACGTGGCAAGCTGGCGTTGCTTGACGATGCCGAGGGCGTTGATGACCACGTCGGGCCGGTGTCTCTCCAGCGTCGCACGCAGGTGGGGCCAGTCCATGGCGTCCACGTTCCAGAGGATGCTGTCACCGGCAAACAGCGGCAGCTGCGCCAGGGCCGATCGCTCACGCGCGTCCCGTACCGTACCGGCCACGTCGTAACCGCGCGCACTGAAGTGCTGCAGCACCTTGTGGCCGAGCATGCCGGCGGCGCCGAGAATCAGGATTCGCATGGCACGCACACTTCCGCCAGTCGCCGCCTGAGCGCCGCCGGGTTGAACTCAGTGTCGAGCAGCCACGACGCCTGGCGCTGGTAGGCTGCCTCGTCCAGGCCGTCGGCGTCGAGTCGAGCCAGGAACGCGCAGATCGCCTCGGGGTCAACTGTGTTCAGCGTCAGCGGCAGGCCGGCCTTGGCCGCCAGTGCCTGCACCTCCGAGACCGCGGGCACGTGAAAGATCGCCGGCCGCCCCGACGCGAGGTACTCGGAGAACTTGGTCGGCATGGCGAGATTGGCAATGCGAGCGAGCTTATCCTCAAACGACAGAGGCAGATACAAGAGGTCGGCGCCGGCCAGCCGTCGCAAGCATGCCTCGTTATCTACCCAAGGCTCGGTGCGAATGAACTCGAACCGCGCCAACCCCTCCGTGTACTCACGATCGGGGGCCGGTCCGAGCAGAGTCAGCGTGACGTCGCGACCCGAGCGCTGCCGAAATTGCCGCAAGCCCTCAGCGAAGGCCAGCACGGCGTCGAACCGGAACATGTTCATGGCGCCGGTATAGAGAATGTTGGTGAACGGTCCGGCCGGGCGCGGCGCCGGCGAGGCCGGCACCGGCATGCCCTTGTGCAGCACTTGCCAGGAGTTGCCGAAGCGCTGCTCGTAGTCGCGCTGCATGAGGTGCGAGCAGGCGAACCGCGCCTCGGCCATCGTCGCCATCGTCGTCAGGGCTGCGCGGCGCTGCGGCGTAAAGGGCAGGCCGAAACAGGTGTGATGCCCTTCCCAGTCGTCCATGACATAGAAGGCGAAACGCACGTCCGGGAACGCCCTGCGCAGCGCGACGCCGGCAAACAGGACCCAGGGCGTGACGGGATAGGTCAGGACCGCCTGGATCCCGTTGCGCCCGATCAGCTCCGCGGCCTGCGCGACCAGCCGGCGCTGCGCCAGGTACTGGCGTGCTTTGAGCAGCGGCTTGCCGAACGCTGCCGCCCATGACCCAAGGCCGGCCGGCGGGCGCGGCACGTCAAAGGCGGAGGCCCGGCCGCGCTGCTGGCCGGGTAACGCCGTCAGATGGGCCGGGTGCAACTGAAAGAGATCGCCGTCGGGCCAGTCGGCCAGCAGGTCGGACAACGTCTCGCCGATGCCGTTGCCATAGCCGATCGGGTAGTCACCGAGGACCAACAGGCGGCAGCTACGCATGCGTGTCGTGCCATTCGGGGAATTGCTCCGACGCCGGGTCCCAGCCCAGGCACGACCATCCGCCACGGACGCGGCCCCACAAGGCATGGAACACGTCGGGCCGCAGCCGGCCCCGCCGCAACTGCGCAAACTCGCTGGCCGTCTGGAACGCCGCCCACAAGGTGATGTGACCGAGCGAAGCCAGCGTTCCGAGGCCGACACTCGCGCGGCAAAACGCATAGCGCGATCGCATCGAGAGGTACTGATGGCGGCCGATGCCCTCGCGTCCGGATGGCGACTGGTGATGGAGACAACGGGCCGCCGGGACGTAGAGCACACGCCACTGGCGGCTGATGCGGTAGCCGAGGTCCAGGTCTTCCCCAGGCGAGCTGCCACGAAAGTGCGGCGCGAAACCGTTCACCGACAAGTAGGCATCGCGGCGCATCAGCGTGATGCATCCGCCCACCCATTCGGCCGGCAGCGGCGCCTCCGCGTCGAGCGGGAACCCATTGGGGACCAGTGCCCCGATGATCGCGCCTGGCACCGCCGCACGGCCGGCCGGCGCGACCAGCCGGCGGTACAGCCGCCAGAGCCGGGTCGGCACCGCGATTCGCTGGTTGAGGATGCAGCCCATGGTGGCCCCGATCGCAGGGTCGCCGTCGAGCACCCGTGCCAACGCCGCCACCCATCCGGCCTCGAACTCCATGTCGTCGTCGGCAAACATGATCAGCGGCTGGGCGGTGCGCCGGACCGCGAAGTCGCGCTGGAGCGCCGCGCTCTTGTGCGGGTAGGCGAAGTACTCGACCGGCAGGCCCTTGCCGGCCCAGTCCTGATCACAGACCTGCCTGGTCTCGCCATCGCTCCCGCTGTGGACCACCAGCACGACGGCGGGCCGCAGGGTCTGCGTGACCAGGCTGTCGAGACAGACTTGCAGGGCATCGGCCCGGCCGACCGTCGCGATCACCACCGCGATCGGCGCCACCGGCGCCCTCTCCAGGTTATTCAACGCGCGTCATCCAGAAACTGGCCGGCCCCTGAGGCCCGGTCGCCGACACGATGGCCTCCGGCCAGGCGGCACCAAGGTCATCGGCAAAGTCCGACCACAGCCAGTGAGCCGCGCAGGCTGGCGCGAACGAGCGGTTGAAGGCGAGGAACGCCTCAAGCAGGTACTGTTCGGTCCAGGCGTGACGGTCGTCGATCAGCCAGGCCGCCGGATAGTCGTGCGGGAAGAAGATGTCGTGCACGTGGATCCACACGCCAGGTTTCAGCCGCGGCAGGATCTCAAGGAACTCGCGGCACACGTCGCCGCCAAACTTGACGGCGTGGCTGGAGTCGATGAACAGGATGTCGTTGGCCTCGAGCGCCTCAAATCGATCGAACGGCAGGCGCTCGACTCGCTCGCGCACCAGCGTGATCGGCAACTCCGCGTCGAGCAACCGTGGCTGTGGGAACGGCTCGATGCAGGTAATCTCGGCCGGGGCCCCTTCATCCTGGTTGCGGCGGACGGCGCGGGCGGCGATGCGGGTCGAGAACCCGGAGCCGATTTCGACAACCCGGCGGGGCTTGCGGTCGCGAACGATCGCGTAATAAAACGCTGCGTCGAGACCATCGAAGTAACCGTTACGAAAATCGAAGCCATCGGCCGCGGTGGCGAGCGCCTGCAACTCGGCGCCGTAGGCCCGGCCCAGGCGCGCCTGCCATTGCCGCTGCGCCGGCATGTCGAAGTCGATGGCGGGTGGCTCGCGCCGCCGGCCCGCCGACTCGGGCGTAATCTCACGAAAATCCGGCAGCGGTTCATAGTAGTGAATCGGCCGGACGTGATGGCCCCAGGCGTCAGCCACTTCGGGGTGGGATCGCAGCAGGAACATCAGGTGACGCGCCAGCGAAACCGGTATGGCCTTCAAGGCGGCCAGCAGCATGCGATCCCTCATGCCTGGCCGATCCGCGCCTCGGCGGCCGCCCGCAGAAATGACCACACCTCGGGAAACCGCTGCCGCGCCCGGAACAGGTTGACCATCCGGCGTGGGTGCCGCAGCGCCCACCCTGCGACCAGGGCGAGGTCGGCGGCGCCAGCAGACTTGACGACGCTCCAGAGGCGTCCGGCCATGGCCCCGGCTACCACCAGCACCCGGTGCTTGTGGCCGCGGTCGCCGCGGCAGTGCACCCACATGCGGCGGTAGAAGTCGCCGGCATCGGCGCAAGTCATCATCAGCGTCTCAGCCAGCAACACCAGAATTTGCATGTTCTCGTCGGCAGTTTCGCTCCGCCACGACTCGCGGGTGATCGCGAAGTTGGCGAGGGGTTCGCGAACCAGCAATAGCGACCCGGGATAGACGCGTTCGCGAATGGGTTCAATGGCGAAAATCGGCATCGATGCCGGGCACGGCACCATCGTCTCGGGTGTCACTCTCAACACCATCGCGCCATGGGAATGAATGGCGCGACAGGCCTGCAGCGGATCGGGCACCTCGAAGATGGTGACGGGATCGGCATCACTCACCGGCCAGATGGTGCCGTCGCGCAGCCAGCCGCCCTCGGCCGTCTCGTGCCACAAGTGACTGTTGCCCCAGGCCACATTGATCGCGGGATGCGGTTCGATGGCGGCGAGCAACCGTGCCAGCAGTTCAGGCTCCCACCAGTTGTCGTCCTCGAGCAGGCTGACAAATGGTTCGCGCACCGGGCGGAAGGCGTGATTGAAGCTGCGCGTGGGGCCAAGGTTACTGGAGTGCGTGATGCAGGTGACCCGTGCGTCGTTGACCTCGGCGACCAGCGCCGCCGGATACGGATCGGCCGGATCGTCGTTGTGTAACTCGCAAACCCAGTTGGTGTGGGTCTGTGCCAGCAGGCTATGCAGGGCGCGCGGCAGCAGGTGGTTGCGACGGTACGTGAATAGATACACGCGCACGTCGGCGGCGCCACTGGCCGTGCTCACTGCGAGCGTCCCTGCAGGGCCGCGGCAAATGCCTGTCGGCCACGGGCGGCGTCAAAACACGCGCGCCCCGCTCGTACCGCCCGCACGGCCAGCTCGCCACGACGGTCGTGGCCGGCACGCAGACGATCGAGCGCGGCTCCGAGCGCGGCGTCGCCGCTCTCGACCACGACTTCACCGGCCTCGCCCTGGTCGCGCGTCCAGCGCACGAGCGACGAGTACGAGGGACCATAGACGAGCAGCGGCAGCCCCGTGGCGGTGTAGTCGGCCAGCTTGCTGGGAAACGACACCACCTGGTTGTCTCGGTCGGCCTCGGCAAAGCTCATCGGCACAAACAACACATCGGAGGTCGCGCGCAGCCCCTGGATCATCTGCTGGAACGGGACCAGGCCGTGAAAGGTGATGGCGGTTGAGCGCGCCAGCAAGTGCGCCTGCGCGCCGGCGTCGAACGGCCCGAATACCTCCAGCCGGGCGCGACGCCCGGCCAGGGTTGCCGCCAGCGCCGTCAAGCACGACATCATCTCCGGCCCGCTGTTGCCGCCGTAGCCAATCACCAAGTCGTCGTCGCCAATGGTCCTGGGCGCCTTGGCCTCGAACACCGGGCAGGCAGTCGACCGCGACGGGTACATGACGCTGCCAGCCGCGCCGTAGCGGGCTTGGTAGACTTCGGCCATGAACGGCGAGACACACAGCCGGGTCGCGGCGGCGCGATAGACACCGGCGAACGTGCGGTCCAGCCACGGCAACGCCCACGAGGGCATCCCCGACAGCCGGGGCCAGTCGTCGTGGACGATAAAGTGGAGCGGCACCTGCAGCCGGTCGGCGACCGCCTGCGCGGTCGCCCAGCCGAAACCGTGACCGACGGTGGCGACAGCCTCCGGCCGAAACCCAGGCACGGCTGACAGAACCCTGCCGGCGTGCGCCGTGGCCCGCCACGTGAGCCAGGCCGAGTACCAGCCGTGCGCGCGCGAATTGAGGAGCCGCCGGCGCGCCAGGGGTACCTCCGCATACGACACACCCGGCAGGCGACGGCCCGGGCTGGACGGCATGCCCGTCTCAACCAGCCGCAAGCGATCGGACGGGTACTCCTCGAGCGCCCGGTAAATCAGGGCTGAGCCGTGCTGCGTGGCTTCGACCTGGACGTCGGCGACATACAACAGGCGGGGCCAGCGGGTCTCAGGCATGCGCCCGGGCGCCCTGCCAGGCATCGACGATCTCGCGCACCGTCTGGGATAGCGACTTGGTGATGTCCCAGCCCGGGTAGTGCGCCCGCATCTTGCGCAGGTCGGAGTAGTAGCAGATGTGATCGCCCACGCGGTTCTGGTCGACGTAGGTATGAACCTGAGCCTTGCCGGTCATGGCTTCGGTCATGGCAAACGCCTCCAGGATCGAGCACGAGTTGCCGCGCCCGCCGCCCAGGTTGTAGACCTCGCCGCTTCGCGGCGACGCGGCAAACGCGGCAATGAACCGCGTCACGTCGAGGGCGTGAATGTTGTCGCGCACCTGCTTGCCCTGGTAGCCGAACACGGTGTACGGCCGGCCCTCGACATTGCACTTTACGAGGTACGACAGGAACCCGTGCAGCTCGACCCCTGAGTGGTTGGGACCGGTGAGGCACCCGCCCCGCAGGCAACAGGTCGGCATGTCGAAATAGCGTCCGTACTCCTGCACCATGACGTCAGCGGCCACCTTGGAAGCGCCGAACAGCGAGTGCTTCGACTGGTCGATGGTGAAGCTCTCAGGAATGCCGTGCGCAAACGCCGGGTCGGCGTAGTCCCACCGGGTGTCGAGTTCGGTGAGCGGGATCAGGTTGGGGGCGTCACCGTAGACCTTGTTGGTCGACATGTGAATGAACGGCGATTCGGGGCAGGCCCGGCGCGCCGCCTCGAGCAGGTTCAAGGTGCCGCCGGCGTTGGTGTCGAAGTCGTCGAAGGGAATCGCCGCCGCCTTGTCGTGGCTGGGCTGCGCCGCCGCATGCACGATCACCTGCGGGCGAAGCGCCGCCACCAGGTCGAGGACGCCCTGCCGATCGCGAATGTCCAGCTCGTGGTGGGTGAACCCCTTCAACTCGCGCTCGAGCCGCTGCTGGTTCCAGCGCGTATTGCCCTGAGGCCCGAAGAACACCTCGCGCTGGTTGTTGTCGACGCCGTGCACGGTAAAGCCCAGCTCCCGGGCAAAGTAGGTGCAGACTTCAGAGCCGATCAGGCCGGACGAACCGGTGACGAGAATGGTTTTCATGAGGATCTCCGGCGTTCGATCAGCCGCTCGGCGAGTTGCAGCAGCGCGGCGACCGGCGCGGGGATGCCGAGCCGGTTCATGCGTCCCCCGAGGTGCAACCGGGTCTGCAGCCGCGCCTCACAGCGCTGCCTGATATCCCGGTAGGTCGGCGCGTCGAGCGCGGCATGCAGCATGCGCAGGTAGAGAATTCGATCGTCGGCGGTGGCGGCGCAGATGTGATCGACCCAGAACTCCCGCACCGGGATGCCGTCGCGATCGCACCAGCCCAGGACCACGGCGGTGGCCTGCTGGAATTCGCTCATGTCGGGCTGCCACAGTGCGCGGCTCAACTGCCCCGCACCGGTGCGATAGTGGCCGCCGATCCACGGCAACGAGATCACCTGACCATGCCGGCCCATTTCGCCCAGCATCAGCCGATCGTGCCAGATCGGAAAGCCGGTCCAGTCGCGGCAGCGGCGAAACGCGTCAACCTGGAACACCGACCCGACGATCGACATCGGCGTCGCTGCCAATGCCAGGCCCATCCACTCGGCCTGGGTCCATCGGTAAGGCTTGGTGAACGACGCGCCGGCGCCGCGCAGGAAACATCCCTGCAGCACCGTGGTCAGCGATCCGGGGTGGTTCTGGTAAAGCGCAAGTGACGACACCAGGACCGCGTCGGGCTGGCCGGCGATCGCCGCCAGGGCCCGGCCCAACTGGCCGGGCGCCACCACGTCGTCGTGAGAAAGGAAGGACACGTACGGAGTGGCGGTGAGCTGCCACGCGGCATCCCAGTTGGCGAGGTGGCCGATGTTGCCGGGATGACGCGCGTAGACCACCTGCAGGCGCGACTGAAATGATTCCACCACCGCCGCCAGCGGCAGCGGCGACGCATCGTCGGCGACGGCGACGAGGTACTGCGATCGAGACAAGCCTTGATCACACAGGCTTTCGAGCGCCTCGGCGAGATACTCCGGCTGGTTGTAGGCCGGGATGCAGACGGTCAGTTGCGGGCTAGCCATGGGCCGGCGACACTTCAAGTTCCATCTCTACGACGCCGCGATACTCGGGGGCGTACGGCACAATGCCGGCCGACGGCGGCGGCCCGAGCACGCGCAGCACGGCGAGCCGCAAGTGGTCCGCGGCATGGCCGGACGCGCGAAGGCCGAAGCCGACATGGTATTCGCCGTCCACGAGCGGCACCGATTTGAACGCGCCTCGGAACGACTGGGTGTCGCCGGCCGCCAGGGCGATCGGGCAGCCGAAGGGCCGCAGGTCGAGAATCGCGACCCTTACCTCCAGGGGCGAGTAGATGAGCAGAGCCAGTTCACTGATCGTGGTGGCTTCGCGCGCCCGGAAGGCCAGGTCGAAATTCAACCGGCCGCCGCTGGTCAACGGATTCGGCGACAGGTCGAACCGCAGCAGGTCCAACGACGGCGCCGCTCGCAACGGCTGGCCCGGCAGCGCGGTTGTTGGCTGCTCGCCGGACCGCAAGTACGCGTTGACCACCTCGCTCACCGGGCCCTCGCGCGCGAGGGTGCCCTGATCGAGCCAAACAGCGCGGGTGCACAGCGCCTGCACCGCCGCCATGTTGTGGCTCACAAACAGCACGGTGCGGCCGCCGCGGCTGACTTCGTGCATCTTGCCGAGGCTCTTCTTCTGGAATGACGCGTCACCAACCGCCAGGACTTCGTCCACCACCAGGACGTCGGGCTCCAGGTGGGCGGCCACCGCGAAGGCCAGTCGCACGTACATGCCGGAGGAGTAGCGTTTGACCGGTGTGTCGAGGAACGGCGCGACCTCCGCGAAGGCAACAATCTCGTCGAACTTGCGCGTGGTTTCGGCCCGGGTCATGCCGAGAATCGCGGCATTGAGGAAGATGTTCTCGCGGCCGGTCAGCTCGGGATGGAAGCCGGTGCCCACCTCGAGCAGGCTGGCGACGCGGCCGTCGATGGTCACGCGGCCGGTCGTTGGCTCAGTGATGCGGCTGAGAATCTTGAGCAGCGTGCTCTTGCCGGCGCCGTTGCGGCCGACAATCCCGATCACGTCGCCGCGCGAAATGCCAAACGAGACATCCCGCAGCGCCCAGAAGTCGTCGAACACCGCCGCGCCGCTGCTGGTGCCGGACAGCCACCTGAGCGGCGCCGACGCCGCGTGTGCCAGGGTGTCGCGCAGTGTCTGGTAGCGATCGCCGGACTGGCTGCGGCGGACGCGGTAGCGCTTGCCCAGCCCCTCGATTGAGACCACGGTGTCACTCATCGCGTGGGCTCAGATGGCATCGGCAAATCCCCGTTCAGTGCGGCGGAAGTACCACGTGCCCGCCACCAGCGCGACCAGCGTCACGGCCACCGACATCGCCATCACCGCGGCATCAATCGGGACGCGGCCGCCGAGAATCGACCAGCGAAAGCCGTCGATGATGCCCACCAGGGGATTGAGCGAGTAGATTGTGCGCCACGCCGCCGGCACCTGCGACGTCGCGAACGCCACCGGCGAGACGAACAGGCCGAGCTGGACCGCGAACGGCACGACGTAGCGGAAATCCCGGAAGGTCACCGACAGCGCAGCCAGGCCGAGGCCGAGGCCGAACGCCAGGGCGCCGGCCTGCAGCACGAACAGCGGCAACGCCCACAGGCGGACGTCCGGCGTCACGCCGTACCACGCCATCAGGACCGCCAGCAGCGCCAGCGTCACGACAAAGTCGACGAAGGCGGTGACCACGGCGGAGGCCGGGACGATCATCCGCGGGAAGTAGACCTTCGAGATCAGGCCGGTGTTGCTGATCAGGCTGGCGGCCGACTCGGACAGGGCGGTCGAGAAGAACTGCCAGGGCAGGACCGCGGCCAGCACGAGAATGACGTCGGGAACCGCGCCGGCGGTCAATCCCGCCATGCGCCGGAACGCCACAAACACCAGCAGCGTCAGCGCGGGGCGGATGATCGCCCAGGCCACGCCGATCGCGGTCTGCTTGTAGCGCACGGTGATATCGCGCCATGCCAGGAAGGACATGAGCTCGCGATAGCGCCACAGATCGCGCCAGTAGTGCGCGGCCGCGCGGCCGGGTTCGATGACGATTTTCAATTGGCGCTCGGAAGCGCCTGGCGGACGGGACGCCCGCCAGGTGAAGGAACTAGATCAAACGCTGCGGGACGCGGATAGTGTCGTTCGGCTTGACGATGTCCGCCATGTCGACGCCGATTTCTTCTTCCTTGCCGTTGACGATCCGCATGATCTTGAGCCGGCGGGTCGAACCTCGTTCACTAATGCCACCGGCGACCGCAATCGCCTGCCGCACGGTCATGCCCGGCTTGAGCGGAAACGCTCCCGGGGTCTTGACAAACCCGGTCACGTAGAAGCGCTCGGCCGGCGGCACGAAAATGACATCGCTGTCCTGGAGCAGGATGTTGGCGGTCATCCGGCCCTGCTGGAGTTCTTCGTGACTGACGCGCATGATTTCGTTCGCCCGCGGATCGCCGGCGACCGGCGGCGCGGTGAGGGCCGCGGCAATGCCGTTCTCAAACCGCTGGACGATGATGGTGTCGCTGGCGGCCGGCGTCAGCGAGCCGGCCTGGCCGATCACTTCGAGCAGCGTCATCGGACCTTCGATGGTGTAACGTCCGGGCGACCGCACCTCGCCAATGACGAAGATCGAGCGGCTGCGATAGGACCCGATTTCGACCGACAGCTGCGGGTCCTTGAGCCAGCCGTTCGCCAGCATCTTGGTCAGGTCGTCCTCCACCTGGCGGGTGGTCTTGCCCTCGACCGGTTGGCGGCCGATCATCGGAAAGGTAATCGTGCCGTCGCCGTCAACGTTGTAGTCGCCGTCGTAGCGATCTTCACCAAACACCCGGATCTTGAGGACATCGGTCGCACCGATCAGGTAGGTGGCACTGGCTTGCGGCGGCGACTGCGGCTTGGGCGCCGCGGGTCGCGGGCCCTGGGGCGCCGCGGTCTGAACCACGAGGAACACGGCAAGCGAAAGCAATGTATGTAGCATGATCAAAACGCAAACAACCACGACAGATACGCGCGCCGCCGCTGGTAGTTGCGCTCGGCCAGCAGCTCCGATCGACGGCGGGAGTATTCGTAGTTCACAGCAACGCGTGTCCGGTTGCGAAGATTATAACCGAGGCTTCCCGCGACCGTATCCAGGGTATCGGTCCGGGCGGCCGAGGTAGGTCGGGCGCTATAGTCGAAATAGGAACGGCCGGCGCGGACCTGCGCATCAACCACCCCGAACAGGTGGTGGGTATAGGCGATGTTGGCCGTGTTTTCGAGGAAATAGGCCTCGACCGAGTCAAACGAATACTCGATGTTGCGCGTCAGGCTGAAATTGAAGCGGCCGATTTCCAGGAACGGATAGGTCAGCGTCACCGAACCCAGGATGCCTTCGAACGGCGTGACCAGCGGGTCGACCGGCTTCATCTTGCGGTAGCTGAACGTCGCGCCGCCGCTGACCACGGCCTGCGGCGCAAACCCGAATTGCGCGGAGGCGGTCAGGCTGTCACTGTCGCGGGTGGGGTCGGCGCGAAAACGGTCCTCGCGCAGTCCGCCCGACAGCGTGAATGTGAGCAGCGGCGTCAGGTCGGTCCTGACACCACCCTGATAGAGGTAGCTGTCACGCGTCAGCGACTCGCCGAGGTCGACGCCGGATTGAACCGCGCTCTCAAAACCGTTATAGGTCTGCACCGCGGAGACATAGACGAGCGAGTGCGCACCCAGGTCGAACGACAGGCCGCCGGAGAGTTCTTCTTCCTTGCGATTGGCACGCACGTCGATCTCGCCGTTGGGCCGCGTCCGCGACTTGGTTTGACCCCCGCCAATGAACGGCCGGAAACGGCTGAGCAGTATGTCGACGCGTCCCCGCAAGGCATGGCCCACCGATTGCTCGCTGGCGTACTTCTTGTAGTAGGTCAACTCCGACCCGGCGTAGGCCGAGATCTTGAACAGCCTGAGTCGCGTGAAGATCGACGCGTCAGGCTGGAACGACGCCACGTAGTCCTCCTTCGGCGACTCGGCGTCCGGCTCGTCGAAGACGTTCGAGTCCCACCCGATCTCGCGGATGATCAGGCCGGGCGCGACCTTGATGCGGCCCAGGGACAGCACGCCCGAGGTGGGCTCCGTCTCGGCCAGCGTTCCGGTCAGCGGCCCGGTGCCAACATTCGCCTGGGCGTGGAGTGCCTCCGGGGCGCCAAGCAGGGCCATGATCATTAGGACGAGCACCACGGAGATCTGGGCGGGTCGCGCAACCATCATTCGAACACTCCAGGAGGGCGCGCGGGCGCGGCCTCGTCACCTTGCACACGTACAAACCGGCCATCGCCGTCCGGATCGGCGTCGACATACATGAAACGGCCACGATCGTCGTAGAGCACGCGCCGGTCGGCCGGACGACCCGACAGCATGGTGTCAAACGCGGCCTCCCGCAGGACGGCCCCCTCGTAGCGTTCCCACCGATCGATGCGGCCATCCGCATTGGTGTCTTCCTCGACCCGCTCCAGAACCGCGCCGCGGAAGTACTCATGACGATCGCGCTGGCGATCGCGCCGCCGCGAATACGCCACGTGCAGCAGCCCATTCGCCGCCGCTGCCGGCTCGGTCCAGGTGTCCTCGATGCCGTCGTTCAGGCTCGACGTGCCGATCGACACCAGAGCCGCCTGGGCGTCAAAATACTCCCAACGATCAATGCGGCCGTCGCGATCGGTGTCGGCCTCACCGCGAAGGGGCCGATTGCCGTCGAGGTAGGTCCATTGGTCGAGGCGGCCATCACCGTCCTGGTCGGCACTGAGCCTCACTAACCGGCCGGTGAAATCATCGTAGCTCGGCACGATTCGACGGCCCGTGTCCGGCGCCGCCGCACAAGCCCCCGCCCCAACGGCAAGCAGCACCGCCAATCCGGTCGCGAATATCGATGGGTAGCCCACAGCTTCGCCCTGTCGATTACATGACAAAATCGTAATCGATACTTGAGTAATACGACTTAATACGACTCTATGTGCCATATTAGTCTATCGCTCAGGCCTTGAACAAGCTCGACGAATAGGTGAGAACGAGGTCGCATGGCGGCCAAACCCCAGCCTACCAGCGTCTTATCGGTCCAACGGGCGAGACTGCTTAATCGTGCAGATCGAGGAAAGGCCGGGCGAGCAAGGCCGGCGGGTCGGATGCACCGACGCGCCCTCAACTAAGATGACGAGGTGGAACGCCGGGGCCTGCGCCCGTTTCTGAAATGGGTTGGCGGCAAGCGGCAGTTGCTGCCGATCCTGCGCCGCCACTACCCGGCCTCGCCCGGCGCCTACTTCGAGCCGTTTGTCGGCAGCGGTGCGGTGTTCTTTGACCTGGCGGCGCTCGGCCGGCTCGACGCGCGCCCGGTCACGCTCAGCGACGACAACGCCGACCTGATTGGCTGCTATGCCCGCATTGCCGATTCACTGCCGGCCGTGCTGACGGCGCTCGAACACCTCGCGGCCGGACATGGATTGGACGCCCGCCGGCACTACCTGCAGGTGCGCGACTGCGAGTTCAACCCGCAACGCGCCGCCTGGCGCGAGTCCGGTGGCGAGATCGCCGCCTACTCCGCCGGGCTCGCCGCCATGCTCATCTACTTGAACCGGACCGGCTACAACGGGCTCTTCCGGCTCAACGCGACCGGGGAATACAACGTGCCGCCGGGCCGCTACGACCGGCCGCGGATCGTTGACCGCGCGCTGCTGACGGAAGTCTCGGCCGTCCTCACGCGGCCGGGCATCCGGGTGCAACGCGCGCCGTTTGAGCAAATCCTGAGCGACGCGCGCGCCGGCGACTTCGCCTATTTCGACCCGCCGTATGCGCCGCTCAGCAAGACCGCGAACTTTCGCGGCTATACCGGCCGCGGGTTCACCGAGGCCGACCAGGAACGCCTCCAGCAGGTGCTGATCCAGTTGTCGCAGCGCGGGGTCGACGTCCTGCTCAGTAACTCGACCGCGCCATCCGTGATCAAGCTGTACGAGAGCAGTGCCGAAGCGCGGGCGGCCGGCTTGCGGGCCTGGCAGGTCCCGGCGCGGCGAGCCGTCAACTCGAACGCGCAGCGCCGCGGCACGGTCGCAGAGCTGGTGGTCTCGAATATCCCGCCGCGGCCGCAATAGCGCGCGCTTCTACCCGGTCTTCTTGCGGAAGATGGCGACCATGCTGCGGCTGTCAGTGCGATAGACCAGGTTGATGTACTCGACATGTTGATCGAGGTAAGCCACTTCCGCCGGCAGCATGTATTGGCTGCGGAAGGCGGGTGGGGCGGCGCCCATGTAGTCCTGGATCATTCGTAACGTGCTGTTGGCGCCTCCCGGTTCGACGCCGTAGTCCGGCCACAACGCCGGAATGGAGGTATGGATATCCTCAAGAATGTAGAAGCCACCCGGCTTGACGGCAGGAAACAGGTAGCCCAGGCTGACCTGCTGCTGTTCCATCGTGTGCCCGCCATCGTCGAGCAAGACGTCATAGCGCCCGCCGCCGGCATCCACCGCGCGGCGCAACTGGTCGCGGTTCGATTGGTCGGCCACCACCGTCTTGACGCGCGCGTTGTCGAAGCGCGATTTGTCCTCGATGTCGGCGGCCACGATGGTGGCGTTCGGGAAGTACTCCTGCCACATCTTCAGCGAACCGCCATTGGCGACGCCGATCTCAAAGATCGCGATCGGATCATCCTTCCACTGAAAGAGGAATCGCTCGTAGATCTCGGTGTAGTGATGCAGGCTCGGGCCCTTGTCGGTGTCGCGAGCCGCGCTGGTGAGCCCGCCCAGGCGGAAGCCGGCCGCGGGCACGGCCGGCGCCGGTGCGCCGGTGCACGACGCGATTGTGCTCAGAGAAAGGATGAAGACCAGGCCGGACCGTGGGAATGCGGGCATGCGACATGGTAACTCCACTGCGAGGGACCGCCGACCCGGCCATGCTACCTTTACGACCGCGACCTGAACCCGATGGCACATTTCCAGCAACTGCAGTTCGTGGCGATGACGGCACGGCACCTGGCGTCCGACTGGACCGGCCGCCGCGTCCTGGAGATTGGCTCGGCCGACGTCAACGGCTCGATTCGGCCGTCGTTCCCCGCCAGCCACTACACCGGTGTCGACTTGTCGGCTGGCCCCGGCGTCGATCTGATCGGTTCGGGACACGATTTGGCGCTGCCCGACAACGACTTCGATCTCGCCGTGTCCTGCGAGTGCTTCGAGCACAACCCGCTGTGGTGCGAGACGTTCGTGAACATGCACCGCATGACGCGGCCGGGCGGCATCGTGCTGGTGACCTGCGCCTCGCGCGGGCGGCTGGAACACGGCACCACCCGCATGCGGGCGTACGAATCCCCCGGGTCGCAGTCATTGGGGTGGGACTACTACCGCAACCTGAACCGCGCCGACTTTGAGCGGCGGCTCGATCTCGGGGCGATGTTCGACGGGCATCTGTTCCTGCGCAACGAGGTGTCCTGCGACCTGTACTTCGTGGGCCGCAAGCCCGGCGAACCGCGGCCGCTCCACCTGGACCTGGGGCAGTTGCAGGCCGACCTGGCCGGCGCCAACACGCTGGTCCGGATCGACCAGCCGCGCCGGATCCGCGATCGGCTGCGGGCCTGGAAGGATCGGCCGCTCCTCTGGGCCCGCCGGCTGCCCGATCCGGCCTATCAGGAGTTCGTGATCCGCTGGGGGGCCGCCGAGAAAGCCGTTCGGCGGGTGCTCAAGGGCAAATAGGCGCCGTCCGTGCTAATCTCGTAGGAGAATTTCCGCGCGCGAAAGTGGCGGAACTGGCAGACGCGCCGGCCTTAGGAGCCGGTAGCCGCAAGGCTATAAGGGTTCGAGTCCCTTCTTTCGCACTCTCCTTCGCTCGCGCGGTGGCCGGGCGAGCTACGGAGAGTTCCCAAGATCGCTCCATCACCAGATAGATCATGAAATCAGACATTGTCGACGTGAACGAAACCCGCCGTGATCTCACGGTGGAAGTTCCCAGCACCGTGGTTGACGAGGCCATCGGCCGGGCCGCCGCCCGGATCGGCCGCGCCGCCAAGATTCCCGGCTTCCGTCCCGGCAAGGTGCCGGTCACCGTGGTCCGCCAGCGCTTCAAGGGCGAGATCATGCAGGACGTCGCCGAACACCTGATCAGCCAGGCGGTCGGCGAGGCGCTGGTCGAGCGCGGGGTCGAGCCGATCGCGACGCCGGACATCCAGGACCTGGTCCTCGAAGAAGGCAAGCCGCTCACGTTCAAGGCGTCGTTCGACGTCGTGCCGGCGTTTGATCCCGGCGACCTCACCACCATCGAAGCGACCGAGCCCGCCGCGACCATCGCCGACGATGTTGTCGACCAGTCGCTGGAGCGCCTGCGCGAGCGCGCCGCGCGTTTCGAGGCCGTCGAGTCGGGCGCGGTCGCCGCCGGCCACACCGTCGTCATCAGCCTCGAACGGCGCGGCACCGACAAGGACGGCAAGCTGGGCGAACCCGAGAAGCACGAGCAGGTTTCGATCGAACTGGGCGCGCCGTCGAACCCGCCGGGCTTTGACGCCGAGATGCTCGGCCTGGCGCCGGGCGCCACCAAGAGCTTCACCCTCACCTACCCGGCCGACTACGCGATCCCGGAGTTGGCCGGCGGCAGCGTGGATTACACGGTGACCCTCAAGGAGATCAAGCAGCGGGTGGTGCCGGTGCTCGACGACGAACTGGCCAAGGACCTGGGCGATTTCGAGTCGCTCGCGGCATTACGCGCCCGCGTGCGCACCGACCTCGAACACGAGGCCATGCACGCGGCGGAGCGGCAACTGCGCCAGGACCTGCTGAAGCAGCTGGCGGCGCGCGTGCCATTTGCCGTGCCGGCAACCCTGGTCGAACGCGAGATCGATCGCCGGCTCGAGGACTTCGCCCGGCGGCTGATGGACCAGCGGATCGATCCGCGGCAGGCCAACATCGACTGGCAGGCGTTTCGCGAGGGCCAGCGCGCCCCGGCGACCGAGGCCGTGGGGTCGGCGATTGTGCTCGACGAAATCGCCAAGCGCGACGGTGTCAGCGTGACCGACGAGGACCTCGACACCGAGCTGCAGCGCTACGCCGAACAGACCGGCCACACCGTGGCCAGCATCCGGGCGCGGCTGCAGAAAGACGGCGAACTGGGCCGGCTGGCAGCCGGATTACGGCGGGAAAAGGCCGTGTCGCTGGTGATTTCCAAGGCCAGGATCACCAAATCGTGACCGGCCCTTTTGGCTATTGCACTTCCCCGCGTCTCGGCCGATAACAGTAGAGAAGCCTATATATGAGCGTCTACCAGAACCAGCTTGTGCCCATGGTGGTCGAGCAGACCAACCGCGGCGAGCGCGCCTACGACATTTTTTCGCGGCTGCTCAAAGACAACATCATCTTTATCGGCACGCCGATCGACGACGGGGTGGCCAACCTGGCCATCGCGCAGATGCTGTTCCTCGAAGCCGAGGATCCCGACAAGGACATCCAGCTGTATCTCAACAGCCCGGGCGGATCGATCACGGCGGGCTTTGCGATTTACGACACCATGCAGTTCATTCGTCCCGACGTGCAGACGATCTGCATTGGCCAGGCGGCGTCGATTGCCGCGGTGCTGCTGGCGGCGGGGACGAAAGGCAAGCGGTTTTCGCTGCCCAACTCGCGCATCCTGATTCACCAGCCGTGGATGTCGGGGCTCGGCGGCCAGGCCACCGACATCGACCTGGCGGCGAAGGAAATCATCCGCATGCGTGCGCGAATCAACGAAATTCTGGTCCACCACACCGGCCAGGACATCAAGCGCATCCAGGACGACACCGAGCGCGATTACATCATGTCGGCCGACCAGGGCAAGGACTACGGAATTATTGACGATGTCATTCGGAAACGGGTGTAACCTAGGGCTATCGGCATGGTAAAAAAGAGCGGCGACGGCGGCGAGATCTTGCGCTGCTCGTTCTGTAATAAAGACCAGAACGACGTCCGAAAATTGATTGCCGGCCCGACCGTATTCATCTGCGATGAATGCGTCGAGGTCTGCAACGACATCATTGCCGACGACAACCGGTTCGATAACCGCGGCACGCGCACGTCGCTGCCGGCCCCGCCCGAGATCAAGAAGTTCCTCGACGAGTACGTGATCGGCCAGGAACTGACCAAGAAGAAGCTCGCGGTCGCGGTCTACAACCACTACAAGCGCCTCGAAATCCAGAAGCAGCCGCGCAGCCGCAACGATGTCGAGCTCACCAAGTCGAACATCCTGCTGGTCGGCCCGACCGGATCGGGCAAGACGCTGCTGGCGCAGACGCTGGCCAAGCTGCTGTCGGTGCCGTTCACGATCGTCGACGCCACCACCCTCACCGAAGCGGGTTACGTCGGCGAGGACGTCGAGAACATCATCCTCAAGCTGTTGCAGGCCGCCGGTGGCGACATCGAGAAGTGCCAGCAGGGCATCGTCTATATCGACGAGATCGACAAGATCGGCCGCAAGGACGAGAACCCGTCGATTACCCGCGACGTCTCCGGCGAGGGCGTGCAGCAGGCGCTGTTGAAAATCCTGGAAGGCACGGTGGCCAACGTGCCGCCGCAGGGCGGCCGCAAGCATCCGCACCAGGAGTTCTTCCAGATCGACACCACCAACATCCTGTTCATTTGTGGCGGCGCCTTTGTCGGCCTCGACAAGGTCGTGGAACGCCGCATCGGCAAGAAGACGCTGGGCTTCAAGGCCGAGATCAAGTCGAACAAGCACATCGATATCGGCCAGGTGCTCGAGCAGGCTGAACCGCAGGACCTGATCAAGTTCGGCCTGATCCCCGAGTTCGTCGGCCGCCTGCCGGTGATGGGCACGCTGCACGAGCTCGACCGCCCGGCGCTGGTGCAGATCCTGACCCAGCCGCGCAATGCGATTACCCGCCAGTACCAGAAGCTGTTCGAGTACGAGAACGTGAAACTGCGCTTCACGGACGACTCGCTCGACGCGATCGCCGAGATGGCCATGGCCCGGAAGATCGGCGCCCGCGGCCTGCGGATGATCATCGAAGACCTGATGCTCGACCTGATGTACCAGATGCCCGGCCAGAAGAAGGCGCGGGAGGTGGTGATCACGCGCGAGATGGTTGTCAGCAAGACCGCCGGCCTCGAAGTGATCGAAAAGGCCGGCTAACACCAGGCACGTCTTGGCACCAGGCACTGAGGCACCAGCACCCTAGGCACCCCAGGCACCGTACGCACCTTAGGCACCTCAAAAATTATGGTCGAAGTCTACGAGACCCTCCCGATCGTCCCCCTCCGCGACGTGGTTGTCTTCCCGCACATGATGATGCCGTTTGTCATCGGGCGGCCCTCGTCCATCCGCGCGCTCGAACATGCGCTCGGCAAGGACAAGCGGATTTTCCTGGCGGCCCAGCACGATGCCTCCACCGACGACCCCCAGGCCGAAGACATCTTCACCATGGGCTGTGTCGCCAACGTGGTGCAGAGCCTGAAACTGCCCGACAGCAACATCAAGGTGCTGGTGGAAGGCGTCGAGCGGGCCCGGGTCATCGAGTGGAAGGACGACAAGGGCTTCTCCCGAGTCGTGGTCAAGGTGCTGCAACGGCAGAAGGACGCCGCCGGCGACGTCGAGCAGACCATGACCAAGGTGGTGACGCTGTTCGAGCAGTACGTCAAGCTCTCCAACAACCTGCACTACGACGCCATGATCGCGGCGGTGCGGGTGGACGACCCCGGCAAGCTGGCCGACACCATCTCCGCCCACCTGCTGGTCGGCATCGACGAAAAGCAGAACCTCCTCGAAATCGTCTCGCCGCTCGAGCGTCTCAATCGCATTGCCGGCATCCTCGAAGCCGAAGTCGACAAGCTGCAGGTCGACCGCCGCATCCAGTCGCGCGTGAAGAAGCAGATGGAGAAGGCGCAGAAGGAGTACTACCTCAACGAGAAGATGAAGGCGATCCAGAAGGAACTGGGCCGCAAGGACGACAAGGGCAACGAGGCGGAAGACCTGAAGAAGAAGATCGAACAGGCGCGGATGCCCAAGGACATCGAGGAAAAGGCGGTCCAGGAGCTGAAGCGCCTGGAAGCGATGCCGCCGATGTCGGCCGAAGCCACCGTCTCGCGCAACTACCTCGACTGGCTGATCGCGGTGCCGTGGCACAAGAAGACCAAGGAGAACCGCGACCTCAAGAACGCCGAGCTGGTGCTCAACGAAGACCACTACGGCCTCGACAAGATCAAGGACCGGATTCTCGAGTTCCTCGCGGTCCGCGCCCTGGTGAAGAAGCCCAAGGCGACCATCCTGACTTTCGTCGGCCCGCCGGGCGTCGGCAAGACCTCGCTGGCCAAGTCGATCGCGCGCGCCATGAACCGCAAGTTCGTGCGTCTGTCACTCGGCGGCGTGCGTGACGAGGCCGAGATCCGCGGCCACCGCCGCACCTACATCGGCGCCTTCCCCGGCCAGATCATCCAGATGATGAAGAAGGCCACGACCATGAACCCGGTGTTCCTGCTCGACGAAATCGACAAGATGTCGATGGACTTCCGCGGCGACCCGTCGGCGGCGCTGCTCGAAGTGCTCGACCCCGAGCAGAACAACACCTTCGCCGACCACTACCTCGACGTCGAGTACGACCTGTCGCACGTGATGTTCATCTGCACCGCCAACGTGCTGCACACCATTCCGCAGGCGCTGCGCGACCGCATGGAAGTGCTGCAACTGGCCGGCTACACCGAGCAGGAAAAGACCGAGATCGCCAAGCGCTTCCTGGTCAGCAAGGCGGTCGAAGGCTCGGGCCTCACCGACAAGAACATCACCTTCGCAGACGAGGCGCTGCAGAGCGTGATCCAGCGCTACACGCGCGAAGCCGGCGTCCGCAACCTCGAGCGCGAGATCAACTCGATCTGCCGCAAGGTCGCGCGCAAGGTGGTGGTCGACAAGGACACCTCGGAAGTGATCACCGCCGAGAAGGTCACCGAGTACCTCGGCGTGCCGCGCTATCGTCCCAGCGTCGCCGAGGAACAGAACGAGATTGGCGTCACCACCGGCCTGGCCTGGACCGAGGTTGGCGGCGAGATCCTGGTCACCGAGTGCACGCTGATGCCCGGGCGCGGCCGCCTGATCCTCACCGGCAAGCTCGGCGACGTGATGCAGGAGTCGGCGCAGGCGGCGATGAGCTACGTGCGCTCGCGTGCCGAAGAGTTCGGCATCGCCAAGGACTTCAATCGCAAGGTCGACGTCCACGTCCACATCCCGGAAGGCGCCATCCCCAAGGACGGCCCTTCGGCCGGCATCACCCTGGCCACCGCGCTGATCTCGGCGCTGGCGCGGATCCCGGCCCGCCGCGACGTGGCGATGACCGGCGAGATCACCCTGCGCGGCAAGGTGCTGCCGATCGGCGGCGTCAAGGAGAAGCTCCTGGCCGCTCATCGCGCCGGCGTCAAGACCATCCTCGTGCCGAAAGACAACGAGAAGGATCTCGCCGATATTCCCAAGAACGTCCTTGATGTACTCAACATCCACCTGGTGAGCCACATGGATGAAGTCCTCAAGGTCGCACTCGATGGCCCGCTGACACCACTGACCCCGACGCCCGATGCCGACATCGATGAGTCGGCCGATGCGATTACGCATTGACGAAAGGCTTGGGGTGCAGGGTCCTGGGTGTTGGGTCCTGGGTGTTGGGTCCTGGGTCCTGGGTCCTGGGTCTTGAGGTTCTAGTGTTTTGAGTTCTGTGTCATCTGCGTCATCTGTGGCCCTGGTTTGAAAGTCACATCTGAGTTTGTGACGAGCGCTGCGGGAGCCGCGGGGTTCCCGACCGACGGCGTACCCGAGCTGGCCATGGTCGGCCGGTCGAACGTCGGCAAGTCGACCCTGATCAACGCCCTCGTCCGGCAGAAGCTCGCCCGAACGAGCGCGGCGCCCGGCAAGACGCGCCTGGCGAATTTCTATCGGGTCGTCGTGGAACCCAGGCCCGCGTTTTATCTGGTGGACCTCCCCGGCTACGGCTACGCGCGCGGCGGCGAGAAGAGCCGCCAGGAGTTCGACGCACTGGCGGCGGAGTATTTCGGCAGCCGGCACCCCGACCCGGACCACCCGTTGGCCCGGTCACCGGGGGAAGTCGCCGGGGTGTTTTGCGGCGTGCTGGCCCTGGTCGACAGCCGGCACCCTGGGCTGGATGCGGATCGCATCGCCTGGGCGTGGTTGAGCCGCATGGGCATCAAGCGCCATGTGGTGGCCACCAAGGTGGACAAATTGTCGCGTGCCGAGCGGCACCGTCATCTCTCGGAACTGGAACGGCTTTACTCAAGCCCGGTCATGCCCGTCTCGGCAGCGACCGGTGAAGGATTGGATGCACTGTGGACGAAGATCGGAACATTGACGACAACACGGCGGTAGCGGCCCCGTCCGCGAAGGCGGACGCGGTCCCTGGCCGCGACGGCGGCGCCAACGAACCGGCCACCCTCGACCTGTCGACCCTGAAGGACCTCGGCGTCACGGCGCTGACCAAGATCGCCAGGGACCTGGACATTCCCGGTGCCACCGGCATGCGCAAGCAGGAGTTGATCTTCGAAATCCTCCGCGCGCGCGCCGAGAAAGCCGGGCTGATCTTTTCCGAAGGCGTACTGGAGGTGCTGCCAGACGGCTTCGGCTTCCTGCGGGCTCCCGACTACAACTACCTTGCCGGACCCGACGACATCTACGTGTCCCCCTCCCAGATTCGCAAGTTCGACCTGCATACCGGCGACACCATCTCCGGGCAGATTCGCTCGCCGAAGGAAGGCGAGCGTTACTTCGCGCTGATTAAGGTGGAGGCGATTAACTTCGAGCCGCCCGCCCGCGGCAAGGAGCGCGTGTTCTTCGAGAACCTGACGCCGCTTTATCCGCAGGAGCACATTCATCTCGAGGCCGACCCCGAGAACCTGTCGACCCGGGTCATGGACTTGATGACGCCGCTGGGCAAGGGTCAGCGCGGCCTGATCGTGGCACCGCCCCGCACCGGCAAGACCATGCTGTTGCAGTCGATCGCCAACGCCATCACCACCAATCACCCCGAGGTCTACCTGATCGTGCTGCTGATCGACGAGCGGCCCGAGGAAGTGACCGACATGCAGCGCTCGGTGAAGGGCGAAGTCGTGTCGTCGACCTTCGATGAGCCGGCCCAGCGCCACGTCCAGGTCGCCGAGATGGTGATCGAGAAGGCCAAGCGCCTGGTCGAACACAAGAAGGACGTCGTCATCCTGCTCGACTCGATTACCCGCCTGGCCCGCGCCTACAACACCATCGTGCCGACCTCAGGCAAGGTGCTGTCGGGCGGCGTCGACAGCAATGCCCTGCAACGGCCCAAGCGCTTCTTCGGCGCCGCGCGCAACATCGAACAGGGCGGCTCGCTGACCATCGTCGCCACCGCGCTGGTCGACACCGGCTCGCGCATGGACGAGGTGATCTTCGAGGAGTTCAAGGGCACCGGCAACATGGAAGTGCACCTCGACCGCAAGCTGGCCGACCGCCGGGTGTTCCCCACCATCGACATCCAGAAGAGCGGCACCCGCAAGGAAGAGCTGCTGCTGTCGAAGGAGGACCTCTCGCGCGTCTACGTGCTGCGCCGCGTGCTGACGCCGCTGTCGGCGGTCGAAGCCATGGAACTCTTGCTCTCGAAGATGAGCAAGACCAAGACCAATGCCGAGTTCCTGTCAGCCATGCAGCAGGGGAAATGACAAGAGATCAACAGGTCAGCAGACATGCCTTTTGACCTGTTGAACTCCTGATCTCCTGTTTAGAATAGCCCTATGGCCGCGTCGACGACCGTGAAGGTGGGCCTCACGCAGATGGCGTGTGGCGACGATCCGAAGAAGAACCTGGCGAAGCAACTGGCGCTGACCGAGCGCGCGCTGAAGAAGGGCGCGAAAATCGTCTGCACCCAGGAACTGTTTCGGTCGCAGTATTTCTGCCAGAGCGAAGAGCACCGGTTCTTCGCCCTGGCCGAAAGCATCCCAGGGCCGTCGACCGACGCCTTCGGCAAGCTGGCCAAGAAATACCGCGCGGTGATCGTCGCGTCGCTGTTCGAGAAGCGGGCGGCCGGCGTGTATCACAATACCGCGGCCGTGATCGACGCTGACGGCTCGTTGATGGGCGTCTACCGCAAGATGCACATCCCGGACGACCCGTTGTTCTACGAGAAGTTCTACTTCACACCCGGCGACACTGGCTTTCGCGCCTGGAAAACCAAGGTCGCCACCATCGGCGTGCTGATCTGCTGGGACCAGTGGTTCCCGGAAGGCGCCCGGCTCACGGCCATGCAGGGCGCCGAGATCCTCTTCTACCCCACCGCCATCGGCTGGCACCCGGCCGAGAAGAAGCAATACGGCGCGGCCCAGCACGACTCCTGGGAGCTCATCCAGCGCAGTCACGCGGTCGCCAACGGCTGTTATGTCTGCGTGCCCAACCGCATCGGCCACGAGTTCATCAAGGCGCCGGGCGGCCAGCCGGTCGACAAGGACGGGCTCGTGTTCTGGGGCCAGTCGTTCGTCGCCTCGCCCAACGGCCAGGTAGTCGAGCGCGCGCCGGTCAACAAGGAAGCGGTCATGGTCGTGCCGTGCGACCTCGCCAACGTCGAGTTCAGCCGGACCCACTGGCCGTTCCTGCGCGACCGCCGCATTGACGCCTACGGCGACTTGACCAAGCGCCTCTCAGACTAGCCCCCATTGGCACCCAAGGCACCGTACGCACCGAAGGTCTTAAAGGGAACGCCGGCGGCCAGCGGGTTTTCCTTCCCGCCGGAGTGGCACCCTCATCAAGGCACCCTGATTTCCTGGCCCCGTCCCGAGGGCATCTCCTTTCCCGACCGCTACCACGAAGCCATTGAGGATGTGGCCGGCCTGATTCGCGTGTTGGTCGCGCGCGAAGAGGTGCACCTCAACGTCCCCAATACCAACTACGAGCGGCTGGTTCGCGCGTTCCTGCGCGCGCGGCAGGTGCCGTTGCGGCGCGTGCGCTTTCACCACATCAAGACCAACGAGTGCTGGGCCCGCGACCATGGCCCCGCCGTTGTGCTCCGTAGCCGGCGCGGCAGGACCGAAGCAGCCGTGGTCGACTGGGGCTTCAATGCCTGGGGCGGCAAGTATCCGCCTTACGATGCCGACGATGCGGTGCCGACCGGCATTGCGGCGGCCCTCGGCCTGCCGGTGTTCTACCCGGGTATCGTCATGGAGGGCGGCGCCGTCGACTTCAACGGCGCCGGCACGGTGCTGACGACGACCTCGTGCCTGCTGAACCAGAACCGCAACCCTGCCCTGCTTCGTCCCGGGGTCGCCGGGAAGGCGATCTCGAAGGCGCGCGTCGAGCGATACCTGCGCGACTACTACGGGCAACGGCACGTGGTGTGGCTGGGTGAGGGGATCGAGGGGGACGATACCGACGGCCACATCGACGACCTGGCCCGGTTCCTCGACGAACGGACCATTGCCATCGGCATTGAGACCAACCGGCGCGATCCGAACTACGCCGTGCTGCGGCGCGCGCGCCGGGCGCTCGACCAGGCTCACGACCAGGACGGCCGGCCCTTCGAGATTGTCGAGCTGCCAATGCCGGCGCCGGTCTCGCACGAGGGCCAGCGCCTGCCGGCGACCTACCTGAACTTCTACTTCGTGAACGGCGCGTTGCTGGTGCCGACCTTTGGCCAGAAGGCGCGCGACCGGGAGGCGCTGGCCATCCTGCAACGGCGGCTGCCCACGCGCCGGGTGATCGGCGTCGACTGTCAGGCGCTCATCTGGGGGCTGGGCGCAATCCACTGTTTTACTCAGCAGATTCCTCGTTTTTGAGCCCCTTGGGAACCCTTCCCTACGCCGAGCGAGGCGAGGCGCCCCACGGCCCGGCGAAGCCGGCCGCCCCACCCTGAGGGCCCACGACTGGCCAAAGGCCCGTCGCGTGTTAGTATTGGAGTTTCTCTTGCGTGCCGGAAAGTGGGTCTACCGCCCCGGATCCGGCGAAAGGACGCTAGACCGATGAAGCCCGATATTCACCCCGATTACAACGTCGTTGAGGCCCACTGCGCGTGTGGCGCCAAGTGGATGACCAAGTCCACCAGCAAGGACCTCCACCTGGACGTCTGCTCGAGCTGCCACCCCTTCTTCACCGGCCGCCAGAAGCTGCTCGACACCGAAGGCCGCATCACCCGCTTCACGAAGAAGTTCGGTGCGCAGACGGTCGAGAAGGCGAAGACCGCCACCGCCGCCGTCAAGGCGACCAAGGCCAAGGCCGCCAAGAAGAAGCCCAGCTAGGCCACAGATAACACAGATACGCAGACCGGCGCTACGAACCGGTCTGCAGCGTATCGTCCAGGGCGGCCACCAGGCCGCCCTGTTCGCGTACGGCGATCTTCCTGTCCAGCCGCTGCAGGCGATGTTCCGCCTCGGCCTTGCGACGGCCCATCGGGTCGTCCTTCAATACATCGAGGACCAGTGACCTGGCGGTGCCCAGGTCGCGCGAGCGGTGCTCGTGATAGATCGCGAGCGCCTCTTTCGCTTCGCGCCGCAGGGCCGCCGCGCATCGCGGCAGCGCCGCCAATTCGCGCCAGGTGTCGGCTGCCTCATGCACGCGTCCGCTGCGCCGGCGAAGCCAGGCCAGACGCCGCAGGGCCTCGCCGCAAACCTCGGGCTCGGTGCCCACCCGCCGAGCCAGGTCGATGCTTCGCAGCAGCGCGCCTTCGGCATTGTCGTGGGCGCCTGCCCGTTCGTACAACCGGGCCAGGCCGAAGCACTCGTGCGGGTTGGACGACTCGAGCGGACCGCGGCTGACCAGCGTCAGTGCCCGCGCCATCACCGCCGCCAGCGAGACGAGGTCGAGGCGGTTGTGCTCGAGCACCGACTCCAGGGGGCGGGCGTCACCGTCGCGCACGAACTGGAAGTAGCGCGATGGAATCTCGAAGCCGGGCACGTCGCCAACCCGGTGGAGGCCGGCCAGGTGTTTCTCGAGGACCGACAGCGAGCAACTGCTCTCGTCCGGATCCGGACCGGCGGTGACAGGGCGGCCGCGCCACAAGCGCCGGGCCGGGTGCAGCATGTCGAAGTGCGGCGTCTCGGCCAGCGGAAATGGCAGGCGATGAAACATGAAGCGCGTCTCGATCAACGGCACGTCGAACGTCTTGCCGTTGTAGGTGACAAGCGCGCCGTGGGTGGCCGACCACGCCGCCATTTCGTTGAGGACCGCGCGCTCGTGTTCGAACCCAGGCATCAGGAACTGGCGGACGCGAATGGCGTCGCCGTCGATCACCGCACAGCCCACCAGGAACGCCTGCGTGCCGGCGCCGGTGAACAACCCGGTGGTCTCCAGGTCGAGAAACATCAATGGGGGCGGAAGCACGGTACGGGGCCGGTCCACGAGTGCGCCGGCGGCCCTCGCCCCCGGCGCGCCGGCTGACCAGGCGCGGGCCAGGCTGGCCAGCGCGTCCTGCTCTTCGTTCAGGGTCGCGACGATGTCGCCGATGCGGCAGAACCCGTGCAGGTCATCAGCACGATACTCGCGCTCGACGACGATCACGGCACCCTCGGAGCGTTCGACGACGGTGCCGCCAAGGGTGGATGCTGCAGCCGACGTTCGGAGCGCGACGGTTTCAGCCGTCGTTCGGAGGGCGACGGCTTCAGCCGTCGCCGGTAAGCGATGGACGATTCCGCGGAGCCGATCAAGAGTCGACATCGCTAGAACGGCACCTCGTCGTCCGTTTGGAGAGCGACGGCTTCAGCCGTCGCTGGAAAGCGATGGCTAAAGCCATCGCCCTCCGAACGTCCCAGCAGATGATCGAGCAGCCGGAGCGCGACCGTCTTGGCCAGCGGCCCGGTCTCGCCCACGGGCCCCACACAGGTCGGGCAGCCGGTGTCGCAGTCACAGCTCGCAATCAGGGCGGACGACTTCGACAACAGCTCCCGCTGCATCCCCCACAAGGGCGCGCTGAAGCCGATGCCGCCCGGATACGCGTCGTAAATAAAAATCCGCGGCCAGTCCGTTCCGGCCTGGTCGTGTTCGCTGGTGTTCACAGAAAGACCGATATCGCGCGCGTCGCACATCAGCAGCAGTTGCGCCACCTGCTTCATGGCAAAGGCCAGGCCGACGACGCCGTCGCGGCGATCGTCGGCAGCGTACGGCAGCGCGTTCATAACCGCGATCGGAATCTCAAGCCAGTACGACGTGGTGTGCATCTGCTGCTCGGGCAGGTCGAGTTCGCCCGAACCTACGTTCTCGTTGGTATGAAACTTGATTTTCTTGAAGCCCACCACGCGCGATACCACGTGCACCTCGCCGTGCAGCGCCACGTTCGGCGAATCCGAGGCAAATCGATCCAGAATCGTGACCTTGGTGTAATTGATGGCCGTGGTGTAGTAGTCGCAGTCCACTTGCTTGACGTGGGCCTTGCGGCCGACGAAATCCAGCTCTTCGACCTGGAAGATCTTCCCTTCCACCATGTAGATGGCCTTGGGATGCAGCGTCGACAGGGCGCTGGTGAAATCGGTTTCGCCAATCACCTTGGCGCCGCTGGTGTGATCGGTAATCACGAAGTTGTCGGACGAGATCGACCGCAGGCTCACTGCATTGGCCGGGTACGATTCACTGGTCCAGTGCCACTGCCCTGCCTCGTCTTCGTGACCCGACCGGTGCACGAGACCCGACTCCTGCAGCACACCGAGCACCTCTTGCACGTTCACCTGGCCGTAGGCCTCATCGGTCGTGAACGGCAGCTCAAACGCCGCGCACTTCACGTGGTCGACCAGGATATGCAGGTTGTCGGGATTGACGAGCGCGTGCTCGGGAGAGGCGTCGAAGAAGTACGAGGGATGCCGCACCACGAACTGGTCGATCGGCGCACTCGACGACACCATGACCGCCGCCGACTGCCCGGTGCGGCGGCCGGCCCGCCCGGCGCGCTGCCAGGTCGAGGCGATGGTGCCGGGATAACCCGCCATGACGCACACGTCGAGCGCGCCGATGTCGATGCCCAGTTCGAGCGCGTTGGTCGACACCACGCCGCGAACCGCTCCGGCCCGCAGCCCCTTCTCAATCTCCCGCCGGCGCAGCGGCAGGTAGCCGCCGCGGTAACCACGAATGCGCTCGGGCATGCCGGGCACATCCTCGAAGTCTTCCTTCAAGTAGGTGGTCAGGATCTCGGTGGTGAGCCGGCTCTGGGCAAAGACAATTACCTGAAGGTTGCGGCGCAGGAACTCACCCGCCACCCGCCGTGACTCCGCCACATAGGATCGCCGGATTCCCAGCTCGCGATTGACCACCGGCGGATTGACGAACACGAAGAACTTCTCGCCCCGCGGCGCGCCACTGCGGCTCACCAGCGAGAAGGGCCGCTCAGCGAGCCGCTCGGCCAGCTCCGACGGATTGGCAATGGTCGCCGACGAGCAGATGAACTGCGGGTTCGAGCCGTAATGCCGGCAGATCCGCTGCAGGCGCCGCAACACGTTGGCGAGGTGGCTGCCGAACACGCCGCGGTAGGCATGCAGTTCGTCAATAACGATGAACTGGAGGTTCTCGAACAGCTTGGCCCAGCGCGGGTGGTGCGGAAGAATGCCCGAGTGCACCATGTCGGGGTTGCTGAGGACGATGTGGGCTTTGGTGCGGATGGTGCGGCGCGCATCCTGCGGCGTGTCGCCGTCGTAGGTGTGGACGCCGATCTCGTCACCAGTCACCTGGCCGAGAACGCCGACCAACTCGTGCAGCTCCGCCATCTGATCCTGCGCCAACGCCTTGGTTGGGAACAGGTAGAGCGCGCGCGTTGCCGGATTCTTCAGGATGCGATCGAGCACCGGCAGGTTGTAGCAGAGCGTCTTGCCCGACGCCGTCGGCGTGGTGACCACCACCTGCTTGCCTTGCGACACGAGATCGAACGCCTCGGCCTGGTGCGTATAGAGCTGCTGCACGCCACGCGCCTCGAACGCGGCCCGCAGTCGCGGGTCGATGCCGGCAGGAAACGGCGCATAGGCCGCCTCGACGGCAGGCAGCCGCCTCACGGCCGTCACGACTTCGTCCGGAGTATCGGGGCGGTCGAGGCTCGAGCCCGAGGCCAGGACCTGAAGAGCGCTCTGGAGGGCGACCTGCTTGTGTTCGAGCGAACGCCTGACGGGCAGCGTCGCTGCTGGATCGGACGCCATAGGGTAATCGTGTGCAATCCTACACGATCATCGGACGAAAGGGCGAACAAAGCACAAAAGCGCCACTACCGGTTCAGCCCGCCGACTACTGCTTGATGAGCACCACCCGGCGGTTCCTGGCGCGGCCGTCTTCGCCGGCATTGTCGGCCACCGGCTGCGTGTCGCCCAATCCCGCCGTCGACAGCCGCCCGGCGTCGATCCCCTTCGCGGTGAGCCATGCCGCCACCGCCGCCGCCCGCGCGTTGGACAGTTTCAAGTTGGCGGCCTGGTCGCCGACGTTGTCCGTGTGCCCTTCGATCCGCAGCCGCCAATCGGCATTCGCGCTGAGCACGGCCAGCACATCGTTCAGCACGGCATCGGACGCCGGTGAGATCGCGGCCTGGCCGGTGGCGAACGTAATGCCGTAGACGTCGAGCTTGCCGCTCTTGGCAATCGCGTCCGACATGGCCTGCGCGCTGGCCGACATCTCTTCGGTCAGCGCCTTCTCCAGCACCGCGATCTGCTCGTAGCCGGCATAGTCACCGGTCGGGTGGCCGGTCACCTGAATCCACTGCGCGCCTTTACGCGCCACCGTGCGCGGTTCGGACAGGCCCTCGATCGCGCCGGCCACGACGATGGTGTAGCCGGCTTTACGGAGGGCGGCCTCGGCATTGCGGATGATCTGCAACGACGACTGATTCGCGGGACACGCCAGGTATAGCGTCTCGACGCGTCCCTCGAGCGACTTTTCGTCGCCCTGCCTGTTCTGGATGATGTCGGCCGCGTCGTAGTCCTTGGCCTCGCATTGGTAGACGCCGCACCCGGGCATGCGCGACAGCAGGGCCGACTCCTTGCATCCGTCCTCGTCCTTGCCGGGTTCCTGGGCAAGGAGCGGAGCCGGCAGCACCAGCGCCAGCAGCAGAATCGAGGCAAGTCGGTTCATGGTTTCCATTATAGTTTCCCCACCTATGCCCACCCTGGTCCGCCGTCTCGGCCTCCTCAGTTCGATCGGCATCGTCATCGGCATCACCATTGGCGGCGGGATCTTCCGCACGCCGGCCGGCATTGCCACGCGGGTGCCCGACCCGACCATGATGATGGGCGTCTGGATCCTTGGCGGCATTATCGTCCTCTGCGGGGCGCTGGCGTTCGCGGAGCTGTCGGCGGCCATGCCCGAGACCGGCGGCATGTATGTCTACCTGCGCGAGGGGTGGGGCCGGCCCTATGCGTTCCTCTACGGGTGGGCGCAACTGGTGCTGATTCGCGCGGCGGCCCTGGGCGGCATCTCGTCGGTGTTCGGCGAGTATTTCATGCGCGTGTTCGGGCTCGACCCGGTGGCCCATCCCGACTGGGCCGACTACCTGGCGGCCGGGGCCATCATCTTCGCCGGCGCCACCAACATCGTCGGCGTCCAGCTCGGCGCCCTGTTTGCGGGCATCTCAACCATCACCAAGTTCGGCGCCCTGGCGCTGCTGGTGCTGGCGTCGTTCCTGCTCGGCGGCAATGCCGGCGCTTCGTTCAGCCACCTCGCCTCGAACGGCGCGGCGGTCGATGCCGGCGTCTTTGGGCTGGCGCTGATCTCGGTAATGTGGGCCTACGACGGCTTTGCCGACCTCACCTTCGCCAGTGGCGAGGTCAAGAATCCGCAACGCAATCTCCCGCGCGCGATCATCATCGGCACGGTCATGATCATCGCCATTTACCTGCTGGCCAATGCCGCCTACCTGTATGTCAGCCCGATCGAGAAGATGGCGAGTTCGCCGCTGATCGCCGCCGACACCATGGGGGCGCTGTTCGGGCAGGCCGGCGTGTCGTTCATTGCCGTGGTGGTGATGATTTCGACCTTCGGTTCGCTGATGGGCAGCATGCTGGCATCGCCGCGCATCTTCTTCGCCATGGCTGACGACAAGATGCTGTTTGCGCCGATCGCGAAGGTCCATCCGACGTGGCACACGCCGTATGTCGCGATCATGCTCGCCTCGGTGCTCGGTGTGGCCATGGTCATGACGCAGACCTTCGAGCAGTTGACCGACACGTTCGTGCTGGCGATGTGGCCGTTCTACGCCCTGAGCGTCGCCGCAATCTACACGCTGCGCAAGTCACAGCCGAACCTGAACCGGCCCTACAAAGTGGTGGGGTACCCGTATGTCCCGGCGGTGTTCATCGCCGCGGCAGTCTACCTGGTGGTGAACGCGCTGATTACCGATCCGGTGTGGACGTCGATCACGTTTGCCGTGGTGCTGCTGGGATTGCCGGTGTACTACATATGGTTCAAGCACGTAGGTTCAAGCACGTAGGTTCAAGCACGACGGTTCAGAACATTCGCGACTGGCAGCCGTCGACCACCACCGTCGTGCCGCTCACCCAGCTGGCCCTGGGCGAGGCCAGGAATGCGATGGTCGCGCCCACTTCTTCGGGCCGGCCAAAGCGCCCGAAGGGCAATTCGCTGGCGATGAACCGGGCGATCTCATCGGGATCCGATTGCTGTCGTTTCCACCACGAGCCGCCCTCGAACAGAATCGAGCCCGGCGCCACCGAGACCACGCGGATCTGATCCTTGGCAAGTTGCAGGGCCAGCGACTTAGTCAGGCTGATCTCGGCCGCCTTCACCGCGTTGTAGGTCATGCGGCCTCCGGCCTCGCGGCCGAAGATTGACGACACGATGATGATCGCGCCGCCCTGCTTGCGCAGGTGCGGTGCCGCCAACCGGGTGGCCCGGATCGCCGGGAACAGCGTCTGGTCGAACGCTTCCTGCCACTCCGCATCGCTGGTGTGTTCGACATCACCGCCCTTGGCGACCGCCACGTTGTTCACGAGCACATCGAGCCGGCCGAACGTGGTAATGGCCGCGGCAATCACCGACGCCACGCCGGCTTCAGTCGATACGTCGGCGACCACACTCTCAACCCTGGCGCCCGGCGCCGCCGCCGCCCGCAACTCCGCCGCGGCCTTGCCGAGTTGCTCCGCCCCCCGCGCGCACACGACCACATGCGCGCCCTCGGCGGCCAACGCCTGCGCCGCCGCGAACCCCAAGCCACGGCTGCCACCCGTGACCACAGCAACCTTTCCGGTCAGCCCTAAATCCATGCGTCCAAAATCCCCAAATCCACAGGTCCCGACATTTCCGACCCCAACTCACCAACTCACCAACCCGCCAACTCACCAACTCGCGACCGGCGCTCCACCGGACTAGCGCCCCGTCAGGTCATTCAGCCGCCAGTCAAACTCGTGAAACACCATCTGGAACTCGTTCCGGCGCAAGAAGGCGGCCTCGTTCGGCACGATCAAGGGCTCGATCAGCGCCAGCACGGCCCGCTCGAGCGGACTGCGCGCCGCATACAGGGCCGGCGCCCGGCTGGCCAGGCTTCTCGTGAAGAGCGCCTCGCGCCAGGAAAACATCGGGTTGACCGACAACCGATTGTTGCCGGCATCCACTTGCACCAGGACCCGCCGCGTCACCAGCTCACTGGTCATCGTCTGCAACTGCTGGTCGAGACGATCGGCGTTAAACGCCTCGCTCTTGAGCCGGCTGCCGCCGACGGCGCCTCGGCTCAAGGCCAGCAGGGCGCGAGGGTCATCGAAGCTGCCGATCACGTCGCGTTCGAGGGCGTCCAACGTGAGTTGGCGGCCCCCGGCGCGAAACGTGCGGCGCTCGAAGGCGCCTGGAATCTGGCGAATGCTGTTGGCGGGATAATCCGCCGCCTTGCCGCGAATCGGATAGCCGTCGATCACGGTGCGCAACACGAAGGCGTTGTAGGCGTTGATCCAGTACGCCAGTTGCCGCGGGGGCGGCCATTGGGCGACGGTGTCGCCGCCAACTTCGCCAAGGGCCAGCACGTAGCGATCGAACTTGGCGCGCTCCTGCTTCAGCGCGTAGTAGTAGACCAGGCCGTCACGAACGTAGAGGTCGAGAATTTCGTCGAATGGCCGGTGCAGCGGATCCACCGAGACGGCCGCCGGTTCCTGGGCAGCCGGCCATCCGGCCATCAGCACCAGCAGCAGAATCGTACCCGTCAATCGCATCATCACAGCTTGGCGAGGAACTCGTGGAGCGCGGCATTGAATGCCTCGGGTTGTTCCAGATTGGCCAGATGTCCGGCTGCCGGAATCGTTACCAGCGTGGCACCCGGCACGGCCTCGGCGATGCGGCGCGAATCCTCGGGCGGTGTCAACTCGTCTTCCTCGCCGACCATGACCAGGGTCGGCACGGCGATCCGCGGTAGCAGCTCCGTCGAATCAGGCCGGTGCATCATGCGATGGATGGCGCCGCGCACGGCCACCGGGGACTGCTGCTTGATCAGCCGGCGCACTTGCGCTTCGACACCAGGATTCAGCTCGCGCGTGGACTTGCCAAGCAGCTTGGGCATCATCTCGCGAGCCACCCCGGACGGCCCTTCGCGGTCCACCAGGGCAAGCATGTTGCGGCGATTGGCCCGGCCCTCGGGCGAGTCCGCGGTGGCGCGGGTATCGGCCAGCACCAGGGCTTCGACGACCTGCGGCGCGCCGGCCACCAACGCCAGCGCCGCGTAGCCGCCCATCGACAGGCCGCCAATCACGGCTCGCGGCACGGCCAGCTCCTCCAGCAGGTCGACGATGTCGTCGGCATAATCGGTGATGGCCAGCGCACTAAGCGAATCGAGCTCGGTGGATCCACCGAACCCGCGCAGGTCGGGCGTGATCAACCGCCAGCCGGCGGGGATGCTCCGCATCTGCGGTTCCCATTGGTTGGCGCCCAGCGGAAAGGCGTGCAGCAGCACGTACGTCCGCAGGGTCCGGTCGCCCGGAGCTGAATCCAGATAGGCGATGGTGCTGGAGCCGACGTGGCAGTACTGGCGCGTCATGCAGGGGTGACGGCATTGTATCCGACCACTGGTCACCCTTCGTCCCAGCCATCGAGAGCGCGGTCAGGGAGAAGGGATAATCGAGAGGATCAGCTCGCCCAGGTCCGCGGCCTTGCGGTCGCCCACGCCGTAGACCTGGCGGAGCGCTTCGAGCGACCCAGGCTTGGTGCGCGCGATCTCGCGCAGGGTGGTGTCGTGAAAGATGACGTACGGCGGCACGCCACGCTTGCGCGCCACCTGCATGCGCAGGGCGCGCAGCCGCTCGAACAGGTCGCGATCGACGCCTTCCCACCCCTCGGTCTCGACCCGCGAGCGCTTCGGCAGCCGGCCTTTTTCCGGACGCTTCTGCCGCGCCAGCGAGAGGCCGGGCTGGGCCCCGGCGTCCTTCAGGAGCGCCAGGCCGTCGCTCGTGAGCTGCAGGATGGGATACTCGTCGCCGCCCTGCTGCAGCAGTCCGTGCGCGAGCAGCTGATCGACGTAGCCGCGCAGTTCATCGATGGTGGCGCCCTTCATCAGTCCGAACACCGATAACTCATGGTGGCCTCGCGATCGCACCTGCTCGCTGTCGCTGCCACGCAGCACGTTGGTGACGTGCGCGGCGCCGAACCGCTGCCCCACCCGCGCGACGCACGACAGCACTTTGCGGGCCACGGTGACCGCGTCAGCCAGGGTCTCCAGCTCGCCCAGGCAGTAGTCGCAGGCGCCGCAGTCGTCCTTGGTGAACGCCTCACCGAAATAGCCGACCAGCCGCTTGTGACGGCAGCCGACGCTGGCGGCGTAGCGCTCCATGTCGCGCAGCAGGGTGCGGCGGGCATCGGACATCTCGCCGTTCTTCTCGAGCATGACCCGCCACTTCAGAAAGTCGGCGCCCGAAGCGATCAGGACGCATTCAGCCTCGAGTCCGTCGCGGCCGGCGCGCCCGGATTCCTGCTGGTAGTGTTCGAGTGACTGCGGCGCGCCGGAATGGATCACGAAGCGGACATCAGAACGATCGATGCCCATGCCAAAGGCCACGGTGGCGACGACCAGGTCGACCTCTTCGTTCAGGAACGCGTCCTGGTTGCGGCTGCGTTCCTCGTCCGGCAGCCCGGCGTGGTAGGGGCGAGACCGCCAGCCGGTGTCGTTCAGCCACTGCGACAGGGTGTCGACCTCCTTGCGCGAGGTGCAGTAGATGATGCCGGCCTGGCCGCGGTGGCGCTCGAGAACCTCGAGGATCTGGGCCTTGAGGGTGGAGCGCGCCAGCACGCGGTAGACGAGATTGGGCCGGTCGAACGAGCCCACCAGTTCGGCGGCGTCGCGCAGGCCGAGCTGCGCCACGATGTCCTTGCGGACGCGGGCGGTGGCGGTGGCGGTGTAGGCGTGCATGCTGACCGACGGCCAGCGCTCGCGCAGCCGCGCCAACTGACGGTACTCGGTGCGGAAGTCGTGGCCCCACTGGCTGATGCAGTGCGCTTCGTCCACGGCGATGAAGCTGACCGGCTTGGATTCGAGCAACTTCAGGAACCCGTCGCCGCCGTCGCCAACCAGCCGCTCCGGCGCCACATACAGCATCCGGTAGCGGCCGTCACGAATGCCACGGGTGACCTCAGCCCGCGCCTCGGATGCCATCGAGCTGTTGTAGTACGCCGCCGCCACGCCGTTGCCGACCAGCGTGTCGACCTGGTCCTTCATCAGCGAGATCAGCGGCGACACCACGATCGCCAGTCCCTCGCGGGCGATGGCCGGCGCCTGGAAGCACAACGACTTGCCGCCGCCGGTGGGCAACACCAGCAGCGAGTCGCGATCGGCCATGACGGCCTCCATCGCCTCGAGCTGCAAGGGCCTGAAGGAGCTGTAGCCCCAGTATTTTTCAAGGATTGCGGGGAGGGTCAAGGAGTCAGCTTATCAGAGGTCATTGAACTAGTCACATAATTGGTCAATACTATGACCATGAAAACCGTGGGACTGGCCGAAGCCAAGGCCACGCTGTCGGCCCTTCTTGACCGTGTGGAGAAAGGCGAAACGATCACCATCACCCGGCACGGCGCGCCGATCGCCGAGTTGCTGCCGGTCGCGCCGCTCCGGTCCAAGGGGTTGCGGCCCTGGGGCCTCTACAAGGGCGAGTTCACTGTCCCTGAGGACTTCAACGACCCGCTGCCCGACGACGAGCTCGATCGTTGGGAAGGCAAGGACGACCAGCAAACATGAAGCTTCTGCTCGACACCCATGTGTTCCTCTGGGTCGCGACGGATGACGACCGTCTGCCTCGCGACCTGAAGTCGGTGCTGCGGGAGCCGGCGAACGACGTCTATCTCAGCGTGGTGTCGTCGTGGGAGATCGCCGTCAAAGCTCGATCGGGAAAGCTGGTCCTGCCGATGCCGGTCTGGGCCTTCCTGCTCGAGTCGCGTGAGCGGCTTGGCATCCAGTCGTTATCGATCCAGGAAACGGCGGTGGCTCACGTCGCCAAGTTGCCGGCCATCCATCGCGACCCGTTCGATCGGATGTTGGTCTGTCAGGCGATCGAACACCAACTGACCATTGTCACGAGCGACGCACAGGTCCAGCGCTACCCCGTGAAGTCAATGTGGATGTGAGTCCGCCCCGCCAGGCGCAAGGTCACCACCAAGAGAAAAGGCCGGGATTGCTCCCGGCCCTCTCCTAGTCAGCCTCTTACCAAGTTGCTTCGTGGCCTTGGCGACCCTCGTGGTTGCGTTGGTTAGGCGCAGCCTGACGTTGTTCCGCAATTGCTGCACTTGTAGCAGGCGCCGCTCCTCACCATGATCGACCCGCAGGTCGTGCACGGGGGCGCGTCCTCCTGGTTTTGCATGGCCGCGAACGGGTTGGCCTGCGGCACGATCACGCCCGTGGTGCTCACGGTCGCTTTCGGGCTCTCGGTAACCTTGGGCGCCGGCACCGCCGCCGATTCGCTGCCGTAACCGTTGGCGGCTTCGTCGCGGTTGTTGACCCCGGCCAGGAACTGCGCCTCGGCCGACAGGAACTTCGACGCCATCCAGCGGAAGATGTAGTCGACGATCGACTTGGCGAAGCGCACGTCGGCGTTCTTGGTCATGCCCGACGGCTCGAACCGCACGTGGCTGAACTTGTCGACCAGGGCCTGCAGCGGCACGCCGTACTGCAGCGCGTAGCTGATGGCCTGGGCGAAGGCGTCGGCGAAGCCCGAGATGGTCGAGCCTTCCTTGGCCATCACCAGGAAAATTTCTCCCGGCATGCCGTCTTCGAACAGGCCGACCGTGATGTAGCCTTCGTGGCCGGCGATGTCGAACTTGTGGGTGATCGCCTGGCGTTCGTCGGGCAGCTTGCGCCGCGCCGGCGCCCGCTGGGCCAGGGCCGCGGCCACTGCCGACTTGACCGCGTCGGTGGTCTGCTGGCTAATCACGACGCCCTTGGCGTCGATCGCCGCCTTCGAGGTGTTGAGCGGCTGCGTCCGCTTGGAGCCGTCACGGTAAATCGACACGGCCTTGGCGCCCAGGCGCCACGACTCGAGATAGGCCTGTTCGATGTCCTCGACCGTGGCATCCTTGGGCACGTTCACGGTCTTGCTGATCGCGCCCGAGATGAAGGGCTGGGTCGCGCCCATCATCTTGATGTGACCCATGTAGTGGATCGAGCGCTCGCCCTTCGATGCCTTGAAGGCGCAGTCGAACACCGGCAGGTCGCGCTCCAGCAGGTGCGGCGCGCCCTCGATGGTTTCCTGCTCGTCGATGTGCTTGATGATGTCGGCGACCTGCGCGGCCGTGTAGCCCAGCTTCTTCAGCGCGGGCGGCACGGTCTGGTTGACGATTTTCATCATGCCGCCGCCGACCAGCTTCTTGTACTTCACGAGCGCGATGTCGGGTTCGACGCCGGTCGTGTCGCAGTCCATCATGAAGCCGATGGTTCCGGTCGGCGCCAGCACGGTGGCCTGCGCGTTGCGGTAGCCGAAGTCCTCGCCCAGTTCGACCGCCTCGTCCCAGGCCTGCTTGGCGCCGGCGTGGAGGTCGTCGGGCACGTGCTTGGGATCGATGTCCTTGATGGCATCGCGATGCTTGCGCATGACCCGCAGGAACGGCTCGCGGTTGATGTCGTAGCCGGCAAACGGGCCGCCGTGGTCGCGGGCAATCCGCGCCGACTGGGCGTAGGCCTCGCCGGTCATCACCGCGGTGAGGGCGCCGGCGTAGTCTCGGCCGGCGTCGCTGTCGTAGGGCAGACCGCGCGACATCAGCAGCGCGCCCAGGTTGGCGTAGCCCAGCCCGAGCGGGCGATAGGCGTGGCTGTTCTTGGCAATTGCCGGCGTCGGGTAGCTCGAGTTGTCGACCAGGATCTCCTGCGCGGTGATCATGGTGCGGCACGCCGCGCGATAGGCATCGACGTCGAACTCGCCATCGTCCTTGACGAAGGTCATCAGGTTCAGCGACGACAGGTTGCAGGCCGAATCGTCCAGGAACATGTACTCCGAGCACGGGTTGCTCGCGTTGATGCGCGCCGTGTTCGGGCTGGTGTGCCATTCGTTGACGGTGGTGTCGAACTGCATGCCGGGGTCGCCGCAGACCCAGGTGCCTTCGGCGATCAGGCGCATGATGTCGCGCGCCTTGTAGGTGTCCATCACCTCGCCGTTGGTGACCGCCTTGGTTTGCCACAAGCCGTCGTCCAGCACCGCGCGCATGAACTCGTCGGTGACCCGCACCGAGTTGTTCGAGTTCTGGAAGAACACCGAGCCATAGGCCGTGCCGGTGAACGAGCCGTCGTAGCCGGCATCGATCAGCGCCCACGCCTTCTTTTCCTCATCGACCTTGCAGTTGATGAAGTCCACCACGTCGGGGTGTTCGGCGTTCAGGATGACCATCTTCGCCGCGCGGCGCGTCTTGCCGCCCGACTTGATCACGCCCGCGAAGGCATCAAAGCCCTTCATGAACGACACCGGTCCCGAGGCCGTGCCGCCGCCCGCCAGCAGCTCGCGCGACGAACGAATCGCCGAGAGATTGCTACCGGTGCCGGAGCCGAACTTGAACAGCATGCCCTCGGTCTTGGCCAGGCCAAGGATCGAGTCCATGGTGTCGTCAACCGCGTTGATAAAGCACGCCGAGCACTGCGGCGCCTTTTCAAACCCGCAGTTGAACCACACCGGGCTGTTGAAGGCCGCCTTCTGGTGCACCAGCAGGAACTTCAGATCGTCGCTGAAGGCCTGCAGGGCCGCGTCGGACGCGAAATACTTCTGCTTGCGTGCCCACTCGGTGATGGTGTCGACCACCCGGCCAATGAGCTGCTTGACCGAGCGTTCGCGCTCGGGTGAGCCGATGTGCCCCCGAAAATATTTTGAGACAACGATGTTGGTGGCCTGTTGCGACCACGACTTCGGGATCTCCACTCCCCGTTGTTCGAACACAACGGTGCCCTTCTCGTTGCCAATAATGGCGTCGCGCAGCTCCCACTCGACCAGGTCGAACGGATCGCTGCCGGCGGCCGTGAAATAGCGCGGAAACTCCAGGCCGGGGGAGGCCTGAGACTTTCGGCTTCGTGCTGACTCAGTCGGTTCGGTATTTCCCGACGATGAGCTAACGGACTGTCCCGCGGGTGATGCTGACAGCCCCTTTTGGGAAGCGCCTTCCTGCATGCTTCTTCCTCCGAACGGCGACACCCCTCCCCATGGGGCAGACGCCCTATCTAAACGAACGGTTCTTCTAAATTGGCTTGGTACGCGCGGTCTGACGTCTCTAAATCGGCTACTTCAGTTCTCGAAATCGGCAGCGATTCGGCATCAATCGTTCGGCGCCGGGAGGAGCCAGACGATTGAAAGTCATCTTCGCGCGCGGAGCCAAATATGCGCCTGTAACTTTTTGTTGTCAAGCGCTTAGCCACAACATGTTGCGTTTTTCTTTTAGGTCGTCCGCAATATCTCGCGGAAACCGGCCAAAAAACTTCCATTCGCTATATTTTCGCTTAACGAAAGTATTTCGGCAAGGTCAACCGTGGGCCGCGTGCAGGGGTGTGCAACCGCGACAACGTGATTCCAGGGGTCACCAATCGCCTTGTGGCCCTCCGACGTGACACGCGATCAGCGCACCAAAACCGCGGCAATCGTCGCCGCCTTGTCTGCCAGCTTGCCCGCAATGACGACGTTGCGCGCCTTGAGCGCTTCTTCAGCCTGGTGCAGGAAACGTCGAGCGGCTTCCACCTGCGAACGTCCGTCCGCAGTGAGCGTCGCGGCGTTCACCCGAGCCAGATCGCGCCCGGCGCGCGCGATCAACTCGCGAATCGCCACTGCGGTCTGCGCTTCAGTCCCAGGCGACGGCGTGAGCGTCAGCGACAGCGGCGCCGGCTTGGCCACTTCGGTGGGCGCCGCCGGCTCGGGCCGCGCTTCAGGCCGCGCCGGCCGCACCGGAGGCCGGCTCGGCGCGGTCGCCTCGGCGGCCGCCGGCGGCAGCGGCGGAGCCGGCTCTTCCTGATGCACGGTCACGATCCTCGGGGGTGGCGGCGGCGGATCGAGCAACGGCACCGGCACCTCGAGGCGCACCGGCGCCTTCGCGGCGCACGACGCGAGCACTGCCGTCAGCAGCACGGTCGAGGCCAGCCGCATCCGTGTCATCGACCCGATTCTATCCTGCGCATCAGGCCGCGGGCAGCACGACAATGAACGCCGTCCCGACGCCGGGGGTCGACTCGACATCAATGGTGCCGTCGTGAATCTGGATGGTCCGGAACACCAGCGCCAGTCCCATGCCGGTGCCTTTGTCCTTGGTCGTGAAGTACAGCTCGAAGATGCGCTCGAGATTCTCGGGGGCAATACCCACGCCGGTGTCCTCAACCCGCACCTGCACGCGCCGGCCCGCCACCGCGGTGCAGCCGAGCGACAGCCGGCCGCCGGCCGGCATGGCCTGAATCGCGTTCTGCACCAGGTTCAGGAACGCATCGCGCAGCAGCGCGGCATCGCCTTCCACCCGCAGCGCGGAATCGGCACACGCCACCTGGATGCCGACACCCGCACGCTCCGCCTCCGGCCGCAAGGCCGCAACCACGTTGGCCAGCAGTGGCGCCACCGCCACCGGCGCGAACGACACCTCTTCCGGCTTGACGAATCGCATCAGCGCCTGGACGCGCTCGTCCAACCGTCGCACTTCCTGCCGGATAATCTCGACGTGCGAGGCTGCCGGGTCGCCGGCCAGTTTCTGGTTGAGCAACTCGAGGTGTATCGTCATCGCATTGAGCGGGTTCTTCAACTCATGCGGCACGCCGGAAAACTGCCGGCCCATGATCTGGATGCGGCGGGCCAGCTTGGCCAGCTGGGCCGGGTTGAAATCATCGCGGGTCGCCGCGCGCAACTGCGCGCTGACCTGGTCGAACACGTCGCCCAACTCGCGCAGTTCCTCGTCGTCTCGTAAGTCGAGCGTGGCCCCCAGATCGCCGCGACCCAGGCGGGTCAGGCTGCTGCGAATGACGTGCATGGGCCGCAGCACCACCTGGGCCAGCAGCATGGCAACGACCACGGCCACCAGCAGCGAGACCCCCGCCGCCAGCGCGGCCGGGGCGAGCGACTCGTTCAAGTCCTGGCGCACCAGGAGCGTGGACAAGCCGATGCGGATCTCGCCGAACGGCTGATCGCCAAGCGCGATTGGCTGCCGCCACTCGAGTGTCCGTTGCGCCGCATAGACCGCGCGCACGCGCCCGATCCCATTGGCCGCCAGCACCTCTGCGAGCGGCACCCGCGCCGCCATGATCGTGCCGACCTGCGCCGGGACGGTCGAGGCCAGCACCCGGCTGTCGCCGTCAACAATGGCGGCATCGACGACATCCTGCGAGTAGACCGCGGCGTCGACCGCCGACTGCACGCTCCGGCTCGCGCGCAGTTCAGCGGCGGCGGTTTCGCGGCTGGTCACAACATCCTTGGCCTGGTTGTAGACGCCGTTGGCCAGCAGCTCGGCGCGGGCGCGGCCCTCCTCCAGCAACACGCCGGCCAGATTGACCAGATGCAGCAGGCTGAGGGCGGTCACCACCATCGCCACCATCGCGGTGACACCGAGGACCTGCTTCTGCTTGATGGAGAACCGCATGACTAAGTCGGGCGGGTCAGGCGGGTGCGCGGCCTAGGACGGGTGGGGCCCACCAGCCCCACCAGCCCCACCAGCCTCTTTAAACCGGTTCAGTTTGTTGTGCAGAGTCTTCAAGCTGATCCCCAGCGTCTCGGCGGCGCGCGTCTTGTTGCCACCGGCGGCCTCGAGCGTGGCCAGAATCAGCTTCTGTTCCGCCTCGTCGACGGTCATGCCCGGGGCAATCGTCAGGCCGGGCGCCGCCGACATAGCGGCCGGCACCGGCCCCAGCGCCGGCAAGTGGGCCGGCTCGATCACGTCGCCGCGGGCCAGGATCGTCGCCCGCTCGATCACGTTGCGCAGCTCGCGCACGTTGCCCGGCCAGTCATACTGCTCCAGCAGGCGCATGGCGGCGGGCGCCACCGCCTTCACCGCGCGATGATCGCGGGTGTTGAACTCGTCGATGAACGCCTGGATTAGCAGCGGCAGATCGTCCTTGCGATCGCGCAACGGCGGCAACTGGATGGAGAAGACGTTCAGGCGATAGTACAAATCCTCACGCAGGCGGCCGTCGCGGATGGCGGCGGCGGCATCCACGTTGGTCGCGGCAATCACCCGCACGTCGACGGCCTGTTCGGTGCGGCCGCCCAGGCGGCGGAACTTCCGCTCCTGCAGGACTCGCAGCAGCTTGACCTGGGTCGCCGGCGTCATCTCGGCGATTTCATCCAGGAACAGGGTGCCGCGGTCCGCCAACTCGAAACAGCCGAGACGCCGTTCCGTGGCCCCGGTGAACGCACCCCGCTCGTGGCCGAAGATTTCGCTCTCGAGCAGGGTGTCGGGAATCGCCGCGCAGTTGAGCGCCACAAACGGCGCGCTGGCGCGCGGACTCAACTGGTGGATGGTTTGCGCGACCAGCTCCTTGCCGGTGCCCGACTCACCGAGCAACAGCATCGAGGCCGGCGTCGGCGCAGCCTGCTCCAGCACCTGGTAGAGCGCGCGCATACCGGCGCTGTGGCCGATGATCCGCCCGAAGCGACCGGTCCCGGTCAGTTGCCGCCGTAAGGCCTGGTTCTCCCGCTTCTGCTGGTTGATCTCGGCGAGCCGTTCAAGCAGCCGCTGCAGCTTGTGCGGATCGAGCGGCTTGGTCAGGTAGTCCTCGGCGCCGGCCTTGACCGCTTCGACCGCGGTATCGACCGTGCCCTGCGCGGTCAGCAGGATGACCTTGATGTGTTCGGCCTCGCCGGCGAGCGCCTTGAGCAGATCGAGCCCGCTCATTCTCGGCATCACCAGGTCCGACACGATAATCGAGGGGCGAAAATCGGTGACTCGCTCGAGCGCCTCGACGCCGTCGGCCGCCGACTCGGCGGTGAAGCCCCACGCCCGCACAAGTTCGGTCAATCCGGCGCGCGTGGCCGGCTCATCATCGACGATCAGAACGCGTTCGGCGGCGTGGGCTGTCGGTTCGGCCACGGTTTCGAGTGTACCATCGGCCAGAGCGAGACTGACCACGTGCTGCCCTCCACCCCGATTGACCTCGAGCCCGTCACCCCGGCGGCGCCCTCGCCGCCGCCGGCCGCGCGCACGCGCCGGAGCTGGCAGGCCTGGGCCGAGATTGCGATGTGCTCCGGCTACCCGACCCAGATCATGCTGGGCGAGTTGTTGAAGGACATCGGCATCGCGCCGCTGACGGCCGACGGCGCGCTGTCGGCGCGGTTTGTGTTCGCGCTGTCGCTCGGCGATACGGTGGTGCTGATCGCTCTCATGCGGTGGCTGCTGATCCGCAACGGCGAGCGGCCGCGAGACGTCTTCCTCGGCGGCCGCCGGCTGGGGGAAGAGGCCGTGGTCGGCGTCCTGTCCGTGCCCTTCATCGTCGCGATGGTGCTGGTGCTCTCGCTGGCCATCAGGGCATTCCTGCCCTTTCTCCGCAACGTGCCCGCCAATCCGCTCGAAGGCCTGCTCGGCACGCAAACCGGCTTGCTGGCGTTCCTGGTGGTCGTGATCGTGGCCGGTGGGCTGCGGGAGGAACTGCAACGCGCGTTTCTGCTCCACCGCTTTCGCCACGACCTGGGCAGCGCCGGCGCCGGGCTGGTGGTCACCAGTGTGGCGTTCGGCCTCGGCCACACTTTGCAAGGCTGGGACGCGGCCATCCTGACTGCCGCGCTTGGGGCGGCCTGGGGGTTGATCTACCTGACCCGTGGCAGTGCGATAGCCACCATCGTCAGCCACAGCTTGTTCAACACCGGCGAACTGCTGCGCGCCTTCGTGCGCTGACGCGCTATTGCGGCAGGATCACGACCTCGGTGCGGCGGCGCAGGTCGGACACCCAGTCGGCGATCAGCTCCTGGCGCCGCGTCGCCACCAGCCGCTCCCTGAGGGCCGGCGCGGCCTGCTCGAAGGTCGTGCCGGCGCGGGCGAACTCCTCGCGTTGCAGGGCAAACGCCAACGAGACTTCGGTGTCGGTCGGCGTGCTCGGCGAGGCGAACCGTTGCGCGAGATACGCGACAACGCGCAGATCGTCGTACAGCCAGGCGCGCAGGCGCGCCTCAGTGAATCCGTTCTCGTCCAGCACCCGGGACAGCCCGTTCGCCCCAGGCAGTTGGGCCCGGATTTCATCCAGCCGCGCGTCGACGGCGCCCTCGGACGGCGCCGGCGGCGTGTAGCGCTGCACCTCGCGCAGGATCAGCTCGCGGTCCACCAGCAGCTGGGTCACCGCCTGCGGATCGGCGGCGCGATCGCTGCCGACCAGCCCCAGCCGGATCGCCACCCGGGCATCGCTCAGGGTGATGACCTGCGAGCCAACGATGGCAAGTGTCCGCTCGATCAGGACGCCCGCCGGCGCCTGCGCCTCCGACCCGAGCGCCAACCCCAGCACGAACCAGGCGCACAGCACGGCGCGCACTAGAAGGCCTGCCCCAGTGAAATGTGCAGGACATTGGACCGCTCGCGGCCGCCGGTCAGCAGCAGCCGCGTGCTGATCTTGAAGCCCCAGTCGACCCGCAGCGGGCCGATCGGCGAGCGGTAGCGGAATCCGATGCCACTGGTCACGCGCAGATCGGTGAGCCGGAGATCGGACGCTGTCTTGAAGACATTGCCGGCGTCGGTGAACCAGACAAACTGCAGGTTCTTCCAATACGGGGCGCGCGCCTCCAGGTTGAACACCGCCAGGCCGTTACCGCCTTGCGGAAACCCTTGCGGGTCGAGTGTTTCCGGTGTGCCGAGCCGGTCGAGCGCGAATCCGCGGACCGTGGTGTCACCGCCGGCGAAGAACCGTTCACTCGCCGGCAGTTCACGAATCACGGTCGGGAAGCCGGCGGCTCGCGATTCGGCGCGCTCAATGCCGTCGCGGCCGGCGACCGCTCGCTGCGCGATTTCCTGCACGACCGGCACGTCCTGCTTGAAGCCGATGGCGACGCCGACGCGCGCTCCGGCCGCCAGCACGAAGCCACGCCCCGGCAGGCGGCGGTAGGCAAAGCCCTGGGCAAACGTCTTGATGAAGCCCACCTCCGACCCCATCGCCTTGGCGGCCACCGAGGCGTCAAGGCCCAGCACCGATCCTTGTTGCGGGTCGAGCACGTCGTCGCGCGAGTCGCGGAGGATGGAACCGAACACCTTGGACAGCTTGACCTGTGGAAACAGGCGATCGATCAGGAGTTGATCTTCGGCGGCAATCTTTTCGTTGAACAGCTTGGTGTAGTCGAAGGTGTAACGGCCGGTGACGGTGAAGCCGCTGAAGCGCCTGGCGTAGTCGGAGGTGACGCCCTTGCGATTGAAGTCAAAACTGGTGCGCAGGCCCTGCTCGATAAACGCCGTCAGTTGGGCGTCACCGGCTGTGCCAAAGGCGCGGGGTTCGCGAAAGGTGAACAGCCCGCGATAGTCGTTGAAGCCGTAGCTGCGGGGCGCCGTCGGGTCGGCGGCGTCGCCCTTGCGCAGCGTGACGCGGCCAAAGAGCGACACCGAGCGATTCTTGCCCCACAAATTGCGCCGGCTGATGTCGAAGAAGCCGCGCGGGGCGATGTCGAGCTCTTCAGTCGCCTGGCCGTCGGCAGCCTTGACGCCAATCCGCCCCACCTCGAAGCCGCCGCCGTAGCTGATCGTCGTCGGCGGGGCCTCCTCCAGGTCCACCAACACGTCGCGAGTCGCCGAGCCGGTGCGCGGCAACTCGCTGACACGGACGCGGCGGAAGAGGCCGGTGGCCGCCAGCGCCCGCTGGCTGTCGATCAGCGCATCGTCACTCATCGGACTGCCGCGGCGGACAGTCACTTCACGCCGAATCAGGTCGATGCTGGTGCGCGCGTTGCCCTTGATCAGGACGCGATCAACCAGAATCTGCGGTCCCTCGACGACCGCCCAGGTGACGGCGACCCCCTGCGACCCGTCCGCGAACACCAGCTGCGGCGTGACCGCGGCGTTCTGGTAGCCGAGATTGCGGTAGGCGCGCTGCAGCGCGTCACGGTCCGCCGACAACTGCGGGCGATAGAACGGGCGACCGGAGGACAAGGTGACCTGGCCTTCCAACTGCGCCGGCGCAAGCGCCGACGCGCCGGCGAAAGTGATCCCGGTCACCAGTGTCTGCACGCCCTCCTGGACGTCAAAGCGAACCTCGACCGGCCGAATCGCGGTACCGCCACGCGCCTCTTCCGGCAGCACCTGGATCACCGGCCTGACGGTGGCCTGGGTAAATCCGCGGACCCGGTAGAGCTCGGCGATCGCGGCCGCCACCGCGCCGACTCGCGCTTCCACGAACACGTCGCCGGCCTTGACCTGCAACAGGGCGGCGATCTCGCCGCGATCGAGTCCGGACATCCCCGACACGTCGACGGCGCTGACGCGGTGCTGCCGGCCCCGGGTGACCGAGAAGGTGACAATCACTTCATCGCCCTGTTGGCGCCTGGCAAAGGGAGCTTGCGCCGACCGATAGCCTTCGCGGCGAAGCGCGTCCTCGATGCGCCGGCTGGCGTCTTCGAGCAGATCCTGATCGGCCGACCGCTCGGCGCGGATCGGCACCAGCGTCTCGGGGTCGCCGGCGAGCGCGTCGCCCTCGAACACCACGCGCACGTGCGGTCCGGGCGCGACGTCGATCAACACCGTGACGGCGGTGCCCTCGGCGGAGAAGTCGTGTGACTCCCGCACCCGGGCTTCGAAGTAACCCCGCCCGCGCAGGTCTTCCTCGAACCGGGCGATCCGCGAATCGAGCGCGGTCTGATCGAATGGCCGCCCCCGCTGCAGTTCCAGCCGGCGCAGGACCTCGGCCTCGGCGACCAGTTCCGTCGTGGTCACCGTCACCGATCGGACAGCGGCGCGCGAGCCGGCGTTCACGGTCAGCACCAGTCTCACCCACTCAGGACCGTCGCTGTCGACCCGCGGCGCGATCGATGCCAGGCGAAATCCCCGTTCGGCGTAATACGCCTCAACGGCGCGCACCATGTCAGGCACCCGCGCCACCGAGGGCTGCGTGCCGAAGCGATCGGCCAGGACGGCGCGAATCGCCGGGGCTGACAACTGAGGATCGCCCTCGAGGTCGACGGCCGAGATGCGACGTACCGGCGTGAGCCGCCAGCGCACGATCACGCCCTGGTCCGCCGGCGAGCCAAACACCCGCACGTCCTCAAAGCGCCCGAGTCCGACCAGGTGATCGATCGTCGAGCGAATGTTGATCATGGTCAGCGGCTCGCCAATCCGGGTTTCGACCAGCTCAATCAGTGCCGGATCATTCACCACGATGCCCGCCACTTCCACCTGGACATCGGCCACCGTCCGCCCGAGAAACTCCTGTGCGCTGACACCGGCGCTGCCGCTGACCAGCATCAACACCACGACGATGGCGGCGAAGCCGGCCGGGGTCGCCCCGGCTGACCCACCGCCGCCCAGGGACTGGCGCATTAGAACGTGTGCCTCTTGCGAACTTCGAGGGCGTAGGTGCGATCTTCGTTCTGCGACAGCACCCAGGCGAGAGTATCGCTCTCGTCGAACTCGAGCAGGATGATCTCGTCGTGCGTCGCCGACGACAGGCTGCGGGCGTAGGTCAGGAAGATGCGGTTGGAGATGCGCTTGCCGATGGTCACCCGCGCTGTCGGGTTCAGGTTGACCCGCGCCGACTGCTGGTAGGGGTCGTTCAGCAACGGGGTGATCTGGAAGGTATCGACACCGAATGTCTGCTCGACGACCCGGCCGACCTCCGCCGACAGCGCGCCGGTCAAGGCGCGGGTGGCGCGAGCCTCGACCAGGCGTTGCTCGCGCTCGTTCGGCCGTTGCAGCGCCGCCAGTTCCATGTCACCGCTCGGCGCCTGGTCGCTGAACAGCAGCGACAGGATGTCCAGCGTCTGCAACGGCGGATCCGATTGGAACTGCGGCTGCAGCCGCTCTGTCGTGCCGGCCATGCGCATGGTGACGCGGTAGGTCTGCCGCGGCACCCGCACGCGGGTCTCGGCTTCAATGTCAAAGAACGGCTGGATGCGATCGGGGTTGGCGAAGTCCAGGCTGCCGCGGGTCACCAGGTAGCGGCGGCCCTCGAACTCGACCGACCCGCGCACGATTTCGGCGCGGCCAAACACCAGTGGCCGATCCAGCGTGCCGCGCATCGTGAGGTCGGCGCTGGCGACGATGCTCGCCTGGTCGTTTTCGATGCGCAACGTCGATGGCGCCACCAGGCGCACATCGAAGCGCACGGCCGAAGCCGCCGCCACCTGGCCCTCCACCACCGGCACCGGGCCATCGCCGCCGGTGAGGCCGCTGAACAGCCCTCCGGAGGTGTCGATGCCGCGCGTCCAGGTCGCGCTCTTGACCGTCACCGTGCCGGTCACCACCGGCGAGGCGGCCGGCCCCTGCAGGGCGAGCGTGCCATCAACCAGCGATCGCATGCCCTCGGGATAACGCAGCCGCAGATCCTGGCCCTGGGCGGTCACGTCGAACTCGCTCAGTTGGTAGGCCGACAGCCCGATCCGCCCGCCGAACCGCACCGGTCCGCCGCCAAGCCGGGCCGTGAGTCCGTCGAGCCGGACACCGCTGACGTCAAAGGTGACGATGCCATTGAGATCCTCGATCGCATGCGGAAACGAGAACTGGCGGATGCGGCCGTCGGTCACCAGCGCGTTGCCCGCCACGATCGGTTCGCGCGCCGTGCCACCGATGCGGGCCGTGACTTCGGCGCGGCCCGAGCTGCGCACATCGGCGACAAAGCCCTGCAGCACCGCCAGGTTGGCCGCGCCATTGGCCTGCAGCGCCAGCGATTGGTCACCTAAGTCCACCGAACCGGACAGGTCGAGTTCGGTGCCGTCGCCGACCATCCGCAGCGAGTCCACCTGCAGGTTCTGTCCTTCCACGCTCAAGCGGATCGGGGCGGCGTTGCGCAGCCGGTAGTCCACGAGGCGCAGATCCACCAGCTCGACGGCGGTGTCGATCCGCAGGGCGTCCTGGTTGTACAGCTCACCGACCACGCGAATCGTCCCGCTGGCGACGGCCGAGGTGAACGGCGAGAACGCCGGCTGGAAGGCGCGAACGAACGGGTCGAGCGAGGTGTCGCTGACCCGGAACGACAGCTCCGCGTCCATCTCGTCGTTCAGCTCAACCCGGCCGGTGCCGGACACCGCCAGGCGAGACGAGGCGACTTCCATCTCGTAGGTCATCAGCAGGCCGCGCATCGACAGCCGCCCGGACATCTCGCCCACGCCTTCGTCGCCGAAGAACAAGTCGCTGGCGCTGAACCGCACGTCGTAGCGCGGCAGCTCGAAGGTCCCGGTGCCGGTCGCGCTGAAGTCGAGCGCGCCAAAGATGGTCGGGTAGCCCGGATAGGTCGTGAGCGCCAGTGTCTCGACCGCGATGCCCCGGCCATCGGCATTGAATGAATAGTTTCCGTTCCAGCCGACATAGGCGGCGCCGGTCACCTGGCCCCCGCCCTTGGACATCTGGATCGCATCCAGCCGCACGCCGGCGCCCTCGAATCGCAGCGCCGCCTCGGCCTCCGCGAACGGCTCGTCATAGGCGATGCCGCGCGCGATCGACATGCGGCCGAACCCATGCGGACCCTCGTACTGGCCGTACAAGTGGAAGTCGCCCGACAGGCTGCCATCCACTTCGTAATACTGCAGGTCGAAGGCCTCGCGGAAGTCGGCCATGGTGCGCTCGGTGACCCGGATCCGGGCATCAATTTCTTCGCCGCCGTCGGCGCGCGGATAGCCCAGCGAGAATTGACCGGTCACGTCCATCCGCGACAGGCCCGAGCGAATCACCGAGCGGCTGACGTTGGCGTACGAGTTCTCGACAACAAAGTCGCCGTCGACGTCTCCCCAGTTGACGTCCCAGGCGTACATCTCCGCGCCCACCAGCCGGCCCTCGATGCGCGGACGGCGGAACGCGCCGAGCAGGACGCCGTCGAACCGGCCAACGCCGTCGACCAGGATCGCCTTGGTCGGCGCGCCAAAGGCCGTCATGATGCCGGCCAGCATGCGATCGCTCTCCTGCCAATTGCGGCTGGTGACGCGAAACGGCATCTTCGACCGCTCGCCGTAGGCGGTCGCCCCCTCGAAGGCGACGTAAGTGTCCTCGGTGAACACCTGACTTGGCTCGAAGCGCAGGGCTTCCGGATCAAACGCGTAGGTCAGCTGGCCGGCGACCGCAAGCGGCGCCAGCGGCGTGTGATTACTGAACGGCCCCTGGATCAGGTAGCGCGCGCGCGCCGCCTCGGCCGCGCCGGCCGCCAATTGCGGTCCCTGCAACGACGCCCCGCCCGGTGCGGTGAAACTGACCGTTCCGGCGCCCGCACGATCGGCATATGCGCCGAGCGTCCAGCCCATTTCGTTGCGACCCGATGCCCGTCCGGCCACCCGCACGCCCTCGAGCTGGTACAGATCCGACAAGGCGGTCAGGTCGACGTCGGTGTACTCGGCGTCAAACTGCGCCCGGGCCCGGACGTCGGGCAGGCCCAGCGGCGACATCTCGTAGCGGAACTGCGTGCGGCCGCCGTAGAAGTCGGCGGACGCCCGGGTCACTTCCATGCGCTCCCGCACCCAGACCAGGGAACCCTCCAGGTTGGGAAACCTCAGGTCGTTGACGCCGGCAACCGTGCTGGTGAAGTCGCCCTTCAGCTCACGGCCACCGGAAAACATGTGGAACGAGCCGGTGAACAGGCCTTCGCCCGACAGCGTGAACGTGTCGTGCGCGAAAAAAATATCGCGCATGCGGGGAAACTGCACGCGCGACTTGATCTGGTAGAGCTGCTCGGGCCACTGCGCCGGATCCACCACGCCGGTCATCTCCGACACCGCGCCGTCAGTGAGCAACTCGATGCGGTCGAAGATGACCTTGCCGTCGACGAACTTGAACGCGGCGCTGAGGTCGGCCGCCATCGGCACGTACTTCTGGATGGCGATGTTGCCGCGGTTGAACTTGAGGGTGCCGCGATACTCGCCGACCTTGGCGACCGTCACGTCGAGGTTCGGCGCGACCGCGAACCAGTCCGACCCGTAGTCATTGATCACCAGTTCGCCGCGATACGCGTGAACGTATTGCAGCGTGGTCACTACCAGTGGCGGACCGGTGCGTGGCGCCCTCGGCGGACCGGTCACGCGCGGGAAGGTCTGCCGCCCATCAGGGAACGACTCGACCACCATGCGCCAGTCGGTCATCTCGATGTCGTCGACCAGGATCTCGCGGCCGGCCAGGGCGCTCCAGGTCAGCGAGACCTCAATCCGCTTGGCCACCAGCCAGGGCGGCTCGCCGGGGAACATGCCCTCGATGCGAAGGTCTTCAACCACCAGGCGCCCGCGGCCCAGGTGGACACCAAGGCGGCCGATCGTCAGCTGGCGTTCGAACCAGGTGCTGCCGGCCGCCTCGGCGCGCGCCCGCAACACCGGGCCGAGATCAATCGTCAGGGTCGAGACGACGGCCACGGCCACCACCACGCCGATCACGACCGCAAAGCGGCGGGCGAGGCGATAGAGCCCGGTCAACACGGAACGCAGCCGGCTGGTGATCGGCGTCGTCTCAGTCATCGTCCGTCGCTATTCCACGACCAGGAGCAGGGCGCCCGCGTCGACCGACTGCCCTTCGACGACCGACACGTCACGCACGCGGCCGTCGCGGGTGGCCCGCAACTCATTCTCCATCTTCATCGCTTCCACCACCACCAGGCCTTGCCGCGCCTTGACCTCGTCGCCGGCCCGCACCAGCACCCGCACGATCTTGCCGGGCATGGGGGCGGTGATGCGCTGGGGCCCGGTAGCCTCGGCAGCGCCCGCCCGCTTCTGACGGCCGAAGCCGCCCGCCATTCGGACCTGGACGGGAATGGTCCGGCCGGCTACGTGCACATCAAAGTCGCCTGCCGTCTTGTCGGCGGCCAGCGCGGCATCGATGCTGTGAACCGGATCGGCGGCGCCTTCAGCGCCGAGCAACATTGACAACGAGAGCGGACCCACCCGTTCTGCATCGACGGTCCACGGCCGGCCGTCGACACTCACCCGCAGTCGCGCTCCCTGGCGCGTCACCGATACCGTGCGGACGGTGCCACCGGCGGCGATCTCGAAGGTCATCGCAGCGCCTCCGCCCGCGCGGCGCTCTTCCACAGGCTCACCGGCTCGGCCGCCGCCGCGGCCGGCGTCGCGCGCGTGAACATGTGGACGGCGGCGGCAATCACCGCCAGATCCTCATGATCGCTGTCGATCACCTGCAGCGGTCCGCTGCCTGGCGCGCCGATCTTGCGATCGATGAAGGTGGTGTCGAACCGGGCGGCGCAAAAATCGCCATCGTCCATCAGCCACTGGAAGAATGGAATGGTGGTGCGAATGCCGCGCACCTCGTACTCCGCCAACGCGCGCTTCATGCGCGCCATCGCGTGAGCGCGAGTCTCGCCCCAGGTAATCAGCTTGGAGATCAGGGGATCATAGAAGATCGGAACCTCGCCGCCCTCATAGGCGCCACTGTCGTCGCGGACGCCAGGGCCCTGGGGTACGCGCAGACCCTGGATGCGTCCGGGCGAGGGCAGGAATCCGTTGTCGGGATCTTCGGCGTAGATGCGGCATTCGATCGCGTGGGCCCGCGGCGTGACCAGCAACTCCGGGTCCAGGTCGAGCCGCTCGCCACGAGCAATGCGGATTTGCCATTGCACCAGATCGATTCCGGTCACCATTTCGGTGACGGGGTGTTCCACCTGCAAACGGGTATTCATCTCCAGGAAGTAGAACGACCCATCAGCGTCGAGCAGGAACTCAATGGTCCCGGCGTTGGTGTAACCCACGGTCCTGGCCACCGCCGCCGCGGCGGCCGTCATCTGCCGGCGCAGCTCGGGCGACACCGCCAGTGACGGGCTCTCCTCGACCACTTTCTGATGACGCCGCTGAATGGAACACTCGCGCTCGACAAACGGCAGCACGGTGCCGTGGTGGTCGCCGAGCAGTTGCACCTCGATGTGCCTGGGGGCGAGAATTCGGCGCTCCAGGTAAATGGCGCCATCGCCAAACGCCGACTGCGCCTCGGAGCGGGCCGCCCGCAGGGCCGCCGGCAGGTCCGCCGCCGCTGACACCATGCGCATGCCCTTGCCGCCGCCGCCGGCCACGGCCTTGAGCATCAGGGGATAGCCGATCCCCTCGGCCACCGCCAGGACGTCGGCGTCGGAGGTCTGTTCGCTCAGCGGCTCCTCGGTGCCAGGCACGACCGGCACGCCGGCCTTGATCGCGGCCTGGCGGGCGGCGGTCTTGCTGCCCATCAAGGTGATCGCTTCAGGCGACGGGCCGATAAACACCAGGCCCGCATCGCGGCAGGCCGCGGCGAAGTCTTCGTTCTCGGCCAGAAAGCCGTAACCGGGATGCACGCCGTCGGCGCCGGCCCGCTTGGCCGCGTCGATAATGGCGTCAATGCGCAGGTAGCTTTCGCGCGGCGCGCTGGGACCCACCGGCCACGCCTCATCGGCGAGCCGCACGTGCAGGGCAGCCCGGTCGCACTCCGAGTAGATCGCGACGGTGGCGATGCCCATGTCGCGGCACGCCCGGATAACCCGCACGGCAATCTCGCCGCGATTGGCGATCAGGATCTTCTTCATTGGACCGAACCGCTTACGATTCTATCAGTTGCGGCAACTGATCAGGCATCGCGTCGCGGCCGGTCCCCGAGGTCGCGCGCCGTGCCTTAGGGCATGCGCAGTGAGTCGTCGAACGTCACGGTAACGGCGCCGGCGGCGCCGGGCGCGACCGCCTCGGGTGCTCCGGTCGCTGAGGAGTAGATGCCAATCGGCGTACCCGACGGCGGCGGCTCGTTCCCTGTCATGACACCCTTCTCGTCAAACGCGACGGCGATCCACACGCGGGAGCCACTCACATCGAACACCGCAACCTCGCCGTTCTTGCCGACTGACACCTGGTCGATCGGCATCGCGCCCGGGCCGATCTCGGGCGTGTCAAACAGCCACACCCACACGCGATGCGACGGGTCGACCGTGCCCTTGCCCGTGTAGTTGACGGTGACCTTGACCGGGCCGGCCGCCAGGTGGTCGACCGGTGCGGCGTGAAGTCGATGGGTCTCTCCGGCAACGCCCCCCGCCAGGATGACGGCGACGGCGATTGCGGCAATACGCGTGTTCATGGTCGGTTCTCCTTTGTGGCCGCGAATTGTGCGGACACCTAGCTAAGACGGCATGCCGTGGTCCCGGGTTCATGCCATTCGCGCCACCGGCGGTTTCCCCGCCCTGAGCGGCTGAACCGAACCGGGTAGCGGACCGCTAAGCGAAGTGAAGTTCGAGGAAGGCGTCGAAGTCGGCGCAAGTCACGTTGGGCGGGGGCTGCAGCGCCGCGAAGTGTGCGACCGAGAAACTGGTGGTCAGCGCCACCACTGGCATCCCGGCGGCCTGGGCAGCGATGATGCCCATCGGCGCATCTTCAAACACCAGGCAGTCTGCCGCCACCATCTGCAACTGCCGGCCGGCCTCGATGAAGACGTCTGGAGCGGGCTTGCCACGTCCCACCTGGTCGCCACGGACGATGATCGGAAAGACGCCGGTCAGGCCAACCTCGTGCAAGGTGTGCGCGACGTTCGGTTCGGGCGCGGAAGTGGCCAGGGCCATCGGCACTCCGTCGCTTGTCAGGCGCGCCATCAGGCGGCGCAAGCCGTTCAGCGGCGCCAGCCGGCCCCGGGACAGCTCGCGGTAGAGACCTTCCTTCTCGGCCTCGTACGCCTGCCACTCGTCGCGCGGCACCTCACGGTTAAACAAGAGGGGGAAGATCTCGCTGTTGCGCCGGCCGTCGAGACGGGCGCGGTCTGCTGCGGTGAGCGGCGGCAGGCCGTGGCGCTCGGCGAAGCGCGCGAAGGCTTCGGCGTGGAGAGCCATGTTGTCGACCAGGGTGCCGTCGATGTCGAAAATGACGGCCTTGGGAGTGCGCAGAAACGACGGCGTGACGGCGGCCATCAGGCTGGCGCCGTCACGTCGCCGGCAACGGAATCAGCGGCGATGGTAGCAGCGGTCGTGGTTACCACGATAGTGATCGCGATCGCGGTTATCGGAGTCGCGATCGTGGTCGTGCCGCGAGTCGCCGCAGTCGCGATCGTCATCATCGTCGTGGCGATCATCGTCTCGGTGGTCGCCATCGCGGTCCCTGTCCTTGTCGTCCTTGTCGCGGTCCTTGCCCTTGTCGCGGTCCGACTTTCCGTGGCTGCAACGCTCGTGGTCACCCTTCTTGTGGTCCTTGTCGCGCTTGTCGGAGTCGCGCTTGTGATCATGACGCGAGTCGCCGCAATTGTCGTCGTCATCATCGTCGTTGTCGCGCGACACCGTCAAGGTGACGACCGCGGTGTCGGTGACGCCCGCGGCATTGCGAATGCGGTAGACAAAGGTGGTCGTCCCGCTCCAGTTGTTGGACGGGGGCGTGTAGGTGATGGTGCCGTTGCTGTTCACCGTCACACTGCCCTTCGACGGCTGGCTGACAATCGAGATCGTCAGGGCCTGGCCGTTGTCTTCGTCATTGCTGAGCACGGCGAGGCTGGTGGGCCGCCCGGCGGCCGCGGCAAAGCTGTCGTTCTCCGCGACCGGCACCGGCGCCGGACCGGAAATCTGCTGGCCGGTCAGCGAGTTCCAGCGGCCGGGGCTGAGTACGGCCGGGGTCCCGCGCTGGTCGTGGGGCACGTCGACTCGAACGGTGCCTTCGCAGCTGGCCCCCGCGGCGTCAGTCGCCGTGAAGCCGATCAGGTAGACACGGCCGTCGCCGGGCACCTTCTTGGTGCCGCTGCGCTCCGCGCGCACCCAGGCCAGCGCACCGTTGTTCTCGATGCCGCCGTCCTGCATGGTGTGGCCCTGGCCCACCGAGTCGGTCGGCTCGTCCTGAACGATTGAGGTGAAGCGAATCGTCGGCGTGCCGCCGTCAGGGTCGGTTACCCCGGTGACGGTGATATAGACCTTGCGGTGATTGGGCGGCCACATGTCGGCGTTGGTGGTGGCCGCCGAGCAAACCGGTGGGCGATTGTTCGGCGTGACATTCACCGTGACGGTAGCGGTTGAGGCCGCGGCACCATCGGTGATGGTGTACGAGAACGTCACGCTGCCCACGTAGGTGCTGTTCGAGGTGTAGGTCACCGTCCCGTTGGCGTTGATCACGACCGAGCCGTTGGCCGGCTGCGTGACGCTCACCACCGACAGCGAAGCAACGCCGTCCTGGTCGATGTCATTGGCCAGCACGCTGATGGTTGTGCTCTGGCCCTGAACCACGGTCGCCGAGTCAGGCACGGCCGTCGGCGGACGATTGGTGTTGGTCACGACCCAGACGAAGGGCGCGGTGGCCGACAGCGGCCCATCAGACACCGTGACGACGGGGTTATAGGTCCCGGCCGTGGTGTAGCCGAGGTAGCCGCTGATCACGCCCGTGTTCGGGTGAATGGAGATTCCGAGAGGCAGGCCGGTGGCGCTGTAGGTCAGCACGTCACCATCGGGATCCGAACCGGTGACCGCGTACGACACGGTGTCGTTCTCGGCGTTGGACCGATTGGGCGCCGACACCGTCGGCGGACGGTTGACCGGCGTAATCGTCCAGACGAAGGTCATGGTGCGCGATGTCACGCCGTCATCGACCGCGACAATCACCGTATAGGAGCCGGCCGCTTCGTAGCCGAGCAAACCGGTGACCTGGCCGTTCGAAGCCATGGTCAGGCCCGGCGGCAGGTTGGTGGCGCTAAAGCTCAGCGACTGGCCGTCTTCGTCGCTGGCGGACACGCCCAGCGAAATGGTGGCGCCCTCGGCGTGGGTCAGCGGGCCGGGGTTGGTAATCACTGGCGGCGCATTGGTGTCGGTCACCGTCCACGTGAACGGAGCATCGGCGGTCAACGAACCGTCCGAGACCGTCACCACGACGGAATAGGGGCTGCCGGCGGCAGTCGAGTAGCCGAGCGTGCCGGTCATGACGCCGGTCTCGGTGTTGATGGTGATGCCGGGCGGCAGGCCGGTGGCGCTGAAGGTCAGCGTGTCGAGGTCCGGATCAGCGGCCGTCACCGAGTACGTCACCGTGTCGTTCTCGGCGTTGGTGCGGTCAGGCGCCGTCACGGTGGGCGGACGGTTGACAGGGGTGACCGTCCAGGTGAACGGCACCATCGTCGTGTCCAACCCGTCAAACACCCGGATCTGGACGTGGTGGGTGCCGGCCGAACTGTAGGACAACGTGCCGGAAATCGCGCCGGTGGCCGGGTTGATGCTGACGCCGTCCGGAAGGTTGAGGGCACTGTAGCTCAGCGTGTTGCCATCCGGATCGCTCGCGCTGACGCCGAAGCTAACCGGGTCGGCCTCGGCGTTGGTGCGATCAGGCAGCGCTAGCACGATCGGCAACCGGTTCACGTCGGTCACGAGCCAGTCGAAGTTCTCGGTCACACCAACCTGACCATCGACCAGGCCGACGTTCACCGAGTAGGTGTCGGCGCTCGTGTAGCTGAAGGTTCCGGTAATGACGCCGGATTGGATGCCGATGACAAAGCCATTGGGCAGGCCGTTCATGCTGAACGTCAGGGGATCACCGTCCGGGTCGCTGCCCTCAATCTGCCGTGCGACCACGTCGCCCTCAAGATTGACGAGGTTGGTGACCACGAGCACCGGCGGACGGTTCACGTTCAGCACGTTCCAGTTGAAGGTGACCGTGTCCGAGCCGTCAGCGTCGGTCACCGTCACCGTCACCGGGTAGACCCGTTCGGAGTCGAAGTCGAAATAGCCGGTCACGACGCCGGTCGGACTGACGCTGAAGCCGGCCGGCAGGCCCGACATCGAGATCACAAACGGGGCGCCAACCGGGGCCGCGAGATCCAGTTGCACGACCGGCGAGGTGTCCTCCAGGTCGGTCTGGTCGGCCACCGCGATCCGCGGGGTGTCGGTCACGACCCACTCGAATGTCTGGAATGGCACCGGGTCCGCATGATCGTCATCTACCTCGATGGTCACGGCATACGTGCCGGCGGCGTTGTAGGCAATCGTGCCGCTGATCAGGCCGGTCTCGGAGTTGATGGTCAGGCCACTAGGCAGCCTGTCGGCGGCAAACGTCAGGGTGTCGCCGTCAGGGTCGCTGGCGGCGGTCGGCAGGCTGACCCAGTCACCCTCGGCGTTGAGGCGATCGCCCGGATTGACAATCGAGGGCGGCAGGTTGACGTCGAGGACGCTCACCACGATGTTCAAGAGCGTGGCCAGGCGCTGGCCCGGCAGCGGGCCGTCGCCGCACGGCGGATCTGGCAGGAAGCCGTTGCATTCAGCGAGCCCAACCGTCATCTCGTACTGGCGGTCGGCGTTAGGCGGGAAGATACCGCTGATCACGCCGCTCACGGGGTCGATCGTAATCGACTCGGGCAGGATCCAGGTCTCGTGGCCGGGGGTCAGGCTGCGGCCGTTGAGCGTGAAGAACGACGGGTCGCCATCGGGATCACTACCATTGATGTCCAGCGTGAACAGCTGGCCTTCCACTGCCGAGGGAACGACCGGCTGATCGATCACCGGCGGCCGATTGACGTTGATGATGGTCCAGTCGAATGCGACCGAGGTCGTGACGGCGTCGAGCGTCTCGCTCAACACCACGTGGTACACCTGGTTGTTGACGCCGGCGGCGTTAAACGACACCACGCCAGAAATCTGGCCGGTCGCGGCGGAAATGTTCAGGCCAAGCGGCAACCCGGTCGCGCTGAAGGTGTAGCCGACACCAACCGGCAAACCGACCATCGTCGTGACGGCCGTGTTTTCATTGGTCTGGCGGTTGGTCAACCGAATCAGCCGCAGGTCGATGCGCTGCCAGTCCGAGGTCTGGTTGTCGGTGTCGTGCGAACGGAAGCGGATGGAGGTCAGCCCCATCTCGGGCAGCGGCACGGTCAGCACCTGCGTGGTGCCGGGAGTGTCATTGTCAACCAGCGGGATGGTCGTGCCGGGGTCGTTCTGGCCAATCAACTCGTACTCGATCGCCTGGACCCCTTCAACGTCGCTGGCCGTCAGTGTTACCGAGAAAGTCTGCGCGGGTGGCACCGGCGTCCAACCTGACACCTGCCTTGGCAAACTCTCAGTGGCGGTGATGGTCGGCAGGGCGCCGACGCAGTTAACCGCGTTCAAGTTGGCTTCCGTGAACAAGACGTTCGCGGTGGATGAAGTGGCGCCTACCTTCAGGACGTAGCCGCCGAAGGGAACCACCGGCGGCATCACCAGCGAATAGGTGTAGGTCGCCACCTGCCCGGCGCTCAGCGGGTCGGCGTAAACACCGCTCGGCACCGGCACGCCCAACTCCAGGACGTCATCGATAAACAGTTGCGGCACGATCGTGGTGACCGGAGCGCGGCCGGCAGGCACCGTCAGGCTGAACCGGACCTGGTACGGCGCACCGGCGCAAATCTGCTCGGCGGGAGCGCCCGCCGCCGTCAGCACGCGGACGTTGTAGGCGGCAAGATTTGGCGTTTCAAGCACCCAGACCCGGCCAACGCCGAGGTCAGAGACCGCCAGCCGGCCAGCCGCCGTATCCACCGCCACCGAACGCGGGTAGTCATCGCCAAATGCCAGTACCGACGAGATGTAGTCGAGCGTGCCACCAGCCAGGTTGGGCCGGTAGATCTCGACGCGATGGTTCTCGGAATCGCCGACGTAAATGCGGCCGCCGTCGACCGGCGAATATGCCAGGCCGTAGGGTTGGTTGAATTCGGCCAGCGTGCCATCAAACACCGGCGTGCCGAATGCGAACAGGAACGCAAACGACGGGCTGTAGACGTTCAGCCGTTCGGTGTTGGTATCAATCGTATAGAGGTTGCCGAGAGCGTCGAACACGACACCGAACGGGAGCTGATTGGGTGGCGGCAGGTTGGCGCCCTCGGTGCCATCGAGCGCGGCATCGGGAGTCAGCTCGAACCAGAAATCGGTGGGGTTGTAGCCAATGGTTACCTGGTCCTTGTAGGCCAGGAACGCGCCGTCGCTCTCGTACTCGTTGACCCAGCCGGCGGCAAACCCGCCCACCAGTGCCAGCGTCGGCGTCGCGCCGCTCGTGAACACGAACTTGGCGTTCGGGCCCATCGCCAGGCCGGTAATGGCACCCTCGAGGTCGGCATAGTACTCATCGGCGGCATTCTGGCCGGGCCGGTCGAGCCGCATCGTGAACAGGTAGGTACCCAGTTCGTCGAACGCCAGCACCCGATGGGTGAGCGTATCCGACACCAGCAGGGCCGCCTGGTCGTTGCCGTCGACATTCACCGTCGCGACCGCGATGCCATTGGGCTTCAGCTGGTGCACCGGCGAGGTGGGAATGGCCGAGTCGTCCCAATCCGGACCAGGCAGGGCGACCGGGGCGCCGGTCGCGGCGTCGAACACATGGACCGTGTTGGTCCCGCGATCGGCCGCATACAGCTTGCCGTTCAACAACGCCACGCCGCCCGCTTCACTGGTGGGGCCCAGCGGCAGGTCGTGACGAACGCCGTACACCGCGCCTTCATTGGCGCTGCTGAACGAGCCGTACTGGGCCGCGACGTGCGCGGCGGCGAGCGCCAGCACAATCGTGGTCGCGAATACGAGTCGCGCGGATCGGCGTTTCAGTGTGGGAACGGTGATCATCATTTTCTGCATCTGTCCGCGAGGGTCGAATCAAAAAGTCGTGCAATGCCGCCCGGTGAGTTCATCACCAAACGGCCAAATTGTCATATAGAGTCACTCAGAGTATGGCTAAGATCCGTAACATGGTCAAGTAAAAATCGGCCTGTATATAGATGGAAGGGGAAAATAGTGTCTCATCATGAGACACATCGGCGCGGATGCGGGCTACACGGGGTGTAACCGCCAGTGGATCAAGTACTTGGCTGGTGTAGCAAAAGCATGCGCCCTGGCGGGCGACTACCGCAGAATAACGAACGCCGAGCGCCCGGAGTAGGCAACCTGCCGTCCCGCGCGGAACGCACCCACCGCCCAATAGTAGGTGCCGGACTCGAGGACCAGCGCCTGGGGCACCTCCACCGACGTTTCCCGAACCGTTACCTCCCACATTTCCATGTCCACTTCGTTGACCAGCAACAGCGCATAGCCGTCGGCGCCTGGCACGGCGGTCCACTCGAACGCCTTTGGCTGCGGACCAATGGAGTCGCGCGCGGGTGAGACGTGCTGGATAACGTCCTGGCTCGCGGCAACCGCTGGAAGCGACTCACCTGCCTCGGGACGCGTTGCGGCGCCGACGCAGGCGAGGCTCGCCACCACCAGAACGGCCAGGGCGCTAGAGCGGGATGTTGCCATGCTTTTTCGGGGGGTTCTTGTCACGCTTGTGGTCCAGGGTTGCCAGGGCTTGCACCAGCTTGGCGCGAGTCGTCCTGGGCAGGATGACTTCGTCGACGTAGCCGCGTTCGGCCGCCACGTACGGGCTGGCAAAGCGTTCGCGGAACTCGGCGATCTTCTGCGCCCGCATGGCCGCCGGATCCGCCGCCTTGTCGATTTCGCGCTTGTAGAGGATGTTCACGGCGCCCTCGGCGCCCATCACGGCAATCTCGGCGCTCGGCCACGCATAGTTGAAGTCGGTGCGGATGTGCTTGCTCGACATCACGCAGTAGGCGCCCCCATAGGCCTTGCGGGTAATCACGGTGATCTTCGGGACCGTGGCTTCGGCGAAGGCATACAGCAGCTTGGCGCCATGACGAATGATGCCGCCGTACTCCTGCACCGTGCCGGGCAGGAACCCGGGGACGTCTTCGAACGTGACCAGCGGAATATTGAACGCATCGCAGAAGCGGACGAACCGCGCGCCCTTGACCGACGCGTTGATGTCCAGCGTCCCCGCCAGATAGGCCGGCTGGTTGGCGACAATCCCGACCGGCCGGCCGCCGAGCCGGGCGAAGCCGACCAGCATGTTGCGCGCGTAATGCTGATGCACTTCCAGGAAGTAGCCATCGTCGGCGATGGTGTGAATCAGATCGAGCATGTCGTAGGGCTGATTCGGCGACACCGGCACCAGGGTATCGAGGGCATCGTCTTCACGGTCCCCGGGATCATCAGTGGCCTTGCGCGGTGGGTCGTCGAGGTTGTTGCCGGGCATGAAGGCGAGCAGTTCGCGGATTAGCGCCAGGCATTCGGCGTCGTCTTCCACGGCGAAGTGGGCGACGCCGCTCTTCTCGTTGTGGGTCATCGCCCCGCCGAGATCTTCCTTACTGACGTCCTCGTGGGTCACCGTCTTGATCACGTCGGGGCCGGTCACGAACATGTAGCTGGTCTGCTTGACCATGACGATGAAGTCGGTGATGGCCGGCGAATAGACGGCGCCGCCCGCGCACGGTCCCATGATCGCGGAAATCTGCGGCACCACGCCCGAGGCCAGGGTGTTGCGGAGGAAGATGTCCGAGTAGCCGCCGAGCGAAACCACACCCTCCTGGATGCGGGCGCCGCCCGAGTCGTTCAAGCCGATGACCGGCGCGCCGTTGCGCACCGCCATGTCCATCACCTTGCAGATTTTCGCGGCGTTGGTCTCAGACAGCGAGCCGCCAAAGACAGTGAAGTCCTGCGCGAAGGCATAGGCGACCCGGCCATTGATGCGCCCGTGCCCGGTGACCACGCCGTCGCCCGGGATGATCTGCTGCTCCATCCCGAAATCGCGGCAGCGATGGGTGACCAGCTTGTCGACCTCCTCAAAGGTGCCGGGATCGAACAGCCGCGTCATGCGCTCACGCGCGGTGAGCTTGCCCTGTTCGTGCTGTTTCTGGAGCCGCGCCTCGCCGCCGCCGAGTTCGGCGAGACGCTCGCGTTCACGGAGCCGGTCGATCGGGTTCATAGGCACGGATTACTGAGGGTCCCGACGCCCTCGAGCTTCACCATCATGCGGTCACCGGGGACCAGCGCGCCGACACCGGACGGGGTGCCGGTGGTAATGACGTCGCCCGGCTGCAGGGTCATGAAACGCGAAACATGCTCCACGAGGTAGGGCACGGGAAAGATCAACTCGCGGGTGTTCGAGTGGTGGCGCCGTTCGCCGTTGACCCAGCCCTCGATCTCGAGCGCCGACGGATCGAGGCCGACGGCAATACATGGCCCCAGCGGGGCAAAGGTGTCGAACCCCTTGGCGCGTGAATACTGCACGTCCTTCACCTGCAGCTCGCGCGCGGTGACGTCACACAAGCAAGTGACGCCGAGAATGTAATCCATGGCGTCGGCGGCCGCGACCTGCGAGGCACGCTTGCCGATCACGACGGCCATCTCGGCCTCGTGCTCGATGCGGCCGGCCCAGCCGGGAAGCCGAATCGCCTCGTCGGGTCCGATCACCGTGGTCGCCGGCTTGAGGAACACCAGCGGTTCGTCCGGCAGCCGCTTGTTCATCTCGGCGGCATGGTCGCGGTAGTTCAAGCCAATGCAAACGACAATCGACGGCTGCACCGGCGCCAGGTACTTGAGCGGCGTGCCGGCGGGAATTTCGTCACCCGGCTGGTAGCTGCCGAAGATGTCGCCCTGTAACCAGAACAGGTTGCCGTCGCGTTCAACCGCGTAGCGCCCGCCCATGCCCTGTTTCACCCGATAGATGCGATCCATGGTCCTCATGTGTGATTATCGTGCCGTCTCTTCGACCCGGTTTGACTGAGCGCTGACATTCTGCGGGATGGCGCGATCGACGGCCACCACGACATAGACGTAGCGCGCGCCCGCGCGCACCGTGGTATCGCGATAGGTCGTTGCCACCACCGGCTCTGATGTTATCGCCCGCAGTGTGTCACCGGGGGCGTCACCGCGCAAGACAAGGTATCCAGCAAGGTCGCTCTCGCCGTTGGGCTCCCAGATCAGGCTGATCACGCCCTCACCGGCGATCGCCGCCAGCGACCGCGGGGCGGCGGGCGCAAACGTGTCGGCGGGGGTCACGCAGGCCTGAGGTGAGGCCGGCCCCATCACTGCGGCACCGGCCACGCGATCAACCGGCCGCACCACGAAGCACCGTTCGACGCCAAACGCCACGCCGGTAATCACGTGTTCGGTGGCCGCCAATGGTTGCGGCGTGAGTGGCACCGGCATCGTTGCGGCGTACGGGTCTCGCGGCGCGGCCTGCGGTGGGACTTCGAACAGGTGATACGTCGTGGCTTCAGACTGGAAGCCGAGCGACGTCGCCGGCAACGGCGCCAGCACCGGCGCCGGCGGCACGATGGTCGCGGGCGAGGCATTGGCCGGCGCAGTCGCCACCGCCGGCGGGGACGGCGCGAATGCCGCGGACCGGGCATCTTCGGAAGGCGCCCACTTGACCGTCAGGGCCGTCTCGGTGAACGAGACCTGCACCTGCGCCGGAGCACTGCTGACTGCGTCGAGCGGCACGGGCACTGCGGCCGAGGGGGGCGCCTTGCGGCCGCGCGGACTGACCGCCACCACAAAGTAGTAACGACGCGGCAACTGGCTGGGGGCCGGGGCCACGAGGGGGCCAACCAGCAGCTCCTCACCGACCGGGTCGAGCTTTGCAACGGCGCGGCTCCTGGGCGGCAGCGTCACCTCGACGCGGGTATCCGGCGTCAGCGTCTCGATCACCACGGCCGGCGCGTTGCGATCGATGCCTGGCGGCAGCAGCGCCGCCGGCAGGTCAGCCGGCGTTCCCGCCGGGCCTATTGCCGGTGCCGGCAGGATCGGCCGCACCGGCACGCTGGCAATCAGCGTGGCCAACTTGCGTTGCTCGTCGGTTTCCGGGGCACTGATCGCGGTCACCGCGTAGACCTCGAGTGATCCGATGTCGGCCGGCTGCTGGCCATCGACGTTGGCGGCGGGCACCGGGAACGACAGATAGACTTCGTCGCCGATACGCTGCGCCGTCAGATCGGCGACCGGCGCGGGCACGCGCGCAAAGGGTGCCAGCGGCGGCCCTTTCTTCCCGCATGCGGCAGCCGCCACGATGGCGATCAGGATCGCGATGACGCGAGTCGAATCGCTTGCCCTGGGAGAGAGCCGGGGTGATGGCGTCGCGCCGGCTCGAGTCGATGGGGTCACAGGATGTAGCGGGACAGATCTTCGTTCTTGACGATATCGGCCAGCATGCGACGCACGTAGGGCGCGTCAATGGTAACCGACTTGTCCTCGAGCGTCGGTGCGTCGAACGAGACCTCGTCGAGCAGGCGCTCCATGATGGTGTGCAGCCTGCGAGCGCCGATATTCTCGGTGCGCTCGTTGACGATCGCGGCAAACTCCGCAATCGCGGCCACGCCGTCGTCGGTGAAGGCCAGGGTCACGCCTTCGGTGGCCATCAACGCCACGTACTGCTTGACCAGCGCGCTCTTGGGCTCGGTCAGGATGCGCACGAACTCGGCCTGGCCGAGCGCCTCCAGCTCGACGCGGATCGGAAAGCGCCCCTGCAGTTCCGGAATCAGGTCGGAGGGCTTGGAGACGTGGAAGGCGCCGGCGGCAATAAACAGGACGTGATCGGTGCGCACCATGCCGTGCTTGGTGTTCACCGTGGTGCCCTCGACGATCGGCAGAATGTCGCGCTGCACGCCCTCGCGGCTCACCTCCGGTCCGTGACTGCCTTCGCGGCCGGCGATCTTGTCAATCTCGTCGACGAAGATGATGCCGGCCTGCTCCACCCGCTCGACCGCGGCGGCTGACACCGCCTCCATGTCGATCAGTTTCTGTTCTTCCTCGCCGGTCAGGCGCGCGCGCGCTTCCGCGACCGTCACCCGCCGCCGCTTGGAGCGGCCGGGGAATAGCCCCGGCATCATCTCGCGCAGGTTGGCGCCGACCTCCTCCATCGAGGGCCCGCTCACCAGCTCGATCGACGGAAAGGACTTGTCCTGGACGTCGATCTCGACCATCCGTTCATCGAACTTGCCCTCGCGCAACTGTTCGCGCATGCGCTGCCGCGTCCCGTGCATCTCGTCGCGAATGCGGCCAGGGTCCTCGTCGGGCGCGGCCGGGCGGGGTGGCAGCAGCAGGTCGAGCAGCCGTTCCTCGGTGTTGAGTTCGGCCTTGGCGCGCACCTCGGCGATTCGCTCGTCCCGGACCATGGCGACCGCCAGCTCGACCAGGTCGCGCACCATCGATTCGACGTCGCGGCCGACGTAGCCGACCTCGGTGAACTTCGACGCTTCAACCTTGATGAACGGCGATTGCGCCAGCCGCGCCAGGCGGCGGGCGATCTCGGTCTTGCCGACGCCGGTCGGCCCGATCATCAGGATGTTCTTGGGGGCGACGTCCTCCGCCAGTTCCGCCGGCAGCTTCTGGCGCCGCAGGCGATTGCGCAGGGCGATCGCCACGGCCCGCTTGGCCCGGCCCTGCCCGACCACGTACTTGTCCAGCTCGGCGACGATCTGCCGCGGGGTCAGCGAATCTATGAAGGTCGACGAGGACTCGGGCAGGGGAATCGACATTCGTGGCTAGAGCTCTTCGATCGTCAGGTTGCTGTTGGTGTAGATGCAGATCTCCGCGGCGATGGTCAGCGAGCGTTCGGCGATCTCCCGCGGAGTCAGGGTGGTGTTGCGCACCAACGCCTTGGCCGCGGCCTGCGCGAAGGCGCCGCCCGAGCCAATCCCGATCACGCCGTCGTCGGGTTCGATCAGGTCGCCGGTGCCGGAGAGCAGGAACGTGGACTTGCGATCGAGCACGATCAGCATCGCTTCGAGGCGGCGCAAGGCGCGATCGGTGCGCCAGTCCTTCGCCAGCTCGACGGCCGATCGGTCGAGGTTGCCGCGATACTGCTCGAGCTTGGCTTCAAAGCGGGCGAACAGCGCGAACGAGTCGGCCGCCGACCCGGCAAACCCGGCGAGGATGCTGTCGTTGTAGAGCCGCCGGATCTTGCGGGCGTTCTGCTTGACGACGGTGTTGCCGAGGGTGACTTGACCGTCCCCGGCCAGCACGGCCCGATCGTCGCGGCGTACCGCGAGGATCGTCGTGGCGTGGAACGTCGACTCCATCTCAGTAGTGTCTCACACCCGGATCAACAGGAGCTCAGAAGGTCAGGAGAAAACGACGTGAAGTTGCCTCCTGCTGTCTAGCCGCTCTTGCGCCCGAAGTAGAGATACAACGGGATGCCGGCCGCCATCACCGCCAGGCCGGCCAGCGTCGTCATCGGCGCCGAGTAGACCCCGTTGATCACCGTGGCGGTGCCGACGATCACGAAGAGTGCCGGGGTGAACGGGTAGCCCAGCGCCCTGAACGGACGCTCGGCGTGCGGTTCCCGCGCGCGCAGCACGAACACCGAAGCGACCGCGACGGTGGCAAACAGGGTGACCGCGAAACCGGTATAGGTGGTGAGCGCATCGGCGGACCCGGACATGATCAGGATGCTGGCCCAGACCGCCTGCGCGATGATCGCCATCGACGGCGTGCGAAACTGCGGATGCACGCGCGCCGCGGCCGGCAGGAACACGCCGTCGCGCGCCATCGCGTAGTAGACGCGCGGACCGGCGAAGATGTTGGCGCTCACGCTCGCCAGCAGGCTGATGATCGAGACGATGCCCATGACGTTGCCGGCCGCCGAGCCCAGCATCTTGTCGGCGACGACGTCGAGCACGCTGCCTTGCACCGTGGCGAGTTCGCCGACCGGCATGACATAGAGGTAGAGCGCATTCAGCAACAGGTAAACGACGATGACGGCACCGGTGCCGAGCGCCAACGCCTTCGGCACGTTACGGCCGGGATCGCGAATCTCCTCGGCCATGTACGACGCCGCGTTCCAGCCGGAGTAGGTGAACATCACCGCCAACAGCGCCAGCAGCCAGGACGAGGCCGTCACCGGGCCCGCCGCCACCTGCAGGTTGGCCGCCGATCCGGCCCCCATCGAGAAACCGGCCGCGATGAAGAGCATCAGCGCCGAGACTTTCAGCACGGCCAGGAAGTTCATCAGCAGGCGGCCAGGACCGACGCCGCGATAGTGCACATACGACAGCGCCACCACCGCCGAGATGGCGACCAGCGTACGGCGCGATACCGTTAGCGGAAAGTACGGCAGCGGCACGACGAAGAACGGGGTGTGATCGGCGGCACCGGGGAAGAAGCGATCGAGATAGAACACGAGTACGACCGAGGTGGCGGCAATGGCGCCGGCAAAGCCGGCCACGAACGACACCCAGCCGGTCAGGAAGCCGGCGAGGTTGCCGTACGCCGCGCGCAGGTAGACGTATTCGCCGCCGGCCTTGGGCCTGAGCGCCGCCAGCTCGGCATAGGCCGACGCACCGCAGAACGCCAGCACGCCGCCGGCCAGCCAGATCCCCAGGAACCACCACGGATTCGGGACGCCGGCCGCGATCAACGGCGGCGTAAAGAGAATGCCGCCGCCAATTACATTGGAGACGATGATCGCCGCCGCATCATACGGACCGAGGCGGCGTTCGAGGGTGGGTGCGGACGCGGTGGAACTCGCCATCGCCGCCGATTATAGGCGAGGTGGATTGGCTAGCGCGTGAGGAGTTGCCGCTGAATCGGGTACTCGGCGAGCTTGGCCCAGACCTTCGAGCCCTGCTTGAGGTAGATCTCGACCTTGACGTCGACGAACTCCTTGTTCTGGAGCATCTGCATCCGCGGCTGGGTGCCGGTGTAGCCCAGCGTGGAGCGCATCACCAGAGGATCGGTGGCGGCGCCGGCGGCGAGCCCGGGGTCGCGGGGAATCGCCCAGCCGAAGTACTCGCCCCACATCTCGGGCGCGTTGACCGCGCGGAAGATGGCGTTGATCTGGATGGACTTGAGCGGTTCGCCGGTCTTGTTGCGAAGCTTCAGGGTGACGCTCGGCACCAGCTTGTTCTTCTGGCCTTCGATAATGCCGTAGTCGAACCATCCGGTGACCACATCCACCGGCTCGAGCGCGGCGACGGCGTCGACCGACGCGCCGCACGACGAGGAAAACAGGGCCAGCACGGCCACGAGGGCGAGGCCCGGCGTGCGGGTCAGCAGAGATGCCATGACGCTATTCTAAGACACCACCACCCGCAATTGGTTCCCGCGTCATCGATGCCATCCGGGTCAGAACTGCGAGACTTGCACCCGCCGGCGGGCCTCGTCACGATCGATCCGGCCGGCGCGATAGGCGATCAGGTCGGCGCCCTTGATCCGGTAAATCATCGTCACCACTTCCTCGAGCGGGTCCTGCGGCGCCAGCATGTCGCGGCCCTCGTTATCCCGCGCCGCCACGGTGAGCCACTGGTCGGGACCAAGCGCCATCGGCGTGCTGTAGTCGATGATGGCGTCCACCAGCGCGCGGGTGACCGCCTCGGTGTAGGCGCGATTGGGATCCTGCGCCCAGCTCTTGTCGGCCGCCGGCGCCCGTGAGGCGGTCAGGCCGGCTGCCGTCGCCGCGCCGACGCCGCCCGCGGCGTTGTCGGGAATGATCACGCCGGGCGAGACCTGGGGGTTGGCCGGATTGGCCGCGCGGGCATAGGCCGGGTTCGGCGCCGCCTGGGCTTCCAGTTGCTTGAGCGACCGCTCGAACACCGCGCGGGCATTGGGATCGGTGATGGACTGGCCGATCTTGCGCATGTCGCTGAGGGCCACCTGCGCGGCGGTGTTGTCCTGGTCGATCATCGTGCGCAGGCTCCACATCATGCTCTGGCGCATCATCGGCACCTGGACGTCGAAGTAGACGCCGTAGCCATCGAGATAGACGCCGCGGGCCTGCGCCTCACCGGCCAGGATGAACACACCCGGCATGACGGCGAGGATCTCGCGGTTCAGGGACTTGGCGCCGTAGTCGACCGCCCGCGCCAGCGCGCCTTCCATCACATAGATGTGATGGCGCATATCGCTCATGTTCATCGTCTTGGCGGTGGCCGGCTCCTGCGCCGCGGCGGGGAGCGCCACGAAGAGCGCCGACAAGACAATCCACGTATTCATCTGCTTGGTCATGATGTTTTCTTCTAACTGCTTTGCCGTTCGTTATTCGCCATTCGTCCTTCGCCGCCAGCTATTGCTGAGGCGTGGTCGACGCCCGAATCACGTAGTTCAACCGCTGCTGCTGCCGTGCCATCTCGACACTGGTGTGGCCAATCGCCTGCTCCACCCGCAACAGGTCGGCGCGCCGCTGAATGTCCATGTCGCGGGTCAACTGCGTCACCCGCAGCGCCAGCTCGCGCTTTTGCCGCGACTCGCTGGCGTCGAGCAACTGGGCCACGCGCCGCACCATGGCTTCATCGGCCTCTGGTGATCTTGACGCGGCGCGCACGGTTCCAGTCTCCCGGGTGGCGCGAATTTCGTCGCGCAACTGCTGCTCGAGGGCAATCAGCGCCGGGCGCCACTGCTCATCGGCGGCACCGGCCACTGGTGCCGGTGCGGCGGACACCGCCGCGCCGGCCGGCGTCATCCAGCCAGTAGAGACCACGAATCCATCAGGGCCCGACTTCACCTGCACGTTGGCGATCGCCGCGCTGACCGCCAGCACCAGGACGGCGGCCACCGCCTGAGCCCAGACCGGCACGCTACTCCACCACGGCGCGCGAGAAATCGCCGGCGCGGCGGACGGCGCCCCGGCCGCGCGCTGGACCAGCGTGAATCCCAGCTGAGCGTCGGGTGGCGCCCACGCCGCAAGCTCGGTTCGTAGGTTCGCCAGCGCCCCGACTTCCGCCGCGCACGCGACGCACTGCCGCAGGTGCTCGTCCACCCGCAACCGATCCGGCGCGTCAATTTCGTTATACAGGTAGGCCACCAATGTGGCCTTGTCGTCACACGTGAAGGTGTCGTTCATGATGCTCTTCCACTCGCGAAACTGGTCATGCCGCGGCTCTCCATGTGCTTGCGCAAGACGCTAAGGCCCTGGTACAGCCGGGTCTTGACGGTGCTCAACGGGCACCCCTGGAGGTCGGCGATTTCCTGAAACGTCAGGCCGTGGTACTCCTTCAGCACGATCGCCGCCCGCTGCTCTTCGGGCAGCAATTTCATGCCCTCGGCCACGATCCGGCTCATTTCGTTGCGGGCCACCAGGTCTTCGATCGATTCGACCGGTCCCTGGTCGGCGGCCATTTCAATGAAGTCGACATCCTCAGGCATGTCGACCACAGGCGTCCGCTTTTTCCGGCGAATCCAGTCCCGGCACAGGTTCAGCGCAATTCTGTAGAGCCAGGAGGAGAACTTGGCCTGGCCCTTGAAGCCGGGCAGGGCCCGGAAGGCACGCAGGAAGGTCTCCTGGGCCACGTCGCGGGCATCCTCGTCGCGGCCGATAACCCGGTACGCCAAGGCATAGATCGGCCGTTCCCAGCGCAAAACCAACTGGTTGAAGCTGTCAGTGTCGCCGGCCATGGACCGGGCAACAAGCTCCTCGTCTGTCGCAACCATCAATACCGTCTGGCCAATCTCACCTTAGCTATTGGGTAAGACGGCCGGAGTGCCCCAAAAGTCGGCAAAGCCGTGCCATTAGGGTAAGATAACGGTTTCAGAGACACTTAGTGGGCGTCAACTTTCCAAACGACGAAATCTTTCTCACGACCGAAGAGGTCCTGGAGTACCTCCAGGTCAACCTCCGCACGGTCTATCGGCTGATCAAAGCCGGCAAAATTCCAGCGGTCCGGGTGGGTCGCCAGTGGCGGTTCCGCAAGCGTGACATTGACGCCTGGTTGGACACCCAGCGCCCCCGCGGCGAGCGCATGCCGCAGGCTGCCGTGGCCGACCGGCCCCAGGCGCGCGATGGCCGTTCCCGCGTGCTGGTGGTCGACGACGAGTCCAGCATTCGCGAACTGCTGGCCAAGACCCTGGCTCTGGCTGAGTATGACGTCGATACGGCTCCCGATGGCCGGGCCGCGATCGAGCGGTTGCGCCTCGGCCACTACGACCTGCTGATCGCCGACCTGAAGATGCCGGGCATGGATGGCCTGACGCTCATCCGCGAGGCCAAGCGCCTGAAAGCCGACATCCCGGTCATCATCATCACCGGCTTCTCGACTGAGTCGAGCGCGATCGAGGCGGTGAACCTCGGCGTGGCCGGCTACCTGACCAAGCCGTTCCGCGTGCCCCAGGTCCTCGCAGCCGCGGCGCGCGCACTGGGCGAATAGCACAGGGCTCGGCGCTTCGCGCCTGATCGGGCTCGCCGGCTGATGCCGGCTTCGGAGTGTCGGCCCACGGCGCCCTGAGCACCCACAAACGAGGCGAGCCTCACGACGCGGCGGAGCCGCGAGCCCCACGAGCCGCCGGAGGCGGCCAGCCCTACGAGGCGCGTAGCGCCGAGCCTGAAATGATCCAACTCCAGGACGTCACCAAGTCATTCGGCGACAAGACGCTGCTCGAACGCGTGACCTGGCAGGTCGGCGATCGCGATCGCGTGGGCTTGTGCGGGCCCAATGGCGCCGGCAAGACGACGCTGCTCAAGATGCTCGCGGGCTTCGACGAGCCGGACGCCGGATTCATCCAGAAGCCCAACGCCCTCACCTTCGGCTATCTTCCCCAGGACGGCCTCGCGCACAGCGGACGCACGGTGACGGCCGAGGCCAGCCTTGCCCTCAAGCCGCTGCTCGACCTCAAGGCCGAGATGCACGACCTCGAGACCCGCCTGGGCGACCAGTCGGTGCCGGCCGCCGAGCACGACGCGCTGCTGCATCGCTACAGCGACGTCCAGGATCAGTTCCGTCTCGGCGACGGCTACCAGATCGAGCTGAAGGTCGCGACGGTGTTGCGGGGCCTGGGCTTCGACACCGCCGCGCAGGAACAGCTCACCGACCACCTGTCGGGCGGCTGGCAGATGCGGCTCGCCCTGGCCAAGCTGCTGTTGAGCGCGCCCGATCTGCTGCTGCTCGACGAGCCGACCAATCACCTCGATCTCGACGCCCGCAACTGGCTCGAGGAATACCTCGTCGCCTATCCCCGCGCGGTCATCCTGGTGTCACACGATCGCTACTTCCTGGACCGAGTGGTCACGCACATCGCCGACCTGTCGCTGCGCACCATCACCAACTACCACTGCAACTACTCGAAATACCTGGAGGAGCGCGATGCCAGGCTCGAGCGCCTGCGCGACGCCAAGCGGCGGCAAGACGAGGAAGTGCAGCGGGTCGAGGACTTCATCAACCGCTTCCGCTACCAGGCCACCAAGGCGGCCCAGGTGCAAAGCCGCATCAAGATGCTCGAAAAGGTCGAACGCATCGAGGTGCCACCGGAACGCAAGCGCATCCACTTCCAGTTTCCTGCCTCGGCCAAGAGCGGCCGGATGGTGCAGGAGCTGAAAGATGTCCGCAAGGCCTACGGCAGCAAGGTGGTGTTGGACCACGTCGACTTGCACATCGAACGCGGCGACCGCATCGCCCTGGTCGGCCACAACGGCGCCGGGAAGTCGACGCTGATGCGGATGCTCTCGGGAGAAGAAGCCCCCGACAGCGGCCAGCGCAACGAAGGCCACCAGGTGGTCATGCAGTACTTTGCCCAGGACGAAGCCACCCGCCTTGAGCCCGGCCTGACCGTGTACGAAACATTGTCGGATGGCTCTCCGCACCACATGGTTCCGGCGATCCGCAACATCCTCGGCGGCTTCCTGTTCACCGGTGACGACGTCTACAAGAAGGCGGGCGTGCTGTCGGGCGGCGAACGCACCCGCCTGGCGGTGGCGCGGATGCTCCTGCGGCCGTCCAACACCTTGCTGCTCGACGAACCAACCAACCACCTCGACATCGACTCGAAGGAAGTGCTGCTCGACGCCCTGGCCGACTACGGCGGCACGCTGATCTTCGTCTCCCACGACCGCTACTTCGTTGAGCGCCTTGCCACCAAGATTATCGAGGTCGGTAACGGCAAGGCGACGCTCTATCCCGGCACCTACGAGTCGTTCTTGTGGAGCAAAGAGGAGGGTGCCAAGGGTGCCGGTGGTGCCTCGGGTGCCAAGGGGGAGGGTGCCAGGGG
>JAKFYH010000002.1 GCA_021730945.1 Acidobacteriota bacterium | reverse complement strand
GCCCCACCCGCCCCAATCCTCCAGGTACAGTCCGGGGACAGCAGCCAGTCCAGGAAGGCCGCCAGCGCTGCGGGCTGTGACTGGTTGAGCGCGGTCTGGGTCACCTGCGGCGGGCCATACATGTGCCGCCCGTACGGGCGCGGCACCGGCAGCGCCACAATCGACGGCTGCTCGGGGGTATCGTCACGATGCCGCAGCAGCGGGACATAGTCCGCCTGCAACGTCGCCTCGTCACCGTCCATCTCGACAGCGAACGCGGCATTCACGAAGTGCTGAATCGCCGGCACGCTGCGAAACGAGGTCTGCAGTGTGACCGCGGTTGCGCCGTCGCTGGTCAGGCGGTCGGCAATTCGGCGGTAGGCGCCGACGTCGGCACGGCGAAAACGATAAATCGACTGCTTGGGATCGCCGACGATGAACAAGGCGCCGGGCCGCAGGGCGCCGCTGTCGTCGCCGGCCAGGCGGAGCAGCAACTCCGCCTGCAGCGAGTCGGTGTCCTGGAATTCGTCCACCAGGATCACGCGAAAGCGCTCGCGAAACTCGCGGCAGACCTCGGGGTTGTCACACACCAGGTCGCGGGCCTTGATCAGCAAATCAAGGAAATCGAGCGCTCCTGTCTCCTGCTTGCGCTCCTGGTAGCGCCGCAGGCACTCGCCCATCTCGTCATGCAGCAGGGCCGCAAGGTCAGCGTCGGCCGCATCGCGAAAACCCTGCAGCTCCTGCAGCAGCTCCGCATGCGCGGCCAGCGCCTGCGCGCGGGTGACCCCGATTGCGAATGCCGCCCCGGTGCCCTTCTTCGGCTGCGTGAAGTCCCGATGATCGGCCAGCGCCACCAGTGCGGCTTCCCACCCGTCCCACGTTCCCTCGGGCACCATGTCGCCAACGCGCCGCTTCTGACGCTCAATGTCCTGGCTGGTGATGCCGGCCACCGACAGCGACGCGGCCAGGCGGTCGTCGCGCTTGATCGGCTTCGCGATCAGATCGGCAAACGCCTTCAACTTGCCGGTCAACTGGCGGATGGTGCCCAGGCGATCGTAGGTGGGCCGCCGCCACGGCGCGGCGTAGTCACGCCACTCGCGCAAGCTGCGAGCCGCCGCCCGCAGTCTCTCAATCGGCCCATCGTCAGCATCGTCGTCAAACCGCCACTTGACGGGCCGGCGTAACGAGCGGCGAACACCCTCCTGCGCATTCCCCAGTTGCTCGTGCAGCCAGGTGGAGAACGCCTCCTCGAACAGCCGCTCGGACTGGGAGTCGGCCAGCACGGTGAACGCCGGATCGACGCGCGCCTCGACGGGCCGCTCGCGCAGCAGCTCGGCGCAGAAGCCGTGAATGGTGGTGACGTGCGCCTCTTCGAAGTCGTGCACCGCGGCGTCCAGCCGCCGCCCGGCCGGCGACGCCGGCTCGGTACGCGCCCTGGCGCGCTCGAGCTCTTCGCGCAGCCGCAACTTCAACTCGCCGGCGGCCTTTTCACTGAACGTGACGGCAACGATCTGGCCGATGGTGGCCCGTTCATGCTCGATCAGGGCGACGATGCGGCCGACCAGTTCGGTGGTCTTGCCGGTACCGGCGGCGGCCTCGACGATCAGCGTTTGATCGAGCTCGGCGGAAATCGCGTGGCGGTTCTCCCCTTTCGACTTCGCGCGGGGCACTCGGCGGTTGCTCAAGGCAGTTTCCTCAGGGCATCGAGGTCGCTGAACAGCTTGGGGTCTTTCCTCCGCGTACGCTGCTCTTCACCTCGGCCGCAGACCACCTTGAAGTCGCACCACTTGCAGGCCTCGTGGGCGGGGCGCGCGGCCAGCACGCCGTTCTCGATCGCGCGATCGACGATCTCGAGCACCTCGATGCCCCGCTTTGGGGCGTCACCCATCAGTGGGATTTCGTACGGTTGGAAGCCGCCGGCGGTGGTGCAGAAGAACAGCCGGCCTGAATAGACGGTTTCCTCAGGGAACAGCGCCTTCAGCGCCAGCCCATAGATCACCGGCTGCAAGACGCGGCCGCCGTCAACAACGGTCTGGCCCGACCGGGTGCGGTTCTTCCCGGTCTTGTGGTCGGTCACGCGCAGGAAACCGGTCTGGCGATGCCGCTCGATCATGTCCATCGAGCCGCGCAGCATGAAGCGGCCGTCGATGGTCGCGGGGACGGCGATGCTGCGAGGGTCGCGGCCCTCCATGTCGGGCAGGCCGAAGCTGAACTCGAACCGCTCCGGCGTCCACTCGGCGCCTTCGTCGGCCAGCTTCTCGAGCCAAGACTGCAGATCCTGTGTCATCAACCCGATCTCGTCGCGCCAGACCCGATCGATGGCCGGATGCAGGCGGTCGTACTCGCGATCGTGAACCTCACGAACCGCCGACGCCAGGCACTGTTGCGCCGCCGGCAAGTTGTCGGCCGACAGCGGCAGCAGGCCGCCGGCCTGCATGCGGCGAAGTGCGGCGGCCTGCATCTGGTGGAACAGGTCGCCGCGCGTCAGTGGATCCATCTTCTGCAGCGGCGCCGGCGCCTCAAGCGGGGCGAGGCGATAGACCGCGGCCATCAGGAACTGGTAGGGACAGGCGGAATATCGCTGCAAGGCGGTCAACGAGTACGGGCGTGCTCCCAGGCGTTCGGACGCGAGCGCGGCGCGCGTGTGTTCGGCCTGGCGCACAATGCCATCCGCGGGTTCCCATTGCCGGCGGTGGTAGCGCAGCCATCTCGACGTCAGCGAGCGTTGCAGTTCGGGACTGAGCTCGTAGAGGTATCGCGCGCGGCCCTTGGCGCTGTCCGATCGATTCGCCATCAGCGCCGTCAGCATCGACAGGTCATGTTCAAAATCGTCGATGGCCGATGCTGGATCCACGGGCGCCGGACGCGCCAGGGCGGCGCCGCCCGCCCGCATGGCGCGCTCCGCGATGGTTTGCGCCGGTGGGATGTGGCCTTCGATCGCCCTGGCGATGTCGAGCACATAGAACGATGGCACCCGCGGCCGCGACTCGTTCAGCTCGATGCGCGGGAACGACACATACAGCCGTTCGGCCGCCGCACCGACCGCAAGCGTCAACTGCAGGCGTTCATCAGCGGCGCGGCGGGACTGGGTGGCCAGCGCGGCATCGGTGGCCTCGCGTCGGCGGTCGGGCAAGAGCGAGTCTTCGCGAATCCGTTGCGGAAACATCCGCTCGGCGAGGCCCGGCACGAACACAACCTTGAACGAGCGTCCGCGGGCGGCGCTCGGCGTGCCGATGAACACGCGTCCGTGCCGGCGGCGCGGCGGTTCGTGCGTGAGCGTTGACAGCCGCGGCGTCAGCACGTCGCGCACTTCCCTCAGGCTGACCGGGCCGATGGCCGACAGTGGCGCCAGTTCACGCAGCATGCGGACGACGCGCTCGGGCTTGGCGATGACCCTGGGCGCCAGCCGTTCGAGCGCGGCCAGCCAGTCGCCCCACGACTGCGCCGCCGGCCACTCGTCCATCTCGGCGAGCACCGGTTCGGCGAACGATCGCAGCGCGCGCAGTTGATCGCGATCGCGCTTCAGCCCGCGCACCCGGGATGCCTCCGGGTCCTCGGAACTGGCTTCGCGGATGCGGCGATCGTATTCGTGCTGAAGGCCGGTCAGACGGCGGTGCCAGCGATCGAGCTGGTCGATGACCTCGGCTTCGATGATCAGGGTCTCCCATCGCCAGGGCGCGCGGAGGGTGCCGGCCAGGTCGTCGGCCGATTCACCGCGCAGCACCTGCGCCCGCGCTTCATCCTCAGGTTGAACGTCCTCCGCGTGGTCGCCTGGCGACAACAGCGCCTCGACCACTTCATCAGCGGGAGGCGACCACGCGTCGGCGTTGCCGCTCTCGGTGAGCGGCACCTGGCCCAGCGACACATACTCGGCGAAGCGCCGCGCCGACAGGCCGTCATCGGCGCACGCCAGCAGGGCGAGCAGGGCCCGCCCTGCCGGGTCGGGCCGCCTGGTGCCGCGATGAAACCAGGCGGGAATGCCGGCGCGATCGAGCGCGTGTTCGAGAACGCTCAGGTAGGTGTGCGGCGCTCGCAACAGCACGGCCATCTGGTCGAACGCCGTACCCGTGGCCGCCTCCTTCATAAGGCGGCGGGCAATCTCGATCGCTTCCCTGCCCTCGCCAGGGGCGGAGAACAGCACCACCGATTCGTCGCTCACGCCGGCAACGGGTGTTTCATCGGTGAATAGGTACCGCTGCAGCCGATGGAGCGCATCGTCACTCTCGGGCGGAGGGCCGGCCGCCGAGAGACCGAGTTCCTCCAGCGTCCGCCGGTCGCCGGTCGGCAGGGTGACGATCGCCTTCAGCGCGGCGGTGGTCACTGCCCTGATGAAGACGGCTTCCGCTCTTGAGTTGATCGCAATATCGAGCAGGACGACCTCGGTCCCGGCGAGCAACTCCGGTCGGGCGCGCAGCTCGGCGGTCGCCGTGTCGAGCAATGTGGCGAAGTCAACCGCGCCGGCCTTCTCGCGCTCGTCCATGGCGCCGGCCAGTAGCTCCGACAGGTCGTCGTTGCCGGGGTGGCCGCTGAGCCGGTCCGGATCGATCCCGGCCATTCGCAGTTCGCCGAGCGTCCGGCTCAAGGCTCGCGGGAATCCGGGCATCAGGCCGACGGGCGTGAAGTAGTCGAGTTGGCCACGATCCAGCAGGTCGTCGGCCACCCGGGCGGCGACGGCTTCATCGCCGAGCGCTGAACTCGGCGTCAGCCCTCGCCTGGCCAGCGCGGGAACCGCCAGCTTCGCCACCAGTTCAGTCACGCTCATGCGGGTGACGCCGAAGGTGGCGCCGCGCTCAGCCGCCAGGCCCAGCGCGAACTCGTCGGCCGCGCCGCGACTGGCGGCGACGATCAGAATCGGCGGCGACGCTGCCGCCACCAGGGTTCGCACCGCGGCGAGACGAACAGCGCTGGACGGCGAGACGATAGGGATGACTGGCACGCGGTGGAGGCAGTGTAAGGGAACCCGAAGGGTTGCCGGAAGTGCTGAGGTTGGCTATCGCTCCCAGCGAATCGCGGCGATGCGCGGGTCGGTCGCGAACGCCTCGCGGTCGAAGCCGAGGCGGTGGTCAGGAAACGCGCAAATCGCGCGGACACCGGCCGGCCCGAAATGGAGGCGCCAGACCTGACGTTCCAGCGGCTCGCGCGAGTCGAACGCGCCGCAGTTCAGCAGCGCAATGTTGCGACCCGGTGCGCGTGCCGACCGGTAGCCGATCATCTGCACGCCGGCGGCGAATGCCGCGTCAGCCAGCGCCTGGGCGGCGGTGTAGTCGGTAGGATGCGACCACAGGTGCGACTCGTCTTCGAAGGGCGCGATGGTGAGATCGAGCGCTTTCGCTGCCTTGAAGCGAACGGCAAATGCGGTGTACTCGCTCGCGTTGGCGGGCCAGGGCGTCCCCGGCGAGTCGGCGTAGAACAACAAGCGGTGAAACGCAATCTCGGCCACGGCAGTGGAGGGCGCCTGCGACGCATAGAACACACCCGGTGTCAGACCGGGCCGCCGAAACCGTGACCCGGTTGGATAAGGTGCCCCGTAACGGAATGGCGTCGCCAACAGATAGTGCAGTTCACGGCACTCAGGCGGCACGCGCGGCTTGCTGCGATCGAGCAGGTCTTCGAGCAGGTGCTGTTCCGCAATCGTGTCGACCAGCGCCATCGTCGAAACGATGTGCTGGGCCTCGACCACACGCCAGCAGCGACCGGCGCGCCGCCGGGCCTCAGACGAGAGCGCGGCGGGCGTCCAGGTAGCCAACAACGGTCACCAACCCGGCAATCGACGAGAGCAAGGTCGCCGGGGCCGCGCCAAGGGCGGTGTTCTCGCTGTGGAGCCACGCCCGCGCGGCGGCCTGATCGCCACCGACAATGGCGTCGAGCGAGCGGAAGAGCCGAAGAAACAGAACCGCCAGTTCGTACGGTTTGTCCCCTGGTGTCAGGAGATACGCGCCGGAGCCCATGCGCGACAACGTGGCCTCGGAGAGTCCGAGAATTCCCGACACCACCCGGTTGGTAAGCCCGAGTCGATCGGCCGCGCGCAACACGGCCTTGGTGACGACCGCGGCCTCGTCTGCCGCTTGCAGAGCAATCACATTGGGCATCTTCGGCGCCTCGTCTACAGAAATATTAGCTGATGCTATTTTCTACGGCAAGTGGCTTGGGCGGGTCAGCCGGATCGACTCTGGGTGGCGCCCTGGGGACACCTTCCACGGATCAGGACACCAGAACCGCGGCAAAGGCGTGAAAACAGGCGTAGAATGCGTGTTTCCGGCGGTTGAAATACCGGCACGGCCCTTGCTGAATTGAGGGCAGGCTTGGGACGTTCCTCAGGCCGGGGAGAACGGCAATGGAGTTCAACAAGCTGGTCTTTGCGGGATTGGCGGTGGGGTGCCTCGCGGCGGCTGCCGGTGGATCGTACCTCGCGGTCCGGCACAACACCTCGCCGGAACCACTCGACGCGACGGCCATTCAGCCTGCGAACAGCGCACCAGACGCACCGAGCCAACCGGGCGCCGTGACCGAATCGGAAGGCGTCATCGCGCCGGAAACCCCGGCCGCCGCCGGCCCGGAGGCGACTACGCCTGCGCGCCGCATGCAGACCATCGCTCAGGCTCCAGCCTCCACCAGCCGCGCATCGGCCCCTCGTCCTTCGCCGCCGCCGCTCTCGCGCCGCGCACCGGCGCCGGTGGAGGCACCGCCAGTCGCCGTCAATTCGCCCGCGGCGCCGGCACCGCCCGAGGCGTCGGGCGGGACTATGTGGGAGTCGCGGCCGACGGTTCAACCCTCAGTACCCGAATATCGCGAACCCGAACCACCGCCACCGCCGCCACCGCCTGCGCCAGAGTTCATTGAAGTCACGGTGCCCTCGGATGCGGTGCTTGGCCTTCAGATCGAACGCACCGTCACCAGTGAGCTGGCCCGCGTCGAGGATCGGGTTGATGCCCGGGTCACGCGCGATGTGCGCATCGAGAATCGGGTGGCGATTCCGGCCGGTTCAACCGTACGAGGTTCGGTAACCGAAGTCGACAAGGGTGGGCGCATGAAAGGCAAAGCGCGCCTGGCCATTCGCTTCCACACGATTGTGCTCGCCGACGGCACGCAGTTGCCGCTCAAGACCGATGCGGTCGTTCGCGAGGGGCAGTCGCCGGGCGGGGAGAGCGCGGCCAAGGTGGGCGGCGCGGCCATCGGCGGCGCCATTCTCGGGGCCATTCTCGGCGGCAGCAAGGGCGCGGCGATCGGCGGCGCGGTGGGCGCGGGTGCGGGAACGGCGGCTGCCATGAGCAACGACCGAAATCCGGCCACCCTGTCGGCCGGCACGACGGTAACGGTCCGCATGCAGGCGCCGGTGACGGTGACCGTGCAGAAGGAATAGGCCCCGGGGCCGGACGGCCCCACGGAAATTGGCGACGCGAGAATGGCGGAAGAGTCCTTCAACGCCATCCGGTCCGAGTTCGAAGTCCGCCAGGTCGACACCCCGGGTTCGCCGGGCGTATGATCGGCCTTGGAGGCTGATTCCATGCGTGCTGTCTTTCTGAGATTTGCGTCATCTGTGTCATCTGCGGCCCTGGTGTTGTTGTCTGTGTCATCCGTGGCCCTGGTCCTTTCGGCATCTGTGTTGGCGCAGACCAAGCAGGAACGAGCCGGTATCGTCAACTTCACCAAGGTCGACGCCGTGGTCGCCTGCGGCGGCGCCACCGACACGGCCGCACTCGAGGGGCTGGCCAAGGACGGCTTCAAGGCCGTGATCAACCTGCGCATGCCCACCGAGAAGGGCGCCAACCTCGAGGAGAACGCGGCGCGGGCCAAGGAAGTGGGACTGAAGTACATCAGCATCCCGTTCAACGGACAGCAGCCCGATCCCGCGGTGTTCGACAAGTTCCTGGCAACGATTGCCGACAAGTCGAACCAGCCGGTCTACGTGCATTGCGCCTCGGCCACTCGCGTGGGCGCCGTCTGGCTCACCAAGCGCGTGCTGCAGGATGGGTGGACGGTTGAGAAAGCCACCGAGGAAGCGCGGCTGATCGGCCTCGGCAATCCGGTGCTTGAGAAGTTCGCGCTGTCATACATCGATAGCCACAAGAAGTAGCTACAGGTCTTGGGTCCTGGGGCTTGAGTCCTGAGTCCTGAGTCCTGAGTCCTGAGTCCTGAGTCCTGAGTCCTGAGTCCTGAGTCCTGGGGCTTGCGGCGTCGCGCCGGCGTTTGACACGCCGGCGCAGCCAAGGCGATACTGAAGGGTCGTTAGTGCGGCGATTTCCCCGACTTGATGGGCCGCACCTCTCTCTGCGCACGCGCAGGCGAGGTTTCTATCTAAGTCGCGAGCCAGGCCCGCGACCATCGCGGGTCTTTTTTTTGGAGTTTGAATGGGCAATCGATACATTTTCTCTTCGGAGTCGGTTGGCGAAGGACACCCCGACAAGGTCGCGGACACGATTTCCGACGCCGTGCTTGATGCCTGCCTCACGCAGGACAAGTTCAGCCGCGTCGCCTGCGAGACCTACGTCAAGTCCAACATCGCCGTAATTGGCGGCGAAATCACCACCAAGGCCAAGCTCGACTTCGTCAAGATCGCGCGCGACACCATCCGCGAGATTGGCTACGTCAACGACGATGACGTGTTTCATGCCGACAAGGTGTTCGTCAACGTCCTGGTCACGCAGCAGTCGGCCGACATCGCGCAGGGCGTCGACGCGCGCAAGGCTAAAGGCAAGAAGACCGCGAAGCAGGGCGCCGGCGACCAGGGCCTGATGTTCGGCTATGCCAGCAACGAGACGCCCGAGTTGATGCCGGCGCCGATCATGTTCGCCCATCGGCTGGGCCGCCAGCTCACCAAGATCCGCAAGTCCGGCCACGCCCCGTGGCTGCGCCCCGACGCCAAGTCGCAGGTGTCGGTGGTCTACGAGAACCACAAGCCGGTTGCCATTTCCAACGTCGTCATTTCCACGCAGCACGCCGCTGATGCCGAACACAAGGACATCGAGAAGTTCTGCATCGAGGAAGTGATCAAGCGCTGCCTCCCGGCCAAGCTGCTCAACAGCAAGACCGAGTTCCTAATCAACCCCACCGGCCGCTTCGTCGTCGGCGGACCGCAGGGTGACACGGGTCTGACCGGCCGCAAGATCATTGTCGACACCTACGGCGGCATGGGCCGTCACGGCGGCGGCGCCTTCTCGGGCAAGGACGCCACCAAGGTGGATCGCAGCGCCGCCTACATGGGACGCTGGGTGGCGAAGAACATCGTCGCCGCCAAGCTGGCGGCACGCTGCGAAGTGCAGTTCGCCTACGCGATCGGTCACCCCGATCCGGTCAGCGTGCACATCGAGACCTTCGGGACCGCCACCGTGGCCGACTCGCGCATCGCCCGCGCGGTCAACCGGGTGTTCAGCTTCCAGCCGGCCGAGATCATCGAGCAGTTGAGCCTGCGCCGCCCCATCTTCTCGAAAACCACCAACTACGGCCACTTCGGCAAGAGCGACAAGGACCTGACGTGGGAAGCCACGAACAAGGTCGGCGCACTGCTCAAGGCGCTCTAGCTCGCTCGATTCGACGAAAAGGCCCTGGTAACTGGGGCCTTTTTTCTTGTACGCGCGGTGTTGCGTATAATACGTAAGTACGTATAATCAGATTATGGCCATTTCAGTGACTGCCACTGAGCTCGCCCGAAAGCTCGGCGATTTCCTTGGCAGGGTCCGCTACCGCGGCGAATCGTTCATTGTCGAGCGCAATGGCGTGGCGGTGGCGAAGGTGGTTCCGGCCACCGACGCCGAGATGCCTGAGTTGGCGTCGGCCCTCGCCGTGTGGAGCAGCTCGGGTCTCGAGGATGCGGGATTCGCAGGCGACCTCGAGCGAGTCAACGCCGCCGACAAGACCCCGAAGAACCCATGGGCCTAGTGATCGACACCAGTGCGCTGATCGCAGTCGAGCGTCATTCGGCGAGCCTCAAGGGCCAGGACGCGTGGGCTCGGCAGTTTCCTCAGTTGGCAGCCGAACCGGTGGTGCTGCCGGCGATTGTGCTCGCCGAGGTGCTGGTCGGCGTTGCCATGGCCGACACCGCGATTCGCGCTGCGGCCAGGCGGGCGCGCGTCGATGCCCTCGTGGCTCACGTGCCGGTGGTGGATTTTGACGCGGAAGTCGCCGAAGAGTGGGCTCGCTTGTTTACGTCGTTAAGCCGTAGTGGCCGGCTGATTCCATCCAACGACCTGGCGGTGGCAGCCACCGCCGTACGCCTGCAATTTGGCGTGCTGGTCGGCCCCTCGGACGAGAAACACTTCAAGATGATCGACGGGCTTCGGGTCGAGACGCTTCGCGTGTGAGTGCGTGGCGCCTTACGGCGCCGGCGTCACGATCCCAATACCGTTCTTCACGACCACGCTGGTCCCAAACGCCTTCGAGCGCGTCGTCATCACGTCCAGTATGCGTGCCGCGTCGGCTCCCGCGGCCAGCTTCGGGCGTCCGCGATCGGCGCGCGAGGTCTGGTAGCCCAGGGTGATGGGATGGAGTTGCAGCTCCACGAACTTGCCGCCCTCCCACTTGGTCGTGGCGAGAACAGAATCCCAATACTCGCGATCGGCCGGAAAGCTGCGGCGATCCTTGTCGTAGCGCGCATCCAGGTAGTCGGCGGTCTCGGCGCCGGCGCCGAGCGCATACTGCTCGTAGCTGTCGGCCGGCATGCGCAGCAGGGTTTCGTTCTGGAAGATGAAGTTCGACAGGCTGTAGAGAATCGGCTTGCCCTTGTAGATCTCGACACCGCGCAGCACATGCGGGCCGTGGCCGACGAACACGCTGGCGCCGGCGTCAATCACGGCCCGGGCGAAAATCGGGATGAAGTCGGCCGGCACCGATCGATTCGCGCCACCCTCGTGGCAGTGCAGTGACACGATTACGATGTCGCTCAGCGTCGCCGCCGACCGCACCACGCGGGCGATTTCTTCCATGTCCTGTTTGTTGGGCTCGGTGCGCTGGCCCGCCACCGGACCCGACACGTAGCGGCGTCCGCCGAAGTTGAGGGTGTCGCCGGCCGGCGCGGCCTGTCCCGACAGCTCGGCGGACACGCGCTTCAGGTCAGCCAGGCGCTCGGGCGTGACGATGTAGGTGGTGGTGAAGCGAAGCGGGCTGAGGCCCGGGCGCGGCGGCATGTCGCCGCGCGTGTTGCCCGCCGCCGAGGACGGCGTGAAGGTGGAGGCGGCGGACACCAGCGCAATGCGCGCGCGCGGCGTCTCCAGGAATTTCGCTTCGCGCGCCTCGCGCAGGCTGTTGCCGACGCCGGCCTCCACCAGGCCGGCCTCACGCACGTACTTGCTGGTGATCTGCGCCCCCTGCGGTCCGAAGTCGCCGGCGTGGTTGTTGGCGCGCGACACCAGGTCGAACCCGGCCCACACCAGTTCCTTCAGGATGGGCGGATCGGTGCGCATCCAGGTGCCGCCGCTCTCGTGCGAGGGCGGTGCTTCGTAGTCGTGGAACAGGGTCTCGAGGTTGGTGAAGGCGGCATCGGCGCCACGGACCAGGTTCATCAAGCCGGTGAACTCGGGCTCCACGAACGGCGAGAGCCGCTGCATGATGATCGAATCGCCAGTCAGCGCCAGCGTGACCGGGCCTTTCGACTGGCCAACGACGGCCGACTGGCCCGCCATCGCCATCCCAAGCAACACCACGCCGATCGCTAGACGGTTCTTCATCACGCCTCCAAGGATGGCGTGAGTATAGCCCCAACCCAAAACAAAAAAGGCCCATCCGCGGGATGGGCCCTCTTGCGCTGGTCGAGTGGTGGCGCTTAGCTGGTCGCCAGCTTGATCGACTTGACGTTGATCAATTTGACGCCGTCCTTCTCGCTCACCTCGCCGGTGATAATCACCTTCTTGGCGATGAAGTCGAGCAGCTTGGCGTTCTTGTTGGCGGCGTAGTCGCCGGTCAACTGGTAGATCGCGTCGGGGGTCAGCAGGCCGACCGGCTGGCCGCGCTTGGCGCACGACATGGCGCAGGCCGCGTGGGCCTCGCCCTTGCCGCCGTCCTTCTGATCCTTGTCGGTCGCGCAGGCAATGTCCACGACCTCGCCCTTCACCATCATGTCAGCGGCAAACACCGGCACGGCGAGGGCGGCCACGAAGGCAGCGGCCGAAATCAACGAAAGTGCATTGCGCATGTTGGAACTCCTGTTAGGCACGATGGTTCGACTAGAAAAGTATACTTCCCGGCGGGCCGGTACCGTCAGGCCGCCAGGGAGCAAATATGCGCAGATTGGTCGGACTCTCAGTTTTTTGTGGCCTTTGCCTGGGTTTGGGCAGCGGACAGGCCCTGGCGCAGGCTGCGCCGTCGATTGACGACCTTATCAACCTCAAGCGTGTGGGCGCGCCGGCGATCTCGCCAGACGGGCGGCGGGTCGTGTTCACGATCCGCGAGACCAACTGGGACGACAACGCCTACGATACGGAACTGTGGCTGGGCAACGCCACCGGGGGCGCACCGTACCAGCTCACCAATGCCCCGAAGTCGAGCATGCAGCCGGCCTGGTCGTCCGACGGCGCGTGGCTGGCCTTTGTGTCGGACCGCGACGGCAAGCGCCAGATCTACCGCATCGCACTCGCCGGCGGCGAAGCCGAGAAAATCACCACCAGCGAGGACGGCGTCGGCAACTTCGCGTGGTCGCCCAAGGGCGACCAGATCGCGTTCACGACACCCGACGCGGTCACCGACGCGATGAAGGAGCGCGACAAGCAGTGGGGAGAGATCCGGATCGAAGACGAGGATCAACGCTACACGCATCTTCACGTGATCGATCTCGCATCGAAGGAAGTGAAGCGGCTGACGAGCGGCGCATTCGTGGTCGGCAGCTTCGACTGGTCGCCCGACGGCGCCCGGCTCGCGTTCGATCACCGGGTGACGAGCGATCCGGCTGACGGCGGCTCCGCCGACATCTCGGTAGTCACGGTGGCCACCTCGGCGCGCGAACAGGTCGTGTCGCAGCCGGGACCCGACACGAATCCTCGCTGGTCGCCAGACGGATCGCAGATCGCGTTTGTGTCGGCCATGAGCAAGCCGTCGTACTTCTACCTGAATAGCGTGATCGCGACGGTGACGCCGGGGAGAGGCAACATCCAGAGTCTCACTGACGCGTTCGACGAGGATCCCAGCCTGGTGGCATGGACCCGCGCGGGGATCTACTTCTCGGCCTCCCAGCGCACGTGGTCGTATCTGTTCGGGCTGAACCCGGTAACCAAACAAGTCTCAAAACACGCGGTGCGCGAGCAGTGGATCGGCAGTTCCTACTCGTTGACGCCCGACGGCGCGACCGTTGCCTTCATCGGTTCAGGGCCCACCGAGTTCCCCGACGTCTACATCGCGCCCGTCCCGACCATGGCGGCCAGGAAGGTCAGCGACACCGGCGCACAGGTTGCCGCGTGGCCCAAGCATGGCCGCGAGGTGGTGCGCTGGAAGAGCCAGGACGGCGCCGAAATCGAGGGTGTGCTGCATAAGCCGGCCGACTTCCAGGCCGGCCGCCGCTATCCCCTGCTCGTGGTCATTCACGGCGGTCCGACCGGCGTGTCGCGGCCGGTGCCGTACGGCCAGGTGGGCTACTACCCCGTTGACGGCTTCCTCGCGAAAGGCGCGCTCGTGCTCGAGCCGAACTACCGGGGCAGCGCCGGCTACGGGGAGAAGTTTCGCTCACTGAACGTTCGCAATCTGGGCATCGGCGACGCCTGGGACGTGCTGTCAGGCATCGACCTACTGGTGCAGCAGGGCCTGGTCGACAAGGACCGCGTCGGCAGCATGGGCTGGAGCCAGGGCGGCTACATCTCGGCGTTTCTGACCACCCGCCACGCCGATCGCTTCAAGGCGCTCTCGGTCGGCGCCGGCATCTCCGACTGGATGACCTACTACGTCAACACCGACATCCATCCCTTCACGCGCCAGTACCTCCAGGCCACGCCGTGGGACGATCCGAAGATCTACGCCGACACCTCGCCGATGACCTACATCAAGCAGGCGCGCACGCCAACGCTGATCCAGCACGGCGAGAACGACGCGCGGGTGCCGATTCCCAACGCGTTCCAGTTGTATCAGGGGCTGCGCGATCAGAAGGTGCCGGTGCAGTTGTCGATCTTCAAGGGCTTCGGACACGGCCTGACCAAGCCGAAAGCCAACCGCGGCGCCATGCAGCAGAACCTTGACTGGTTCTCGAAGTACGTGTGGGGCGCTAGCGAATCGCGCTGAACGGGATGTCCAGGATTGGATAGAGGGTCCAGTCCTGGTAGTTGAAGTGCCACCACTCGTTTGACTCCACGGTGAAGCCGTGGCGTTCCATCGCCTTGCGCAGCAGGTCGCGCTTGGCGCGCGCCTCGGGCGGACCGCCTGGATAGTCGGGGTACGAGCGCGGCGACATCTCGTCGTAGTCGCCCGGCATCTCGACCACCCGCCCGGTCGCCAGGTCGTACATGGTCAGGTCAACGGCGCAGCCGCGATTGTGCTTTGACCCGGTCTTCGGGTCGGCGACGAACTCGCGCTGGAAGCCGCTGGTCATGTCCCAGAACAGCTTGGTGATGGCCCACGGCCGGTAGCCGTCGTGGATCAGCAGGCCATAGCCGTCACGCGCCAGCTCTTTATGGGCCGCAACCAGGGCGTCGGCCGCCGGCCGCTGCAGAAACGCACGCGCTTCCGGATAGACCGGCTTGCCGAGAAAGTTGTTGGCGCCGGCGTAGCGGATATCGAGCTTGATCGTCGAGTCGAGTTTGACCAGCTCCACGAGGTCTGCCGTCCGCGTCGCCTTGGGATCTTTCGGCGGCCCGTCCTGGGCCGAGACCACCGCCACGGAAACACAAAGACAGAGCACAATCAGTTTCAGTCTCATAGCACTCACGCACCCACCCGGCACCCTGAGCACCCCACGCACCCACCCGGCACCCTGAGCACCCCAGGCACCAACCCGGCACCCTAGGCACCCCAGGCACCTTGGCACTACTCTATATACACCTCATGGAATACGTCATCGACTTGTTCTTGCACCTGGATGTGCATCTCGCCGAATTCGTGGCGCAGTACGGCGTGTGGGTCTACGCCATGCTGTTTGCCATCATCTTCATCGAGACCGGCCTCATCGTCTGGCCGTTTCTCCCGGGCGACTCGCTGCTGTTTGCCGCCGGGGCCATGGCGGCCAGCGGCGCGCTTGACCCCTGGCTGACAGCTACGCTGCTGATCGCGGCGGCGATTGCCGGCGATGCGGTGAACTATTCGGTCGGGCGGTTCATCGGGCCCAAAGTCTTTTCCGCCCACGACTATCAGGGCTTTCTGCACAAGGTGCTGAACCGCGATCACCTCGACAAGGCGCACGCCTTCTTCGAGAAGCACGGCGGTATGGCGGTCGCTTCCGGCCGCTTTGTGCCGATCGTCCGCACCTTCGTCCCCTTCGTTGCCGGGGCGGCGGCCATGACGGCCTCGAAGTTCGTGCTGTGGAACATCCTCGGCGCCTTCATCTGGGTCGGCGTCTGCATGGGCGCCGGCTACGCGTTCGGCAACGTGCCGGTGGTGAAAGACAACTTCTCACTGGTCGCGATCGGCATCATCATCGTCTCGGTACTGCCGATTGCGTTCGAGATGTTGCGACACAGGCGGGAAAGCACTTCTTGACGGGAGGGCACTCCTGGTCGGGAGGGCACCTCTTGTCGGGAGGGAACTTCTGGTCGGGAGGGAACTTCTGGTCGGGAGGGCGCTTCTTGTCGGGAGTGCTTGCCGCGGCCGCGGTTGCGGTGGTCAGCGCTCAGGCTCCGGCGGTCAGGTGGGAGGCGCAGACGACGGGCGTGACGGCCAGGTTGCGGGGAGTGAGTGCCGTCTCGCCGATGGTGGCCTGGGCGAGCGGGGCGAACGGCACGTTGCTGCGCACCTCCGACGGCGGCGCGCACTGGACGAAGCTGCCCACGCCCGCCGGTGCCGAGGCACTCGACTTCCGCGACATCGACGCCGTCAATAACCGCATCGCCTATGCACTTTCGATCGGCCCGGGTGAAACCTCGCGCATCTACAAGACCGTCGACGCCGGCACGACCTGGAGCTTGCAATTTGCCAACACCGACCCCAAGGTGTTCCTGGATGCCATGGCATTTCGCGATGCCGGCCACGGATTTGCCTTCAGCGATTCGGTCGACGGGCAGTTCGTGATTCTCGCGACGGCCAACGGCGGCGCTTCCTGGAATCGCGTTCCCGCCGATCGCCTGCCGCCCGCATTGCCTGGTGAAGGGGCCTTCGCGGCCAGTGGCACCAACGTCGCGGTGTTCGAAAGCCATGTGTGGATCGGCACGACGGCGTCCCGGGTGTTGCACTCGGCCGATGGGGGTGCCTCATGGACGATTGCCACGACACCGATCGCCACCGGCAACGCCACCGGCATCTTCTCGATCGCCTTTCGCGATGCGCAAAACGGCGTAGTGGCAGGTGGCGACTACACGAAGGAATCGCAAGCCGGCGACAACGCCGCGTTCACCTCTGACGGCGGCGCGACGTGGACGCTGGCGAAGGGCATCTCGGGCTTCCGCTCGGTTGCATCGTGGGTGCCTGGCACCAACCGAGTGCTCGCGATTGGACCAGCCGGCGCCGACTGGTCGATGGACGATGGACACACGTGGACGGCGGCGCCAATCACGCCGCCCACCGGATTCGACACGTTGAGCTTTGCGCCCGGCACCATCGTGGGCTGGGCCAGCGGGTCTGGCGGGCGACTCTCACGAGTGATGATTAGCGGTCGTTAGCAAGAACCAGATTTGACAGGAGATCACGTCACAGGAGAGCAAGAGTTAAGGAGAAGGCTACTCTTGGACTCCTGATCTCCTGTGAGTATCGGTCAGCGCGCGAGCCAGTAGGTCATCTTCACGGCAAGCGACCGGGACCGCACGCGCGATGACGTCTCGGGGACCGCCCGCGAACTGAGCGGCAGGTCGATATCCCAACCCTGGTTATAGACGACATACAGGTCGCTGCCGGGCTTGTAGTGATACCACCACAAGAAGTTGAAGCTCGCCGTCTTGCGGTCGTCGTTGTACTGGACGAAGCCCTTGAGATAGAAGTCCGGCGAGAACGAGTGGCTCACGCGGAAATTGAGGACGTTACTGGAATAGCCGGCGCGACCCGGCAACTGCACGCGGTTGTGCGAGTAGTTCGGCTCGAACAATAGCGTCTTGGCCACCTGGATCGTCAGGTTGGCCCGGAAGGCCTGACGATCGCCATTGTAGTAGCCACCGGCATCGGCGCCCAGCGTGCCGTACACTCGCCTGGTGCGATTAGACGAGTAGCTCGCCGTCGCCGTCGTCCACGAGTAGGCGCCCACGGGCAGGCTGGTGCCGGCGGTGGAGAACGGCACCGAGAGGTTGTCGTATTCGCGGGCGGCCGACACGCGAATGCTCGACGTGTCCTGGCGCTGCATGACGGCCTCGACATCAGTGGTGCGCGATTCAACCCGGCCGTCGTGGTTCTCGAAATAGTCGGTGCTGCCGCTGAAGGTGAGCTGCCGCACGCCCCGCCACCTGGGACGCGGCGTCCAGCCGCCCTTCACCTTGCCGGCGCGAATGTCGAGGCGGGGGATGTAGCCCATCTCGGCATTGAAGTGCGCGCCAATGTCCTGGTAGAGGATGCCCGCGTTGAACTTGTCGTGCTTCCACGCGAAATCAACCACGCCCGCAGCCGTCGAGCCGTCCGCCTTCGCCGAGGCTTCGGCGGGAGAGAACGTCTTGGCAAACAGCCCCGTAAACGTCACATAGCGCCCGAGCACGAGGCCGGCATCAAAACCCAGGGCACGGTTGTAGTCGGAAATGCCGTTGGCGCTGCTTAGCACGATGGCGCCCACGCTCGAATTGGCGAGCACGTTGCGCTTGATGCGGAGGGCGGTGAAGTTTGCGTTCTCGACCTGACGGGTACTGAGCGTCTCTTCCTCGGTGGTGATGTTGAGCACGCCCACCGCGTAGTCGCCGACGCGGCCGGTGACGCGGCCGCCGCCGATGATGGGCACCTGCTGGCCATCCACCAGGCCAATCCGCCGGCTATAGAACAACGCGAGCAGCCCGGGATCGTTGGCCGCCGCTTCGCCGCCCAGGCCCGCCACCGCCTTGCCGAAGTCGAAGATGCCCGCTCCCTCGGTGAAGAACTGGCGCTTCTCCGGGAAGAAGAGGCTGAAACGCGTGAGGTTGACCACCTCCTGGTCGGCTTCGACCTGCGCGAAATCGGTGTGGTAGGTAAAGTCGGCGATCAGGTCGTTGGTCAGACCAATCTTGAAGTCGCCGCCGTACTTCGCGTCGGCCCGGCCTTCCGCCTGCGACAGGTAGTCGCGCGAGGCGGTCGGCAGCAGGAACGGCACCAGCTCCACCCGGCGGCGCGACTTCAGGTCTTTCAGTCCACCGAGCACGCCGGCATTGGACACGCGCGCAAAGCCCGACGCGCCCCACTCGCGCGGAAACGGCACCCAGTACGATTCCTCATTCTTGCGAAACAGGATGCGACACAGGTTGATGCCCCACACCGACTCGCCAATCGCTGTCTTGAAACGCAGCTGGCTAAGGGGGATGGCGATCTCGATGTACCAGCCCTGCTCATCGATCGAGGTCTTGTTGTCCCACACCGCGTTCCAGTCGTAGTTGATGGTGCGGCCGTTCTCGACAGTGTTGGCGTCTTTGTAGGCACCAAGCGGATTGGTGCTGAAGTAGAAGGCGTTGCGATGGTCGTGAAACGTATCGATGGTGATCTTGATCTGATCGCCCTTGTTTAGACCGGCATCGCGCTTCATCTCGCTGGCCAGGATGCCGGAGGCGTCGCTATCCCACACCCAGACGCCGAGGTAGATGGTCTTGTCGTCGTAGAGGACGCGGAACTCGGTTTTTTCGGACGAAGGCCGGCCGTAGTCGGGTTCGCGCTGCACGAAGTTGCCCTGGACCGGCGCCAGGGCCCACACATCGTCGGTCAGCTTGCCATCGATGCGCGGCTGCTGACCGTCCTCGATCTTGAACGCGATCGCGCGAAAGGTTTCCGGATCGATGGTCTTGATATCGAACGCCGATTGCGCCGACACCGATGCAGCAGAGCCGCAGATGACACTGGCTACATCAGAGCCGCAGATGACACAGATGACGCAGATTACCCGGAGCGATCGTGCCAAGAGTGCCGGGCGGTGCCGCATCCGCCGAATCTTACAGGCGCGACTACAGCCGCGCCTGTCATCAAATGTCTGCGCTCGTCGCTCAGCTGCTGGGGACTGCCAGGACGAACGCGCGACCTGTCTTCAGGACGGCCGAGGCGATCACGCCCGGCTTGCCGCGCGGCTGTTCCCGCAGACCCATGACCACCAGCCCAGCCCCCTCGGTGACCGCGCAGCGCGAGATTTCCTCGGCGACGTCGCCACGACGGACGATCAGCGATCTCGGCTTGACCGGCGCCAGGCCGTGGGCACGCTCGCGCAGCTCGTGCGCGGCATCGTGATCGGAGACCTTGCTGCGCGCGACGGTCATCATCAGCAGCGATTGCGACGCTAGGTGCGCCATCTCGCTGGCAAGCTTCAACTGTTGGTCGCAGTGCTCGGCCAGGTCGATGGCCGCCAGGATGGGGCCAGAGGTGAGCACCGGCCGATCGCCCAGGCTGACGATGTCCATCTCGGTCGGCGGCACCAGCAGGACCGGCGTGCGGGCCAGGCCGAGCAACGCATCGCTGGTGGAACCGAGCAGCAGTCGCGCCAGCCCGCCGTGGCCGCGCGAGCCCACCACGATCAGGGTGGCGCCGTGGTGGAGCGCTTCGCGCTGGATCGCCTCGGACACGCGGCCGGTGGCGATGGTCACCACATCCGGGTTGAACGCGGCTTCGTAAGGCGCGGCCGCCTCACATTCGGCGATCACGCGGTCACGCATGCCGTCTTCGGCCTCAGCGCTGACGTGCAGAATTCTCAAGCCGGCGCCGAGCAGGCGCGACAATCCGACCGCGTGAAAGAGCACCCGCCGGGTGGAGGGGCCCAGGTCGACAGCACACAATACCAAGGGAGCGGTCACTGCATTCCTCCCGAGGCCGGCGCCCGGCGCACGACCTCGCGAATCTTGTTGGTCAAGGCCGACACGGTGAAAGGCTTGGCGATAAAGTGAACGGTGTTCTGGGCGACGCCGTAGGCCAGGACGGTGTCGTCGGTATACCCAGAAGTATAGAGGACGGGAATCCCTGGGCGCAGCTTCAGCGCCTGTTCCGCCATCTCCCGGCCGCCCATGCCGGGGAGCACGACGTCGGTGACAATCAGCTCGACGTCGGCGCCACCGGTTCGCAGCCGCTCAAGCGCCATGGCGGCATTGCTCGCCGCCAGCACGGTGTAGCCGGCCGCACGCAGAATCCGCGTGGCCAGGTCGCGCACCGCGTCTTCGTCTTCCACCAGGAGCACGGTGCCGTGGCCGGCCGCCGGAGTCAACTCCTTCGCGGTGGCCATCTGGGGTGCCGAGGTCGCCGGCAGGTAGATCGAGAACGTGGTGCCGCGGCCCAGGGCGCTTTCCACCCAGATGGTGCCGCCGCTTTGTTGCACCACTCCGTAAACCGTCGCCAGACCCAGGCCGGTGCCTTTGCCGTCTTCCTTGGTCGTGAAGAATGGCTCGAACAGCAACGACAGTGTCTCGGCGCTCATTCCGGTGCCGGTGTCGGTCACTTCGAGCAGCACGTGACGGCCGGGGTTGACGCCGGTGTGGGTGTCGGCGAAGGCCTGGTCGAGCGCGACGTTGCGGACCTCGATCGTCAGCCGGCCGCCCAGGGGCATGGCATCGCGCGCGTTCACGGCCAGATTGAGCACCACCTGCTCGATCTGGCTCGGGTCGGCCGAGACGGTCGCGAGCAGGGCGTCGGCGTTGACAATCAGCGTGATGTCCTCGCCGATCAACCGCTGGAGCATGCCGCGAAAGTTGGTCAGCAACTGGCTGAGGTCGACGGTCTCGCGCCGGGTGATTTGCTTGCGGCTGAAGGCCAGCAACTGGCGCGTGAGCGAGGAGGCGCGCATACCCGATTCCTTGATCCGCTCGAAGTCGGCCCGCACCGGATGATCCGGGGCCAGGTCCATCAATGCCAGCTCGGCGGTGCCATTGATCACCGTCAGCAGATTATTGAAGTCGTGGGCGATGCCGCCCGACAGCCGGCCGACCACTTCCATCTTCTGCGCCTGCAGCAACTGGGCCTCGAGCGTCCGTTGAGCTGACAGGTCACGCTTGATCGACACGAAGTGGGTGATGGCGCCGGTCGCGTCGGTGACCGGGGTGATGGTCTGGTCTTCGACGTAGAGCACACCGTCCTTGCGCCGGTTGGTCAACTCGCCGCGCCAGACACGTCCGTCGAGCAAGGTAGTCCACATGTTCTGGTAGAACGACGAGTCGTGAACGCCGGACTTGACCAGCTCGCGCGGGTTCTTGCCAAGGGCTTCCGGCACGGTGTATCCGGTCAACTGCGTGAAGGCGGGATTGGCCCACACCAGTCCGCCCTCGCGATCGGTAATGACCATGGCGTCGGCGGCGGCGTCGAGCGCGGCGCTCTGCAGCGCCAGTGCCGCCTCGATTCGATGGCGTTGGCAGCGTTCGAAGATCAGCGAGATCTGGTTCGAGACGGCGATCACAAACGCCTTCTCATCGGCGGTCCAGTGCCTGGTGTCGCCGCAGTGTTCGTGGCACAAGACGCCGTCGAGCGCACCGCCGAAGTACAAGGGAGCGTCGATCATTGACTGAATGCCCAGCGGACGCAGGTAGCCGTCGGTGAACTCCCTCGTTCTCGGGTCGGAAACGGCATCGTCGGCGGCCAGCACGCCGGCCCTGGCCAGCGCGGAGAAGTAGTCGGGGTAGTCGTCCGCGTTGAGGGCAGGTGCAACCGAATGCCTGTTGGTGGCTGACTCGTACAGATCCACGCACTCCAGCGCGAAGCGGGTGTCGTTGTATCTCCAGATGGAGGCGCGACTGACGCCGAGGGTGGCCGCGCTCACCTCCAGAATCGAGCGCAGCGTCTCTGGAAACGACGCGCAGTCGGCCATTTGATGGTCTGTCAATCTGACCAGGGCATCGCGCTGATTATTCGCGCGCGCATGGCAGCGGCCAAGCTCATCGCGGAGCGTGGCCGCGGGCTCGGCGCCGGCGTCGAGGCTGCTGGTCATGCGGGCGGTTAAGGCAAGGACCGTACCGCCGCCAGGCGCCCTCAACCCGCCGGTCGCGGCCGTTTGCGCCGGTCAAGCCGGGGAATATCTCCGCCGATGGGGGAATTCTTACGCGCCATGCGCCCGGGTGCCAGTGTTTACCCGCATCAGTGAACGGCACGCATTTCGCTGCGATCTCGTCTGGATCCCGCGCCAGCGGGCTGCGGTGTGTATTGCCCCCGGTCTGGCGGGCCGATCGAAAGAAGGATACCCATATGCAGTCGCGATCGACACTCACCAAGACCGGTGGCGGACTTGCGCTTGGCGCGAGCGTGGCCGCCCTCGGCTATGCCGGGCTGGTGGCCTACCATCGCCTGCGCTATGGCCGGAACGCGGCAATTGACGATGACCGTAGCGCGCTACTCGATCGGTTCATCCCGGCGCCCGAGGTGGTTGAACATCACCGCATCAGGGTCGACGCGCCGGCGGAGGTCGTACTCCACACCGCGCGCTCGATGGAGCTGCTCAACCAGCCGCTGGTCCGCGTGGTGATCAAGGCGCGCGAGTGGGCGCTTGGTGGCAAGCCGGACGATCGGCGTCACCCCGCCGCGCTGCTGGCACAGATGCAGTCGATCGGGTGGGTAATACTGGCCGAACAGGCCGGCCGGGAGATTGTGCTCGGCGCCGTGACGCAGCCGTGGGAAGCGGCACCGGTCTTCCGGTCGATACCGGCCCGGGAGTTCACCGCCTTTCGCGAACCAGGCTACGTGAAGATCGCGTGGACGCTGCGAGCGGTGCCGCTTGACGAGCGCACGTCGGTATTTCACACCGAGACGCGGGTCGCCACGACCGATCCGGAAACGCGCAAGCACTTTCGCCGTTACTGGTCGTTCGTGGCGCCCGGCGTGGAACTGATTCGCCTGGCCATCCTGCGCCCGCTGCGGCGGGCCGCCGAGAAGGCGGCCGCCGGCGGTCAGTGAACGGCTTTGACTTGGAGGGTGCGGATGTAATCCACGAGCGAGTCGATGCGCGCCTTGACCGTGGCCGGGTCGCCGCCATCGCGTGAACGCGCGAAGGCGTCGCCCCACACGGGCATATCCGGTCCGCCGTGACCGCGCACCGGCGTCTTGCCGTCAATGGTGCGGAACACGATCTCCGACGGGTACTCACCGCCATTGCGCTTGGCGATCTCGGTCAGGTCGGCTGGCTTGCGCCGCATTGAACTGGCCAAGGGGCCATCGCCGCGCCCGGCTGGCCCATGGCAGGTCGCGCAGTAGGTTCGGTACACCTCACCGCCGGTCACCTGCTGGCGCATCTCAGCCGGCGGTGGCGCCGCGGGCTCCTGCGCGGCGGCCGTGACCACCGCCGCAAACGACAACATGGTCGCGGTCAACATCCCGGCCACGAGGACACCAGCATTGGTGACCGCGCGCCCGGCGACCGGCTCGGCCTCGCGCGGTTCGCGGATGGTCAGTACCGGACACGGCGCCGTCCGCACGACCCGCTCGGCCACGTTGCCGAGCAGCGCGTGCATCAAGGCGCCATGGCCATGCGTACCCATCACGATCAGGTCACTGTTGCGGCTGGCCGCCGCCGCCACGATGGCCCGCGGCGGATTGCCGAACAGCACTTCCGTCGTCACCGTGACATCGGGCAGCTTCGGCACCAGTTTCAGGAGTTCGCCTTCGGCCTCGGCGCCAAGGCGCTGGCTCCAGTCGGTATAAGCGATCGCGAAGGCATCCATTGACCCGGTCGCGGCGGACGGCACCTCGCACACGTGAATCAGATGCAGCGATGCGTCGAAGCGGATCGCGAGGGTATGCGCGTACTCGAGCGCACGCGCGGAGTTCGAACTGAAATCGACGGGGACGAGAATGCTCTTGAAGTCGGGCGTCATGGCTGGTCCTTTTCTGGATCACCGCTCGTGATGATCAGGGCAACCTCCGTGCCAGCTTCGCCGGAGTGCGATCCCCCGGGGATTTGAGCCGCTGCGCAGGTTGGGACCGCGACATATTCACCGCGCCGGGAAATTTCGCGCTCTGGCCCAAGTTGTGCATCCCGGATCGGAGTGAGGCATGTGTATTGGGCGAGCTGACTGCTTTTTTTGAACCCGCCTGCGTTGCCGTGGTCGGCGCCAGCCGCGAACGCAACAAGATTGGATCGGAGATCCTGCACAACCTGGTGGCCACTGGCTTCACCGGAAGGCTGGTGCCGGTCCACCCGTCGGCCGACGTGATTCAGGGTCTGACCGCCTATCCGAGCATGGCGACGATTCCATTCGCCGTGGATTTGGCCGTGATCGTGGTGCCGGCGGCGCACGTGCCGGCCGCCGTGGACGAGTGCCTGGCCAAACATGTGCCTGCGATCTGCATCATCAGCGCCGGATTTGGCGAATGCGATGAGGATGGAAGGGCCATCGAACGCGAGATGGTGCGCAAGGTGCGGGCGGCAGGCAGCCGCCTCATCGGCCCCAACTGCATGGGCCTGCTCAACACTGATCCGCGGTTCTCGCTGAACGCGACGTTTTCGCCGGTGTATCCGCCGGCCGGCGCCGTGGCCATGTCGACCCAGAGCGGGGCCCTTGGACTGGCGATTCTGGACTACGCGCGGCAACTGAACATCGGCATCTCGAGCTTTGTCTCGGTCGGCAACAAGGCCGACGTCTCGGGCAACGACCTGTTGCGGTACTGGGAGTCGGACCCGCGCACGGCGGTCATCCTGTTGTATCTCGAGAGCTTCGGCAATCCGTCGAAGTTCAGCCGCATCGCCCGCCGCATCAGCCGCACCAAGCCGATCGTGGCACTGAAGTCCGGGCGGTCGTCTGTCGGCGCCCGGGCGGCCGCGTCGCATACCGGCGCACTGGCGGCGTCCGACGACTTCGTGGACGCGCTGTTTCACCAGGCCGGCGTGATTCGCACTGGCACCGTGACCGAGCTGTTCGACGTCGCCACGCTGCTCTCGCGCCAGCCGCTGCCGCCGGGACGACGGGTGGCGATTCTGACCAACGCCGGTGGACCCGGCATTCTCGCGGCCGACGCCTGCCTGGCTCATGGCCTGGTTGCGGCTGACTTGTGTCCGGAAACCAAGGCGGGACTGCGGGCATTGCTGCCGCGGGCCGCAGCGGTGAACAACCCGGTCGACATGCTGGCATCGGCGCCGCCGGAACACTACCGGCAGGCCCTGCGGCTGCTGCTGGCCGATCCCAACGTCGACAGCGTGATCGCAATCTTCATCCCGCCACTGGTGACCAGCGCGGACGAAGTGGCGACGGCCATTGCCGCTGCAGCCGCGGAAGGACCATCGAAGCCGGTGGCCGGCGTATTCATGCGCAGCCACGCGGCACCCGCCTCGCTGGCGGCCGTGCCCTGCTACGCCTTCCCGGAGCCGGCAGCCATCGCGCTCTCGCGGGTCGCGCAGTACGGTGAATGGCGCCGCCGTCCACTCGGCGAGGTGCCGGTGTTCGGCGACATCCAGGCCGGCCTCGCGCGGGCCGTGGTCGACACCGTCAAGCAACGCGGCGGCGGCTGGCTCACGGCCGTCGAAGCCAACGCACTCGTGTCGGCGGTCGGCATCGCCACGCCGCGCTCCGACCTGGCACTCACGGTCGATGACGCGGTGGCATCTGCGGTGCGGCTGGGGCTGCCGGTGGCCCTCAAGGCGGTCGGCGAGTCGCTGCTCCACAAGACCGAGCACCGAGCGGTGCGCCTGGGCCTCGACAGCGCGGCGGCCGTGCGCGCCGCAGCCACGGAACTGACCCAGGCACTGGGCGATCGCATTGACGGGCTACTGGTGCAATCGATGGTCAGCGCCGGCGCCGAAATGATGATCGGCGCCATCAACGATCCGACCTTCGGCCACGTAGTGGTGTGCGGCAGCGGCGGCGTGCTGGTCGATCTGCTGGCCGACGCCGCTTGCCGCCTGCACCCGGTCACCGACCAGGACGCGGCCGAGATGGTGGACTCGCTGAAGGGCGTGCGCTTACTGCGCGGCTTCCGCGGCGCCGAACCCGCCGACGAGACGGCATTTCGTGACGCCATCCTGCGTGTCTCGGCGCTGGTCGGCCTGTGTCCCGGTATCCAGGAACTGGACCTGAACCCCGTCAAGGTGTTGCCCGGCGGGGTCTCGGCCGTTGATGTGCGCGTGCGCGTGTCTTAGGGCTTCGCCGACGTCGTGGCGAGGGCATCGGGGGCGATGAAGTCCCGCTCCTTGGTCCGCACCGCCAGCACCGGGCACGGCGCGATGCGAACCACCTTCTCCGCCGCGCTGCCGAGCAGCAACTGCTTCACCGCGCCACGTCCGTGCGTGCCGACGATGATCAGGTCGATCGCGTGGGCCTTGGCATACTCGGTGATGCCGCCGGGCACGGTCAGGCCGGTCTGCACCTCCGCCACCACCTTCAACGTCTTGCGGTCGTCGTCGGTGATGGTGGCGTCGAGGTCACGCCGTGCAGCCTTCTCCAGGTCGCGCTGCAGGTCCGGAATGGCAAAGCTCACTTCGGGGCTGTAGCGCATCATCATGTCTTCCACCACGTGCAGGACATGAAGCGTGGCGCCGTAGGAACGGGCCAGGTCGCGGCCATAGGCCATTGCCACCGCGGACGGTTCACCGAAGTCGGTGGCCACGAGGATGTTCTTCAAGACAACCATCGGAGACCTCACTGAATGGCCGGCGGTCGGACCGGCACCGGATCAGGGAGCATGATGCATGCCACGTCCCGCAAGTCAGGCGACTGGCGCGATTTTTGATAGATGGGTGGCATGTCCACGTTCGCGGCGGCGATCGAGCAGCTTTCGCCACCAATGTTCGAATGGCCGGTCGCCTTGGCGCGAGAGATTTCGAGGCCCGCCGTGAAAAAAGTCCCACTCCACGTGCTGGTCGTCGACGACGAACCGCTCATCCGGTGGTCGGTGACCGAAACCCTTGCCGAGCTTGGCCTGGACGTCGAGCAGGCCGATTGTGCGGCGTCGGCGCTGCAAGCCCTCACCTCGGCCGCTTTGCCCTTCGACGTGATCGTGCTCGATCTGCGATTACCCGACATGAACGACCTCTCCCTGCTGGCCACCATCCGCCAGTTGGTGCCGGAGACACCGGTCGTGTTGATGACCGCCTTCGGGACGCCGGAGATCATGGCCGAGGCGCGCAAGCTCGGCGTTCGCGGTGTCCTCACAAAGCCGTTCGAGCTCGGGGAGCTGAGCCGTCTTGTCGTCAATGACTCGCTGGGACATACTGGGCGCTGACCTGATTTCCTGCCTGAGATGATCAACAGTCCGCCTACGGCCCAGGAGCGCCCGGCCCGCGCCGCTCCCCTTCGCGCACTCGTGGTGGACGACGAGCCGCTGATCCGTTGGTCGGTGGCCGAAACGCTGGCCGCGCTCCACATGGCCGTCGACCAGGCGGCCGACGGCGCCGGCGCGTTGGACCTTGTGTCGCGAACCCCACAAGCTTTCGATATCGTGGTCCTCGATTTGCGGCTGCCGGACGTCAGTGACTTGTCGCTGCTGCGCCAGATCCGCCAGCAGTTGCCCTTGGCATTCGTGGTCTTGATGACCGCGTTTGGCACCGCCGAAATCAAGGCCGAGGCCCTCGACCTCGGCGCACAGGCCGTGCTCGACAAGCCGTTTGCCCTCGAAGAACTGGGCCGCCTGTTCTCGGCCACCGGGATCGCCTGATGCCGAACGCCACGATTCTGATCGTCGACGACGAACAACTAATCCGATGGTCGCTCACCAGCAGGTTGAAGGACGAGGGCTATCGGATCCTTGAGGCGGGCACCGCCGCTGACGCGCTGTCCCTGCAGCGCGAAGGCGTCGACCTGGTCTTGCTCGACATCGGCCTGCCCGATGCCAGCGGCCTCTCGGTGCTCAAGCAAATCAAGGAGTCGGATCCCGACACGCTGGTGATCATGCTGACCGGCCAGACCGGCGTGCAGACCGCGGTCGAGGCCATGAAGAACGGCGCCTTCCACTACGCGAACAAGCCGTTTGACCTCGATGAGGTCGTGCTGCTGGTCGAGAAGGCGCTCGAAACCACGCACTTGCGCCGCGAGGTTCGCACACTGCGGGCGCGCCAGGCCCAGCCCTACGGTCCCGAGAGCATCGTCGGCGAGAGCGCCCCGATCGTGGCGGTGCGCGCGATGCTGCAGAAGATTGGCGTCAGCCCGGCGACCACGGTCCTGCTGACCGGCGAAAGCGGCACCGGCAAGGACCTGGCCGCCAAGGTGATCCACTACAGCAGCAGCCGGGCGGCCAAGCCGTTCATGAACATCACCTGCTCGGCCCTGCCGGAGACGCTGCTCGAAAGCGAGCTGTTCGGCCACGAGCGCGGGGCGTTCACCGGCGCCGACCGCATGAAGCGCGGCCTGCTCGAGTCGGCCGATGGCGGCACGGTGTTCCTCGACGAGATCGGCGAGATGGTGCCGTTGCTGCAAGCCAAGCTGCTGCGGTTTCTCGAAGAGAAATCCTTCAAGCGGGTCGGCGGCGCCGCCGACATCAAGGTCGACGTCCGGGTGATTGCCGCGACCAACCGGTCGCTGCAGGACGAGGTCAAGAAAGGCCGTTTCCGCGAGGACCTCTTCTATCGCCTCAACGTGATGGCGGTGCCGCTGCCGCCACTGCGCGATCGGCGGGATGATGTGCCGCGGCTGCTGCGCCACTACATCGACATCTTCAACCTCGAGTTCCGCAAGAAAATCCAGGGACTGTCAGCCGGCGCGCTCAAGGCGCTGCAGGGCTACGCCTGGCCCGGCAACGTCCGCGAACTACGCAACGCCGTCGAACGGGCAATGCTGCTGACCGACGACGATCAGTTGAGCGAGAGTCACTTCTCGATGCTCACCGCATCCGACGCCGAGCTGTCGACCGGCCTGGGCCTGCCGGCCGGGGGCATCAACCTCGAGGAACTGGAGCGCGCCCTGGTGCTGCAGGCGCTCGAGCGCAGCGGCTGGAACCAGACCAAGGCGGCGACCCTGCTCGGCCTCAACCGCGACCAAATCCGCTATCGCATCGAGAAGTTCAAGCTGGAGAAGGCAGCGCCACGGTAACCGTGGTGCCGCCGCCTGCGGGGCAGTCCACGGTGATCCGGCCGTCATGCAGTTCAACCAGGCGCTTGGCGGTGGCCATGCCAAGGCCGGTGCCGCGCGCCTTGGTGGTCTTGAACGGTCGAAACAGCGCCGCGCGAATGTCGGGATGAATGCCTGGGCCGTGGTCGATGACCGCCACCCGGTGCCAGCCTCGTGACTCGTCGAACGCCACGACAATCCGGCCCTTGCCGTGCATCGCCTGCGCGGAGTTGATCAGCAGGTTCTGAAACACGATCGTCATCAGCGCCGGATCCGAAGGCAGGGTGGGCGCCTCGCCCAGGATGTCGACCTCGAGCTGACCGAAGGCCGGATCCGACTTGAGCAGCGTGACGACTGAAGTCACCAGCGCGCGCAGGTCGGTGGGAGACGGCTTGGGCTTGGGTGGACGCGCGAACACCAGCAGATCCTGGATCAGCGTGTTCAGCCCGTCGATCCGCGCGATGATCTCCCGGACGATGGCGGCGTCGCCGGTGTCGCCTTTCATCCGGGAGCCAATCACCTGGATGGCGCCGCGCACGGCGGCGAGCGGGTTCTTCACCTCGTGCGCGATCACCGCTGCCATCTCGCCGAGCCGAGCCATGGCGGTGGCCTCGCGCAGGCGGTCTTCAAGGTCGGCCCGGCTCGACAGGTCGTGCAGGATGCCCGTGAAGTGCGGCTCGCCGGCAATCTCCATCTCGCCGACCGACAAGTGCAGCGGAAAGGTGTCGCCGTTGCGGCGCTTGCCGGTCACGGCCCGGCCGATACCAATGATCTTGCGTTCGCCGGTCGCCACATGATGACGGATATAGCCGTCGTGCTGCGAGTGGTCCGGTTCAGGCATCAGCAGCTTGACGTTCTTCCCGATCATCTCGGGTTCGGTGTAGCCGAACATGCGCTGGGCGGCGGCGTTGAAGACTTCGATGTGGCCGCGCGAATCGATGACGATGATGCCGTCGACGGCGGCATCGATCACGGCCCGCCAGCGGGCCTCGGCCACCTGGCCGGGATCGGGAACCGGCGGGACGCTCTCGCTCATCCCAACAGTGTAGTTCGCTACTTCTTCAAGGCTGCACGCAGCGTGGGCAGCAGGCGGCGATACGCCGCAGGATCGCCGTACGGGGCAAACGCCGGGTATCGGTCGTGAGGCTGGCGGATGCGGCGCGCGTGGTGGATCGGGCACCAGTATTGTTCGGTCCGGGCGGCCACCTCCCGGACGTAGCCGATCAGGCCGTTGGCGTAGCTGCAAAACAGGCAGTTGAGCCGCTCCACGCCGTTCAGGTAGGCGAGCTTATGGCGGTCGATGGCGAAATACGCCCGGCGGCGAACCGGCGCGATGCCCCACGCCCGAAAGCAGATGGCCTGGTAGGCTCTGACCCAGCCATCGAGCAGTAGGAAGGGTATCGCGACCGAGTAAATGATCGGCGCCGTGAGCAGGGTCGGGATGTCGCCGCGCCAAAAGTACGACCACAGCCCGGTGCGAAATCGCCGGTGACCGGCGCGCACGGCCGAGCTGCGCTGGGCCCGTTGTCTGCTGTCGCGCGCCTGCCGGCGCTGTTGCTGCCGTCCCCGGTCCATCACGCCTCCAGTCGAGCTTGCGCAGCTCGGCAACTGGTACGGGGCATTGCAAAGCCCCTGCCGCGGGCGGCCGCAAGCGCGCCGGTCTGGCCCGAGATGACCGAGAGAATCTCCGCAGTCTGGGTGAAATTCCCAACGTTTGGCGTCATCTGCGTTATCTGTGTCATCTGCGGCCCTGGGAATTCGCCCATCTGTGTTGGCATGATCGATGCTTTATCTCTGGTACGGAAGAGGGCGAAGCGCGATGCGTGAAGGAGGCGTGATGGCGGCACAATCTGGTGAACCCTGCACGGTCTATGTGTTCCATCGGTCGCCAATGAGCGCGCTGGAGCTTCGCATCCGTGGTGAGTACCGGGAGATGCCCGGTCTGCGACTTAAGCCGGAGCAGGCCATGCGCCTCTGGTCGCTCGATCGCGCCACCTGTGAGCACGCGCTCGACGACCTGGTTCAAGAAGGATTCCTGCAGCGTGACGACACCGGCCGTTACGCTCGCACACACAGCGGGTACTGACCGCACCGGAGAATAGTTATGCGCAGAATCACAGGACTCATCGTTGCACTGACCGCGGTCGCGGCCGCCGGGTGCGCGACCATGAACGTCAGCTCGCACATTGAGCGCGGCGTCAACTTCACGCAGTATGCGACTTACGAGTGGGGTCCGCCCGACAACCTGCCGGTGGGCGATCCGCGGCTCGACAACAATCCGTTCTTTAACGACTACCTGCAGGGTGCGATCGAGAAGAAGATGGCCGAAAAGGGCTTCAACCTCACGACCGCCGCCGGTGCCGACCTGCTGATTCACTACCACGCGAGCGTCAATCAGCGCCTCGACGTCTACCGCGCCGACCAGCAGTACGGCTATTGCTACGGCGACTGCGAGCCGCAGGTGGTCGACTACGAGCAGGGCACGCTGGTGATCGACGTGGTCGACGCCAAGACCAAGAAGGTGGTGTGGCGCGGCTGGGCGCAAGACACCATGACCGGCATCATCGACAACCAGGACCGCCTGCGGAAGCAGGTGGACGAAAGCGTCACGAAGATGATGCTGTTACTGCCACGCGGCGGCGCGGCGCAGCGCTAGCTGGCCGCAACCGCACCTCAGAAATCGTGCATCGTCGCGGGAGGAAACGCCGCCCGCAGCGCGTTGAGCACCGCGACGATGTCGATCGCTTCCTGCAACAGGGCGCCGTTGACGGGCGTGAGATAGCCCGCGGCGGCGAAGCCCATGCCGGCCAGGCTGAGCGCCATGCCGCCGACGGCGCTCTGCAGCGCAATGCGCCGCATGCGCCGCGCGATATGAATGAACTCATCCACCTTCTTGAGCGTGTTCTCCAGCGCGATCACCCCGGCCGCCTCGGCGGTGACGTCGCTGTGTTCGCCGATCGCCATCCCGACCGTGGCCGCCATCATCGCCGGCGCGTCATTGATGCCGTCGCCGACGTAGAGCGTTGGGGCCAGCGCGGTTTCGGCGCGAACCAGCGCCAGCTTCTGTTCGGGGCTCTGGCCGGCGTGCACTTCGGTCACGCCGACCTTGTCGGCGAGATAGCGAACCTCGGACTCCCGGTCGCCCGACACGATCATGGTCCGGCGAAACTGGTGCTTCGGACCCAGGTGTTGCACGAACGATCGACTGTCGGGACGAGGTTGATCGCGAAACTGCAGCGTGGCGGCATACCGCTGATCGATCGCGACCACGCACTCAAGGCCGCCGGTGACCGGTGGAAACCCGGTGGCCAATCGATCGATCGCCAGCACCTTCTTGCGGCTGGTGACCGCGATCTGCCGGCCCTGCACGGTGCCGCGCAGACCTTCACCGGGCGGTTCGGTCACCATCGACGCCTCGGCCAGGGTCACGTGTTCGGCGGCGGCGGTCGCCAGCACGGCGCGGGCGAGCGGATGCTTCGAATAGCGTTCCAGGCTGGCGGCGGCAGAGAGGACATCGGCGCGGTTGAATCCATCGGCCACGACCATCTCGGTCAGCGCAGGCTCGCCGAAGGTCAGGGTCCCGGTCTTGTCGAAGATCGCCGTGCGGCAGGTGGCAATCTGCTCGAGCACCGCCGGACTCTTCACGATGATGGCGCGGCGCGCACAGAGAGAGATCGACCCGACGATGGCGACCGGAATGGCGATCAGCAGGGGACACGGCGTGGCAATCACGAGCACGGCGAGAAAGCGGGTCGCGTCACCCGAGGCCGCCCAGGCGGCCAGCGCCACGGCCAGCGCCACCGGCGTGTAGACGGCGCCGAGGCGGTCGCCCAGGCGGCGCAGGCGCGGCCGCGTCGCCTCGGAGTCGCGCATCACGTCCATGATGCGGGCATAGCGCGAGTCGGCGGCACGACGGGTCGTGCGGATCACCAGCACCGCTTCACCGTTGATCGCGCCGGAGATCACCTGCGAACCGCGGGTCTTCGTGATCTCGAACGGTTCACCGGTGAGGTACGACTCGTCCATCACGCCGTGACCTTCGAGGACCTCGCCGTCGACCGGACAGATCTCGTGTGGATGGATGACCAGGATGTCGCCAACCTCCACCTCGGCCAGCACGATGTCCTCGGTGGTGGCCGCCACACGACGGTGGGCAACGAGGGGGACGCGGCGAGCCAGCGCGTCGAGCACGGACGAGGCACTGCGCAGGGCGTAGCTTTCGAGCGCCGCCCCGCCCGACAGCATGAGCACGATGATCGACCCGGCGAGGTACTCGCCCAACCAGAGCGAGGTGACGATCGAGATGCCGCCGAGCAGATCGGAACCAAACTCGCGGCGAAGCGCCTTGCGGGCAAGGTCGTAGACGAGCGGTGCGCCGCCCAGCAGGATCGCAGCGAGCAATGGCAGGTTGGCGCTCGCAGTGCTGGCGTGGAAACCGAACTTCATGGCCAGGTGGACGGCGATAGCGGCCAGGCAGAACAGGGCCAGGCCGGTGGTGTCGCGCAGCAGGGCGTTAGGACTCAGGTTCATGCTCTCGTCAGGACGGGTCGGCGCACTGGGGAATCTTTCGGTTTGCGCGAAAGATTTCCCGCTTTGGCGCCACTTTCGGGGTCATCGCCCATGCACGACTGTTCGGCCACGGTTTTGCAGTGTGACGGATTTGGAACTGCCATTTAGTGAGGGACCGAAGTGATGAATGCGAATCGTAACGTGAGATGGATGGCAATGGCGACGGTGATTCTGGCGTGGCCGATGTTGACCACCGTGGCAGCGGCGCAGGGCGCCCCGGACGGAGCGGCGGTGTACGCGGCACAAAAGTGCTCGATGTGTCACTCGCTGGACGGCAAGGGGATGGCGAAGGGTCCGCTCGACGGCGTCGGCACTAAACTGACGGCCGACGAGATTCGACAGTGGATTGTCAATCCGGCCGAGATGACGGCGAAGACCAAGGCGACCCGTAAGCCGCTCATGCGGGCTTACCCGAACCTGCCCAAGGCCGACCTCGACGCCCTGGTGGCGTTGCTCGTGTCCAAGAAGAAATAGCCGGGCCATCATGCGCTTCGACCTGCCCTCAGCCGCCCGCAACCCGATCAGCCTCGTCGGCGTGGCCATCGCCACGGCGGCGTCGGTTGTCTTTCTGGTGCTGTTGGCGCTCGAGATGGGCGGTCAGCTGCGGAACCCCTACCTGGGTCTGCTGCTGTTTGTGGCCGTACCGGCGGTGTTCCTGGTGGGCCTGCTGCTGATTCCGATCGGCGCGTGGCGGCAGCGCCGGCGAGTGGCGGCCGGGCACGGCTCGGCTGACTGGCCGGTGATCGACCTGCGCCTGCCGCGCACACGGACGGTGATCGTGGCGGTCGGCGTGCTGACGATAGTCAACGTGTTGATCTTCTCGCTCGCCGCCTATGGCGCGGTGCACCACATGGAGTCGGCGGAGTTCTGCGGCACGACCTGTCACACAACCATGGAACCGGAGTATGCCGCCTACAAGGTGTCGGCGCATGCGCGGGTCTCGTGTGTGTCGTGCCACGTCGGCCCCGGGGCCGAAGCGCTGGTGCAGTCGAAGATCGCGGGCACCCGGCAGCTCTGGCAAGTGTTCACCAACAACGTGCCGACCCCGGTGCCGGCGCCGGTGCACAACATGCGTGCAGCCCGCGAGACCTGCGCCACCTGTCACTGGCCCGAGAAGAACCATGGCGACAAGCTGAAGCAGATCCGCGAGTACGCCGATGACGAAACCAGTTCGGAGACCGTGACCACCTTGCAGCTGCACGTGGGCGGCGGGCGGGCGGACGCCGGGACCGGCAGCGGCATTCACTGGCACATGAGCGTCGACAACCGGATCGAGTTCATCGCCACCGACCCGCAGCGCCAGACCATCCCGTGGGTCAAGTTCACCGATCGTTCCGGCACGGTGCGAGAGTACGTGGTCGAGGGCACGACCGCCGCGCAACTGGCCGCCGGCGAGCGGCGCGCGATGGATTGTCTCGACTGCCACAACCGGCCGGCACACACCTTTGAACCCTCGGCTGAGCGCGCCGTTGACACCGCAATCGCACAGGGACACATTCCGCGCGACCTGCCCTTCGCCCGGCGTGAGGCGGTGGCTGCTCTGAAGACGCCGTATGGCTCTACCGACGCCGCCATGCGGGGAATCGAAGCGGCGCTGCGCGAGGCGTATCGCGACCGGCCCGGCGAGCCGGCCACCCTGGCGCGCACGATCGCCGGCGTGCAGGGTCTCTATTCGCAGAACATCTTCCCGGCAATGAAAGTCGGCTGGGGCACGTATCCGAACAACATCGGCCATGTCGCATCGCAGGGTTGTTTCCGTTGTCACGATGACAACCACAAGGCGCCTGATGGCCGGACCATCGCCCAGGACTGCCAGACGTGCCACGAGATGCCGTAGCTGAAACGGGCCGTGAAAAGTTGAAACTTGAAAGTTGAAAGTTTCAGTTGGAAGTGCAGTGGACAGTTGCAGTTGATAGTTCAGTTGACAGTTGCTGTTGCAGTTGCTAGTTCGACAGAAGAGAGGGTGACGTGAGATTACGTCCAATAACGTTCATGAACATCGCGGCCGCGCTGTTGTTCGCGGGTGTGTTGGTGGCGACCGTGGCGCGCACCGCGCCAGTGGCGGCATCACCGATTCCGCCTGCCGCGATCGACAACGTTCCAGCCATCCCCGCCGACCCGGCGACGCCGGAGCCCGCGGCGCAGGCGGCCCAGACGGCGCCGGCGACGCCGGCGGCCGGCTATGTCGGCGAAGAGGCATGTGCGACCTGCCACACGGGCTACGACGCGTCGCTCAAGGCGTCGAAGCACGGGTTGGCCAAGGACCCGCGAACACCCGCCGCGGCCCAGGGATGCGAAAGCTGCCACGGGCCGGGTGAGGCCCACGCCAGCGATCCGGAAAAAGTCAAGCCGGTGCAGTTCAACAAGTTGTCGGCCAAGGCGGTGACCGAGACCTGTGCGACCTGCCACAACCGCGGCCCGCACGCGCTCTGGAAGGGCAGCCAGCACGAAGCGCGCAACGTCTCGTGCGTGAGCTGCCACAGCGTGCACCAGCCGAAGTCGGCGAAGGCGCAACTGAAGACGGTGAATCAGCAGCAGCAGTGCATGTCGTGCCACCGCGACAAGGTCGCCAAGCTCGATCGCTCCGGCCACATGCCGGTGCGCGAAGGCAAGATGGAGTGTTCGTCGTGCCATAACCCGCACGGCTCGACCAACGTGCGGCTGCTCAAGGCCGGTAACTCGATCAACGAATCGTGCGCCACCTGCCACACTGAGAAGCGTGGGCCGTTCCTGTTCGAGCACGCCGGCGTCAGCGGCGACAGTTGCGCCACCTGTCACGACCCGCATGGTTCGAATAACGATCGCATGCTGGTGGCGAAACTGCCGTTCCTGTGCCAGCGATGCCACAACCACACGCGGCATCCGTCGACCATTTACGACAACAAGGTACTCGGCACCAGCAACCGGCTCTACAGCCGCAGCTGCGTGTCCTGCCATTCAGCCATTCACGGGTCGAACCATCCGGCTGGTGCGACCTTCTTGCGACAGTAACGGGGGCCGATCATGAAAAGCACATTGTGTTTGGCAGCGGCCCTGACCCTCGCCTTGGGCGGCCTGGCGCAGGCGCAGGATCCGCCCTCACTGCCGGCGCCGACCAGTCCGGCGGACGTGGCCAGGAGCGAGATGAGCGGCAAGCTCTACGGCGCGATCGACCTCGGCGGCCGAGTCACGAGCATCGATGGCGATGAAGCACGCTTTCAGCGCTACCGCGATTTGCGGCCCGGCGTCTACGGCACCAACGGCCTGCTCGGCCGTCGGACCGCCGACTGGAACTTCGAGGCGCAGGCCTTCAATATCGGCTATCGCGATCAGCGGTACCAACTGGATGTGCAGCGGGTCGGCCGGCTGACGGCGTCCTTCATGTGGGACCAGATTCCGCTGTTCATCAGCGCCGACACGCGCACGCTCTACACCGAGAGTGCGCCCGGCGTGTTCCGGCTCGAGGATTCCCTCCAGCAGGAAATCCAGGCCGGCCTGAAGAACCTGCGGGCGTTCGAAGACCAGGCGGTGCGGTTCGACCTGCAAACGCTGCGCAAGACCGGCACGGCTGACGTGGTGTTCAACCTCAATCGCCACACCGATATCGGCATCAAGTTCCGGAACACCACACGCGAAGGCGCCATCCCGTTCGGCGCCACGTTCGGCTTCAGCAACGCCGTCGAGCTGCCGGTGCCGGTCGATACCCGTACCACCGACGTCCAGACCTCGCTCGAGTGGGCCAACAGCGCCGGCATGGTGCGCATCGGCTGGGATGGGTCGGCGTTTGACAACAACATCGAGAGCGTCACGTGGGACAACCCCCTGCGCTACGGTCCCGACATCGCCGGCACGCCGTCGCAGGGCCGCATGTCACTGTGGCCGGCCAACACGCTGACCTACCTCCACGGCACCGGGGCGGTCAGCCTGGCGGGACGGACCCGTCTCACCGGCTACCTGGCCTTGGGCGAGGGTCGCAGCAACGAGCCGCTGCTGCCCTTCACCATCAACACCGCGATCGCGCCGATTGCGCTGGCGCGGGCCACCGCCGAAGCCAAGAACCAGATGACGATCGCCCAGTTCACGCTGGCGTCCCGGCCGGCGCGGCTGCTGTCGTTCAATGCAAAGTATCGCTATGCCGACGTGGACGTGCAGACGCCGGTCTTCGAGCGGGCGGGAGGGTCGGTTGCCTACGACGGCTCGTTCGGCGCCAGCGCCGGACCCTCGGAGTATCACTCGGTCAAGCGCGCCACCTTCGACGCCGACGCGGCGCTCCAGGTGGTGCCGTCAACCTCCTTGAGGGTGGGCTTCAGTCACCTCGTGACCGACTACACGCACCGGCTCTGGGAAAAGACCGCCGAGAACGTGTTCCGCGTCTCGCTCGACACGACCGGGAACCAGTACGTGATGCTGCGCGGCGTCTACGAGAACCGCAAGCGCGAAGGCGAGCACTTCGAGGCCGATGCGCTGGCGGAAGTCGGCGAACTCGCCGATCTGCGTCACTACGACGTGGCCGACCGCGATCGCCAGCGGGTCACGCTGATTGCCAATGTGATGCCCGGCGGCATGTTCGGACTCACCGCCTCGGCCGGCATCGGCCGTGACGAGTATCCCCACAGCGGCGCCGGCCTGCAGTCGTACGACTCCGACCAGTACTCGGCGGGATTCACCGTGGTGCCCGACGACCGCTATACGCTGAGCGCCAGCTACGGCTGGGAACGCTACCAGTCGCGGCAGCAGTCCCGCAGCGCCAACAACGCCACCGACCAGGCCAACCTGCTGCGAAACTGGACCACCGACTACACCGGCAAGGTCAATTTCCTTGAAGCCGCATTCGATATCGACCGCGCCATCGAGCGAACGATGATCCGGATCTCGGCCGACTGGAACCGATCGAACGACACCTATCTCTATGGCCTGGTCACCGGCTCACCGCTTCCGGCGCCGGAACAACTGCCGGCCGTGAAGAACGAACTGTTGCGAGGCGAGATCGATGTCACCTACGAGCTGGCGCGCAACCTGCGCTTCGGTGTCGCCTACTGGTACGACGACTACAAGGTGCAGGACTTCGCGCTCGGCCCAACCACGCTTAGCGGCCTGGCGCTGCCGGTAGTGCAGGAGGGACAGCCGGTGGTCGCCACCAACGCGTTGCTGCTTGGCTACCTGTATCGCCCGTACACGGCACATGCCGGGTTCGTCCGCTTGACCTACCTGTTCTAGGCTTCACCGGGACCGTGACCCGTGGCGGGTCGCGGTCCCCTCGTCCAGACCTCCTCTCGCGCGGGCACGCCCCGGTCGTGCCTCACGACCTCACGAGGGATCGGCTATGCGCTGGCTGGTTGTCGCGGTCCTCACCGTTCACGGCGTCATCCACCTGATGGGCTTCGCCAAGGCGTTCGGCTACGCCGCGTTGCCGCAACTGACGCAGTTAATCTCAAGGGGAGTCGGCGGGTTGTGGCTGCTGGCCGCGACGCTGGTCATCGCCGTTGCCGCGGCGCTGGCGGCCGGGTGGCGCCAGACCTGGATCGTCGGGGCCCTCGCGCTGGCCGCCTCACAGGCCGTCATTACGCTGTCGTGGCGGGACGCCTGGGCCGGCACGCTGGCCAACGTGCTGCTCCTGCTCGTGGTGGCCACCGGCTGGTTCACCGCCGGTCCGCGCAGCTTCCAGGCGCAATTCGATCGCGACGTCGCCAGCGCCGTGGCTCGACTCGGCGAGGCGCGGCTGATCACCGATGCCGACCTCGCGCCGCTGCCGGCGCCGGTCGCGCGCTACCTGCGATTGACCGGGGTCGTCGGTCAGCCACGGGTGCAGAACTACCGTCTCCGCTTCAGCGGCCGCATCCGCGGCGCGCCCGACTCGCGGTGGATGCCTTTCGTAGCCGAGCAGCGCAGCTTCACCGACCAGCCGACCCGCCTGTTCCTCATGCACGCGCGGATGTTCGGGCTGCCGGTCGAAGTGCTCCATCGATCGATCGACGGCCACGCCACCATGCAGGTGAAACTGTTCGGCGCCATCCCAATCGCCGACGCCCGCGGCGAGGTCATGGATCGCTCGGAAGCCGTGACCATGTTCAACGATATGTGCCTGTTGATGCCGCCCACGTTGATCGATCCGGCAATCACGTGGGAGCAACTCGATGCGCATTCAGTGCGCGCCGGTTTCCGCAACCGCGACCAGGCCATCACCGCCACCCTGGTGTTCGGGGAGGACGGACGGCTCACCAACTTTGTCTCGGAGGATCGTTCTCGATCGTCTGCCGACGGCAAGACGTTCACCCGGCTCCGGTTTTCAACGCCGGTGCGCAGCTACCGGGCGTTCGGGCCGCTGACGCTGACGGCGTTGGGCGAGGGGCGATGGCACCTGCCGGAGGGCGAGTTTGTTTACGGCGAGTTCCATCTCCTGGACGCCGCCGTCAACGAGCGATAATGGCCACGTGAAGCAGCGTTGCAGCGTGGTGTGCGGGGCGCTACTCGCGCTGGCCTTGGGCGCGCCGCCACCGGCCGCCCAGTCGGCTACGACTGGCCAGGTGCCCGACTTCAAAGTCGAGATCTGGGGCAGCGTGCTGGTGGACTTCGGCGCGCGAATGACCGAATACGCCGAGCTGCGCCGGACCCTGGCCGAGGGCCTGCCGGCGCTGGTGGTGACCGATGATCCGGTTGAGATCCTGAGGGCCGAGACCGGGCTGGCCAGCCGCATCCGGCGGGCCCGGGCCGGGGCGAAGCGCGGCGACATCTTCACGCGGCCGATTCGCGACGCGTTCAAGCGGGCGCTGGCCGGCGCGCTCACCGCCGGCATCTGCGAGGCGATCGGCGACGACAATCCCGGCGAGTTCTTCTATGACGTGAACGGCACCTATCCGAAGAACCGGCCGGTCTCGACGGTGCCGCCCAGCGTGCTGGCAGCGCTTCCCCGCCTGCCGGACGATGTCATGTACCGGTTCCTGGACCGCGACCTGATCCTGCACGACACCCGCGCCAACATCATCCTCGACCGGATCGACGACGCCTTCCGGTGTCGCTAGCGCGGCGGCGGCTTGGGATGCACGTGCCCGGTCGGAGCGACCGGTCCCACCAGCACGGTCCCCATCAGTCCGCCATCGGCGTGATCGAGGATGTGGCAATGGAACATCCACTCGCCGGGCCGCTCGTCAAACGTCACCAGCAGCCGGACCGTCGTCTTCATTGGCACGTTGACCGTGTCCTTCCACGCCAGGGGCCGCACCGGCTGGCCCTTGTCGTCGATCACCTGGAAGAAGAACCCGTGCAGGTGAAACGGATGGTCCCATTCGCTCTCGTTATTGACGATCCACAGTTGCGTCTCGCCCAGCTTGGCCAGGAATGGTTTCGCCTTCCAGAACGGCACGCCGTTGACCCGGAACTCCGACTTGCTGTTCTCCATCGGCGGCAACGTCAGTACCACGTCCACCGGTGTCGCCCCCTCGGCGGTGGGAACGGGCAGCGGCCGGCTGACCTTGACCGGCGCCGCGGTAATCGGCGGCTGGTCGGTGAACTCCACGGTCATGATGTCTTCGACGGCGCGGTACTGGACGCTACCGTAACCGCGGTTGTAAAGCATGGCGCGCAACGTCAGCGGCGTGCCGGCCTTGCCCTTCGGCGCAACGATCACATCGACGCGCTCGCCGGGCGTGACCAGCAGGATGTCGGTCGTGACGGAGTACTCCTGCAACCCGCCGTCGGCGCCAATCACCGTGAACGGCTGGCCTTCGAGGTCGAGGTAGAAGAAGCGGCTCTTGGCCATGTTGGCGATGCGCCAGCGCTGCGGCGCGCCGGGACGGGCGCGCAGCACCGGATCGGTGCGTCCGTTCACCAGCACGTAGTCGCCCTCGCGCCCGAACACCATGCCCGCCGAGCCGCCGCTGTCGGCGGGCTCGAGCACGCCCTTGTTGTCGAAGCCGATGTCGCTCAGCACGAGCGTGACCTGGTCGGCCACCCCCACGCCGTCGTTCGGGTCTTCCACCAGCAGCCCGCCGTACAGGCCAAAGCCCACCTGGGCCGCCGACATCACGTGCGGGTGATACCAGTAGAGACCGGCATCGCGGACGATGAAGTCGTAGGTGAACGACTCGCCCTGCTGAACTTCCGGTTGCGAGATCCCGGGCACGCCGTCCATCTCGATCGGCAGGCGGATCCCGTGCCAATGCACGGTGGAGGGTTCCTTCAATTCATTCTTGAAGTGCACGATCAGCCGGTCGCCGACACGGGTCTTGATGAGCGGCCCGGGAATGGCGCCGTTGTAGGTCCACGCGTGCACGCGCTTGCCGGGCGACACTTCGACGTCGGCCAGCTTGGCCGTGAGGTTCACCTCGACGATCGTCGGGTCGGGATTGAGGTCGGGCACTTCGGCCAGCGGGAGGCCGGCGTCCCAGCCGGCCGGCGCAAACGACTGCGCTGCGGCGGTAATCGGGACCAACAGACACAGGATGAGCAGAAGACGCCTTGGCATGACCAGAACCCTGCAAATTGTAGTCCCGCTCTGAACGCCTGATCCAGGGCGGCACACTGAGGAATTCCCCGCGATCGCGGGGAATATGCCGCGATGAACCGGCTCATCCGCAAGCGCTGCGTCGGTGTCCGGTCGCGGCACGGACTGTGCTTGAATCATGGACATGGTGGCAACAACGTCGCGCGCCGGCGGATCGCTCACGGGATTTATCAGGCGCGTCATGGGTGTCCTCGTCCTCGACCCCGTGACGTTCGAAGACGTCGAAGCCGATCGAGGTGCCGGTGGCCAGGCTGCAGCCGTCGTGCTGCTGGCGTGCATCGCCGGAGGGGTCGCGGCGGTCGGCAGCTCGTCGATGACGTTGGTCACGTTCGCGATTGGCATGGCGGCGACATTGGGCGCCTGGATGGTCTGGGCGCTGCTGATCACGGCGATCGGCACGCGGCTGGTGCCGGAACCGCAAACGAGCAGCCGGCCGGCGGAACTGCTGCGGACGATGGGCTTTGCCGCCGCACCAGGTGTGTTTTTGGCGTTCGGCGCCATGCGGTCGGCCGCGCCGTTCGCGTTCGCGCTGGCGTCGATCTGGATGGTGGCGGCCACCGTGTTGGCCGTCAAGCAGGCGCTCGACTACCGCAGCCTTGGCCGTGCCGTCGTCGTGTGCGTGGTGGCCTGGCTGGTGACGTTCGGAATTATTGCCGGGGCGGGATTGCTGATGGCGAGGCCCGTCAACTGAGGCCACAGATGACGCAGGGCCACAGATGACACAGGGCCACAGATGACATAGGGCCACAGATGACACAGATGACGCAGATGACGCCGACGGGCGACGGTGTACTGGCGGTACGGGACAGGTTCTCAAGTGAATGGAGTAGCATTTGAAGATGCGAATCAAATACATCGCGGCGGCGGCTGCGGGGCTGGTAGTGGCGGGCTTCAGCCTCGTCTTGCTGGCGCAGCAGAAGCCGGCCACGACGGCGAAGACGGCCACCACGAGTTCGGTGGTGGTCTACAAGTCCCCCACTTGAGGGTGCTGCAGCGCCTGGATGCAACATCTCCAGGCGCAAGGCTTCCAGGTGGAAGCCAACAACGTGAGCGACATGCAACTGCGGGCCGTCGGCATGCAGGCCGGGGTCACCGACGAGCTCTCGTCGTGCCACACCGCGAAGGTGGGCGGCTATGTCATCGAGGGCCACGTCCCGGCCGACGACATCAAGCGCCTGCTCAAAGAGAAGCCGGCGATCGCGGGCCTCTCGGCGCCGGGCATGCCGATGGGATCGCCCGGCATGGAGCAGGGCGGCATGAAGGAACCGTACAACGTGATCGCGTTCACGAAGGACGGCAAGAAGTACGTGTTCGCCAAGCACTAACCCACGCCGCGGTCGCAGTGCGCGATCATGACTGACCTTTCCGGATCACCGTGGAGCCTGGCCTCCACGGTGGCCGGGTTTGCCGTCGCACCGCCCAATCCCATCCTGATGGATTACGCGCGCGCGTGCCTGGGGAATCGCCGGTCGGGAACTCTTCTCGATATTGGCTGCGGCGCGGGTCGCAATGCCGTGCCGCTGGCGCAGATGGGCTGGCAAGTCGCCGGCAGTGATACTTCGCCTGCCATGCTGCGCGCGGCAGCTGCGCGCGACGGCGGGCCACCGCTGCGGTTGGTGCTCGCGTCCATGGATGCCCTGCCGATTCGGGACCGGGCGATCGACTTCATCGTTGCCCATGGCATTTGGAACCTCGCCCGCTCGGGTGATGAGTTCCGGAAGGCGGTGCGCGAGGCCGCCCGCGTCGGGCGCACCGGGGCGGCACTTTTCATCTTTACCTTTTCGCGACACACGCTGCCGGACTCGGCCCAGCCCGTTGCTGGTGAAGCGTTCGTGTTCACGCAGTTCTCTGGCGCGCCACAGTGCTTTCTGACTGAGGCGCAACTGGTCGAGGAAATGGCGGTGGCCGGATTCGTGCGCGATGAGGCGCTGCCGCTGCGCGAACTCAATCGTTCGCCGGCCGGAATCCTCACCTCCGGCACTCCGGTGATCTACCAGGGTGCGTTTCGCCGTTCACGAGGTACTCCACCATGACGTCCACGGGTTCCATTCCTGTCGCTGAAGCGCTGCTGCTGGCGGATCTCATCAAACCAACCCCTGGCGGCATCGCCAGCCGCGTGCTGGCCAAGACCAGTGGGGGCAACGTCACGCTGTTTGCCTTCGATCGGGGCGAGGGCCTCAGTGAGCACACGGCGCCGTTTGACGCGCTGGTGATCGTGCTCGAGGGGTTACTGTCGCTGACCGTCGGCGGCCAGGTTGTCGCCGCCGGCCCCGGCACCATCGTGCGGCTGCCGGCTCACGTGCCGCACGCCGTCGACGCCACCGCATCGTCGCGCATGCTGCTCGTCATGCTCCGGGAGCCCAAAGCCTAGCCGGCCGCCGGCCGGTTTCGCGATAAGGTGCTCAGCACATGACATCCACGCCGCCGCGCGTACTTGGTTTCTGGGCTGCCGTGTCGCTCGTGATGGGTAACATGATCGGATCCGGCGTGTTCCTGTTGCCGGCATCGCTGGCGGCCTACCGCGGGCTGAGCCTGGTGGGCTGGGCCATCTCGGCGGGCGGCGCGGTGATGCTGGCGTTGGTGTTCGCGCGCCTCTCGCGACTGATGCCCGCAACCGGCGGGCCTTACGCCTACACCCGCGCCGCCTTCGGTGAAGTGCCGGGCTTTCTCGTGGCGTGGGGATACTGGCTGTCGACAGTGGCGACGCTGGCCGCGCTGGCGGTGGCGTTTGTCGGATATCTCGATCCCTTTGTGCCGGCATTGGTGCGCACGCCGTGGGCCGCGGCGGCGCTGGCGATTACCGTCGTCTGGATGCTGATTGGCGTCAATGTGATTGGAGTGGCACTGGCCGGCCGCGTGCAGATTCTGACAACCGCCCTCAAGATTCTGCCGCTGGCCATCGTCGGATTGGGCGGGCTGTTCTTCTTTGAACCCGCGGCCTTTGCCCTGCCCGCCAACGACGCGCCGATCGGCGGCCAGGTGGTGTCCGCGGTGACCCTGACGCTGTGGGCGTTTCTCGGATTGGAGTGCGCCACGATTCCGGCCGGCAGCGTGCGCGACCCCGAACGCACGATCCCGCGCGCCACGGTCGTCGGCACGGTCCTGGCCGCGGTGGTCTACATCGTCTCGACCGTCGGCGTGATGAGCCTCGTCGCGCCCGACCAATTGGCGGCATCAACGGCGCCGTTTGCCGACGGCGCCCGGCATTTGCTGGGCGAGGCCGGTGCGCGCTTCGTTGCGCTGGGCGCGGCCATTTCCTGCTTTGGCGCCTTGAACGGTTGGGTGCTCGTTGCCGGACAGGTGCCGATGGCGGCCGCCACCGATGGGTTGTTTCCCAGGGTCTTTGGCCGGCTGTCGTCGCGCGGGACCCCGAATCACGGGATGGTCGTCGCCGGCGTGCTCAGCACGGCGGTCATTCTGATGAACTACTCCCGGGGCCTGGTGGAGCTCTTCACCTTCATCATCCTGCTCGCGACCCTGAGTACGCTGGTGCCCTACGTGTTCTGCTCGCTGGCGGTCTGGCTGATGCCAGGCCAGCCACGGCCGAGCGGCTGGGCTGCGCTGGTGAGCGCGCTCGCGTTTGTCTTTGCGCTATTCGCTATTTACGGTGCGGGTGCCGACACCGTGTTGTTCGGCTTCCTGCTGCTGCTCGCGGGATTGCCTCTCTACATTTGGGTCAAGGGGACGGCGAGGATAGCCCCATGAGCAGCTTCAACGAGTACGGCCGTCTCGATCGCGTGATGCTGGGCGATCCGCGCGTGGTGTTCGGCAGGAGCGCGGCGATCGAGCGTGAGTGGCGGGCGCTGAACTTCACCGCCGCGCCCGACCCCGGCCGCGCGCTCGAGCAGTTTGCCGTCCTGGAGTCACTCGTGGCCGCGTCGGGCGCGCGGATTGATCGGCTGACCGACGCCCCAGGCCTGACGCTCGATGCCATCTACGTGCGCGATGCCTCGCTGGTCACACCTCGCGGCGTCATTCTCTGCCACATGGGTAAACCGGCGCGGCGACAGGAGCCGGCCGCGCACGGCCACGCGCTGACGGCGCTCGGATTGCCGGTGGTGGGAACCATCGAGTCGCCCGGGCAGATTGAGGGCGGCGACGTGGCGTGGTTCGACGAACACACGGTGGCCGTGGCGCGCGGCTATCGCACCAACGACGAGGGCATCCGCCAGTTCAGCGAGCTGCTCGGGCCCGAAGTCGAAGTGGTGGTGGTGCCGCTGCCTCACTATCGCGGACCCGCCGATGTGTTTCATCTGATGTCGATTATCAGCCCCGTCGATCGCGATCTGGCAGTCGTCTACTCGCCGCTGATGCCGGTGCCGTTTCGTGAGTGGCTGCTGCAACGGGACATCGCCCTGGTCGAAGTGCCCGACGAGGAGTTTGATTCCATGGGCGCCAATGTGCTGGCACTGGCGCCCCGTCGGTGCCTGATGGTCGAGGGCAATCCGCTGACGCGGGCCAGGCTCGAAGCGGCCGGAGCCGAGGTGACCACCTACGACGGCTCCGAGATCAGCCTCAAGGGCGGCGGTGGCCCCACCTGCCTGACGCGACCGCTGTCGCGCGGTTGATCGGCGTCGGCGCCCGCGCCTGTATATATCCGTGATATCTTTATATACACATTCTATGGCACTCAGCTTGAAGGACCCGGAAGCCGATCGGCTGGCCCGCGAGGTCGCCGCACGAACCGGCGAAACGCTGACCGGCGCCATCGTGGTGGCCTTGCGTGAGCGCCTGGCGCGGCTGCGTGGCCGGCCGCGGCGCCGGCCACTCAGCGAGGAGCTTCGCGAAATCGGAGAACGGTGTGCCGCACGGCCGACCCTGGATGATCGCACCGACGATGAGATCCTCGGGTACGACGAGAACGGGCTGCCTCGCTGATGGTGGTCGACAGTTCGGCGCTGCTCGCGATTCTACTCAACGAACCCGACGCTGATTCGTTGCGGACGGCGTTCGATCACGACGATGTCCGCCTGGTGTCGGCGGCGACCCTGTTGGAAGCATCGATGGTGATCGAGTCTCGCAAGGGCGAAGGCGGCAGCCGCGACCTTGACCTGCTGATCAGCAAATCAAAACTGGTGGTGATTCCCGTCGACGAGAGCCAGGTCGACGAGGCGCGTCGTGGCTGGCGCCGATTCGGCCGCGGCCGTCATGCCGCCGGTCTGAACTATGGCGATCTGTTTTCGTACGCGTTGGCGCGCACGACGGGCCAGCCTTTGCTCTTCAAGGGTAGCGACTTCGCCCGCACCGATGTGGGACGCGTTCTCTAGCGTCGATTGCCGTGAGCGATCGCGCGGTCGGCTGGGGTCTGGCGTGCGGGCGCCGGGCGTCATGGGTGCGAGAAGCCCGCGGCGTTCGGGATCAACTGGAAGAACACCGCCTCGGGCGTGTTCCCGTGCCAGTGGTCCGAGAGCCTGGCGTAGCCGACCACCACCAGGAAGATGGCCGCAACACCCACCGCAATCCGCGGCGCGGTGACGCGGCGGCGCGTCACGAGCGTCCGCATTTCCAGCGCGTCCTTGACCGGGCACACCGACACGCACGTCAGGCAGCCATTGCATTCCGGCGTGCGAACGGTCATCAACCGATCGACCGGGATCAACAAGGGACAGGCGGTGGCGCACTTGCCGCAGTCGATGCACGAGATCGGATCCCTGGTGATGCGAGTCGGGCTGAGCATTGACACCAGCCCCATGAGCGCGCCGTACGGGCACAGGTAGCGGCACCAGAAATTCTTCGTCACGATTGACAGGACGACCAGCACCAGGCACACCTGGATGGTGAGGCGCCCGGCGTCGCGGAAGAAGTCGAGCATCTTGACGTCGGCCACCAGGCCGTAAGGGCTCGACAGAAATGCCCGCAGTTCCGGGACCGGCATACTCACCACGGCGTAGACGAACAGCCCCAGCAGGATGTACTTCAGGCTGCGCAACGGCAGATCGGCCCAGCGCGGCAGCGCGAAGTTCTTGCCGAACAGCTCCCGGCCTCCCTGCCACAGCCATTCGGAGAGCGTGCCGATGGGGCACAGCCAACTGCAGAAGGCCTTGCGAAACACCAGCGACATGGCCAGGAAGGCGAGCAGCAGGAAGAGGCCGGCCGGGTGCACCTCGGGAACGGTGGCCGTGAGCAGCAGGTACTTCAGGTTCATCAGGGCTGCAACCGGCAACCAGCCCTCGACGCCCGGCGGCCGCGAGACGTACGTCGTCGCGCCGGCCGTTTCGAAGTAGCGAACCCAAAGATAGAACTGCGCCCCAATCCAGACGTTCAGCAGGAGGAACGCCGCCTGCAGCGCGTGACGCACCAGCGTCGTTCGCTCGACCGGCCGTCGTTCGTAGGCACGAGCCATTCGGTCACCACCCCGCTTCCACGATAGCGGGATGGCGGCCGCCCACCGTATGACGGCGGTCATGGGATCTGCCAGCGGCGGCGGGCTGGCCATACCTCCTCGGCCCCTCGGCGACGACGACGCGATCCTCGCCGGCGCGGAGTATTCCCCGCCGTTGAGCCATTGGCGGGGAATATTGCGGAGCCAGAGAGCGATCTTCCCTCTCAGGCGGCATGGAACGCCTCTTGCCTTTGCGTCAGTCCGTGGTCACACCGGCGCATATGACGCAGGTCATAGGCCGATTCACTGGACTCGGGCACGCTGCAGCAAGAGGAGTGGATGGGAATTCGCACACAACTACCGGACCTCGAGCACTGGAAGGCCCAGGTCAAGTGTCAGGCCGGTTGCCCGGTCGCCACCGACGCGGGCCGCTACGTGCAATTGATCGCCGACGGCCGGCCCGAAGAGGCCTTTCTGGTGGCGCGGGCGCCCAACCCTTTCGCCTCGGTGTGTGGACGCGTTTGCGCCGCTCCCTGCGAGGACGCTTGCCGCCGTGGCGCCATCGACGCGCCGGTCTCGATTCGCGCGCTCAAGCGCCATGTCACCGAGCAGTACGGGGTTGAATCCATTCGACCCGATACGCAGGCGCAACTGCTCACCACCGACACGAACGAGGGCAATCGCTACACGGGCCACCTGCCGCTGCCGTTCTACCGCACCGCGCCGTCCGCGGTCGCGGCGGGGCCGAAGCGCCGGGTCGCGGTGATTGGCGCCGGGCCGGCCGGCATGGCGGCCGCGCACGACCTGGCCCTGCTCCACTACGACGTGACGGTGTTTGAGGCCGCGGCCGAACCTGGCGGCATGATGCGCTTCGGTATCCCGGAATACCGCCTGCCCCGCACGCTGCTGCGCGCCGAGATCGACCGAATCGTGTCGCTTGGAGTCGACTTGCGTCTGAACACGCCGCTCTCGGCCGAGTTTGGCCTCGCGCAACTTCGCGCCCAGGGATACGAGGCGGTGTTCATCTCGGTTGGCGTCTCACGCGGACGAGACCTGCAAGCCCCCGGTGTTCAGCTCGACGGCGTGATCAAGGCGGTCGACTACCTGCTCAACGTCAATCGCGGTTACCGCCTCGACCTGGGCCGTCGCGTCGTGGTGATTGGCGGCGGCTTTGTCGCGTTCGACGCCGCCCGCACCGCCCTGCGGGCCGGGCGCGACGATGGCCCGCCCGCCGACAGCGCGGAAACCGATGCCCGGGTCAAAGAGGCGCTCGACTCGGCGCGCGCCGCCCTGCGCGGCGGTGCCGCCGAAGTGACCGTTGTCTCGCTCGAGGACTTCTCGGAAATGCCTGTGCTGCGCACGACACAGGGGCACGAGGAGTTCGAGGAGGCCAAGCGCGAAGGCGTGCGTTTCATCACCCGGCGCGGACCCAAGGAGTTTCGCGGCGGCGCGCGCCTCGAGGCCATTGCCCTGCGCGGCGTCACCTCGGTATTCGATGCCAACGGCCGCTTCGCGCCGCAGTTTGTCGATGACGACATCCTCGAGGTCGAGGCCGACGCCTGCATCCTCGCCATCGGCCAGCAGGCCGACTTGTCGTTCCTGAATGATGGCGATGGCGTGGTGTTGACGCCGGGCGGCACGGTCCGGATCGATCCCGACACGCTGGCCACCTCGGCGCCTGGCATTTATGCCGGCGGCGACGTCGCCTTCGGCCCACGCAACCTGATCGAGGCGGTCGCCAACGGCAAGCGCGCGGCGCGGTCGATCCACGAATTTCTGGCAGGCCAGGATGCCCGCATCGAGACGCACCTCGAGGTTGAGGCGCTCATGACGTCGCGTTACCGGATGGTAGCGGGCTTCGAGCACTTCGACCGCGAGGCGCCGCCGACGCTGGACGTCGGCCGCCGCACCGGCATCACCGAGGTCGAGACCGGCTACGACGCCGAGGCCGCGCGAATTCAGGCGGCGCGCTGTCTGGTGTGCCACGTCCAGACCATCTACGACCCCGAGAAGTGCGTGCTGTGCAACCGGTGCGTCGACATCTGCCCGGAGTACTGCCTGTCGTTTGCGCCACTGGAGGCGCTCGACCTGCCTGCGGACGTGCTGGCCGCGGCCCAAACCCGCGCCCAGGCCAATGGATTCCCCCTCGCCGCCTTGCTCAAAGACGACGACCGGTGCATCCGTTGCGGCCTGTGCGCCATTCGCTGTCCGACGGAGGCGATGACGATGGAACGGTTCACCATTACTGAGCGATGGGCGGGAACGGGAGACGGCGACGCCGCCGGCCCGGCGCCGGCCGGGAGGGCGTCATGAGCGAACCCAAGCCACCGACCGATCGGCGCGATTTCCTGCTCAAGCTCGGGGCCGGCGCGGGCGTCGCGGCCATCACGGTCCAGGCCGGAGCGTCGTTGCGGTCGCTGGTGCCGAACGTCTCCTACGATGCGCCGACCACCGTCAAACTCGGGCTGCCGGCGGAGTTTCCCGATGGCCTCAAGTTCCTGCCCGACGAACGGGTTCTGGTGTTTCGCGAGGGCAAGACGTTTCACGCCATCTCCGCCGTCTGCACCCACCTTGGATGCACCGTCCGCGCCGAGGCGCTGGCTTCCCCGCAAACCGCCGATGCCGGCGGTGCATCCCTCCGGCTGACCCATCGCTTCCTGTGCCCCTGCCACGGCTCGGAATACAAGGGCGACGGCACCAATGTAGCCGGTCCGGCGCCCAAGCCGCTGGCCTGGTTCCGCCTGCTGATCGCGCCCGACGATGGGCAACTGGTCATTGACCTGGCGGACGAAGTGGACCGCGACTTCCGATTGACGGTGGGGTGACGTGATGCGCTGGCCTTCCCTGAACCGCACCAAGCCCGAGGCACCCGGCGTCCACGCCGAGCCGTTCTGGAGCTTCCGTCCCCAGTCCGATCGTGAAGCCGGCGACGCGGTGGTGTCGAACTTCATGCTGCACTGGTTCCCGGCCAAGATCAGCAAGGCCTCGATGGCCTGGAACTACTCGTTCTGGCTCGGCACCATCTCCGGCGCTCTGTTCTTCCTGACCATCCTCTCGGGCCTGCCGCTGCTGTTCCTCTATGTGCCGTCGGTGGAACGCGCGTATCAGTCGGTCAAGGACATTGAGTACGTCATCACCTTCGGTTCGTGGATCCGGGCGGTGCATCGCATTTCGGCGCACCTGATGGTGATCGTGGTGTCGCTGCACCTGGTGCGGGTGTTCCTCACCGGCGCCTACAAGAACGGCATCGGCCGCGGCCAGCAGCGCGAGGTGAACTGGTTGATCGGCGTGGTGATGTTCCTGGTCACGCTGTTCCTGTCGTTCACGGGCTATCTGCTGCCGTGGGACCAGCTGGCGTTCTGGGCGGTCACGGTCGGCACCAACATCGCCTCGTCTATCCCGGCCGTCGGACCGGCCGTCCGCGAGCTGATGATCGGCGGCCGCAACATCGACCAGGCCACGCTGATCCGCTTCTACGTGCTGCACGTGGTGTTCCTGCCGGGCCTGCTGGGCGTGCTGTTCGCGTATCACATGTGGCGGGTCCGCAAGGACGGCGGCCTGGCGCGGGCCGACGCCGAAAGCGCGCTGGAGACGCCGCAGGCCACAAAGCCCGTGAAGTCGAAGACCTACACGCTGCTGGGCGTGGCCCGCGGCACGGCCCCGACCGTGACGGCGCGCTCGATCGAAGCACAGGGCGCGACGGTGAATGCGGTCCCCGACCTGGTGCGGCGCGCCGCCATCGCCACGCTCGGGACGATCGCCGTGGTCAGCATCATGTCGGTGTTCATCGCCTCACCGCTCGAGGAACCCGCCAATGCGCTGATCACGCCGAATCCCGCCAAGGCGCCGTGGTACTTCCTGTGGCTGCAGGAGATTGTCACCGACACCACGATCCGGATCGGTTCGTTCACGCTCAACGGCGCCTTCATCGGCGGCGTGATCCTGCCCGGGATCCTGGTCGGGGTGCTGATGTTCTGGCCGTGGCTGGACAAATCCTCGCACCTGGCCGCCGGCGCCTGGATGCCGCGCGAACGCCGGACGCAGAACATCACCTTCCTTGTGATCATCCTGTTCGTGCTCGCCTTGACCTTTGTCGGGATGGCGCTGCGCGGGCCGTACTGGAACTTCTACTGGCCGTGGGAAGCGTGGCCCGCCATCCCGGGGAGGATCTGAGATGGAACAACGCACTTCCTCCCCGTATCCCCGGATCGATCGGCTGGTCATGGCCATCGTCGGCGTGGTGCTGGTCCTCGGCACGGTCCTGTTCATGTGGAGTGACCGCGCCCACGACTGGCGCTACTACCAGATGGAGTTCCGGCAGATGGTGGCCGGCCAGTTCGGTGAGGACAAGGCCGCGATCCTGCCGAGCGGCGTCCAGCAGATCTGGGTGGCCGAGCTATCACGCGCCGACCGCTGCGTCACTTGTCATCAGGCGGTTTCGTATCCGGGATTCGAGAGCGCGGAACAGCCGTATCGCACGCATCCCAAGCTGCCCCTGCAGCAACATCCGGTCGAAGACTACGGCTGCACCTCGTGTCACGGCGGCCAGGGCTGGGCGATCGACACGGCGGCCGCGCACGGCGAAGTGGCGCACTGGGAAGAGCCGCTGCTCAGCCGGTCGCTCGGTGAGTCGTACACGCTGGCCGGCAACAAGAACGCGCTGATGCAGATGAACTGCAACACCTGCCATCGCTACGACCGCCAGACCCCGGGGGCGACGGCCATCAATCTCGCCAAGAGCCTGGTCAACGAAAAAGGGTGCCGGGCCTGCCACGTGATCAACGGCTTTGGCGGCACGATTGGCCCCGACCTGACCGACGTCGGCGAGAAGCCGCCGGAACAGTACGAGTTCGGCCGGCTGTCGGGCCAGCGCACCGCGTTTGCCTGGCACGTCGCGCACTTCAAGGATCCGCGGGCGCTCTCGGAAGGCACGGTGATGCCCAACTTCAACTTCTCGACCGAGCAGGCGCAATCGCTGGCGATGCTGATGCTGTCGTGGCGGCGGGCCGACGTGCCGGCCCGGTATGTCTCGGGCACGCCGCGGGTCGACCCGCGCAGCGCCGAGGAACTGGCCGCCGAGGCGGCGCTCAAGACCGGCCCCGGCGGCTGGTTCGTGCAGACCGGCTGCTTCGTTTGTCACTCGATCTCGGCGCTCGGCGTGAAGAGCCCGGCCCAGATTGGACCGGACCTGTCCAACGCCGTCGAAGACGTGCAGAGCCGGTTCGGCGTCACCATCGACGCGTTCCTCGCCAATCCGACCGGCACGATGAGCGTCGTGCTGTCGCGGCAAATCATTCTCACGCCAGAACAGAAACAAGAGGCCGTCGCGAAACTGCGCGAGGCCTTCGCGGAGTACCAACGCCAGCGCGCGGCGCCGGCGACCGGCAAATAACAGGTAGGAGGAGGTCACTATTATGGTTGGCTCGAATCGAACGCCGTGGGCGGCACTTTCCGCCCTTGTCCTTGTGACGCTGGTCACAGCCCAGTGCACACCCAGCCAGCCGACGGCGCGGCCGGGAGCAGGCGGGACGCAGTCCGACCTTGCCCAGGCCGCGATCAAGACCTACGTGGCCCCTGGCGACCTCGACGAGTACTACATGTTCGCCTCGGGCGGCCACTCCGGGAACATCTACGTCTATGGCCTGCCGTCGATGCGGCACCTGTCGACCATCCCGGTCTACGCCCCCTATCCGGCGACCGGCTACGGCTTCGACGACGACAGCAAGAAGATGCTGGGCGACCTGACGTGGGGCGACGCGCATCACCCGGCGTTGTCGGAGACCAAGGGTGACTACGACGGCCGCTGGCTGTTCATCAACGAGATGAACGGCCGCATTGCGCGCATCGACCTGCGCGACTTCAAGACCAAGCAGATCCTGGGCCCGGTGCCGAACCTGCACGGCAATCACAGCTCGTCGTTCGTGACGCCCAACACCGAGTACGCGATGATGGCGACCCGCTTCTCGCGGCCGGTGCCCCAGCGCGCAGTCGGCATCGACAAGTACGCCACCGAGTACAAGGGCATCATCGCCGGGGTCAAGATCGACCCGGTCAGCGGCGAGATGTCGCTCGGCTGGCAGATCCTGATGCCGCCCTTCGACTACGACATCGGCGACGCCGGCAAGCTGGTCTCGGACGGCTGGATGTTCTTCACCTCCTACAACACCGAGCGGGCCACCGGCAGCCTCGAGGTGACCGCTTCGCAGCGCGACCGCGACTACATTGCCGCCGTCGACTGGCGCGCCGCCGAGAAGGCGATCGCCGAAGGCAAGGGCGAGATGATCGGCGGCGTCAGGGTGCTCGACCCCGCCAAGGTGCCGGGCCTCGTCTACCTGATGCCCTGCGGCAAGTCGCCCCACGGCGTGGACGTCTCGCCGGACGGCAAGTGGATCATTGGCTCGGGCAAGCTGCAGGGCGTGACCACCGCCTTCAACTTCGAGAAGGTGCAGACGGCGATCCGCAACAAGGACTTCGCCGGCGACGAGGACGGCATCCCGGTGCTCAAGTACGAGTCGATCAAGGACGCCGAGATTGCGGTCGGCCTCGGCCCGCTGCACACGCAGTTCGGGCCCGACGGCTATGCCTATACCTCGTTGTTCCTCGACAGCGCGGTCGCCAAGTGGAAGCTCGGCACCTGGGAAGTTGTTGACAAGGTGCCGATGTCGTACAACATCGGCCACCTCGCCGGAGCCGAAGGCGACACCGTGAGCCCTGACGGCAACTACCTGGTCGGCCTCAACAAGCTGTCGCACGGCCGCCACCTCAACGTCGGCCCGTCGCAGCCCGAGTCGTCGCAGCTGGTCGACATCAGCGAAGAGAAGATGAAGCTGCTCTACGACGCCTTCACTGAACCCGAGCCGCACTACGCGCAGATCGTCAAGGCCGACAAGATCAAGCCGATCGAGGTCTATCCGAAGGACGAAAACAAGCACCCGCTCGCGATCTGGGACGTCAAGGACGCCGGCGTCACGCGCAATGGCAACCGGGTCACCGTCAAGATGATCGCCGTGCGGTCGTCGTTCTCGCCCACCTCGTTCGAGATCCGGGAAGGCGACATCGTCACCGTGGCGATCACCAATATCGAGCAGACCACCGACGAACTGCACGGCTGGGGCCTGCTCGACTACAACATCAACCTGGTCGTCGACCCCGGCGAAACCAAGACGGTCACGTTCACGGCGAAGAAGGGCGGTGTCTTCGCCTACTACTGCACCAACTTCTGCTCGGCCCTGCACCAGGAAATGCAGGGGTACATGATTGTCAAGTGACCCGAGCGTTGAAAGTTGAAAGTTGAAAGTTGAAAGTTGAAAGTTGGGTGGCCACATGATGCAGACGTCCCTCCGGCGTACGAATCGTTTCCTGCAGGAACCGATCGGCCTCGCGGCGCGCCTCATGCTTCTCGCCGCGGCGGTACTGCTGGTGGCCACCTATTTTTTCCCGCTCTGGAACCTGACCATGTTCGCGCCGCAGTACCCGGGCGGACTCCGGCTCGACATCTACTCGTACACGCTGGTGGGCGGTAACCAGGGACAGGACATCACCGAGATCAACGTCCTCAACCACTACATCGGCATGCACGCGCTCGTGAACGAGTCGTTCTCCGAGTTTCAGTGGATGCCGTTCGTCATCGGCACCCTCGGCCTGCTGGTGCTGCGCGCGGCCGTGCATGGCACGGTGGTTGCGCTGGTGGACGTGACGATGTTGTTCGTCTACTTCGGGGCATTCTCGCTGTGGTCGTTCGGCTACAAGCTGTACGTCTACGGCCACGACCTGGCGCCAGACGCCGCGGTCAAGGTCCCGCCCTTCATGCCGCCGATGTTCGGCTACCAGCAGATCGCCAACTTCGAGGTTTACTCCTATCCGCGCGCGGGTTCCTACGCCATGTTCGCCGTGATTGCGTTGCTGGTGGCGGCGATCGGGTGGACCTGGTGGAGCCGGCCACGGCCGGAAGCCCCGGTCGCCGTGGATCGAGGGTAGCGACGTGATGCCGACGGCGCTCCTCTTGGCGGCCGCGCTGCTCCAGGATCCGGCGGCGCCGTCGAGCGGCGGGCTGGAGGGACGGCCGCCCGCTGATCAAGCGTCGCCAATCCAGTTACTGATCGACCGCGCTGCGCCAGGCGACCGCATCGAAGTGCCCGCCGGCACCTACGCCGGTGACGTGTTCATCGATCGCCCGCTCACCCTCATCGGCCTCGGCCGCCCGACGCTGCTCGGCTCGGGGCACGGCAGTGTCGTCCGGATTCGCGCCGCCGACGTCGTGATTGAGGGCTTCGCCATCGACGGCCGCAGCGGCGGCGACCTCGGCCGCGACAGCTCGGGCATCCACATCTCGGCGCCGCGGGTCACCGTCCGGGCGTGCCAGGTGCGCCAGTCCCTGTTTGGGGTCTATCTCTACGCCGCCGACGATGTCACGGTCGAGGACTCCGAGATCACCGGCATTCCCGATCGTGATCCCGGTGAGGTCGGCAGCGGCATCCACGTCTGGAACAGCCACCGATTCAGTCTGCAGCGCAACCGCATCACCGGCGTCCGCGACGGCATGTACATCCAGTCGTCGTCACACGGGGTGGTGCAGGGCAACCGCGCCGGCCAGCTGCGCTACGGGCTGCACTACATGTATTCCGACGACAACCGGTTTGAGGACAACGTCTTCGAGGACGGCGCCGCCGGGGCGGCACTGATGTACTCGCGCCGGCTGGTGTTCCGGCGCAACCAGTTCATCCACAACCGCGGGTTCGCGTCCGTCGGCCTGCTGCTGAAACACTGTGACGACGTGATGGCCGAGGACAACCTGATTGGCGACAACGCCCGTGGGGTCTTCCTGGATGGCTCGTATCGCAATCAGTTCCGCGGCAACGTGATCGCGATGTCGGACGTGGCGCTGGTGATCTACCAGTCGAACGGCGACAACGTGTTCGCCGGCAACGCCTTCGTCGGCAACCTCTCGCCGCTGTCACTGGTCGGCAAGCGCACCGACACCCGCTTCGACCGCAACTACTGGTCGGACCACGGCGAGCCCGACCTCGACGGCGACGGCCTCGCCGATCGGCCGTACCGCCTGACCAGCATCTTCGATCACGTCCGCGGCAATCTCACGGCCGCCGACCTGTTCTCTCACAGCCTGGCGGTGGCCGCGCTCGGCGCCGCCGAGCGCGCCTTTCCGGTGCTCGACCCGATCCCCGTGGTCGACCCGCAGCCGCTGGCGCGGCCGCCTGCGTTGACCGCGGTGCCGACCGAGCGCACCGCCGAATTCCGCTCCGCCGCGAGCCTTGGCCCGCCGCTGCTTCTGCTCCTTGTTGGCGGCGGCCTGCTCGCGGCGGGCGGGCGTTCGTGGGCCCGGAGCGCGGCATGATCCAGTACCGCGGGTTCACCAAGCGATTCACCGGCCGCACCGCGGTCGACACGCTCACGCTGGGCGTCCCGGCCGGATCGGTGGTGGCGCTGCTTGGGCCGAACGGGTCGGGGAAGACCACCTCGATCAAGGCGGCGGCGGGGTTGATTCGGCCGGATGCCGGCGAAGTGCTGATCGGCGAACAGCAACTGAGCGCCCTCGATCCGCAAGGCCGGCGCCGGTGCGCGTTCCTGCCGCAGCGGGTCTCGTTCCCGGATACGCTGACCGGCCGCGAAGTCGTGGAGTTCTATCGCCGGCTGCGGCAGGCGCCGGCCGACGCCGCCGACCGGGTCTTGAAGTTCGCCTCGCTCAACGGCGCCGGCGCGCGAGCGGTCGGGACCTACTCCGGCGGCATGATCCAGCGGCTGGGACTGGCCGTGGCCACGCTGGGCACGACCGAGGTGTTGCTGTTGGACGAGCCCACCGCCGCGCTCGATCCCGAAGGGCTCGCCGCGTTCTACCAGTTGGTCGAAGCCCGGCGGCGGGCCGGCGGCACGGTGTTCTTCAGCTCGCATCAACTCGGCGACATCGAACGGCTGGCCGATGCCGTGGCGGTCATCGTCGCTGGACGGCTGGTCGCGGAGTTCACCGGGAGCGATTTGGCCGCGCGACTTGCTGACCGCGGCGTGATGCGCGTGCGCATGGCCGCACCGGCGGCTGAGATCCTCGACCGCGTCCGGACACGCTGTGCCGGCGCCTTTTGGTCAGGCAGCGAACTGATGATCCCGGGGCCGGCCTCATTGCGCCCGGCGGTCCTCGAAGCAATTCGCGGCGGTGGCGCCGAGATCCTGGGATTGACGACCGAGGAAGGCCGGCTCGAGGCGTTCTATCGCGAACTGATCGAGGCCTCGTCATGAGGTTGACCCTGCTCGCGTTGGCGCTGGTCACGTCGTGCGCGGCGGGGCCGGCCCGGGCGATCGAGCCGGCGCTCGGCCAGGATGCCTGCGGCCACTGCCGGATGACGATCGTGTCGCGCGCGACCGCCGCCCAAATCGTACGACCGGGCGACGAACCAGTGTTCTTCGACGACCTGGCGTGCTTGCGCGACTTTCTTCTCGATGGCGCGATCCCCGGCGACGCAGTCAGCTTCGTAGCCGACCACGGCTCCGGCGAGTGGATCGAGGCGCGCCACGCGATCTTCACCGAGACATCGACGGCCACGCCGATGGCCTCCGGACTGCTGGCCCATGCGAACCAGGCCGGCCGTGACGGTGACCCCGCAGCCGCCAGCGGCCGCGCGGTCGCCGCCGACGCCATTCTGGGCCCGCGCCCGCAGCCGGTGACGCCATGACGTCGATATGGCCGGTGCTTTGGCTGTGCGCCCGGCACGAACTGGTGCTGGCGGTCCGCTCGCGCTGGCTGCAACTGTTTGCGGTGGTCTTCGCTGCTCTGGCTCTCGCGATTGCCGGTGCCGGCTATGTGCTGTCGGGCGGCCACGGCCTCCAGGACTTCTCGCGCACGGCGGTGTCGCTGGTGCAGGTAGTGCTGCTCCTGGTGCCACTGGCGGCACTGGTGTTTGGCGGGCTCGCGCTGACACCGGAACGCGGTGCCGCGGAGTTGCTGTACTCGCAGCCGGTGTCGCGCGGTGCCATCCTGCTGGGCCGCATGCTGGGAGTATGGATGGCGCTGTCGGCGGCCGAACTGGTCGGCTTCGGCGCCGCCGGGCTGGTGATGCAGTCCCAGTCGGGGATCGATGGATGGTGGCGTTACGGCGCGTTGATTGGAACCGCGGTCGCCATCACCGGCGTATTCCTGGCGATTGCGGCGCTGCTGGCCAGCGGTAACGCCGGCCGTCGCACCCGCGTTCTGGCGACGGCGCTCGTGGTCTGGTTCGTCGCCGTGGTGGTCTTCGACATCGCCGCGCTCGGCGCCGCTTCGCTCCTGCGGTCGGGCTCAGCGTCGCGGCTGCTGATCGCCGCCACGCTCGTCAACCCGGTGGACGCGGCCCGAACGGGCGCCTTGCTGGCCATTGAAGGAACCGCGGCGTTTGGCGGGGCGTCGCTCGCGCTGCTGCGTTTCACCGGCGGCCCGGCCACCACCGCGGGCCTGGTGGTGCTGTCGCTCTTGGCCTGGCTGGTCGCCCCACTGGTGCTGGCGGTTCGCGCGCTGTCGCGCGCCGACATCTGAAGATCTTTGCAGCCGGCAATCTGTCGCCCGGCAGCGTGGTGCACATTCCTGCCGACGTCGCCCACCGCATCGACGCCACGACCAACAGCCACTTCGTCCTGGTGCGGTGACCGTTGGAGAGTTCGGACCCTGGCCTCACGCCTTCGCGCGGGTGACCACCGCGATGGACGACCAGACCACCGTTCGCAGCACCATCGCGACCACGCTGTCGGTGGCCACCGGCCGGGCGAGGCCGGCGAGCACGAGCAGGATGACCAGCACGATGCCGTGAAACACGGCCAGCGTCCGCGCGAGCCTGACTGCCCACGCCCGCGGCCGCCACAGGCCTGCCCCCGCCACGACGCCGACCACTCCCGCCGCGATGTTGTACTCGACGAGCCAGGTGAGGACGACGTACTCCGGGTCGTTGCCGGCCAGTACTCGCGTTCCGGCCATGACCGAGAGCACGCCGAAGAGCAGGCCTGCGGCCGCTGCCGTCCGAGCGGAAAGGTTGGTATGCACCGTCACCCCTTGGGTCAGTCTCAGGCTGAAAGACCCCGGCCTTCGCCCGCTTCCTCGACCGTCCGCCCGTCGCGGATGGCGTAGATGCGTTTGAAGGTGGGGATGATCTTCTCGTCGTGGGTCACGACAATGATCGCGGTCTGGTACTGGCCGGCCAGCTGATGCAGAATCCGCATCACGGCCAGGCCCCGTTCGCTGTCGAGCGGCGCGGTCGGCTCGTCGGCGAGGATCACCGGCGGGCGGTTGGCCAGCGCCCGGGCAATCGACACCCGCTGCTGCTCGCCGCCGGAGAGTTCGGAGGGAAACGCCTGGGCGCGATGCGCCACGTCGAGCGCCTCGAGCAGTTCCCTGGCCCGGGCGCGGGCTTCCGCGTTCGGCCGCCCCGCCAGCATCGGCAACAGCGCGACGTTGTCGATCGCGTCGAGGAACGGGATCAAGTACGGCGCCTGGAAGATGAAGCCGATGCGATCCCGCCGCAGCACCCGCCGGTCGTCGATCTGCCAGCCGTTGTCGTAGATCACCTCACCGCCCAGGGTCATGCGGCCGCGGGTCGGTTCGATGACCGCGCCGAGGCACTTGAGCAACGTGGTCTTGCCGGAGCCGCTCGGACCGATGAGCCCGACCACTTCGCCGGGCGCCACCGACATGTTGACGTCCTTGAGCGCGTCGACCGCCGTGTCGCCGGCGCCGTAGCGCTTGCTGACGCCCTCGAGATGAATGCCGGCGCCCAGTCCCATCTCAACCACCGATGGCCGCCGCGGGATCCACGGCCAGCGCGGCGCGAATCGCCAGCGTGCTCGCCAGCACGCAGACCAGCATGACGATTCCAAAGCCGATCACGGCGTCCCAGGGTTCGAGCAGGACGTATCGCGGAAACGCCGGCCCCCAGAGGGTGGCGGCGATCTTCCCGACGGCGAAGCCAATCAGCCCGAGCCCCAGCGCCTGCTGCAGGATCATGGTGGCAATCGTGCGGTTGTGCGTGCCGATCAGCTTCAAGACCGCAATCTCGCGGATCTTGCCGAGGGTCATCGTGTAGATGATGAACGCCACGATCGCCGCGCTGACGATCGTCAGGATTGCCAGGAACATGCCGATCTGCTTCGCCGCATTGGCGATCAGCTTGGCGATCAGGATGTCTTCCATCTGCGCGCGGGTGAACGCCTGCACGTGCTTCCAACGGCGGATCTCTTCCGCCACGGTCTCGGGCGCATGGCCGACGGCCACGCGCACCAGCACCGCGTTGACGTTGCGGTTGCTGGTCTGCGACGCCTCGATCGCGTCCAGCAGCCCCGGCACCCCGGGCCGGTTGAGCGCGGGGTTGCCGGCGGTGCGCGCTCGCTCGCTGACGATCGCGTCGTTGTCCTTGAGAAACTGCGCTTCCTGCGCGTCCTTGAGGGGGATGAACACCATCGGGTCGCCGCCCGACGACACCGTGCGGCGGGTCAGGCCGACCACGGTGTAGTCGTGGCGGCGAATGCGAATCCGATCGCCGAGGGCGAACCCGGCCGTCAGGTCGGCCACCGCTTCATAGTGGCTGCGCGTCACGCGCCGGCCCGCGATCAGGAACGCCGGTTCGCCAGGCTCGCCGGGAACGAACCCGACGACCATCGCGCGGACATCGGCGCCCGCCCGCCGCACCTGCATGGTCAGATAAGTGACATTGGCGGCCCGGGCGACGCCGGGTATTCCGAGAATGCCGCGATAGACATCATCGTGCAGGCTGGACGATTCGGCGTAAGGGCCCAGCGTATCCTTCTGCACCACCCACAAGTCGGCGCCGCTGTTGTTGAGCAGCACCTTCGCGTCGTCCACCATGCCGCGGTAGACGCCCGCCATGGTGAAGGTGACGCCGATCAGCAGGCCGAGCCCCAGGCCGGTGAGGGCGAACTTGCTCCACGAGTGCAGGATGTCGCGGCCGGCGAGGCTGATCATGAGCCCGCTCCGCGCAGAGCGGTCACCACCTTGACGCGGCTGTCGTCGGCGAGGTCGCGTTCGCTGTAAACAATCACCTCGTCACCGGCGGCGATTCCCTCGAGGATCTGCACCGTGCCATCAAGACTCTCCGCGCCGGTGGTCACGGGTGCAAACCGCAACTGCCCGCCGGAGTAGTGCCAGACCCCGGTCTGGGCCCCGCGATGGCGAAGGCTGGCGTTCGGGACGACCACCGCGTTAGCAACCGGGGAGAGGCGCAGCGTGACCTCGGCCATCTCGCCGGTCGCCACCCCGTCCGGCAAACGGTCGAAGGCCACCTTCGCGATGCGCTCCTCGGTCACGGCGTCGCTCGTGGGTTCGACGCGCACCACTTTTCCGGCATGCGTCGCCAGCGGATCGGATCGCCGCGTGATGGCGGCGGCCAGCCCCACGCCGAGGCCCGCGGACCGGGCCTGATCGAGACGCACGCTGATCCAGATACTGGTGGGGTCCTCCAGCTTGAGTACCGGCTGGCCGGCGATGACGGTGGAGCCCGGCTCGGCGTTCCGGGATGTCACGACCCCGGCTGCCGGCGCCACGAGCCGGACGTTGACCCGCTGCTGTTGCGCCCCGCGAAGCTCGGCGTCGAGCCTGGCGATCTCCCGCCGGGCCCCGGCCAACGCCGCGGCGGCAGCAGCAACCTGAGCGTCGGCCGATTGCGAAGCCTGCTGCGCCGCATCCACGGCGCTCTGGCTGACGACCCCGGCCTGACCGAGGGTGACAATGCGATGGGCTTCGGTGGTGGCGAGCCCCTGCCGGCTGCTTGCATCGCGCGCCTGGGCCTCGGCGGCCGCCACGGCGCTGCGGCCGCGATCGACCGCCGCCACTGTCGCCGCCACTCGCGCGTCGAGGTCGACCGGCTCCATCTCGGCGAGCAACTGGCCGGCGGCGACGAGATCGCCGACGTCAACCATCACGCGCTTGACGCGGCCGGCCGTGGTCGGTCCGATCAGGTACGCGCGTTGCGCCTCGAGCGTGCCGATGCCAAACAGGGCCGGCGACACGGTGCCCCGGCCGACCGTCGTCACGGTCACCTGAATCGGCGCCAGCGGTCCGCTCTGCGTCGCGACCCAGCCAAGCGCCAGCAGCAAGGCGATGCCGAAGGCGGCAAACCATACTTGTCGAGGGATCGTGAACCGGCGTTTCATACGGTGTCCTGGTCTGACTCAGTCGGCGACTCTGCCCGCGACCGCGGGTGAGGCACCGCTCAAGTGGGTACGCCGAGGCGCGGCAGTACCCACAGCTGGAGCGCGAGCCATCCCGCGAGGAGGCCGAGGGCTGTCATCATGACGGCACGCCGGCCTTGCGCAGGATCGCCATCATCGGGCACCACTCGGTAAATGCCGACTGGAACAGGTTCAGTCCTGCAAACAGCGTGAACCACAGGAAGTACGGGTGAACGTAGATCCCCAGCAGCACGCTCGCGGCCACGAAGCCGCCGCCAATCATCCGCAACCACCGTTCAATCGTCATGTCTCGATCTCCTTCGCTGTTGACCTAGCGGGCCGGCACAAACAACACGGGCTGCTCGCACGCGCCCAGCACCCTCGCCACCGAATCAGTGAATCCCCACGACGGCCGCTCGGTGCCGGTGGCGATGACCACGAGCGAGGCACGCTCCATGGTGCCGGCCTCGCAGTGCGCGGCCGGGCCGGCATCGATCACCGGCCCCCCGGCCGTGCCGGCGAGCGCGACGGCGTACTCGCGCGCCGCCTCGTCGCTGCCGCCACCCTGAACCACCAGCGCGACCCGCTCGAACAGGCCGGGCGTGACCGCGCTCGATGCCCGCGTGACCAGCACCGGCACTGGCGCGGCGCGCACGACGCGCTCGGCCACCGACCCCAGCCACCAGCGTCCCGGCCCGCGCCGGCCATGGGTACCGACCACGATCAGGTCTGCCGCCGCCGCCGCGTCGAGAATCGCGTCGACCGGCGGCCGGTCAACGACGCGCGAGCCAATCGGGTAGATCGAGGCGCCGGCGGCAAACTCGTGCACCTGGGCGTTGACGGCCGCCTGGGCGGCGTGCCGCTCGCCCTCGAGGCGCTCGATCTGCTCGGGTGTGAAGTAGCGCGGCGGCTCGAATCGCTCGGCGTGCAGCGCGAGGACGCTCGCCCCGAAGGCCGAGCCGAGGGCGCCCGCCAGCGCCAGCGCGTGAGCCGACGCCTCGCCAAAGTCGACGCCGACCACGATAGTCTTCGGCGGACACTGCCATCGAACGCCTGGTGCGAGACTCACGAAGTCACCTCCATCGGGGCTGCCACCATCACCGGGCGATCCAGTTCGCGGCGCTTGGCCATGAAATACAGCACGGGCACGGCCATCCGCGACAACAGGAGCGACGCCACCTCGCCGGCCATCAGCGAAATCGCGAGGCCCTGGAAGATCGGGTCGAACAAGATCACGCCCGCGCCGACCACGACCGCCGCGGCGGTGAGCGCCATCGGCCGGAATCGCACCGCGCCGGCATCGATCACCGCCTGCTCCAGCGGCAGGCCGTCGCGCAACCGCAGTTCGATGAAGTCGACCAGGATGATCGAGTTGCGCACGACGATGCCGGCGCCGGCGATGAAGCCGATCATCGAGGTGGCGGTAAAGAACGCACCCATCGCCGCGTGCGCGGGCAGGATGCCGACCAGCGAGAACGGAATCGCGGCCATGATCAGGAGCGGTGTCCGGAACGACTGGAACCAGCCGACCACCAGCACGTAGATCAACAGCAGCACCGCCGCGAACGCCAGCCCCAGGTCGCGGAACACCTCGATGGTGATGTGCCATTCGCCGTCCCACTTCATGGCGTAGGCCGAGGTGTCGAACGGCTGCGTTGCGTTGAAGACCTCGAGCCCGTAGCCTTCGGGCAGCGACAGCCGGGCAATCGCCTCGTTCACGGCGAAGATGGCGTAGACCGGGCTTTCGTTCTCGCCGGCGAGGTCGCCGGTGACGTAGGTCACGGCCTGCAGGTTCTTGTGGTACAGGCTCGTCGCTTCCGGCCCGCGCACGGTCCGGGTCAGTTCACCCACCGCGACCTGGCGGTTGCCGGTCAGGCGCAGCGACTGCAGCGCCTCGAGGCTGCGGCCGGAACGCGGCAGGCGAATCACGATCGGGACGTCTTCGCGGGCGTGGGCATCGTGGAGCAGGCCGGCGGTCTCTCCCGATCCGGCCATGCGAACCACCGACGCCACCGCGGCCGGCGACAGCCCGGCGGCGGCCGCCTTGTCCTCGTCCACGACCAGCGTCACCTTGTCGTGGGGCGCCTCGACATACCAGTCGGTATCGACCACGCCGGGCGTGCGGTCGAAAATCGCGAGGATCTCGGCGGCGACCTCCTGGCGGCGCTTGGGGTCGGGTCCGTAGATTTCGGCCACCAGCGTCTGGAGCACGGGCGGTCCCGGCGGCACTTCGGCGACCTGCAGCGTGGCGCCGAAGCCGCGCGCGATCGGCAGCAGCCGCTCGCGGAGGCGCCGCGCCACGTCGTGGCTCTGCTCGGCGCGCTCGCCCTTGGGCACCAGGTTCACCTGCAGGTCGGCCAGGTGGGGCGCGCGCCGCAGGAAGTAATGGCGGACCAGGCCGTTAAAATTGTAGGGCGCCGAGGTGCCGACGTACTGCTGCACGTTGACCACCGCCGCGTCCTCGAGCGTGGCCGCGGCCAGCGCCGAGGTCACGCGCGCGGTGGTTTCGAGCGCCGTGCCTTCGGGCATGTCGACCATGACCTGGAACTCGTTCTTGTTGTCGAACGGCAGCATCTTGACGGTGACCGCCTTGAGCGGCACGAGCGCGACGGCGGCCAGCAGCAGCGCCAGCACGCCGCCGAGGAACAGCGCCCGCATGGAGCCGCGCGCGATCAGCGGACCCATGACGCGGCGATACAGGCGCGTGAACAGGTCTTCGCCGCCGTGGTCGTGATGCGCCTCGGGCTTGAGCAGCCGCACCGACGCCCACGGCGTCACCACGAAGGCGACGATCAGCGAGAAGATCATCGCGGCCGAGGCGCCGACCGGAATCGGCCTCATGTACGGCCCCATCAGGCCGCCGACAAAGGCCATCGGCAGGATGGCCGCCACCACGGCGAGCGTGGCCAGGATGGTGGGATTGCCCACTTCGTCGACGGCGCGCAACGCGATCGCGGCCAGGCCGCCGTTGCCGCCGGTGGTCATGCGCGCATGGCGCACGATGTTCTCGACGACCACGATTGCATCGTCGACCAAGATGCCGATCGAGAAGATCAGGGCGAACAGCGTGATGCGGTTCAGCGTGTATCCGTAGAGGTAGAACATGAACAGCGTCAGCGCCAGCGTGACCGGAATCGCGATTAGTACCACCAGGGCCTCGCGGCGGCCGAGCACCAGCCAAATCAGCGCCGACACCGAGATCACCGCGAGCAGCATGTGCCACAGCAGCTCGTTGCTCTTCTCCGCCGCGGTCTCGCCGTAGTCACGGGTGATGGTCAACTGCACATCCGAGGGCACGAGCGTGCCCTTCAGGAGGTCGAGCTTCGCCGTCACGCGATGGGCGACGTCGATGGCGTTGGTGCCCTGGCGCTTGGCCACGGCAATCGTCACCGCGGCGTGAGCGCCCGACTCGCGCGACTGGAAGGTGACATACGACGCTGGTTCGGCGTCGCCGTCGGTGACGGTGGCGATGTCGCTCACGCGCACGGCACGACCACTGGCCGCGCTCACCACCACACCGCGTACGTCGGCCGCTGTGCGCAGGCGGCTGCCGGCCTCGACCGCCGTCGCCAGGCCGCCGGCCACCGGACCGGCCGCCGTTTCCTGGGTGTTGGTCGCGCCGATGGCGCGCTGCACCGCGAGCGGATCGAGGCCGTAGGCGGCGAGCCGGGCCGGGTCGACATCCACCCGCACATTGCGGGGCCGTCCGCCGATGATCACCACTTCCGAGACGTCGTTCACCTCGGCAATCGCATCGCGCAGTTGGGCGGCGAGGGCGCGCAACTGGTCGTCGCCGTAGCGCGCCGACCAGAGTGTCACCGCGAGAATCGGCACGTCATCGATCGAGCGGGGTTTGACAATCGGCCCGATCACGCCTGGCGGAATGCGATCGGCGTTGGCCGCCAGCTTCTGGTTGAGGCGGACGAGCGCGGCTTCCTGGGGTTGGCCGACCAGGAACCGGACCACCACCATCGACTGGCCCGGCGATGAAGTGGAATAGACGTATTCGACGCCGGGCACTTCCCACAGAAGTTGCTCGAGCGGCCGCGTCACACGCTGTTCGACATCGGCCGGCGACGCGCCCGGCATCTGGACGAACACGTCAACCATCGGCACGACAATCTGCGGCTCTTCTTCCCGCGGCAGCGCCACGACCGCCAGCGCGCCGAGCGCCATCGAGGCAACGATGAAGAGCGGCGTCAATTTCGAGTTGATGAACGCGGCGGCCAGCCGGCCGGCGCCGCCGTAGGATTCGGCCATCACCGCCCTCCCGTCGTCACGCGGGTGCCGTCGGTCACCGAGGGCGGCGGGTTGGTGATCACCATGTCGCCATCAGCCAGGCCCGCAAGTATTTCGGTGCCGCTCACGTTCACGAACCTGAGCCGCGCCACGCCGGCCTCGGCCACCAGCACCGACGTCACCTGCCCGCGGCGGACCAGGGCGGCGGAGGGCAGCGTCAGGGCGCGGCGCGGCGGAGCGCTGAATCGCGCCCGCCCGAACATGCCCGAGCGCATGCCCTCGGTGACCGGCAGCGCGATCTTGACCAGGAACGCGCGCGCGTCGGCGTCAACCGCGCGGCTGATCTCGGTGATGGTCCCGTCGACCGTGGCCGTGGCGCCGGTGGCGCCCGCATCGAGCGCGACGGGCACGACGGCGCCGAGCGAGACTTGGGCGGCGCGCGATTCATCCACCCTGACGTCAAGCCGGAAGCCGCGCGTGTCGTCAAGCCGCATCAGCGGTCCGCCGGGTACGGCCATGTTGCCGGGTTCGACCAGTTTCTCGGTCACGAGCCCGTCGAACGGCGCCGTGATGAGGGAGAACGATTCGGTGGTGCCCGCCGCTTCGCTCGCCGCGGTGGCGGCGGCGACGGCTGACACCGCAGCCTTGGCACGGGCGGCGGCGCCGGCGGCGCCGGCCTCGGCGGCGCGCAGCACGCTGGTCGCGGTATCGAGTTCGTGCGCGGTGGCCGACCGCTTGGCATGCAGGCCTGTGACGCGCTCATAACGGGCGCGGGCCAGGGTCTGCGCGGCTTCGGCCGCCTGCTGCTCGGCCGCCGCCGCCGTGGCACCCTGTTCGGCGGCCTCGGCCGCGGCGCGCGCGCCACGGGCGTGGGCGCCGAGGTCGCGGCCATCGAGAACCACCAGCACCTGGCCGGCGCCGACCCGCTCGCCAGGCGCGACGCGGACCTCGCGCACCGGCGCCAGGATCCGCGCGGTCAGCGTGGCAGTGGTCCTGGCTTCGACGACACCACCGGCATCGAAGGTGTCGGCCACGTCAGTCACACCCACGCGCGAGACCGTGACCGGCACGGCCGCGCCGGGATCGCCAGCGGGTGGCGCGCTGCTTGCGCAACCGGGCATCGCGAGGCCGATGGCCACCGCGACCGCCGCCGCCAGTCCTGAGAACGCCTTCGCCGTCATGTGTGTCACCTTCCTAAGCTCCTCTCGAGCGCCGCGGTTTCGGTCAGCACCGCGACTCGCGCGGCGGTCTGTTGCGTTTCGGCCTGCGCCAGCAGCTCGGCCGATCGAATCAGCGAAGCAACATCGGTCAGACCGGCTTCGTAGCGGTCGCGGATGATGCGGCGGCTCTCGCGCGCCTGGTCCAGGGCGGCCCGGCCGACGCTCTCACTGGCGCGGGCCGCATCAAGGCGGGCCACCGCGATCTGGACGTCGAGCCGTGCGGCGGTTTCGGTCTTCTCGCGCTCCAGCGCGCGTCGCGCCATCTGCTCGCGCGCCTCGGCCACGCGGGCCTTGTCGGCGAAGCCTTGGAACAGGTTGACCCGGGCGGTGGCACCCACCACCCAGCTCGATGCGCGCCCGCTCCAAGCGCCGCCGTTCCACTCCCAACCGCCCTGCACGGCCACCTGAGGCAGAAAGGCCGCTCGTGCAGCGGTATGCGCCGTGTCAGCAAGCGATTGCCGCAGGACCGCGGCAGCCACGTCGGGCCGGCCGGCGATGGCTTCGCGTTCGAGTCCGGCGAGGTCGGCACCCGCCAGCGGCGCGACCACGGGGGTCCGGTCGAGATCAAAGGATGCCGTCAGGGGCTCGCCCATCAACTGATTGAGCTCGGCCCTGGCAATCTGCTCGTGCGATGCCGCCCGAATGCGCTGTTCCGCCGTGCGCGCGACATGCACGTCGAGTTGCAGGACGTCGGCGTCGGTGACCAGCCCGGCATCGCGACGATGTGCGGCCAGGTCGCGGTCGGCCGCGGCCGCCTCGGCGGCCGCCTGCGCGGCGCGGTTGGCGGCGCCGGCCACCAGGACCTGCCCGTAGGCGGCGGTAACGCCGGCGGCAAGGTCTTGATTGACCATCGCCCGCCGGTTGGTGGCCAGGTCGCGATCGAGGCCGGCCGCGGCGACCCGGGCGCGCGTGGGTCCGTCAAACAGTGCCTGCTCAACCGTCAACGCCGATCGGAAGTTGGCGACCGCATCGGGGCGGTTGAGGGCGTCGAGGGCGAAGTCGGCCGCGGTGAACCGCCGTTGCGCCAGCAGCGAGCCGAACACAAAGACCGGCTGGTTGCCGCGCTGCCACGACTCGCTGGCGTCAACCTTCGGCCAGTACCCGGCTCGGGCCTGGACCACGCGCTCTGCCGCCTCGCGCTCGAGGGCCGCGGCAGTCCCAGCGTCGGGATTTTGCGTGCGGGCGCGGGCGATGGCCTCGGTCAGCGTGAGCGTGGCCTGGGCCGCCACGGGCGCGGCGGCGCCCAGGAGGACAAGGAGAACCAATATCGGGCGGCGTATCATCTCTCTTCACAGGATTCAGGGATTTGAAAATGGTGACAAAGAAAAGCCGTGGCCGCCGTGTCACCAAATCTCAGGGGGTGAATCCTGTAGCAAAGGAGCGGGCCGGGAACGGGCCGCCCGACGAGTACGCCGACCTGGTCCGTCTGGCGGCGGCGGGTGATGCCGAGGCACTGGACCGGCTGCTGATGCGGGCCCAGGCCGTCGCCTGGCGGTTCAGTTCGGCGGTGTGCGGCCGCGGCAATGACGCCGAGGACGCCATGCAGGAGGCGCTGCTCAAGACGTATCGCTATGTCGGCCGCCTGCGCGAACCGGAAGCGTTTCGGTCGTGGCTCTATCGCACGGTTCGCAACGCCTGCCTGATCGGACGACGCAAGCGGGCGGGCGAGCCGGCGCGGCTGCAGTCGCTCGACGAGGTGCTGCCGGGTCCGGAGGGACCGCGGCCAATTGACGCGGCGCATCCGGGCAAGGGTCCGGAAGCGCTGGCCGCCAACAGCGGCCTGCGCCGCCGTTTGCGGGAAGCGCTGCGCGCGCTGCCCGCGTCGTACCGGACGATCGTGTTCCTGCGAGAGATGGAAGGCTTGTCGACGAAAGAGGTCGCGACGGTAATGGGAGTATCCGAAGACAACGTGAAGACGCGTCTCTACCGCGCCCGGGTCCAGTTGCAGGCGGCGCTGGGGAGCCAGTCATGAGTGCCGCGACCGGGTCGTCGCCGCGATGCCGCGCGCTGCTGCTGGAACTGTCGCGCTATCTCGACGGCGACCTGGCGCCGGCCCGGCGGCGGGCCATCGAACGGCACCTCGCGGCCTGCACGTGTTGCGGGACGATGTCGATCCGGATGCGAACGGCAATTGCCGCTTGCCGCGCCGAGGGCACACAGCCGCCGCCCCGCGCGGTGATGGTGCGCGCCGCGAAGCGGGTCCGGGCGTTGATCGCGAAATCAGGAATCACTGCTGGCCCGCGGTAGATCGGGCTCGATCCGCTAGGTCGCTGCCGCCTCGTCGAGGGCGGCGCGATCGAGTACGACGAAGCCGTCCTTCTCCGTGTGCAACACGTCCTCCTTCTGCCAGCGGCTCATGATGCGGATGGCGGTCTCGATCGTCGTGCCGGTCAGGTCGGCCAGTTCCTGGCGCGACAGCGGCATGGCGACGAATGCACCGCCACGGTCGGGCCGGCCAATCTGATCGCACAGCTTCAGAAACAACCGCGCGAACCGCGCCTCGACTCGCGCGCCGGTCAGCTCGGCGAGTCGCCGCGTCAGCTCAGCCAGTCGAATGGTCAGACCCGAAAGCAGGCCCCGCACCAGTGCCGGATCCTCCTCGAGCAGGCGAAAGAAGGCCGCCTGATCGATCCGCAGGCACTGGGTGGGTTCGAGGGCCAGCGCCGAGGCGGGAAACGGCGCACCCTCGTAGACCGCCACAGCGCCCAGGGGATCGCCGGCCCCGAAGATCTCGAGAATGATCTCCTTGCCGGCCGGCGTGGACTTGAACACCTTGACCCGGCCGCTCACGATGGCGATGAAGACGTCGCCGGGATCACCCTCGGCAAAGATTAATTCGCCGCGGTCGTGCGAGCGCAAGTGCGCCACGGCGCCTACCCGGGCCCGCGCCGCGGGCGAGAGCCGCCGGAACAGCGTCACCCGGCGCAGCAAGTCGTCACCCGGAGGCCCAGACACGGCTGAGATGATACACGTCTGCTACGGCAGCCGTCGCTCAAGTTCGAGCGCACGCGGAAACAGCTCCTCATCCTCGATGCGGTGATGCTCGCGCAGGTCGGCGTCGAGCCGCGCGAGCTGCGTCAGGCAATGGCGCCACGCCACCGAGGCGTCATCCGCCGGCGCGAATCCCTGGGTGATCGCCCGCAGCCGCGCCATCGCGGTCTCGATCCGGGCGTGCTCGGTCTCCATCATCCGGATGGGGTGCAGCACGGTCGGGAACGGCAGCGGCGGACGGCTGCGGCCTTCGCGGTCGGCCTGCGCCAACGCGGCCAGGGCCGGGAACAGGACGTTCTCTTCCTTGGACAGGTGCCCCTCGAGTTGTGGCACCAGCTCGGCGACCACGGCACGAGTCTCGGCCAGCATCTCGCCCGCGCAGTCGTGCTCGGCCAGGCGGGCCAGCTCGCCAACAAGGACCGGCAGCGTGCGGTGCAGGTTGTCGTGGTAAAGCGCAACAATGCGGTCGCACAGTTCGTCGACTGGCGGCTCGGCGTCGTGGTTGCCTTCGCGCATCCGGTGTACCTCCCGGGACCACCCAAGTGTCCGTGCCTGAAATGATGCTACCGCCGGCGCCGGTGCCGCCACATGACGGCCGTCATGCCGGCTCTTCACTCGTAGCGCATCATCGTCATGAAGCCCATGTCCATGTGGAACTGCTGGTGGCAATGGAACAACGACAGACCCGGCTGGGTGGTCGGCACGTCGATCTCGACCTGGCTCCACGCCGGCACCACGACCACGTCCTTCCAGAGGCCGGACACCCGCTGTCCGGCGTACTTGACCAGCTCGAAGGTGTGGCGATGCAGGTGCACCGGATGCGGGTCGGCGCTCTGGTTATCGAGCAGCCAGCGGTATCGCCGGTTCGCTCGCACGACAATCGGATCGATGCGCGGATGCGACTGTCCGTTGATCGTCCAGTGGTGCCCGTCGCCGGTGGCGCGAAAGGCCAGGGTCAGCCGCCCGTCGGGCTCCGCCACGGGACCGCTGCCGGCGAACGGCAGATAGCTCCAGGTCTCGACCGGCGGCGGCAGCCACCGCGGCGGCCCAGGCTGGCCGGCGTACTCAATCACGATCCCGAGCCCCGCCTCGCGCTGCACGGTGCGGGTCTCGCCGAAGATCCACACACCAGGGTTGGCCATCTCAACCACGGCGTCGATCCGCTCGCCAGGCGAGAGCTCAAGCACGGCCACGCTGGCGGGTGTCGCCACGGCGTTGCCGTCGAGCGCGACCACCTGAAAGCGATGGCCCGGCAGCGCCAGCCGGTGATGTAGCGTGGCACTGGCATTGACGATGCGAAACAGCGCGCGCTGGCCGTGTCGGACGCGCACCGGCTCACCGCCGCCGAGCATCTTGCCGTTGATCGACTGGTAGCGAAACGTCACGTCGGTGGGACCCGAAGTAGTGAAGCGCGGCTCCCACTCGTGCAGCAGGATGGGGACTTCCAGGTCGTAGGCGCCGGGCTCGTCGCCGGTCTCGACCACCATCATGCCGAACTGGCCGGTATAGGTGCTCTTCTTCAAGTCCCGGCCGGCGGTGGCGTGACTGTGGTACCAGCGAGTGCCGCCGGGATCGGGCGTGAAGTGATAGCGGCGACGGCCACCGTTGGGAAGGACGCCCGGTGTGCCCTGCTCGTACACACCGTCCACATCAGACGGAATGTGGAGACCGTGCCAATGCACGATGTCCAGGTCTTTGGTGTCGTTCCAGACATCGACCACCAAGGGCCGTCCCTGGCGCACACGAAGCAGCGGCCCCGGCACCTGGCCGTTATAGGCCAGGGTCTTGACCACCCGGCCAGGCTTCAGTTCGAGCGACAGTGAACCGATGCGAAGCGTGATATCCGCCGCCCCGGCCAGTTCAGACGGCGACTGCAACCGGTGGGCAGACTGGCGATCCGCCGGCGCGAGGTGCTGGGCGCGCCCAAGGGCACCGGCCGACGCCCACCCGCAGGTGAGTGCCAGAAGTTGACGACGAGTCATGGTGCGACCCTAGCATGGCGGGCGAGGCCAGGCGGCCTCGCCTCGCTCAGGTCATGCGTGGGCACTACGGCTGCTGTAGTCCCTTCAGGTACTCGGCCAGCGCGGCAATGCGAATCTGGGCGGTGTCGCGGTCGAGGTCGTTGAACAACCGTCCCCACATCGGCATGTCTCGCGAGCCGTGGGCCGCCACTTCGTCGAGGCCTTCGATGTAGCGGCGGACCCTGACATCAGGGAACTTGCCGCCGTTGCGTGCACTGATCCGCGTCAGGTCGGCGGGAACCTTGGCGAGGGCGGTGGCGGCGGGGCCGTTGCCCTTGGCCTCCTTGCCGTGGCACACGGCGCAGTAGCTGTCAAACATCTGCTTCGGTTCCGACGCGTTGGTCCGTGGGATTGGAGCTTTTTCGATTCGCGGTTGGGCGAGGGCCGAACCTGCGGAGACGGCGATTACTGCGAGAGCGAGAACACATCTCTTGAGCATGTTGCGGTTCTCCTTCTGCTGAGGTCAGCACAGGCCACACTGCCACGGCGGCGGCGGCGCGGGTATGACGGGCGTCATACATCGCCACATGCCGTGGCCGGCTGCGGAATTCGTCGTCAGGTTGCAGTACGCGTCGGTAACCCGTTGGGGATGGAGTCGATCAGATGACGAGCATCGCAGCGCCGGCCGCGGCCATGGCGGCCAGGGGCACGGCGGTCCGCCAGGCAAACTGGCGGCTGCCGACCGCCGCGGCGATGCCGGACTTCATCAACGAGTTCGCGACGATGCCCGTCAGGATGGCACGGCAGGCCAGGTCGACAGTCGTGCCGGTCGCAACACTGCGGGTCATTGCAAGCGTGAGTGCGTCGACGTCGGTCAGGCCGAGTACGAAGCCGCCGGCCAGCACACCGCCCGCACCGAGCCACCCGCGCAGGTGGTAGACGGCGAATAACACCGCCTGAAACAGCGCCGCCATCTCCACGGCGGCGCGAAACTGCAGCGGGTTCTGGAGGTCTGAGGGCGCGGCGACCGTCGCGTGCCTCGAGCGGCCGACCACGACCAGCGCGAGCAGGCCGGCCGCGAACGGCACCGCCAGGTAGCCAATCAGCGCCGGCAGCAAGGACGCGTCCAGGATGGCGACGGCGGCCGTCACGCGGAGGAACAGAACGGTACTGGCGGCAATGGCGCCGGTGGCGAGCGGTGCCGCCTGTGCCACCTTGACGCGACTCAAGCGGGCGAAGGTCAGTGTGACGCTGGTCGATGACACCAGGCCGCCGAGCAGGCCGGTGAGCGGATACCCGGCCGCGCCGGCGAGGCGCTGGGCGAGGTAGCCGGCAAAGCTCAGGCCCGAAAACAGCAGTACGAACAGCCACAGGCCGCGCGGTCGAAATCCCGGCGCGGGACCGAAGGGCCCTTCAGGCAGCAGCGGCAGAATCACCACCGACATCACCGCCACCCGCGCCGCCGCCAGCAGCATGGTGTCGTCGAGGCGATCGACGAAGCGATGCAGCCCCTGTTTCTCAGCCAGCAGCAATACCGTGAGCGTCGTCACTCCGGCCGACAGCCGAATTTCGCCGAGACCGCTCAGCACGCCGGCCGCGAGCACCACCAACGCCGCCACCTCGGTGGTCGCATCGATGTCGTGTGTGCTGGCGCGAACGTAGCCGGCCACCACCAGCGCCAGGGCGCCGGTCATCAGCAGGATGGCCGGCAGCGGGTAGCCGGCGTCGGTGAGCAAGCCGGCAACGCCGGCCAGGGTGCCGAGCAGTGTGAAGGTGCGCACGCCACCGAGCCGGGCCTCGGGACCTGACGCGTGTCCCGAGCGTTGCCGCTCGACTCCCACTGCCGCGCCGCCGAGGATGGCGACGGCCAGGCCGGCGACCGCATCGAGCCCGATGTTCACCCTCCAAGGATAGCGCTGCTCTCGGCCGCGTGATCGAGCCGTTCAAGGCATCGGCATGGGCGTAAACTCTCTGCGACGCCATGAGTGCAGAGATCCCGCCCTTTCTCCAGCAGGTCCCGCTCTTCAGCGCGCTCACGGCCGGTGACCGCACCGAGCTTGAACGTTGCATGGGGCGGCGCGACTTCGTCCCGCAATCGCTGATCGTCCGCGAGGGCAGCAGCGATGGTGCCGCGTTCTTCGTCTTGTCCGGCCGGGTGGCGGTGCGCCGCCGCGATCCCGAGACCGGCGTCGACTTCGTGCTCGCCGAACTCGGCCCTGGACAGATGTTTGGCGAGATGGCGCTGCTCACCGGCCAGCCGCGGGTCGCTTCGGTGCTGGCACTCGAGGCCACCACCTGCGCGGTGTTGGAACAGGCGGACTTTGAACGCGTCCTCATCGCGCATCCGGCGCTCGCCACCGCGATCATGCGGGTGCTGGCCGGCCGGCTCGTGGAAGCCAATCGCCACGCCGGCGTCGACTTCGTGAACCTCTCGAAAGTGCAGATCGACCCGCGCGTGATCGCCCTGCTGCCGCAGGCGCTCGTCAACGCCCACCGCGTCGTGCCAATCGCATTCGTCAACAACCGGCTCACGCTCGCCATGACCAATCCCAACGACCTCATGGCGTTTGACGATGTGCGGCGGGCCATCAAGGGGGTAATGATCGAGCCGGCGATCGTGTCGGAGGACGACTTCAAGCGCTTCATGGCCACCGCCTATGCCCAGCTGGTGGCCAAGAGTGACGTGAAGGCGGCTCGTCCGGCGGCCGGCGGCAAACCGGTGCCCGAGGCCACCGTCGACCTGCTGCAGTCGGACCTGATTCGGGAGCTGCAGCTGGCGGCCGACACCGAGGAGGTGGCCGCCGACACCAAGCAGGACCTGACCACCGCATCGGAAGACGCGCCGATCGTCCGGCTGGTGAATTCGATTCTCGGCCTGGCCATCAAGCAGGGCGCCAGCGACATCCACGTCGAGCCGATGGAAGGCGACGTCACGGTGCGGTTTCGCATCGACGGCGTGCTGCAGGTCGTCCAGAAGCTGCCCAAGAAGGTGCAGCTCGGCATCATCTCGCGGTTCAAGATTCTCAGCCGGCTCGACATCGCCGAGAAGCGCCTGCCGCAGGACGGCCGCATCAGCGTAACGATGGAGGGGAAGCCGATCGATTTCCGCGTCTCGACCGTGCCGGGCAAGTGGGGCGAGAAGGTGTGCATGCGCCTGCTCGACAAGTCGAACACCGCGCTCGGACTCGACGCGCTGATCACGCACGCGCCGGTGCTGGCGATCGTCCGGGAAATGATCCAGCAGCCGTACGGCATCATCTATGTGACCGGCCCGACCGGGTCGGGCAAGACCACCACGCTCTATTCGGCGCTCGCCGAGATCAATGACCCGGGCGTCAACATCTCGACCGCCGAGGACCCGATCGAATACGACCTGCCCGGCGTCACCCAGATCCAGGCCGCACCCGACATCGGCCTGACCTTCGCCAGCGTGCTGCGGGCGTTCCTGCGCCAGGATCCCGACGTGCTGCTGGTCGGCGAAACCCGAGACAAGGAAACGGCGCACACCGCCGTCGAAGCCGCCCTCACCGGCCACCTGGTGTTCACCACCCTCCATACCAACAGCGCGGCGGTGGCCTTCACCCGCCTCCACGAGATGGGCATCGAGCCGTTCCTGGTGTCATCGTCGACGATCGGCGTGATCGCGCAGCGGTTGACGCGGCGGCTGTGTCAGCAGTGCAAGGAGCCGGTCGCGGCCGACGCCAACGCGGTCCGCTATTTCGGCCTGCCGGACAACGCCACGCTCTATCGCGCGGTGGGCTGTGCGATGTGCGGCGGCAAGGGTGTCAAGGGCCGGGTGGGCATCTACGAAGTAATGCGGATGAACGCGCGGCTGCGGGCCATGGTGGGCTCGGGCGCGCGGGCGGAGGAGATTCATGCCGCGGCGGTCGAGCAAGGCATGATCGACCTCAAGCGTTATGCCGCCCTTCTGTTGACCGGCGGCCTCGCGACCGTCGAAGACGTGATGAGCGTGGTCAGCGTCGAGGAGTAAGACGCCGTGGTTTGCGGGATAATGTCTCTGCCCCATTGGGGGCGTTATGCCATTTGACTGTTCCTATCTTGCGCGCCACGGCGCCAATGCCTGCCTGACTGCGTGCCCCACCAAGGCCGACGTCGGCGGCTTTCAGTTCGCGCGGGTCGAACAGGCCGGCGACCTGCCGCCGGCCGATTCCCGCGTGATTGACGTGGCCATGCTGGACATGCACCACGGGTGGCCCAACCTGGGCCACGAGGCGCTGGTTCACGTGGTGCAGAACGCCGTGTGCGACCTGCGCGAGCCCCTGCTCAGGGCCGGGCTCAACGTGCGCGTCACCTCGTACGACGTGCGTCGCGGCCAGGCCCTGCCCGAAGCTCCCGGCGACCGTCACACGATCTATCTCGGCACCGGCGGCCCCGGCCATCTCGACCCCGCTGTCAACGACGGGGGCGCCGGCTCGCAGGGGATTGTCGAAGACCCGGCTTGGGAAGCACGTCTGTTCAGGCTGTTTGACGCCATTCGCGAGGATCGGCGCGCCTCGCTGTTCGCCGTCTGCCACACCTTCGGTGTGATGTGCCGTTGGCTCGGTGTCGCCGATGCGGTGCTGCGCGGCCCTGAGAAGGGCGGCAAGAGCGTTGGCGTCCGGCACAACGTGCTCAGCGCCGAAGGAAAAGATCATCCCTGGTTCAAGCCGTTTGCGCACACCCTGGGTCTCGCCGCGCGCTTTCCGGTGCTCGACAACCGGCTCTACGATCTCATTGCCCACAGCCCAGTTCCGTCCGATGTGAAGCTGCTGGCGGTTGATTGCCAAGGCGATGGCTCGCCGGGTGACGCCGTCACCATGGTCGAGGTCGCGGGCGACTCGAGCGAGGGCATTCCGCGAATGCTCGGGGTCAACCACCATCCTGAAATCGTCAATCGTCAGCGCCAGCTGGTGCTGCTGGAGAAGAAGCGCTTGCGGGGCGGTGTCGACGAGCAGTGGGTGGCCGAGCGAATGGCCGCGCTCACCGAGCCGGTTGATGCCGACGCCAACGATCACTTGCTCCACCTGACGTCGAGCTACACGCTGATGGGACCGCTGCGCTTTGCCCTCTACCGCGCGATCCGCCTGCGCTCGCAAGCCCACGGCGTGGACCCCGGCTTCCACGAGCGCGACCTGCCGCTGGTCTACGACCGCGATCCGGCCACCATGACCAGGTAGCGCCCATGATTCCCAAGCCGCCCTTTGCCGGCGACCTCACGCTTGAGCAGGAACTCGAGGCGTTTTGCGCCCTCAAGCCGCGCCTCACCGAGGTCTGGGATGCGCTGACCACCGACGACGACAGTCACTGCACCTCGGTGGTCGTGCCGTCGCTGACGCTGGACCAGACCGAATTGGGCAAGCTGGCCGGCGCGGCGTACTACGAAGAACGCTTGTTGTTCCTGTTGATCCGGCTGCGCAATCCGCGGGCGCACGTGGTCTATGTCACATCGCAACCGGTGCATCCGATCATCCTCGACTATTACCTCAACCTGCTGGCCGGCGTGCCGGCATCGCACGCCCGCGCCCGGCTCACCATGCTCTGCTGTCACGACGCCTCGCCGCGGCCGTTGACACAGAAGATCATTGAGCGGCCACGCCTGGTGGAGCGCATCCGCAGAGCGATTCCCGACCGGAAGCGGGCCTACCTGACGGTGTTCAACTCGACCCCCCTTGAGCGCAAGCTGGCGGTGCTGCTTGATGTGCCGCTCAATGGGCTTGACCCGGACCTGCGGCACTACGGCACCAAGTCGGGAAGCCGGCACGTGTTCCGGGAAGCGGGCGTGCCGCTGCCCGCGGGATTCGAAGACCTGCACGACGAAGCCGACCTGACCCGCGCCCTGGTCGAACTGCGGCGCAGCCGGCCGGGGATTCGGCGAGCCGTGGTCAAGCTGAACGAAAGTTTTTCTGGCGAAGGCAACGCCGTCGTGACCTACCCGCCGTCAGCCAATGGCGACGTCGCGGCGGCGCTGGCGGCCATGGCGCTGCCCACAGAGGCCGACACCGCCTCCTCCTATCTGGGCGAGATGCAACGCATGGGTGGGGTGGTCGAAGAGTTCATCGAGGCGCCCGAAAAACACTCGCCGTCGGTGCAGTTGCGGACCAGCCCGCGCGGCGAGGTGCTGCCCATCTCCACGCACGACCAGATCCTGGGTGGACCGCACGGGCAGACCTACCTTGGCTGTCGCTTCCCGGCCCACGACGACTACCGCCTGCAGATGTCGGCGATGGCGGAGCGGGTTGGCGCGGTGCTGGCCGGCAAAGGCGTGGTGTCCCGGTTCGGTGTCGACTTCCTCGCCTTCCGCCGGCACCCGGGCGACCCGTGGGAGTTAACGGCACTGGAGATTAATCTTCGGCTGCTCGGCACGACGCATCCGTTCCTGGCCCTGAGCTTCCTGACCGGCGGGCAGCTCGATCTGGCGACCGGTCGATTCATGTCGATCGGCGGCCGCCCCAAGTTCTATCGGGCGACCGACAACCTGCGCTCAGAACGCTATCGCTCGCTCGTCCCCGAGGACCTGATCGACATCGTCACCGAGAACCGGCTTCATTACAGCCAGCGCACCGAGAGCGGCGTACTGTTCCACCTGATTGGCGCGGTCTCGGAGTTCGGCAAGCTCGGCGTCACGGCGATTGCCAACGATGCCGGCGAGGCCGATGCGCTGTTCGAGCGCACGCTTCAGGTACTCGATACCGAGACCTCGTACGGCCGCTGAGGGGTTCGCGTCCTAGGTAAGTAGCTGGCCCGCAAGCCGCGCCGGGCCGGACGGCCTGGCGGGATACAGCCATTCGAGAACCGACCCAATCCGGGCCGCCCACGCGGCTTCGCTGTGGGTGGCGCCTTCGTATTCTGCGTAGTGCAGATCGATGCCCTCGACGTAGCCGGCGCCGACCAGCGCCGCTTTCAACAACCGTGCATCGTCCAGGCCGCGGCGGCCTTCGGCCGTGCCCATGTCGACCCACAGGCGGACCGCCGGACGGGGCCGGGTCTGGCGAACCGTCTTCAGGATGACGCGCCGATCCCACCAGACCGATGGCGACATCACGGCCAGGCGGCTGAACACGCCGGGATGGGTCAGGCCCAGGTGCAGGGTCACCAGGCCGCCCAGCGACGACCCGCCCAGGCCGGTGTCGGCCGCGCCCGGCAGCGTCCGGTAGGTGCGGTCGATCAGGGGCTTCAACTCCTCGATGATTAGCCGCCCGTAGTCGGCGGCCAGCCCACCGCCCAAGCGCGAGTCCCTGGTGGGGGTGTACTCGTGAATGCGTTCCTCGCCAGTGTTGTAGATGCCGACGACGATCAGGGGCTCGAGCCGGCCGGCGGCGATCAGCTCGGCGGCCGTGTCGCCGATGCGCCAGTGCTGACCCTTCTGATAGGCGGTGTCCGGGTCGAACAGGTTCTGCCCGTCGTGCAGGTACAGCACCGGGTAGTGGCGGTCCGGTTCATCGTCGTACCCCGGCGGCGTCCAGACCAGAACGTCGCGGTCGTCGGGCAGAAACGCCGACTGGAACTGCTCGTGCCGATGGAGCGTGTCGTTCGGAGGGTGCATCAGACGGCAGGATCAGTATATGTTTCAGGTGCTCAGGTGCTGAAGTGCTCAGGTGCTGGGGTGCTGGGGTGCTGATATTTATGACCCGTGAACACCACAAGTGGTTCTCTCGTTCGCTCAACCGCGACATGGAGATACTGATCTTCGGGCACGACGGCCCGCCGGTCCTGGTGTTTCCCTCGTCGATGGGGGCGTTTTTCGAGTACGAAGATCGCGGCATGATCGACGCGCTGGCCGACAAGCTCGAGCATGGGCGGCTGCGCCTGTTTTGCCTGTCGTCGATCGACAGCGAAAGCTGGTACTGCAAGAAGATCCACCCGCGGCACCGCGTCGAGCGCCACTTGCACTACGAGGACTACGTCCTCAATGAAGTCGTGCCGCTGGTGCGCCACCTGACCCGGTTGGACGCCATCGGCGTCACCGGCTGCAGTTTTGGCGCGTATCACGCCATGGTGTTGTCGTTGCGCCATCCCTACACCTTTACCTCGTGCATCACGATGGGCGGGGCGTTCGACATCACGCAGTTTCTCGATGGCTATCACGACGAGGACTGTTACTTCCTCAATCCGCCGGCATTCCTGCCCGGCCTGTCTGACGCCTACTACCTGGACCAGTTCCGCCGCAACAAGTGGGTGATCGTGACCGGCGACCACGACATCTGCCGCGCGCCCAGCGAGCAGTTCTCGGCGCTGATGCACGCCAAGGGCATTCCGCATGCCCTGCATGTCTGGAACAACTCCAAGCACGACTGGCCGCACTGGCTGCCGATGGCACAGGCGTATATTCCGTAGACGGGAACCGGGAGTCGGGAGTCGGGAGTCGGGAGTCGAGAGTCGGGAGCCTTGATGATGAAAAAGATTGGCGTGCTGTTCGGCATGGAAAACACGTTCCCGGCCGCGCTGGTGGAACGGATCAACTCGCTCAAGATCGCGGACGTGTCGGCCGAGTTTGTCGAGATAGCCGACGTTCGCATGGCCGAGGGCTGTGGCTACGAGGTCATCGTCGACCGCATCTCGCACGACATTCCCTACTATCGGGCCTACCTGAAGAACGCCGCGCTCTGCGGCGCGCAGATCATCAACAACCCGTTCTGGTGGAGCGCCGACGACAAGTTCTTCAACTATGCGCTGGCCACCAAGCTGGGGGTGGCCATTCCGCCCACCATCCTGCTGCCGCACAAGGAACATCCGACCGGCACCACCGAGCGCTCCATGCGCAACCTTCGCTACCCGCTCGACTGGGACGCGATCTTCGAGTACGTCGGCTTCCCCGCCTTCCTCAAGCCGTTCGACGGCGGCGGCTGGCGCGACGTCTACAAGGTGAACACCCGCGAGGAGTTCTTCGCCGCCTACGACCAGACCAAGACCCTGTGCATGACGCTGCAGCGGGGTGTGGAGTTCCAGGAGTACTTCCGCTGCTACGTGGTCGGGCAGGAACAGGTCCACATCATGCCCTACGATCCGCGGCGGCCGTTTCACGAGCGCTACGTCAAGGATCCGCCCGCTTACCCGGCGGAGCTACTGGCGCGGGTCGAGCGTGACGCCCGGACGCTGTGCCGGGCGCTCGGTTACGACCTCAACACCGTGGAATTCGCGGTCGAGGACGGGGTGCCGTACGCCATCGACTTCATGAACCCGGCGCCCGACGCCGACCTGCACTCGGTCGGCCAGGCCAACTTCGACTGGATCGTCAACGCCGTGGCCGACCTGGCCGTGAAGCGCGCCACTTCGCCGGCGCCGCCGGCAACCTATCGCTGGGACGCGTTTCTCCGGGGATAGCGCATGAGCACACCAGCACCGCAGCACCGCAGCACATGAAGCCCTCCTTCAGCATCGGCATCGAAGAGGAATACCAGACCATCGATCCGGTCAGTTTCGACCTGCGATCGCACATCAACGCCGAGATCATCGCCAAGGGCAAGCGGCAATTGGACGAGCGCATCAAGGCCGAAATGCACCAGTCGGTGGTCGAGGTCGGCACCGGCGTCTGCCGCAACATGCAGGAGGCGCGCGCCGACATCATCAACCTGCGCCGGGCCATGGTGACCCTGGCCCGCGACAACGGCCTGCTGCTCTGTGCCGGCGGCACCCACCCGTTTGCCGACTGGCGCGTCCAGGACATTTACCCCGACGAGCGCTACCACCGCGTCGTCGAAGACATGCAGTTGGTGGCGCGCTCGAACCTGATCTTTGGCCTGCACGTGCACATCGGCGTCGAGGACCGCGAAGTGGCCATCCACCTGATGAACCAGGTGCGCTACTTCCTGCCGCACCTGCTGGCGCTGTCGGCCAACTCGCCGTTCTGGATCGGCTTGAACACCGGCCTCGAGTCCTACCGCTGCAAGGTGTTCGACAAGTTCCCGCGCACCAACATCCCCGACACCTTTACCAGCTGGGCCGACTACGAAAGCTTCGTCAACCTGCTGGTCAAGACCAACAGCATGGACAACGCCAAGAAGATCTGGTGGGATGTCCGGCCGCACCCGTTCTTCTCGACTGTCGAAGTGCGCATTTGCGACATCCCGCTGCGCGCCGACGAGTCGCTGGCGCTCGCCGCCTTGATCCAGGCGACCATGGCCAAGCTCTACAAGCTGCATTCGCGCAACCAGGGCTTCCGGATGTACAGCCGCGCACTGATCATGGAAAACAAGTGGCGCGCCGCCCGCTACGGCCTGAGGGGCAAGCTGATCGACTTCGGCCGCGAAACCGAGGTGCCGGCCAAGGACTTGATGCTCGAGTACCTCGACTTTGTGGACGATGTCGTCGACGAGTTGGGGAGCCGTAGTGAAATCGACTACATCAAGACGATTCTTGAGCGCGGCAACGGCGCCGAACGCCAGCTGGCGGTGTTCAAGGAGACTGGCGACCTGAAGAAAGTGGTCGAATACATGGTGGCCGAGACTCAGGCCGGTCTCTAGCACGTCAACGGATACCTGATCGATTGATCCCTGCACTTCGCGAATCCTTCAACGCCGCCTGGAGCGAGGCCCGCTATCGCGACCTCGTGACCCGGCTCGAGGCACGCACCGGCGCGCCCACCGGCTTCCCAATTAGCGAGACCCCCTGCTTCTTCCCGCGGTCGTTGATGGACGAGTTGTCGGCGACCGGCCTTGAGCTGGTGGCGCAACTGTTCGACAACCCCGACGCCCGCGCGGCGGCACGCGCCGCGGTGCCCAGCCGTTTCGCCGGCCCGAACGCCGAATCGCATCCGACATTCCTGCAGGTGGACTTCGGACTGGTGCGCGGCCCGTCGGGCGCGATCGAGCCGCGACTGGTCGAGCTGCAGGCGTTTGCCTCGCTCTACGGCTTTCAGATGGCGCTGGCCGACGCCCACGGCGAGGCGTTTGACCTCGACCCGTCACTCGGCGTGTGCCTGGGCGGTCTCGACCGGACGCAGTACCACGCGCTGGTAGGAGCCGCGCTGCTGAACGGGCACGATCCGGCGAACGTGGTGTTGATGGAGATCGAGCCGCGCCGGCAGAAGACGTGGCCCGACTTTGCCGTCACCGAGCAGATGTGGGGGATCCGCGCGGTCGACACCACCGAGATCGAACGCGACGGCCGGCGCCTGTTCTATCGGCGTGACGGCGTGCGAACGCCGATCGCACGCATTTACAACCGCGTCATTCCAGACGAACTCGAACGCAAGAACGTGCCGCTGCCGTTTGACTATCGCGACGACCTCGACGTCGAGTGGGCGGGACACCCGTCCTGGTATTTCCAGATCAGCAAGTTCTCGATTCCGTGGCTGCGGCATCGGTCGGTACCGGAGACCCGATTCCTGCATCAGCTCGACGAACTGCCCGCCGATCGGGACCGTTACCTGCTGAAGCCGCTGTTCTCGTTCGCCGGCGGCGGCATCATCTTCGCGCCGACCGACGCCCAGGTGGCCGCCATTCCCGCGGCCGAGCGGTCGAACTACATCCTGCAGGAGCGCATCCAGTTCGCGCCGGTCATCGCCACGCCGGCCGGGCCGACGCAGGCCGAGATTCGCGTGATGTACGTCCGCGCCCCTTCGACTTCGCTCAGGGCAGGCGGCTACGGTTTCCAGCCGGTGCTGCCGCTCATCCGCATGGGCCGTGGCAAGATGATGGGCGTGGATCACAACAAGGGCCTGCGCTGGGTCGGGGCGTCGGCCGGACTCATTGCCAGCGGCGAGTAGTGATGTCCTCGTACGCCATCGCCTTCGCCTCGGTGGCCGTCACCATCGGCGTCGGGCTGGTCATTCAGAGCTTCGCTCCCACCAACCCGGTCGCCTTTCTCCTGTTCGTGCCGCCCATCCTGGTGACGGCGATGTGGACCGACCTGCGCGCCAGCCTGGTGGCCACCATCCTCGGCGGCCTGTCGGCGGAGTATTTCTTTCGATTCCCGTACTACACGGTGCCCAAGGGAGCCGAGGAACTGGTGCCGTTGTCGCTGTATCTGGCCATCGCCGCCGGCATCACGGTGCTGGCGCACCGCTTGGAGCTGACCCGGCTCGACGCGGAGAAGCGGGCGCTCGAGTTCGACACGCTCATGCGGGTCAGCCCGATCGGCGTCGCTATTGCCAGCGACCCGGAGTGCCGGCGGATCTCGGTCAACCCGGCCATGGCCAGCATGCTGCGGATTGGCCTCGCCGACAACGGCTCGCTCTCGGCGCCGGAGAGTGAGCGGCCGAACTTCCAGGTGTTGCGGGATGGCGTGGTTGTCGCGCCCGAGGACCTGCCGCTGCAACGCGCGGCGCGGTTAGGCGTCGAGGTGCGAAACGTCGAGCTCGACGTGGTGCACCCCGATGGCACGCACGTGAGCTTGTACGAGTTCGCCAATCCGCTGATCGATGCCGAAGGCCGGGTGCGCGGCGCGATTGGCGCTTTCCTCGATATCACCGAGCGGCGGCGCAATGAGAAGGCGCTGCAGCAGGCCATGGTCGAGAACGCGGCGCTCTATCGCCAGGCGCAGGAGGCCAACCAGCTCAAGGACGAGTTCCTGGCGACGCTGTCGCATGAGCTGCGGACACCGCTCAACGCGCTGCTCGGATGGTTGCAGTTGCTGCGGTCCGACCAGCTCTCCGAGGCCAAGCGCGACCGGGCGTTTGCCGCCATCGAGCGCAGCGCCGAGCTTCAGGCCCGCTTGACCGCAGATCTGCTCGACGTTTCGGCGGCCATGACCGGAAAGCTGCGGCTCAGTCGATCCAGCGTGATGGTGGGTCCCCTCGTCGAGGGCGTGGTCGACTCGATGCGGCCGGCAGCCGAAGAGAAGGGACTGGAGCTCCACGCCGAGATCGGCCACGCCGGCCCGATGGTCGTCGATTCGTCGCGCGTGCAACAGGTGGTCGCCAACCTGATTTCAAACGCGATCAAGTTCACGCCCGCCGGCGGCCGCGTCGACGTCTCGGTCGAGCGCGTCGCGGAGGATCTGCGAATCGTGGTGGCCGATTCCGGCATTGGCATCGCCGATGAGTTCCTGCCGTTCGTGTTCGACCGTTTCCGCCAGGCCGATGCCGGCCCCACCCGCGAACACGCCGGACTGGGGCTCGGGCTGGCCATCGTCCGCCACCTGGTCGAGTTGCACGGCGGCACGGTCGCGGTCCGATCGGCGTTGGGACGAGGCACGACGTTCACGGCCCAATTGCCCGGATCCGGCCACCCTCCAGGAACAACACCCGATCCGCCATCGCCGTAAGCTCGGTCTCGTCGTGGGTGACGTAGACCAGCGGCACGTGCAAGTCACGCCTGATGCGCAGCAGGTACGGCACGATGCGATCGCGGCGGGCGCGATCGAGACCGGCCAGCGGCTCGTCAAGCAACAACACGGCCGGTTGGGTCATCAACGCGCGCGCGATCGCCACCCGCTGCTTTTCACCGCCCGACAACTTCTGCACCCGTCGCGGCAGCAGCGGCGCCAGGTCGAGTATCTCGATCAGTATGGCGCGACGGTCGTGGCTCATTGGGTCGCCGGGTCGAACCCCGTAGTTGATGTTGCCGGCCGCATCGAGGTTGGGAAACAGCAGCGCATCCTGCGGGACGTAGCCGATATGGCGATCGCGCGCCGGCAGGTTGATGCCGGCGGCCGACGAGAACAAGACGCGGTCGCCAACCCGTATCTCGCCGGCATCGGGAGTGCGAATGCCGGCAATGGCCTCGAGCAACGTCGTCTTGCCGCTGCCCGACGGACCGAACACGCCGAGCACCTCCACCGAGGCCGTGTCACGGACTTGCAGCTCGAAGGCCTGTTGCCGCAAGGCGACATCAAGCGTAAGCGCGATCATGGCCGCGCCTCGGTCAGGCGATTGGACGCGTAGATGGCGCCGAATGCCAGCAGCGCCGAGAGCAGCAGCAAACCCCACGCCGCACTCTCGCGGCCGGTTTCCACGTAGGTGTAGATGCCGACGGCGAGCGTCTGTGTGCGCCCGGGAATGGCGCCGGCCACCATGATGGTGGCGCCAAATTCTCCAAGTGCTCGCGAAAAGCCGAGAATCGCGCCGGCCACGATGCCCCGGGACGCCAGCGGCAGGGTGATGGTCAGCAGGATCCGCCACGGCGTGGCGCCAAGCGTCGCCGCCAGATCTTCGTAACGGTGATCGACCAGCTCGATGCCCGATCGCACGCTGCGCACCACCAGCGGGAAACTGACCACCATCATCGCGAGCACGACCGCTTTCCAGGTGAAGACCACCTCGATGCCAATCGCATCGAGAGCCTGGCCGAGCGGGCTGCGCCGGCCGAACAACCACAACAACACCAGGCCCGTCGCCACCGGCGGCAGCACGAGCGGCAGCGACACCACGGTTTCGAGCAACGCCTTGCCGGCGAAGCTCCGCCGTGCCAGCACCCAACCCACGGCAATCGCCAGCGGCAGGGTGAGCGCAGTGGCGACCAGCGCCATCAGCACGGTGAACTGGGCGATCGCCCAGGTCTCGGCGGTCATTCTTCCTCTCGCCGAACTTGAGGTTTCGGCGCGCCGAGGACAGCCGACCGGCCAAAGCCGCGCCGGTCGAACACGGCGCGGGCCGCCGGGCCTTGCAGAAATTGCAGGAAGCGACGGCCCTCGGCCACGGCCGGTCCCACCAGGACCGCCGCCGGATGAACGATGTTCAAGTAGCCATGGTCTTTGGCCGGCAGCGCGGCAACCAGGCGGACCGCGGCGCCGCGCGCGTCGGTCGCGTAGACAATCCCGGCATCAACGCGGCCGGCTTCCACCGCCGACAACACCGCACGAACGGTCGGAAACGGAATCACCTTCGCCTGCAGGCGCGACCAGGCGCCTTCGTGCTCGAGCCAACGCCGCCCATAGACGCCGGCCGGCACGCTGGCACTCTCCCCCATCGCCAGCCGCGCCACGCGCCCCTCGAGCAGCATCGTCAATGTGAAAGTGGATGGCGCGTCGGCCGGCACGACAATCGCCAGCTCATTGGTCAACAGAGCGGTGCGGGTCCCGGCGACGATGCGGCCGGCGTTCTGCACGACGTCCATCTGCAGGTCGTCGGCGCTCAGGAACACGGCGACCGGCGCGCCTTCCACGATCTGCCTGGCCAGGGTGCTGGAGCTGCCGGTGTTGAGCGAGACAGGCACGCCCGTCGCTACACGATACAAGCCGGCGATCTCGTCGAGCGCATCGTGCATGCTCGCGGCGACCGAAACGACCAGGCCGGGGGGCTGTGCAGCAACGGGCGTGCTGAACGTCAGCACTGTAATGCCGGCCAGCGCCCACTTCATCAAGTTTGTTACCGCCGTCGAAGTGGTCATGAACCAGCTAATTTAGTATGATTTCATTCGATTTATGCCACGATTAAAGGTGATTCATTGATGGTGAGAAATCTCGTGAACGTGGCGGCGGCAGCCCTGCTTTGCACAGTGTTTGTGGGCTCGGCCAACGGCGCGCAACCCGGCATCGAGGTCGTCGGTCTTGACGGTGCGACGGTGAGAGTGGACCTGGGCGGCCTGGCTCGCATGTCAATCGTCACCAGCGACCGGGGCCTGCGCACGACCTTTGAGGGCGTCGCTCTGCGAGATGTCCTCGCCAAGGCCGGTGTTCCCCTCGGCGACGCCCTCAAGGGCAGGGCCTTGTCGCGCGTGATTCTCGCGAGTGCGCCCGACGGCTACCAGGTCGCCTATGCCATCGCCGAAGTCGACGCCGCGTTCACCGACCAGGTGATTCTGCTCGCCGACCGGCGTGACGGCCGCCCGTTGTTGCCGGACACCGGACCGCTTCAACTGGTCGCCACCCGCGACAAGCGGCCGGCCCGGTGGGTCCGGCAGTTGTCTCGGCTGGAAGTGAGGGACATCAAGTGAGTGGCCTGCTGACAGTCCGCGCGGCGGCCGATCGGCTCGGGGTGGCGTACTCGACGTTGAAACAGTGGATCTATGACGGTGCGGTGCGCACGACCCGAACCACCGGCGGCCACCATCGCATTACCGAATCCGAGGTCCTGCGCCTGCAACTGGTTCCGGGTGGCAAGCGCACGGTGGCACCCAGAACAACGGCACCTGCGGCGAGGGGTGTGCTGGTCGCGCTCAGTGGCCGCAATCAACTGCGCGGCATCGTCGAGGAAGTTCGCGGTGATGGCCTCCTGGCGCAAGTGCGGCTGCGCATTGGCGATCAGCTGCTCACGGCCGTGATCACCCGGGATGCGGTCAACGAACTCAAGCTCAAGAAGGGCGACGATGCCGTCGCGATCATCAAGTCCACCGAGGTGATGATCGGCCGGTTACGGTAACGGCTTCGACCGCCGCTTCGACGCTTCGTATCGCGCCTGGTTTTCGGCGTTTGCCGGATACAGGCCGGGCAGGGCGGCGCCGCCCTTGACCTCGTCCATGATCCAGCCCTCGAGGCGTTCCTGCTCGACGGCCAGGGTCACGACCTCCTCCAACAGGGCCGCGGGAATCACCACGGCGCCATCTCCATCGGCCACAATCACGTCGTCCGGGAACACCGCCACGCCACCGCAGCCGACCGGCTGCTGCCAATCGACGAAGGTCAGGCCGGCCACCGAGGGCGGCGCCGCCGTGCCACAGGCCCACACGGGCAATCCCGTCGACAGCACGCCGGCGAGGTCGCGGACCACGCCGTCGCTGACCAACCCGGCCACGCCCCGCACCGCCATGCGTGCGCACAGGATGTCGCCCCAGAAGCCGGCGTCCTTGACGCCGTTGGCGTCGACGACCGCCATGCAGCCGGCCGGCATCTGTTCGATTGCGGCGCGGGTGGACTTGGGTGAGCTCCACGACGCCGGGGTCGCCAGGTCTTCGCGGGCAGGAATGAAGCGGACCGTGAACGCCCGCCCGACGCGGCGGGACTGGTGACTGGCGAGAGGGAAGGCGCCGCGGATCCAGACGTTGCGCAAGCCTTTCTTCAACAGGACCGTGGTGAGCGTCGCGGTGGTGACGTTCGCGAGGGCAGCGAAGGCGTCTGAATCGTTGGTCGTAGGCATCAATGTTCTCTCAGCTTTGGTGAAGTAGACTTTCCAGATGACATTTAACTGGAAGAACCTGATCCTTGCCACCGCCTTGTTGACAATGGCTTCGGCCGGTGCCGTGCAGGCTCAGCAACCTGCTACTCCAGCCGCGCCGCCACCCTACTTTGTCGGCAATCCGCTCGGCCTGCCGATCAACCCGGCGCCGGATGGCAAGTTCGCGCCCATCTCGACCAACGTCAAGGTCTACGGCGCCATCTATTCGGCTGAGAGCTGCTCGTACGATCCGGTTCGCGGCGTCATCGTGGTACCGAACCGAGGCGTTGGGCAGAACGTGCAAACCAACAACGCCTGGATCTCGTTCATCAACCACGACGGATCGGTCCACACCGCACGGTGGGTGGGGATTCAGACCCCGGGCGCGCAGCGCGCCAGCACGCCGCCGCTCGTGCTCAACGAACCGCTCGGCAGCGACATCGTGAACGGCATCCTGTACCTGGCCGATCGCGACGGCGGCACCGCCCCGGGCGATCCGTCAGTGTCAGTGGTGCGCACATTCAACATGGCTTCCGGCCTGCCCGGCAAGGAGTTCCGCGTCGAGAAGTCGACCGGGTTCAACGACCTGGCGATCGACAAGGCCGGCAACATCTACGGCACGGTCACCGCCATGGGCGACGGCGCGCAGGTGTGGAAGATCACGCCGGACGGCGCGGCATCGATCTTCTTCCAGAACCTCCCGCTGGTGGCGCCCAACGGCGTGGCCATCGACCCCCAGGGCAACATCGTCGTCGTCAACATCGGCAATCCCGACGTGATCACGTTCTCGCCGGACGGCAAGGTCCTGAAGACGGAGAAGGCGGTGCAGGGCGGCAATGACGGACTGGTGATCATGGCCGACGGCACGAAGTACGTCAGCAGCGTCCAGAACGGCGGCGTGTCGCGGATTCGCCCGGGCCAGGCGGCAGAGCTGATCGCGCAGAACATCCCGAACGCGGCGTCGATGTGCTACGACAGCGGCGCCAACCAGTTGGTGATTCCCATGAACGCCAATAACGGGCTGGCGTTCATCCCGCTGAAGTAGCCGGCACTCTTTTGACTTTCCGCGGGCGGCACTGGTCATAATCGGTGACTGGTGCCGCCCTTGCCTTTCGCCCGCCTTCTCCCGTCGCTTCGCTTGATGGCGGCCGGCCTGGCCGCCGCGACGTTGCTCGCGCTGGTACCCTGGCGCCCCACCGCGCAGGCGCCGGCCCGGCCCGTGCACTGGGAAGGCACAATCACATCGGTCGTCACCGAAGACTTCGCGCGGCAACAGAACCCGTTTGCGGATGGCGTGTGGACGGCCACGTTCCAAGTGCGCGCCAAGTGGCTCGAGAAGCAGCGCATCGACGTGAAGGATCCCGGCGGCCGCACCACCGGGCAGATGGTGATGCTCGTCGACGATGGGTCGTCATGGACGGCCGAGGCGAGCGGCGTCGCAGTCACGCGGCGGCGCCCTGAGCGGCTGCAGCTGTCTGGATCCGGTTCAGGCGGCAGCGTGCTCCAGGCCGGCTGGGTGTACCAGTCGATGGCCGACGACGATCCGTTGCAAGACATCCTGCCCACCGGCTCGTACGCGCTTTGGACGGCCGCTGACCTGCAGGTGCTGCACACCTTCACGGCCACCGACGGCACCGTCATCCTGCAGCGGTCGCCCGGCGAGGTCCCGCCCCAGCAGATGATCAACGCCTTCGGCACCCGCCTGCCTGTGTTCTTCTGGAACGGACAGACGCCGGTGCCTGCCGCGATCGACACCACCGGCTTGCGCCGGCTGATGGCCAACTCCCTGGCCGATTATCCCTATGCCGACCTCGAGCGCCGCACCCTGATGGACGGCCGCATGCAGGGGTCGTTCGAGGCGCGGGGGCGCGCGTCGGAAGCGGGCGTGACCCGCAAGGTCACGTGGGATCTGCACCGCCGGCTCGGGATCACCGGTACGCTTGACGCCGTCGACGCGGCGTGGCGCCCCAGGCTGGCCGAGGAAGTCACGCTGCGGGCCGCGATCGATCCCGGCCTCGGCGTGACCGGGCGTTTCCGCTTCACGCTGTTCGACGTGTCGAGAGAGAAGGGCTATGCGCTGAATGCCGGGGGAAACGGCACGGGGCTCGACCTGCGATTCTCAGGCGCCCAGCCGCAGCCCATGAGCAGGCCGGTGGAACCGCCCGGCAGCAACTCGCTGGTCATCGAAACCAGTGACGCCGCTACTTCGGCGAGCGTCGCGATCGCCGCGTTCGACTACGGCGCATCGGGCCGGCTCAAGGCCGAAGTCATGGTCGACGGTGAATGGTACCTGCTCGACGCCGCCGGCGGCGGCTCGTCGATCACTGTTCCTCTCGACGCAAACAGTAACCGAATCTGGGACGGGTGGGAGCAGAACGCCGGCGTGTGGGGCCAGGCCGCGTCGGCCGACCAGGACGACGAACCGGCGGGCGAGAACCGCGGCGACGGTTTCTCCAACTTCGAAGAGTACCGCGGCTTCATGGTGGGTAGCGACTGGGTCACCACCAGCCCAAAGCACAAGGAACTCTTCATCTACGATGCTTATGCCAGGGGGCTGGGCTACTTCAGCGCCAGCGGCGTGCTCACATACACCATCCAGCAAACCCAGTACGACGCCTCGCGCGTGGTCAACTTCAACCGCGGCTACGCCTCGGCCGGCGCACAGAAGGGCCTGCTGCTGACCGGCGATTGCGGCCTCGACGAGACCACGGCCGGCGAGGTGTTTCCCGACGTGGGCACGCCCAACAACGTCGACAAGGTCTGCATCAACAGCGCCGTCATGCGCACCGCGTCGTCTGACGAGGAAGCCAACACGATCGCGCACGAGCTGGGTCACGCCGTGTCGGTGGAGCACCACGGCGATTACGACGAAGGCGCGTGCAACGGTGGCGACGACGGAGTGATTGCCACGTGGGGCGGCGCCACCAGCGGCCACCGCGGCTGCGTCATGGCCTACTCCGACGCCGCCTACTACCGGGGCTGGGACGGCCGTTGCTACGCCTGGACCTTTCCCGCCGAGTTCGGCGACCAGTTCTGCACGTCGAAGGCCGGCACCAGCATCAACAGCGGCGCCCGGCGCATGGAGGACGGTCACCCCATGCCGGTTTCGGGTAGTAGCACTGCCGGCAATTGCCAACACCAGGTGCGGCTCAAGTGAAGCGGCCCGGGATCTACGGCCTGGCGCTGGCCGGCCTGCTCGTCGTGTCAGTCGCCGCGTGGTGGTACGTCAGCCGGCCTGCAGGACGGGTCGACCTCGGCGGCGGTGTCGAACCGGTTCAGCAGGCCGAACCCGCTCAACCCGTTGAACCGCTGATGGCCCGTCTCGCGATCGAAACCGGCGCCCCGGGCGACGAGGCCCTGGGCATCGTCAGCCTGTTCGACGGACGGCTGCGAAACCGCATCACGGCGGAAGGCGCCCTGGTCTCCTTCTCGCGGTCGCAACTCGACGCGGGCATCCGGGTTGAGTTCGAGCGACCGGACGGCGCCGCAACGGCCGGGCCAGCGGTCTCGGTCGTGCGGGCACCAGAGGGAACACCCATTCGCATGGAGGCTTCGACGACGCTCGAAGTCTGGATCGTTATGACGACGTTGCCTCCGGCGGGGCAGCGCGTTCGCGTGTCTCTGCCGGTGAGCGGCAGGAGCGTCACCACCGATTGGGTAATGATGCCGGCGTTGCCCGGCGCGCCGGCAGACCAATTGGCCGCGCGCGCGCGCCTTCAGCAGATGCGGGAAGCCGATACGCTTGCCGCGACCGCCGATGCGCTGGTGGCGCTGGCGCCATTGGACGCGCGCGGCTACTACTACCGCGGTCTGGCGCTGGAGTCGCGAGGCGACCGCGCCGGTGCGATCGCCGCCTACGAGGCCGCGCTCGAGCGCACACCCAACAACCGCCGGGAACCGCCCTCGGCGCTCTACCGGCGCCTGGCCGGTTTGCGTCGTGCGCCGTAGCGCACTGAAGACACCAGCCGGCACGAAGGCTACGGCGAATGCGGCACTCGAGGCAATCGCCAGTCGCCGGGATCACGAAATCGAAGCCACAGGTGACGCGGCGCGAAAAGGAACTAGAATCTGCGGCTGGAGGTTGCCATGCGTCGATTGCTTCTCGCCCTGACCCTTGCGTCGCTGCCGGCGATGATGGCCGCTCAAAGCGCCACCACCGCCAATAGCGCGGCCACCGATCGGCTCAACCTGGACCTTTACTGGGAGTTCGAGACCGTCTCGGACCCGCAACTGTCGCCCGACGGCGCGCAAATCGTCTACACCCGCGGCTGGATCGACAAGGTCAACGACAAGCGTGAATCGTCGCTGTGGGTGATGAACGCCGACGGCAGCAAGAATCGCTTTCTCGTGCGCGGCAGCAATGCGCGCTGGTCGCCGTCGGGCGATCGCCTTGCCTACACCGCCCAGGGCGAACCCAAGGGGTCGCAGATCTTCGTGCGCTACATGGACGCCGAGGGCGCCACTTCCCAGATCACGCGGGTCGAGAAGCCGCCAAGCGCCGTGGCCTGGTCGCCGGACGGCACCAAGCTGGGCTTTGTCATGAATGTCGAAGCGAAGAACGCGTGGCCCATCAAGATGCCGCGGGCGCCGGAAGGCGCCAAGTGGACCGACGCCCCGCGCATCGTCGAGCGCCTCGACTATCGTTCCGACGGCGTCGGGTTTGACGATGACAGCTATCGGCACATTTTCGTCGTGCCGGCCACCGGCGGCACGCCGCGCCAGTTAACCGACGGCCTGTGGCATCACAACGGCGTCGAGTGGACGCCCGACAGCCGGCAAATCCTGTTCGGCTCGAACCGGGTGGCCGATGCCGAGTACCAGTGGCGCGAATCGGACATCTACTCGGTGACCGTGGCCACCGGCGCCATCCGGCAACTGACCACGCGCAAGGGTCCCGACGGCAGTCCCAAGGTGTCGCCCGACGGCAAGCGCGTGGCCTATGTCGGTTACGACCAGTCGAAGAACACCTGGCAGGACAGCAAGCTCTACGTCATGAACATCGACGGCACCAATCCCCGCATGGTGTCTGGCGACTGGGATCGCTCGCCGCAAAGCGCCATATGGAGAGCCGACGGCACCGGCCTCTACTTCACGGCCCAGGATCAAGGTTCGCAGAATTTGTACCTGCTGCCGATGGCCGGCGATCGTGCCGATGTGGTGCAGCCGTTGACCAAGGGCACCTACATGCTCTCGACGGCGAACGTCGTCAAAGGCAAGGCGGTGGGCGTGCTGACCTCGCCGCACGCCCCGGCCGACATCGTGTCGTTCGATGTCGCGACACCGTCAGACATCAAGCAACTGACCAACGTCAACGAGGACATTCTGGCCGGCAAGAAGCTCGGCGACGTCAAGGAAATGTGGTACACGTCGGCCGATGGCATGAAGATCCAGGGCTGGTACATCACGCCGCCGGACTTTGATGCCACCAAGAAGTACCCGATGCAGCTGCACATCCACGGCGGCCCGCACAGCATGTACGGGGTCGGCTTCAACTACGGCTGGCAGGAGCAGGCCGCCAACGGCTACGTGGTGCTCTACACCAACCCGCGCGGCAGCACCGGCTATGGCAGCTCGTTCGGCAACCAGATCAATAACGCCTATCCCAGCAAGGACTACGACGACCTGATGGGCGGCGTCGATGAACTGCTCAAGAAGGGTTTCGTCGACGAGCGCAACCTGTTCGTCACCGGCTGCAGCGGCGGCGGCGTGCTGACGGCGTGGATCGTCGGCAAGACCGACCGCTTCGCGGCGGCCTCGGCCAACTGCCCGGTGATCGACTGGGTCAGCTTCGTCGGCACTACCGATGGCGCCAGTTGGTATTACAACTTCGAGAAGCTGCCGTGGGAAGACCCGTCGGAGCACCTCCGCCGATCGCCACTCACTTACGTGGCCAACGTCAAGACGCCGACCATGCTGATGACCGGCGTCAACGACTTGCGCACGCCGATGCCGCAGACCGAGCAGTTCTACAGCGCGCTCAAGTTGCTGAAAGTGCCGACGGCGATGCTGCGCATGAACAACGAATGGCACGGCACCTCGAGCACGCCGTCGAACTTTGTTCGCACGCAGCTTTACTTGCGCTACTGGTTCGACAAGTACAAGCGGGGCCCGGCGGCCACCACCACAGCCGTGCAGCAACGATAGCGACAACACAGCGTTTGGAGGGCGAGGGCTTCGGCCCTCGCCTTTCAGTCAGCGACGATTTCAGCGACGGCTAAAGCCGTCGCTCTCCAAACGGCCCAGAGGATTCCATGAGACGCGCGATCTTTCCAACCCTGTCCCTGCTCACCATCACTCTTTCGCTGGCCGCGCAGGCGCCGGCCGGCGTCGACCCCAATACCATCAACCGCATCCGCGGCGAGGCCATCACGCGCTCGCAGGCGATGGAGACGCACTGGTGGCTGTCGGAGGTTTACGGCCCGCGCGCGACCGGCACGCCCGGCTACCGCCAGGGCGCCGACTGGGTGATGAAGAAGTTCGCTGAGTGGGGCCTGCAGAACATCCACATCGAGCGCTTCCCGTTCGGCCAGGGTTGGACCATCGAGCGGTTTTCCGCGCACATGACGGCGCCGCAGATGGCCGTGTTGATTGGCCAGCCGCGCTGGAACTCGCCCTCGACCAGCGGTCCGGTGACTTCGGACGTGGTCCACGTGCAGGCCGCAACCGAAGGCGACCTGGCGAAGTACAAGGGGCAATTGCGGGGCAAGATCGTCATCAGCCAGGGCGTCCGCGTGGTGCGCATGCTCGACGGGCGGGTCGTGTTGCAGATGAACGACGCCGATTGGGCTGAGGCCATGAAGCTGCCGGTTGCCGCACCGGCCACTTCTGCCGCGCCGCCAGCCGCGCCGGCCACCGGCGCCGCCGCGCGCGTGACCCCTGCCTCGCTCCAGCGCTTCCTGGCCGACGAGGGCGCGGCGGTGTTCCTCGATCGCGGCTCCGACAACGATTCGCCGGCCGGCGGCAGCAACCTGTCGTGGCAGACCCAGGTCGTCGACGGCGGCACAATCTTCCCTGGTAACGGCGGTAGCCGCGACCCGAAGGCGCCGGCGCCGGTGCCGTCGGCCACGATTGCGGTGGAGCATTACAACCGCATCGTCCGCCTCCTGGCCCGCGGCCAGTCGGTGCGAATGGAGGTGAACATCCAGACCCGGTTCCATCCGGAAACGGATCCGGCGGGCAACGCGTTCAACATCATTGCCGAGATCCCGGGCAGCGACCTGGCCCATGAGGTGGTAATCATGGGTGCCCACTTCGACACCTACCCCTACGCCACCGGCGCCACCGACAACACCACCGGTTCGGCGGCCATGATCGAAGCCGTCAGGGTAATCCAGTCGCTCGGCCTGAAGCCGCGGCGCACCATTCGCGTGGCGCTGTGGGCGGCCGAGGAGCAGGGCCTGCTGGGTTCGCGTGAGTATGTGGCCCGCCATTACTACGACCCCAAAACCAAGACGGCCAAGCCCGAGCAGGCCAACGTCCAGGCCTACTTCAACCTCGACAACGGCACCGGCCGCATCGTCGGCATCTGGGGCCAGGGCAACACCGGCGCCATGAAGATGTTCGAGGAGTGGGGCAAGCCGCTCAAGGACATTGGCTGGAAGAACGTGAGCCCGCGCTCGGTCAGCCAGACCGACCACGGCTCGTTCGACGAGGCCGGCATTCCGGGGTTCCAGTTCATCCAGGAGCGGCTGGAGTACAACTCGCGCACCCATCACTCGAACATGGACTCGTTCGATCACGTGCAGAAAGACGATGTGATCCAGCAGGGCGCGGTCGCGGCGGTGTTTGCCTGGTACGCGGCGAACACGACCGAACGAATGCCGAGAAAACCGTAGCGGGTTGCATTTCCCGCCAGGGATCAACTACCCTTTTATGGTCATGTCGTTGGTTCACCACGCGCACCGCAGCCATCACCACCGTTCACCGAAACGGCCGGCAGGAGTTTGCGCGTAAGGAAACCGAACCGACATCCACCAGGATTCGTTTCACGCAAAGGCCCGCCGGCAACGGCGGGCTTTTTGTTTTCAGGGACGTTATGGACTTTTCAAAACTGGACGGGTTGATTCCGGCGGTGGTGCAGGACGAAAGCACCAACGAGGTGCTGATGGTCGGCTTCATGAATGACGAAGCCTGGCGGCTGACGCAGGAGACCGGCTACGTCACCTTCTTCAGCCGCACGCGCAACAAGCTGTGGATGAAGGGCGAAACGTCGGGCAACCGGCTCGCCGTGCGACAGATGTTCGTGGATTGCGACGATGACACGGTGCTGATCAAGGTGACGCGCGAAGGCGACGGCAACGTCTGCCACACCGGTCAGCGCACCTGCTTCTACACCGAGTTTCCAAACACCAGTAGGGCAGCACGTTAGTGCTGCCGCTCTCCGCCGGCAAGAGGATCACATGAAGTTGAAATTAGGCATTCCGAAGGGCTCGCTGCAGGATTCAACCATCCAGTTGTTCCAGCGCGCGGGTTACCAGGTGCGCATTGACTCGCGCTCGTATTTTCCGTCGATCGACGATATCGAGATCGAGTGCATGCTGATCCGGGCGCAGGAGATGGCGCGCTATGTCGCCGATGGCGTGCTCGACGCCGGCCTCACCGGCCAGGACTGGATCGCCGAACACGAGATCGGCCACCCCGAGCAGGCGCCGCTGGCGCGGATCTGCGACCTGGTCTACTCCAAGCAAAGCTTCGGCAAGGTGAAGTGGGTGCTGGCCGCGCCGGAAGACTCGCCGTTCAAGACGGTCGCCGACCTCAACGGCAAGCGCATCGCCACCGAACTGGTCCGCGTCACCAGGCACTACTTCACCACCCAGGGCCTTGACGTCGACGTCGAATTCTCGTGGGGCGCCACCGAGGTCAAGCCGCCGGTGCTGGCCGACGCCATCGTCGAAGCCACCGAGACCGGCTCGACCCTGCGCGCCAACCGGCTGCGGATTCTCGAGACCATCATGGAATCCAACACGCAGTTGATCGCCAACCAGTCGGCGATGACCGACGGCTGGAAGAAGACCAAGATCGAGAACCTGGCGCTGCTGCTGCGCGCTGCGATCGACGCACAGGGCCGGGTCGGGCTGATGCTTAATGCGAAGCGCACCGACGTGGAGAAGCTGATCGGCCTGCTGCCGGCGCTGCAACGGCCGACGGTATCGTCGTTGAGCGATCCGGAGTGGGTGGCCATCAACACGATTCTGGAAGAAAAGGTCGCCCGCGACCTGATTCCGCGGCTGAAGGCGGCCGGCGGACAGGGCATTGTCGAGTACCCGCTCAATAAGATTGTGGTCTAGCGAATCTCTGGGTCTGGTGAATTGGGGATCTCGGGATTGTGGCGCTCGGATTTGGTGATTTTGGGATTGGGTGAGTTACTGCGATGAGAATTGTTCAGTCCGAGAATCGGCGCGCCGTGGCCGGGCTGCTGTCGGCCACGCGAATCAGGGACAAGGCGACGGAAGCGCGCGCGGCCGCCATCGTCGAGAGTGTGCGCAAGGATGGTGACCGGGCGCTGGTGAAGCTGGCCCGCGACCTCGATGGGCTGAAGGGCGCCATCGAGGTGCCGCGTCGTGATTGGGAGGTGAAGGCACGCGCGTTGGCGCCGGGCGTGCGGGCGGCCATCAAGCGTGCGGCCGTGAATATTCGCGCCGTGGCCAAAGCCCAGGTGCCCAGGGGCTGGCGCAAGCAGGTGGCCGCCGGGATTAACGTCGAACAGCGCGTGATCCCCTTGCTGCGGGTGGGCTGCTATGTGCCAGCCGGCCGCTATCCCCTGCCCTCGTCCTTGCTGATGACGGCGATACCGGCCCGGGCGGCAGGGGTGGCTGAGATCGTGGTGACCTGCCCGCGGCCTGATGCGGCGGTATTCGCGGCGGCGATTGAGGCGGGGGTCGATCGGCTGTTCCAGGTGGGCGGCGCCCAGGCCATTGCCGCCCTGGCGTATGGGACCGCGAGCGTTCCGCGGGTCGACAAGATCGTGGGACCGGGTAATCGTTGGGTGTCGGCGGCCAAGTCGTTGGTGTCCGCCGACTGCGGGATCGACTTCTACGCCGGACCGACCGAGATCCTGATCGTGACCTCGTCCGGATCGGCGGCGGCGATCGCCGCCGACCTGATTGCGCAGGCGGAACACGATCCCGACGCGCGCGCGGTGCTCATCACCTCCAATCGCGCGCTGGCCGACCGCGTGGCCCGCGAAGTGGCGGCGCAGATGCCCGACACCGGCCCGGCCCTGCAATCGCTCGAACGTCACGGTGGCATTGTGATCTGCCGCGACCTGAACGAGGCCATCGACCTGGCCAACCACGCGGCACCGGAACACCTGGTGGTCGGCACCGAGGCGCTGGCCAAACGCGTGTGGAACGCGGGAGCCGTGTTCGTTGGCGAGTGGACGGCGCAGGTGGCCGGCGACTACGCCATCGGCTCGAATCATGTGCTGCCAACGGCCGGCGCGGCCCGCTATCGTGGCGGCTTGAACGCCGCCGACTTCGTGAAGCTGGTGTCCGTGCAGCGCGTGACGCAAGCCGGCCTGAGGAGTATTGCCGATACGGTAACCACCCTGGCGCGCGCCGAAGGCCTGGAAGCCCACGCCCGTTCCATTGAAATTAGAACCCGGAGGGCGGCGCTTTAACGCCGCCGAGACCACGCATATGACCACCATTCAAGGCGTACCCGACCTCGGCCCCGGCCTGAGGCTTCACCTCAACGAAAACACCGGTGGCTGCTCGCCGAAGGTGGTTGAGGCCGTCCGGGCGTTCGATGCGCAGCGGCTGGCGCTGTACCCGGACTTCCGCGACGCCATCGTCGAGACCGCCGCGTATCTTGGCGTCGATCCCGATCGCATCGTGCTGACCAACGGCCTCGACGAAGGCATCCTGCTGGCATCGATCGGCTACCTGGGCAACCGGACGCCCGAAGCGCTGGTGGAACTTGGGGCGCCGCTCACCGCGCCGTCGGGAACGCCGGAAATCCTGGTGGCGCAACCGGCGTTCGAGCCCTACCTGAGCACCGCGCACGCGATGGGCGCGCGGGTGGTGTCGGTGCCGGCCGGCCCTGACTACGCCTACCCGCTGGAGGGCGTGATCAAGGCGATCACGCCGAACACCCGCATCGTCTACGTCAACAATCCCAACAACCCAAGTGGCCAGCCCATTCCCCAGGCGTCGATTCGCCGCATTGCCCGCGAGGCCGGCCACGCGCTGGTGTTCGTGGACGAGGCGTATCACGACTTCCTGGGCGAGAACTTCCTGGCCGAGGCGGCGGAGTATCCGAACGTGATTGTCGGCCGTACCTTTTCGAAGGCCTTCGGGCTGGCGGGCATGCGGGTCGGCGTGATGATTGCCTCACCCGCCGTGCTCGCGCCCATTCGCCGCGCCATGCCGCTGTTCAACCTCAACGTGGTGGCGGTGGCCGCACTGCGGGCGGCAATTGCGGACACCGGGTTTCGGTCCTGGTATGTGGCACAGGCGAAGGAATCGAAGGAGCTGGTGTATGCCGCGTGCGACCGCGCCGGGCTTCGCTACTGGAAGAGCGGCGCCAACTTCGTCTTGATCGACGGCGGTGAGCGCGCGCGAGCGCTGGTGGACGGAATGATCGCCAAGGGCGTGTTCGTGCGCGATCGAACGAAGGACCCGTCGTGCCCCAACTGCTTCCGGCTCACCGCCGGCGTCGCGGAGCACACTCGCCACGCGGTCGCGACACTGGAGGCCCTGTGCGCCGAGCGGTAATCGATCGACGGACGGCCGAAACACAGATCAAGGTGACCCTGTCGCTCGACGGCAAGGGCAAGTACGAGAACAGCACCGGCATCCGCTTTCTCGATCACATGCTGGACCTGGTGGCCCGGCACGGCGGCTTCGATCTCAAGGTCAAGGCCACCGGCGACCTCGATGTCGACCAGCACCACACGGTGGAAGACACCGGCATCGCGCTGGGCGAGGCCGTACTGGCCGCCATCGGCAACAAGCGCGGCATCAATCGCGCCGGCTACTTCGTGATGCCGATGGACGAAACACTGGCCGTGGCCGCAATCGACCTCAGCGGCCGGCCCCACTGCGTGGTCGACTCCAAGGTCAATGTCCGCATGGTCGGCGACCTGCAGACGGAATTGGTGCACGACTTCTTTGACGGCTTCGCCATGGCCGCGCGGGCCAACGTGCACCTTAAGGTGATGTACGGCCGCTCGAACCATCACAAGATCGAGGCGTGCTTCAAGGCGTTCGCGCGGGCGCTGCGAGTAGCCTGCGCGAAGGACAAGCGGTTGGCGCGCATGCTGCCGAGCACCAAGGGCCTGCTGTGATTGCACTCGTCGACTACGGCGCCGGTAACCTGGCCTCGGTGCGCAAGGCCCTGGCAGCCATTGGTGCCAGCGTCTGGACGCCGGCTGTACCCGGCGAACTCAGCCGCGCGACCGGCGTCATTGTCCCCGGCGTCGGCCACTTCGACGCGACGCGCGGGTTGACCGGCGACTGGCGGGCGGCGATCACGGACGCAGTCGCCGACGGAAAGCCGCTGCTCGGCATCTGCGTCGGGCTGCAGTGGCTGTTCGAAGGCAGCGCCGAGGCCCCTGACGTGGAGGGACTCGGCGTATTCAAGGGACGCTGCTTCACCTTCACGTTTCCCGAAGGTGAGCGACAGAAGGTACCGCACGTGGGCTGGAACAGCCTCGCCATGCCGAGACCAAGCCGGCTGATGGCCGGGATCGCCGAGGGAACCCAGGTCTACTTCACACACTCCTTTGCCGCACCGGTGATCGACGACACGGCGGCGACGTGCGAATACGGCGTGCCGTTCAGCGCCGCGGTCGAGCGCAACAACGTCTCGGCGGTGCAGTTCCACCCGGAGAAGTCGGGTCCGGCCGGGCTGCAGATTCTGCGCAACTGGTGGCAAGCATGTTGAGCTCAGCCATCTGCGTCATCTGTGTCATCTGCGGCCCCGTCGCATCTGGTCATCTGCGGCCCCGTCGCATCTGTGTCATCTGCGGCCCCGTCGCATCTGGTCATCTGCGGCCCTGGAGTAGCACTCTGTGTTGAGTAAGCGCATCATTGCCTGCCTCGACGTGCGCGACGGCAAGGTCGTCAAGGGCGTCAACTTCGAGGGCCTGCGTGAAGCCGGGGATCCGGCCGAACTGGCGCGGCGCTACAACGTCGAGGGCATCGACGAGATCGTCATCCTCGACGTCACCGCGACGGTCGAGGCTCGCCAGGCACGCGCACACACGATCGCCGCGGTCGCGCGGGAGATCTTCCTGCCACTGGCAGTGGGGGGCGGCATCCACAGCGAGGCCGACGCCGCCGCCGCCATCGAGGCCGGCGCCGACAAGGTCAGCTTGAATACGGCGGCGTTGAAGAATCCTGACCTGATCACGCGCTTGGCCAAGCGCTACGGTAGCCAGGCGGTCATCGTCGCGATCGATGCCAAGCGGGGCGCCGGGACCCCCAATCAAGGGGGGCCCTACAATGTGTTTGCGAGATCGGGGCAGGCGGCCACGACCCGCGACGCGATCGAATGGGCGCGCGAGGCGACCGACCGTGGCGCCGGCGAGATTCTACTGACCTCGATCGACCGTGACGGCACGAAGGCGGGGTTCGACTGCGACATGACCGCCGCCGTGTCGGAGGCGGTCAACATCCCCGTGATCGCGTCAGGTGGCGCCGGTTCCTTCGCGCACTTCGCCGAAGTGTTCAGGGAGGGGCACGCCGATGCCGCCCTGGCGGCCTCGATCTTTCACTTCAACGAGAAGAGCGTGAGCGCGTTGAAGCTGTTCTTGAGCGAATCGGGTATTCCCGTAAGGGTTTGAATTTCTCTGTCTCCTCTGTGTCCTCCGTGGCAAACGTATGTTGATCCCCTCGATTGATTTGCAGGGCGGCAAGGTCGTCCAACTCGTGCAAGGCGACAAACTCGCGATCTCTTCCGACGACCTTGACGGCTGGATCGCCAGGTTCGCGAAGTTCCCGAAGGTCCAGCTCATCGACCTGGATGCGGCGATGTCGCGCGGCAACAACGACCAGCTTGTTCGCGCCATCGCCTCGCAATTGCCCTGCCGTGTTGGCGGCGGCGTGCGCAGCGTGCGACGGGCCGAGGAGCTGATCGCCGCCGGCGCCCAGGCCGTGATTGCCGGCTCCGGGCTGTTCCGGCGCGGCGACGGCACCGACCTGTCGCAGATGGTCGATCACGACTTCGCCAGCGCACTGGCCGGCACCGTCGGCATGCACCGCGTGATCGCGGCGGTCGACTCACGGGCGGGTCGCGTGTGCATCCATGGCTGGAAGACCGTGCTGCCGCTGACCGCCGTCCAGGCCGTGCAGTTACTGGAGGGCTACTGCGAGGAGTTCCTCTACACCCACGTCGACAAGGAAGGGCTGATGCAGGGCACCGACATGTCGGCGATCAAGTCCGTGGCCAACGCCACCGAGCGCAAGCTGACCGCCGCCGGCGGCATCACGACGCGCGCCGACATCGATGCACTTGATGCACTTGGCATTGACGCGGTGGTCGGCATGGCTATCTATACCGGCACGTTGGCCATCGACTAGCCAGCCGCAGATTCGGGAACAGCCGCAGATTCGATCCTTCTGGACCAACACGCTACCTGGGGACCTGTGTGAATCTGCGGCTGTCCTGGGTATGAATCAGGCCTGCGGCTGTCTAATCGGCGGCCGTAGTCATCTCGGTGGCCCGCATGAATCGCGCGGCGACACAGAGCCAGGCCACCGTGAGGCATCCGAACGCCAGAAACAGTGGCACCAGTGACTCGGCGGTGCCGATCGCCGCGATCCGCCAGTCCACCGCCCCTTCGCTCATCCAGATACCTCGCAGCACGTTGATGGCGCCGACGACGGCGCCGGCGAGGGCCGAGAACAGTCCGGCCAGCGACACTGGCCGCATCACCGCCAACCGTTGCTCGCTGGGACGCAGCGCATAGGCCAGCCCCGCACCCAGCGGAAAGATCGCCACCAGCATGCTCAATCTCGCGACGATGCTCGCATTGCCGAGTATCTGAAACAGTTCCATGTTGTCCGTTTGCCTCCACCCGGGATATAACGCTCGCCGCCCTTGTTTGTGACACCTGTCACGATCGGCGGCCCTGAGCGTTATGACCTGTATGGACCGCGAACTCGAGCTGGCCCTGGTCGGCCGGCTGCGCGCCGGCGACCCGGACGCGTTTGATGCCGTCCACGATCTCTTCAACACCCGGCTCTTCAAGTTCCTGGCCCGGTTGTCACGACGGCGCGAGGTCGCCGAGGATCTCCTCGAAGAAACCTGGTTGCGCCTGGTGGCGCGCGCTTCGAAGTTGCGGCCGGACACCCGGCTCGGTCCATGGCTGTTCACGGTAGCGCGCAACCTACACGTGAGCTACCGCCGTTCGCGCATGCTGGAAGACTCGCACGCTGCTGGCCTGATCGGGTTGTGGCCATCAGGGTCGCCACCGCCGTCGCCATTCGATGTCGCCGCCGCCAACGAATCCGGGCAGCGTCTTGAAGCCGCCATCGGCGCGCTGCCCGTGGCTTATCGCGAGGCGCTGCTGCTGGTGTTCGTCGAGGGCTTGCGTCCGGCCGACGCCGCGAGTGTGTGCCACATTTCACCCGAGGCCATGCGGCAGCGCGTGAGCCGCGCGCGTGCCGCGCTGGCCAGGGCCCTTGAGCCCCACGAGCCGGTTCTCGCCGTGCTCACGGAGATTGCCACATGACGGACCGTTCTGACAGCGACCTGATCCTGAACCGCATCTCGCGGCTCACCGCGCTCACTCCCGACCCTGGTCGGGCGGAACGGTTGCGCGCGCGTTGCCGCGCCAGGATGGCGCGACCCGTAAGCGAGCGGCCCCGTGTGGTCGTACCGGCCTTGCTTGCCGGCGTCGGCGCGCTCTATCTCTCTGCTGTGGCGGCGAACGTGCTCAGGCTGCGTGGCATGTTTTAGGACTCCGGCTGGAGTAGGATGGGCCGCGAAGGAGGGACCCCATGGTTCCATTGCTGTCGTTGCTCGTGCCGATTCTCGTCGCCGCCGTGCTCGTGTTCATCGCCAGCTCGATCATCCACATGGCCACGCCGCTCCATAAGGGCGACATGAAGCGGGTCCCGAACGAAGACGGCGTGATGGCGGCGCTTCGTCCCTTCAACCTGGCGCCCGGCGACTACGCCATGCCGCTCGCCTCAAGCATGGCGGGCATGGGCTCTCCCGAGTTCAAGGCCAAGATGGAAGCCGGCCCGGTCGTGATGATGACGGTGCGCCCCAGTGGCCCGTTCACCATGACGCCCAACCTGATCCAGTGGTTCATCTACTCAATCGTCATCTCGCTGGTGGCAGGCTACGTTGCCTCCGCCGCCCTCGGTCCTGGCACCCCCTACCTGAAGGTGTTCCAGGTGTCGGGCTGCGTGGCCTTCACCGGCTACGCGCTAGGGCTGCCCCAGGCGTCGATCTGGGGCGGAAAGAACTGGGGAGCGACGCTGCGCGGCATCTTCGGCGGCCTGATTTACGGGCTGCTGACGGGCGGGACGTTTGGCTGGCTTTGGCCCTAAGCAGGTGCTGGGGTGCTGGGCTCAGCACCTGTTAGAATTTGATTCATGCGTTACGTTCTAGCGGCGCTGTTGACAGCGGGCCTGGCGGTTTCTGCTCAGGAGATGATTCCGGGCACCGCCCGCCCGCTGCTCGATCCCAACGCACCAGTGACCACCAGCGGATACATCTGCCCGATGCATCCCAACGAGGTGAAGGCGGAACCGGGCAGCTGCAGCATCTGCGGCATGAAGCTGGTGGCGGGCGACCCCATGGCCACAGCCGACTACGTGATGCGGGTTTCTCTCGAGCCGCGCGCGCCGAAGGCCGGCCAACGGGTCAAGTTTCACTTCGAGGTGCAGCACCCGCTCACGGGCGCCCGAGTGACCGATTTCGCGGAAGTTCACGACCGCCTGTACCACCTGTTTATCGTCAGCCGCGACATGAAGCATTGGTTCCACGAGCATCCCGTGCTCGAGAAAGACGGCAGCTTCACGCTCGAGCACCCGATCCCGGCGCCGGGTCACTACGTCCTCTTCAGCGACTTCATGCCGCTTGGTGGCGGACCGCAGATGATTGCCACGCCGTTCTCGACCGCCGGCTTCGACGGCGACCTTGCAGCGTCAATTCCCGAGCTGACTGCCGACACCACGTTCAGCAAGACGGCCGACGGCGTGGTGGTCACGCTGGGCGCAACGCCGGCCAAGCTGATCTCGACCGAAGACACCGACATCCCGATTCGTTTCACCGACGAGACGACCGGCGCGCCGGTGACCGACCTGCAGCGCTACCTGGGGGCCTTCGGCCACGCCATGATGCTCAGCGAAGACATGACCGAGCACGTGCATGCGCACCCGGAAGAGATGCTCGAGGGCACCGCCGTCACCGAAGGCGGCGGCCCCGACCTCACCTTCCACGCGCTCTTCCCGCGGCCAGGCATGTACCGCATCTGGCTGCAGTTTCAGCGGCGCGGCAAGTTGTCGATGGTGCCGTTTACGGTGCGAGTGACGCGGCCGGGCGGGGCGTAAACGCGGTCACCGCCAGCGACGGTTGCGCGCGCAGCGGCGCCGTGCCGGGGTTGTCGTAATAGACCGTCAGTGTGAGCCGGGTGCCGGCCGGCAGGGCGAGCGCTTCCTTCAGCACATACGCCGAGGGCCAGTCGGCGCGGTACTTCTTCAACCACAGCATCGACTCGACCACACCGTCGGGAAGAATCGCCGCCACCTCCACCGAGGTCGCGCCGTCGCCGAGGGCGGGCCACAGGGCGGCCGCGCTGACCGCGGCCTTCAGGGTCAGCTCGGTCCGCACGCGCTCGCCGGCCGTCCCCGCCGCCACCGTCACCGGCGCCGCACTGATCTCGAGTGGTGCCGCAACCAGCGCGGGCTTCTTCTCCGAGAAGTAGAGGCCCAGCTCGCCGGCGCCGGTGGCCTCCTCGAACGTCCCGCGGTACCCGATCTCCACCCTCACCTTGCCGCCCGCCGGCAGCGCGATGCCCACCTCGTCTGGCATGGCCGTGACTTGGTGCATGGGCGTCCACGTGCCCAGCCACTGCCCGGTGCGCGCTTCATACACCGCGGCGTAGCGGACGACGCGGCGATCGGTGAAGTTCAACTGCAACGACCGCAGCCACTTGGCCTCGGTCAACCCCGTCGCCACCTCGACCCGGGCAACGCGATCCCCGGACTCGGCCGCCACCTTCTCCGCGGTGGCCACGGCCACCACGGCGTCGGGCAATCCGTGCTCCCAGCCGCCGAGCGACGGAATGATCACGGCCGGCTTGTCTTCGTCGGCGAGCAGGACGCCGCTCGGGGCGCCGCCGTCGGCCCACGAAATGATGAGACTGATTTCGCGCGCGGTCAGGCTCGCGTCGTTCGAGAAGTGACCGTAGCCGGTGACCGCGCTCCAGGGCGGCATCTTCTTCTCGAGAATCTCTTCCTTGATCGCCACCGCCCACGGCCGGGCCTCGGCATAGGTGGTCAGCGCCATCGACACGTTGCCGTCGGTGTGGCACTGGAAGCACTTCCGCTGGAAGATCTGCGAGACCTCGCGGTTGAAGACAATGCTGGTGGTGATGCGTCCGTGGGTCGACACCGTCTGTGGCTGCAGGTATGGCCAGCCGGCCACGGCCAGGCCGAGCGCACCCGCGCCGGTGATCAGCCCCGTCCACACCGCTGAGGCCCGCACGTCGGTCGTTAATCGGCGTCTAATCTGCGGCCACGACATACCTCTATCTTACTGCTGCTGCGTCGCCATTGCCGGCTTGCGCTGGCCGGCGAGAAACTCGAAGGCCTTGGGCAAGTTGGGCACCACGACGTCGGTATGGCTGCCACCGGAAATCTCGAGGTAGGTGACGTTGGCGCCGGCTTTCTTCAGCGCCGCCACCATGTTGCGCGAACCGCTGACATTGACGGTGGCATCGGCGTCGCCGTGGACGACAAACTGCGGGACGCCCCTCATGCGTTCGGCGAGGGCCGGTGAGCCGACACCTGAAAACGGCACCAGCGCAGCCCAGGTATCCGGGTACTTGGCGCCCAGCGCCCAGGTTCCGATCGCGCCCATCGAGTGGCCGATCAGGTAGATGCGCGATTCGTCGACCTTGTAGGTGGCGCGCATCAACCGCAGCACTTCGAGAACATCCTTCTCGCTGTACTCCACCCGCCGGCGCGCGGCGGCGTCGCCGCCGCCCATGATCGGCGAGCCGTAGAACCCATCGACGCGAAAGCCCATGGGCGCCGCCAGCAGAAAACCATGCTTCTCGGCCAGCTGGGGCGGCAGCCGTGAATACCCGTCGAAGAAGGAATCTTCGTTGGCGCCGAGGCCGTGCAATGCAATCACCAGTGGCGCACCCGCGGTACTGGAGTACGACTTCGGTACGTAGACGCGATACGGCATCACTTCGTTCGGCCCCTCAAGCAGGTAATGCCGCTCGAAGTCGCCGGTCCGGCCGCTGAACGGATCCTTGCCGCCCTTGGCCGCTGCCAGCACCGCCTCTGCGGCGGCGACCTCGGTGGCGACGTTAAAGGTCTGCAGCCCGATCCGGCCGCGATTCACGTTGCGGATGTAGTCGACCGGATAGATCACGTCCGCGCGCACGCTGGGAATGACGGCGGCCGCAGCCGCTTCAAGCGCATGCAGGCGGGCATCGAGGCCTTTCTGCAGGAACACGCCGAGCGTCGTGGTGGCGATGGTGGTGGCGCCGTCCATGACTTGCGCTTCGATGAGGTAGGCGCCGTCGGCGACGCCGGCCACGTCCAGTTCCATGGCAAACGGCGACTCGCGCAGGTCGCGGCTGACGCCGTCAAACACACCCAGTTCGCGAACGGTGATGAGCGCGGCCGGCGTGGCGGCTGGTGGCGTCGCCGCCGGACGTCTGCGCAGCGCCGTCTTCACACTGAGCGCTGGCGTCAACTCGATCGCGGGGGTGTAGATCTGTTCCAGCCGCAGGGCGTAGGCGATCGACGAATCAGCCACGGTGCGCTCGCTGCGCAGCGCCAGCGAGTTCTGAAAGTCGAGAGCCGGCGTCCAGGCCGTGCCGTCGAGCAGGGCCAGCCCCTTGGCGATCTGCCGCCGGACTTCGCCGGTGCGTCCCGATTTGTTGGCAGCGGCGATCTCGCGATCCACCGCGTCGATCTGTGCCTTGAGCTCTCCGTCAGGCTTCACCGTCGCCTTGCGGGTGTTGTAGCGGACGTTCAGTGAGCTGATGTTGGGCAGCGCTTGCGCCGCGGCCAGCGACGGCATCAGCAGCAGGCTGGCGGCTACCACGAACAGGCGGGTCGTTCTCATCGGTTGACCTCTTGATGTGATGATCGGGTGGTCGAACGGTTGATCTCTAGATCTGCTTGATCTTGTGAGCGGTCGGTTGATCTGGCGATCGATCTGGTGATCAACAGACCGATCTCAAGCTCACCAGATCTAAGGTTCAACCGCTCGATCACAAGCTCACCAGCCCACCAAATCACAAGATGCAGGTGCCATTAACCCGTCCCTACGACCCGAGGCTGAAGGCGATTAACTCGGCCGAGGCGCCGCTGCCAGTGGCCACCACCAGGTATTGCACGCCCTGGTAGGAGTAGGTCATCGGCGACGCGAGCGGCCGTGAGGGGGGCAGGAAGTCCCAGAGCGGCGCCCCGGTGGCCTTGTCGTAGGCGCGCAATTTCACGGGTTCTGAGGTCAGGCCCTTGGTGAGCGGCCGTCCGCCAACCGGCAGGTTGGAGCCGCCTCCCAGGTTGCCCTGGCCCATGGCAATGAACAACAGGCTCCTGGTCACGAGCGGCGCGTTGCGCAAGGCGGCGCCGAGCGGCGGCAAGTTCAGGTCTTTGAGCAGCGGATGATCGCGCGGCCCGTCACCAACCGCGGTGACCCACTTGGTGTCGCCGCGGTTGAGATCGATGGCAGTCACCCGTCCGTACGGCGGCTTCAGCAGCGGCAGGCCATCGAGCGTCGGCGGCGCCTGCACACCGCCACGCACGTACAACAGGTTGCTTCTCGCCGGGTCGGGCTTGACCAGTTGAATCACGATGGGGCTGGTGAGTGACGGCACGTAGAGCGTGCCCTGTTGCGGATCGAAGGCCGCGCCGGCCCAATTGGCGCCGCCAACCCACCCGGGCAGCGTCAGGGTGCCCTTCTCCGAAGGCGGTGTATAGAGCGGACCGTGGTCGAACGGCTTGATCGCTTCGAGAGCGGCCTGCTTCAAGTCGGGCGTGAAATCGATCAGGTCGCTTTCGGTGATGCCCTGGCGCTCGAACGCCGGCGGCTTGGTCGGAAAGGGTTGGGTGGCTGACGTGCGCTCGCCCGGCACGCTCGATTGCGGCACCGCGCGCTCTTCGATCGGCCACACCGGCGTGCCGGTCCGGCGATCGAACACATAGGTGAAACCCTGCTTGCTGACCTGTGCCACCGCCTTGATGTCCTTGCCGTCGACCCGGATGTCGGCCAGCACCGGCGCGGCCGGCAGGTCGTAGTCCCACACGCCGTGGTGCACGGCCTGGAAGTGCCACTTGCGTTCGCCGGTCCGCGCGTCGAGCGCCACCAGGCTCTCGGCAAACAGGTTGGCGCCGGGGCGGTGGCCGCCGTACCAATCGTCGGTGGGCGTGCCGAAGGGCAGATAGACATAGCCCAGCTCTTCGTCGGCCGACATGTTCGTCCACACGTTGGTGCTGCCGGTATAGGTGAACGAATCGTCGCCCCACGTGTCGTTGCCGTACTCGCCCTTTTGCGGAATGGAATGCAGCGTCCACAGCTTCTTGCCGGTGCGAACGTCGTAACCGCTCACATCGCCGCGCGGCCATTCCTTGTTGGTCGGGCCATCGTGAATGCTGGCGCCCACGACGACGACGTCGCGGCAGATGATCGGTGCCGCGGTGACCGAGTAGTTGGTGCTGCGCACGGCGTAGGCGAGCCCCGACATCAGGTCGACGCGGCCGCCCTGCCCAAACGTCGTGTCGAGCGTGCCGGTCCTGGCGTCGATCGAGATCAAGTAGGCATCGCTGGTGCCCAGCAGCAGGCGCTCCTTCGCGCCGCCTTGCCCTGGCGTATTCGAGGGCTCGGACCAGTAGGAAATGCCCCGATGCACGAACCCGAGATTGCCGGGGCGTCCCGACTTCCAGTTACCCGGGTCGAATACCCACTTCGACTGGCCGGTGGCGGGATCGATCGCGGCGACCTGCCCGAGCGACGTCACCGTGTAGAGCACGCCCTTCACCATCAACGGCGTGTCGTGATACATGCCGGGTCGCGACATGGGGTTGGCGGTCACCACGGCGTTATCGGGCGACGTCCAGCGCCAGGCAATCTTCAACTGGCTGACGTTCTTGGGATTGATCTGGTCGAGTGGCGAGTATTTCTGCGAGCCGGCGTTGCCGCCGTAATGGGTCCACTCAACCGAAGAGGGCTGGGCGGCGAACGAAACACTCAAGGTTGCAGCGGTCGCGATCAGGAGCCCGGCATGGCGCATGGAATTGGCCTCGGGGGCAAATCCTAGCACCAACCGCGAGTTGTAACACCGTGTAACGTCATTCTGGGTTAGCATTCGGTGCCCCTAAGGAGGGTCTCGAAATGAAGTCGACTCTGAAAGCGATCGCCGTTCTGTTCGTGCTCGCATTGCTCGGTTCTCCGCAGGTCCTCGCCCAGGCCGCTGACATCACCGGCGAGTGGGCCTTCAACGTCACCACCGACCAGGGCGGTGGCACCCCCGTCATCACGTTCAAGCAAGACGGGGAAAAGCTCACCGGCAAGTACGCCGGCCAGCTTGGAAATGCCGACCTCACCGGCACCTTGAAAGGTAACGCCATTCACTTCACCTTCACTCTCGACGTCCAGGGCCAGCAGGCACCGGCGACCTACGACGGGACGGTCGAGAAGAACACCATGAAGGGCAAGATGGACATCGGCGGCATGGTCAACGGGACCTTTACCGCCACCAAGAAGTAGGACCGTCGCGTCCGGGGCAGGTCGCCATTGACACAGTCGGGCGGCTTGCTGCCTAATGTGGCGGCTTACAGTTTCTTAACACTTGTAACGCTGATCGTCGGGTTTTCGTCGTCGCAGATTGTCGTCTCTGAAAGTGTCACCCACGCGCCGTGGACCGGACTGGGCTGCAACTTCGTGGAGGGCTGGTTATGCGTTGGCTTGCCGTTCGATTCTTAGCGGTTCTTTGTCTTTTGCTCACGCCGATCGTCGCATCGGCTCAAACCAGTACCATTTCCGGCACGGTCAGAGACGCGTCAGGCGGCGTGCTGCCGGGCGTCACCGTCGAGGCTGCCAGTCCGGTCCTGATCGAGAAGACCCGGAGCACCGTGACCAGCGGTTCGGGCACTTATTCGATCCTCGCGTTGCGGCCAGGCACGTACACGGTGACATTCTCGCTCCCCGGATTCGGCAACGTCGTGCGCGAGGGCGTCGAGTTGACGTCCGACTTCACGGCGACGATCAATGCCGATCTGAAGGTCGGCACGCTCGAGGAGACCCTCACCGTCACGGGTGAATCTCCGATTGTCGACACGACCAGCATCACGCAGCGCGTCGTCATGACGGCCGAGGTGCGCGAGGCGTTGCCGACTGGCCGCAACATCCAGGCGGTTGGCATCATGATCCCCGGCACGACGCTCGCACAGGGCGGCGGCGGCGCGCTGTCGCGCGATGTCGGTGGCTCGGGCAACCTCCAGCAGTCGCCGCTTCAGTACCGCGGGTCCGGCGACACCGTGCAGACCATCGAGGGCCTGCGCCTCAACAACCTGTGCGCGCAGGGCGCCTACAGCGGCGTCTACTGGAACGACTCGAGTTTTGAGGAGTTCAGCTACGTCACCGGCGCCGACTCCGCGGAGGTCGGCCAGGGCGGCATGCGCGTGAACATGGTGCCGAGAGATGGCGGCAACACGTTCCGCGGTTCGATGATCGCCAACTGGGCGGACGAGGCGTTCACCTCGGACAACTGCGGCTCGCCCGGGATCGGCCAGGCCTGCACCCGCGCCAACCTGAGCGGCAGCAAGACGTTCAATCCCAACAACGCGCTGACCAACGTCGACGTGGTACAGAAGATCTGGGACGTCAATCCTCAGATCGGTGGCCCGATCGTCAGGAACAAGCTGTGGTTCAACTACACGTTCCGTCACTGGGGCTCCACCAAGACCAAGACCGACGCCTACTTCGACAAGAACGACTCTCAGTTTGTCTACGATCCCGACTTCACCAAGCCGGGCCTGGACGATGGCCACATTGTCAGCAACGCCGGACGGCTGTCGTGGCAGATGAGCAGCAAGGACAAGGTCTCCGGGTATTTCGATAACCAGCGCAAGTACCGCAACCACTGGGGCATTGCGGCGACCATTCCGCCCGAGGCTGCCGGCGTCCAGGTCACCCCGACCAGCTACGTCGGCGTCGTCAAGTGGACCCGGACCCACACCAACCGGTTGCTGCTCGAGGGCGGCTTCGGCATCTACAACCAGAACTACACCGAGCTTTACCAGCCCAGCGTGACCGGCAGTGAAGACAAGGTCTGGGACGACACCTCGATCATGAACGCCCGCGTCTACAACGTGGTCGACGCTTCCAACGGGCGGCAGGCCAACGCCTGGCCGAATCCGGCCGATCACTATTCGGTGCTGCGCACCTTCATGGGCGCGGCCTCGTATGTGGCCGGCAACCACAACTTCCGGGTGGGCGGCACCTACAGCAATGGCGACTGGAAGCTGCTGACGCGGTGGACGGGCGACATGCAGCCGATCACCTACACGGCCGGCCGGCCGACCTCGGTGACACTGCGGCTGCCGTCCGATCGCAACAACGGCATCAACATGGACCTGGGCCTCTACGCGCAGGACCGCTGGACGATCGGACGTGTCACGTTGAACCTGGGCCTGCGCTACGACCAGTTCATTGGCGAGTCGCGCGAGAGCTCGGTGCTGGCCAGCCGCTTGAGCGGCGGCGCCACGTTCGGCGAATGCTCGGACGGTACGGTCGATCCGGGCGACCTGTGCACCGGCACGGTGCAGAACTGGAAGGACATCTCGCCGCGCGTCGGCTTCGCCATGGACGTGTTCGGCGACGGCCGCACCGCGCTCAAGGCCAGCTACGCCCGCTACGTCGCCGGCCAGGCGATTGCCTTCGCCAACCAGGTCAACCCGATCGGCGCCCTCACGGCGACCGACACCCGCGCCTGGAACGACCTCGACGGCAATGGCCTGCCGCTCGATGCCAGCGGCAACATCCAGTTCAACGAACTCACCAACTCGGCTTCAACACCGACGTTCGGACAACTGCGGGTGCCGACCACCCAGTACGATCCGTCCATCCTGCGCGGCTGGGGCAAGCGCGGCTACAACGACGAGTGGACGATCGCCGCACAGCACCAGATCGCCGATCGGATCTCGGTCAACGGCGGCTACTATCGCCGGACGTTTGGCAACCAGACCATGGTTGACGACCTGCGCTACGACGCCGACAGCTACAACTCGAGCTGCATCACGGCGCCGGCCGACCCCGACCTGCCAGGCGGCGGCGGCTTCCAGGTGTGCGGCATCCAGGACTTGAAGCCAGCGGTCTTTGCCCTCAACCTGCCGGCCAACAGCCTGATTCGCCTGTCTGATGACTTCGGCGGCGAGACCAACCTCTACCAGGGCTTCGACGCCAATCTCGAGGCGCGCTTCCGCAACGGCGCGTTCCTGAAGGCCGGCATCGCCGCCACCGCCCGGACATTCGACAACTGCAACCTGCTGGCAGCCGGCTTCGATGCCGTGCCGAGCGGCAGCAACGAGATCTACGCTGACGGGACCAAGGGCTGCCACCGCGAATACGGCTACCGGCCGGACGCGAAGCTGTCGGGATCCTACCAGTTGCCGTTGGGCATCCAGCTCGCCGGCACCTATCAGTTCACCCGGGGTGTGCAGACCGGAGGCGCCGGCCCCAGCATTCTGGCGTCGTGGGCAGTGACCAACGCCGTGGCGACCCAGCAGATCGGGCGGCCATGGGCGGGCGGCATCGCGTCGCGCACCGTGCAGCTCATCAGCGAGGGCAAGGACTACGGCAAGCACAACCTCAACCAGCTCGACATGAAGCTCGCCAAACGCTTCAGCATGTCCGGCGGCGTGCGCCTGCGCGTGGACTTCGACCTCTACAACGTCTTCAACAGCAGCTGGCCGTATACGGTCAGCACGACCTACTCGAACACGACGACCGCCAGCTACCTGCGGCCCACCAACGTGCTGCAGCACCGGTTCTTCAAGCTGGGCGCGAACATCAGCTTCTAGGGCCGCTGATACGACAGCCGCCGATCGGCCGCCGATTGGACGGCCGATTGATACGCGGGCACGACAGCCGCCGATTCGACGCGGCCGGGGTTTAGAATGACGGTTGTGAAGAGCGGGAAGGCCACGCGGAGGATCCGGGGCTTCTCGCTCTTCGTTTGTACAGTCGTGGTTCTGGCAACACTGCTGCCGCCCGACAAGATGACGGCCCAGCACTCCGGTCACCGCATTCCGGTGGTACCACGGGAACTGCTGGAGCGGCCGGTGACGCTGCGGTCCGGCATCGGCCGCGCCCACGATGAGGTGACGACCGGGTCCAGCGAAGCACAGGCTTTCTATGACCAGGGCCTGGCCTACCTGCATTCCTTCGTGTGGATCGAAGCGGCGCGATCGTTTCACCAGGCGCTCAGAAGCGATCCACGGCTGGCGTTGGCCCACGTCGGGCTGAGCTACGCCTACGTCGAGCTGAATCAGCCAACCGAAGCCAGACAGGCGATCGAACGTGCCCGGGCATTGATCCAAGGCAACTCCAAGGGGTTGCCTCAACTTGCGGCGCACGATCGCCATCACTTTGAGACGAGGGTGCTGCAGATGGCGGCCGAGCAAGCCCCGGGGGACAAGTCCAGGCTGGCGGCCTACCGGCAGGCCCTCGATGTTGCTCTCGCCGCATTCCCGGATGATGTGGAGTTGATCCTGAAGCGAGGACTGGCGGAATCGCCGGATCCGGCGGACCGCGGACAAGGGTCGGTGGCGGCGGCGATGCCGTTCTTCGAACGCGCGCTACGTGCGTCGCCCGGCCACTTCGGGGCCCGCCACTACCTGGCCCACGCGCACGAAAATGGCGGGCGCGTCAGGGAGGCACTCGACCAGGCGGCGGCCTATGCCGCCCAGGCCGTCAACGTACCGCACGCGCGCCACATGCATGGACACCAACTGCGCCGTGCCGGCCGGCCGGCCGACGCCGCTGTTCAGTTCGAGGCGGCCGACCGGTTACAGCGGGAGTACTTCGCGCGCGAGAAAGTCGGCGCCGACCTCGACTGGCACCATGCGCACAACCTCGACCTGCTGGCCGCTACGTATCAGTACTTGGGCCAAATGAAGAAGGCCGAGCCGCTCCTGAAGCAGTCGTTCGCGCTGCCGTCCAACCTGCTCGTGCAGATGATCAACAAGCGCGAGTGGCCGGCGTTTCTGCTGGCTCGCAACCGCCCCGCCGAGGCTCTCGAGGCGGCGAAAGTGCTGGTGGCGCATCCCAATCCCCTGGTGCAGGCGGCAGGCCACGTCGAAACCGGATTCGCGCTGCTCGCAGCCAACCGGGTCGCCGATGCCGGGGCGGCGTCGAACGCGGCGCTGCGCGCCCTCAAGAGTGCGCCCGGCGGGCAAGACCTGGTGTTCATCGGTCTCGAGGCGCTCCAGGGCGAGTTCCGGCTGCGCACCGCGCAGCGGGAACAAGGCCGCAAAATGATGCTGAGCGCTGCGCAGAAATGGCGGGCGCAGCCGGGCCCCGATGCGTGGAGCCAGTCGCTGTTCCGGCTGGAGGCCATGGCCCGGTCCGCGCGGTCGGTTGGTGATTGGGAACTGGCGGGACAGATGGCCCGGCTGATGGTCGAGCACGATCCGGCCTATTTCGGCAGTCACTATGCCCTCGCCCTGGTGGCACAGAACGCCGGCGACCGCCCGGCAGCGCGACGCGAATTCGACCTGGCCCTGAAGGCCTGGTCGGCAGCGGACAGTGACCTGCCCGAACTGGCCGCTGCCAGGGAGACAAGGAGATAAAGAGTTACTCCCTATCTCTTCATCTCCTGTTTCTTCAGCACGGCAACCCTCTTGAGCTCGGTCTCGTCTATTTCCCCCGAGGACCCATGCTCAAGATCACTTTCGCCCTGTTGTTCACCCTGCTGCTCGCCGCCCCGGCGGCGGCCCAGACGGTCACTGAAAACGTTGACCGCACGCTCACGCTGGCGCCCGGCGGCACACTCAAGCTCAAGACGTTCTCAGGTCGCGTCCGCATCACCGGCGGATCTGGCGACCAGGTCGTGATTAAGGCCGTTCGCCGAGCCAGGCAAGACCGGCTCGACGACATCAAGCTTGAGATCACGCAAAGCGGCAACACCATCGAAGTCGACGCCAATCATCAACTGGTCCAGCGCCGCAACAACAACGTCGTCGAGACCGACTTCGAGATCCAGGTACCGTCGCGCACGCGGCTCGACATCAAGACCTTCAGTGCGCCGGTGACGGTCGCCGGCGTCAACGCCGATCAGCAAGTCGACGGCTTCAGTTCCAGCGTGACGGTGGAATCCACCGAATGGGACGATCACGACCTCGACATCAAGACCTTCAGCGGCGGCGTGCGCCTGCGCCTGCCGGCCAGTGCCCGCGGCAGCATCGACTTCGACACCTTCAGCGGCAGCTTCGAAAGCGACCTGCCGGTCACGCTCAACAACAGCAGCCGCCGCAACTTCCGCGGCGCGCTCAACGGCGGCGGCGCTGGCGACTTCAAGTTGAAGACATTCAGCGGCGACGTTTCGATCCGCAAGTAGGGTAGGTGTATGCTTCCGGGCGAATGATTGCCCGGTTGATGGCCCGAGTGGGCCTGGTCACGCCAGAGCAGCGCGCCTGGGCGTGGTACGACTGGGCCAACTCCGCCTTCTTCACGACGGTGGTCACCGCCGTCTTCCCCGGCTTCTACGCGTCGTATGCGGCTGCCGGCTTGGCCCCCGCCGAGGCCACCGCCCGTTTCGGCCTGGTCACCACCATCTCGATGGCTACCGTCGCCATCGCCGCGCCGGTCCTCGGAGCGTTTGCCGACTACACCGGGGCCAAGAAGAGACTATTGGCGCTCTGCATTGCCGTGGGCGCGACGGCGTGCGCCTCGATGGCCTTCATTGGCGAAGGCGACATCGGCATGGCCTCGCTCCTGTTCTTCATCGCCAACCTCGGGGTGTCCGGGTCGATTGTCTTCTACGATTCGCTGCTGCCGCATGTCGCGAAGGCCGAGGAAACCGACCGCGTTTCGGCGGCCGGCTACGCCATGGGCTACATCGGCGGCGGGTTGCTGCTCCTGATCAACCTCGCCTGGATCCTGCAACCGGCGATGTTTGGCTTCAGCGGTACTGTCCCCGCCATCAAGGCATCGTTCGTGTCGGTGGCGGTGTGGTGGGCGGTGTTCTCGCTGCCGATTTTCCGCCGGGTGCCGGAGCCCGCCACGATCACCCACGCGGGCGAGTCGAGCATCGCGATCGTGGCGGCGTTCGCCCGGCTGGCGACGACCTTTCACGAAGTGCGGAAGTATCGCAACGCCTTCCTGTTGTTCATCGCCATGCTGCTCTACCAGGACGGCATCCAGACCATCATTCGAATGGCCGCTGTCTATGGCGCCGAGGTGGGGGTCGAACAAACCTCGCAGATTGCCGCGTTCGTGATGGTGCAGTTTCTCGGCATCCCGTTCTCGTTCCTGTTCGGGGCGTTGGGCGTCCGCATCGGCACCAAGCGGGCCATCTTCATCGCCATCTCGGTGTACGCGCTGGCCACGGTCCTCGCCTACTTCATGACCACGGTCACCCATTTCTTCATCCTGGCGGCGATGATCGCCACCGTGCAGGGCGGCGCCCAGGCGCTCAGCCGCGCGCTGTTCTCGCGCATGGTGCCGGCCGATCGCACGTCGGAGTTCTTTGGCTTCTTCGCGGTCTCCGAACGGTTCGCCACGGTGCTCGGTCCACTGGTGTTCACGCTCAGCGTCACGCTCACCGGCAGCAGTCATGCCGCGATCATTGCCATCCTCGGGTTCTTCGTCGCTGGAGGCTGGGTACTGAGCCGCGTTGACGAGGAAGAGGGTATCCGGGCAGCTCGAGGGTTGTGATCGGAGAGGTTGGCTCTATCCCAGCCGCTTCGAGGATCGCAGTGTGGCCAGGGCGAGGACCGCGGCGCCCCAGGCAAACAGCGCCACCGCCTGCGGCCACAGCACCTCCAGGCCGACGCCCTTCATGAAGATCCCCCGCACGATCACCAGGAAGTAGCGCAACGGAATCAGGTAGGTGACGGGCTGGATCCACTGCGGCATGTTCTCGATCGGAAAGATGAAGCCTGACAGATAAAGCATCGGCATCAGGAAGAAGAAGACGCTCGTCATCATCGCCTGCTGCTGCGTCTTTGACACCGTCGACACCAGCAGGCCCAGCCCCAGCGTCGAGAGCAGGTAGATCAGGCACATGGCGAACAGCAGCGGAATGCTGCCGCGCATGGGAATCTCGAACCAGTAGATCGAGACCACCAGCACCAGCACGACGTCGATGATGCCGATGGCGGCATACGGCAAGAGCTTGCCGCTAATCAGCTCCCATCGCGCCAGCGGGGTCACGTTCAACTGCTCGAGGGTGCCCAGCTCCTTCTCGCGGACGATCGCCATGGCCGACAGGTTCGTGGTGACCACGAGTAGCAGCAGGGCGACAATGCCGGGAATCATGAAGTCGCGGCTCTCGAGCCGCGGATTGAACCACACGCGGATCTCCGGAGTCACCAGTGCCGTCACCGGCCGGCCCGGCACGGCGGCAGCGGCCGCGTCCTGGGCATAGCCACCGATCAGCGTCTGCGCGTAGCCCAGCGCCACGGTGGACGAGTTTGAATCGGTGCCGTCAACGGCAATTTGCAGCGTCGTGCGGCCGCCCGCCGCCACCGCCTGGCCGAAGTTGGCCGGGATGCTGATCGCCATCCACGCGTCGCCGCGGTCCAGGTAGCGGTCGATCTCCGCGGTGGAACCCGGCATGCCGACAATCTTGAAGTTGGCCGATGCTTCGAAGCGATGCACCAGTTCGCGGCTGGCCGTGGAGCGGTCGGCGTCGACAATCGCGACCGGCACGTCCTTGACGTCGGTCGTCGCCGCGTAGCCCAGCACGCCCAGCTGCATGATCGGCGCGATGATCACCACGCCGAACAACCGGGGATCCTGCTTCAGCTCCAGCAACTCCTTGCGCATGAGATGAAGAATGCGTCTCAGGCCCATTCGCGCCTCAACCTGAGCGAAGCCAGCCCCATGGCAACCGTGGCGAAGACGGTCAGCGCCGCCAGGTCCTGCCAATAGGCGGAGATGTCCGCGCCCTTGAGGACAATGGCCCGCAGCGCAACCAGGAAGTAACGCGCGGGCACGATGTGGGTGATGGCCTGGACCACCACCGGCATGCTGGATATGGGGAAGACAAAGCCCGACAGGATCATGGTCGGCAACAGCGAGGAAAGCAGCGCCACCTGGAAGGCCACCTGCTGGGTGCCCGCGATCGTCGAGATCAACAGACCCTGTGCCTGCGCGCCGACCAGGAACAGCCCGATCGACAGGAATAACAGCAGCCAGGACCCGCGCATCGGCAGGTCAAAGAGCAGCATCGCGGCCAGCACGATCAGGATGGCGGAGACGAATGAGATGACAAGGTAGGGCAGGGTCTTGCCGAGGATGTAGGCCACTGGACCCACCGGGGCCATCCGCACCTGCTCCATCGTCCCCTTCTCTTTTTCCCGTACGACGGACAGGGCGGTTGACACCACCGCCGTGATCATCGAGATGTAGGCGATGAGACCGGGGACCAGGAACAAGGCGCTACGAAGCTGCGGGTTGTACCACACGCGCGGTTCAACCATGATCACTGGGGCGCCGGACCCGGGTCCGGCGGTGAGGGCCAGCATTTGGGCCGCACCGTATTCGGTGACCAGCATGCGGGCGTAGCCGGCCACCGCCGCCGCCGTGTTCGCGTTGTCGCCGTCCAGGACGACCTGCACGGTCACTGGACGCTTGAGCCGGAGATCGCGCTCGAAGCCGGCCGGGATGGACAAGACGGCGCGGACCTGGCCACGATCGATCTGCCGTGCCAGTTCCGCGTCCGAGTCTTCGTAGCCGGTCAACATGAAGTAGCCGGAGTTGACAAACGCCGAGACCAGTTCGCGACTATGGGCGCTGCGGTCCTGATCCTGGACGGCGAGGCGGATGTTGCGAATATCGAAGTTGAGGGCGTAGCCGTAGAGCAGCAGGAAAAACGCCGGGATGAAGAGGAGGATCAATAGCGTCCGCCGGTCGCGCAGGATCTGGCGCATCTCCTTCGATCCCACCGCGAGGATCTTTCTCATGAGGCCGCCCCAACCCGCTCGACCACATCGAGAAAGACGTCCTCAAGCGACGGCGATACTGGACCGACGTTGCGCACGTCTACTCCGGCGGCCGCGAGCGCCGACGACAGCATCGCTGGCGAGGTCTGCGCGGAGCGGAGGACCGCGTGCACGGCCGTGCCAAACAGGCTGGTCTTCTCCACCGTCTCAAGCCGGTCGAGGACATCCATCGCCTGAACCGGGCGGGCGGCCTGGACCTCGACGATCGGGCGCGAGTCAAAGACCTGCTTGAGCTCGGTGGCGGTGCCGAGCGCCGCAAGCTGGCCGGCATGAATAATCGCCAGCCGATGGCAGTGTTCGGCCTCGTCCAGATAGTGAGTAGTCACCAGCACAGTGACGCCCTTCGATGACAGGTCGGCGATCAGGTCCCAGAAGCGCCGCCGCGATAGCGGGTCGACGCCGCCGGTGGGCTCATCGAGGAACACGATGGACGGCTCGTGAAGGATGGCGCAGCCAAGAGCGAGGCGCTGGCGCCAGCCGCCTGGCAAGTCGCGGGTCAGGGTCTTCTCACGGCCCTCCAGTCCCGCCATCGCGAGCACGAACTGCCGGCGCGCCTGGAACCGCTCACCCGACAGCCCGTAGACGCCACCGAAAAACTGGATGTTCTGATCCACGGTCAGCAGCTCGTACAGCGAGAATCGCTGCGACATGTAGCCAATGCGCCGCTTCACGGCCTCGGGATCGCGGCCAACGTCCATGCCGCCGACCAGTGCCGTGCCGGCAGTTGGACGCAGCAAGCCGCACAGCATGCGAATGGTCGTGGACTTGCCGGCGCCGTTGGCGCCGAGAAAGCCGAACACCTCGCCCTGCTTCACCGAGAACGAGAGATCGTTGACGGCGACAAAATTCCCGAACTTTCGCGTCAGGCCCCGAACCTCGATCGCATCCGCCATCAGGGCCTCCCCAGCGACCGATGCAATCGTGCTTCGGCCAGCCGGACACCGGCCAGCGCGCGTGTGCGGGCCAGCTCGGTCTCAAGCAGGGTCACTTGCGCCACCACGACGTCGGTGCTCGTAGCCACCCCGGCGGCAAATCGATCGCCAACGACGCGACGGGCCTCGGCGGCGCTTTGCACCGCGTCGGCCGCGGCCGCGACCAAGGCCTGGCTCGAGTCGAGGTCGAGCAGCCGCAAGCGGATATCGGCGGAAACCAGGGAGTCGAACTCCGCCAGGCGGGCGCGAGTGGCGGCGGCGGCCGCCGCCGCCTCGGCCACCTGAAATCTGGTGCGGCCCGAATCGAACACATTCCAGCTCACGCTGACCGACACGTCCCACGACTCCTGCCATTCGCCCTTGCGGGGAAACACGCGCGGATTGGGACGGGCGTAGTCGACACCGGCCCCCACCGCCACCTGGGGCTTGTTGCCAGCCATCGCCGCCTGCTCGCGAGCCGAGACACCGTCGAGCCTGAGGCTCAGCGCCCGGCGTTCGGGACGTTGACCGAGTGCCTCCGCCACCAGCGCGCGAGTCTCGCCGGCGGCACCCGTCGCCCCAGGCTGATCGAGTGCGTCGGCAAGGTCAACAACCGCCTCGGGATCGGCGCCAATCAGCCGTCGCAGCTCCACCAACGCCGACTCGCGGATGTTGCTGGCCTCGATCAGCTGGGCCCGTTCGCGCGACCGCTGGGCGTCGAGGGTCGACACCTCGTTGGGTGGCACCAGTCCCACCGCGAAGCGCTGTCGCGCATCGCGTAGTTGGGCTTCGGCCCTGGCGGCCGATTCTTCAAGCACCCGCACGGCTTCCCTCGCCGTGGCAGCAGCCCAATAGGCACGCACGATCTCAAGTCGCAGGTCGGCACGGGTGGCGTCGATCTCGGCGGCCACGGCGCCGGCTTCGGCTGCCGCCGCGCGCTCCAAAGCATCGACCCGGCCCGAGGTGTAGATGGGCCACTGCAGCGAAAGGCGCGAGGTCACGTTGTCGGGGATGTCCGGGTAGACCACCATGCGCGAGGCGCCCTGGCCGAAAGCGAACTCCGGCACATGGTTGGTTCGCGAGTAGCCCGTCGCCGCGGTGACGATCGGCTTGTCGGCGGCCTGTGCGACACGCACCGAGGATTCGGCAGCCTGTGCCCGCGCGCGGCCCTCGGCCAGACGATGGCTGCTCTCGAAGCCACGCGCGATGGCGTCGGTGAGGGTCAGGCGGATCGGGGCCGGTTGCGCCAGCAGTGGCGTGGGTAACCAGGCGGCAAGCAGAAGTGCGAGGCAGGTGCGCGTCATGATGCGGTTCTCTCCGCGGCGGAATCGAGTTTCGCGATGAAGACGTCTTCGAGCGACGGGGTGATGGCACGAATGCCGGACGGCCGCAGGCCAGCGCTCGAGGCGGCGGCGGCCAGCTCGGTCTCGGCGGCGGCGGCGGAGGTGTGCGCGCTCCACACGTGCAGGCGATCGCCAAACACCTGGGCACGCGTCATGCCCAGGCCTTTGAGTGCCCGCAGCGCCTCGACCGGCGATGGCACCAGCACTTCAAGCAGCGTTCCAGGCAGGCTCGATCGCAGCGCGCCGGGCTCGTCCAATGCCAGCACCTCGCCTTCGTGCAGCAGCACGATGCGCGAGCAGCGCTCCGCCTCATCGAGGTAGGGTGTCGACATGACGATGGTGATCCCCTGGGCGAGGAATTGGGAAAGCAGCTTCCAGAACTCGCGCCGCGACACCGGGTCGACACCGGTGGTGGGCTCGTCGAGCAGGATGACCCGCGGCTCGTGAACCAGCGTACAGGCCAGCGCGAGCTTCTGTTTCATGCCGCCGGACAATTGGTCGGCCAGCCGCGCGCGAAACGGCGTGAGCTGGGTCATGTCGAGCAGGCGATCGCGTCGATCGCGATAGTCGGGCACGCCATGAATTTCGGCAAAGAACGCGATGTTCTCGTCAATGCTCAAGTCGCCGTAGAGGCTGAACCGCTGTGAAAGATAACCGACGGTTCCGGTGATCGCCCGGTGCTGCTTGACCGGGTCCTGGCCGAGCACGCGAATGCTGCCAGCGTCGACGTGAATCAGACCGCAGATGCTGCGAATGGCGGTGGTCTTGCCAGCACCGTCGGGCCCGATCAGGCCGAACATTTCGCCCGGCGCAATCGTGAACGTGACACCGCGCAGCGCCTTGACGGCGCCGTAGCTCTTGGAGACGTTGGCAAACTCAATTGCAGAAGTCATGGAGTAGGCACGAGGCTCAGCGGGCAGCTTCGGCGATTAACGAATGACGATCTCCGCTTCGACCGGCATGCCCTGCTTGAGCACGCCGTCCTTGTTGTCGACCGAGATTCGGATCCGGTAGACGAGTTTCGATCGCTCTTCGGCCGTCTGCACGTTGCGAGGCGTGAACTCGGCCTTGGGCGACACGTAGGTGATGGTGCCGGCCAGGCCGGCGCCGCCGGCGTCGGTGAAGATCGTGGCGGGCTGGCCGAGGCGAAGCAGCGGAACCACCGGCTCGGGCACAAACACGTCGGCCCAGGCGCGGTCGAGATCAACCACCACCAGGGCGGGCGCCCTCGGCGCGATGACCTCCCCCACTTCAACGAGTTTCTCGGTGACCACGCCACCCACCGGCGACACCAGCGTGGTGTCAGCGAGACTCTTCCGAAGCGCGGCGATCTGGGCGCTGACGACGGTGACCCTGGCTCTGGCGGCATCGACTTCTTCACGCCTGGCGCCGGCCTGAACGCGCGCCAGCGCCTCCTGGGCAGTACGCACCCGGCTGGCGGCGGCAGACACCCGGTCGCGACCCACATCACGCCGCGTCGCCGCATCGTCGCGTTGCTTGCGCGATCCAGAGTTGGCGGTGAGGAGCGATTCGAATCGCGTCAGGTCCTGTTCGGCCGAGGCCAGCTCCGATTCAGCCGCCGACTGCTCGGCGCGTGCGGTCTCGATCTGTGATTCGGCCTGCCGGACGTCGGCGGGCCGCGCGGCGGCCTGGACAAGCCGCAGCTGCGACTCGGCCGCTGCTTGTTCGGCCTGCGCGCGCTCGATCGCCAGCTCGACGTCACGGGGGTCGAGCGTCAGCACGGTCTGGCCGGGCTGAACGCGGTCGCCTTCCTTGAGCGACAGGGTAAGGACGCGTCCGCCCGCGTCAGGCGCCAGCCGCACTTCGGTGGCCTCCACATGACCCGAGACGCGAACGCGGTCGGCAGGAGCCGGCGCCGCACAGCCGGCGGCCAGGGCGAGAGTGGTGGTGGCAGCGAGTATGGTGATCTGCGTCATCTGCGTCATCTGTGTCATCTGCGGCTCTGAGTTATGTTGGGCGGCTCTGAGTCATGTTGGGCGGCTCTGAGTTATGTTGGGCGGCTCTGAGTTGTGTTGGACGGCTCTGCGCTTATCTGTGTTGAAGCATGCGGTGAGCAGTGTGTTGAATGTGCGCGATGAGGTCGGCGTGCGAGATGTCGACGAACATCGGCAGTTCGGATCGCCCTGGTTGCGCCGCCATGCGCTCGCGGGCGGCATTCATCAACAGCGGGCCGATCACTGATGTGTAGGCCAGAACAGGGTGGACCGGGCGAAAGATGCCGGCGGCGGCGCCTTCCGACAGGATGCGGCCGAACGCCATGAAGACGCCGCGCATCAGATTGAAGGTGTCGGCGTCGAGGTGTGGCGCGCCTTCGGAGATCTCGCGCAGCATCATGGTGGGAAACCACGGTCTCGCGTCCGCCTGTTGCACGACGTTGGCAATGAACTGGTCGAGTTTGGCCGGCGGGGCCAGGTCGGAGGCGGCGATCTCGGCTGAGGTCGTGCTGACCGCATCCAGCATGTCGGCGACAACGGCGCGGTAGAGGGCCAGCTTGTCGGCGAAGTGGTAGTAGATCATCGCCTTGTTGGCCTGCGCCCGCAGGGCGATGTCGTCGACGCCGGCGCCGTCGAAGCCGCGTGAGGAGAAGAGCAACGCGGCGGACTGAAAGATGGCGTTGCGGGTGTCCGGCCGGCTGCTGGTGCTCGACTTCGCCATAAACTAACTGGTTAGTTAACAAAATGCCGGCCTGTTTGTCAATATCGGCGGCCGGACCAAGGATCTTGGCTCGTTTTCTGCACCTACAATCAAAAGCGATGAAGATTGTCCTGGCCGGAGGCTCCGGTTTCCTTGGGAGCCATCTGCGCCGTCGTCTCGAGGCTGACGGACACCAGGTGCTGAACCTGACCCGGACAAACGCCTCGGGACGGCCTGGCGAGGCCGTGTGGCAGCCAGATGGGTCGGCCGGGGACCTGCCTGCCCTGCTTGACGGTGCCGGCGCGGTAGTGAATCTGGCCGGCGAGAATATCGCCGGCGCGCGGTGGACAAGGGCGCGCAAGGACCGATTGCGGGACAGCCGGCTCCTGGCCACTCGAACCCTGGTCGTCGCCATCGCCGCGTGCCAGCGGCCGCCACCGGTTCTGGTCTCGGGGTCGGCAGTGGGTTACTACGGCCCGCGCGGCGATGAAGCGGTGAGCGAGCGCACGCCGTCAGGTTCGGACTTTCTCGCCAGGCTGTGCGTCGATTGGGAACAGGAAGCGCGGGTGGCAGCCTCGCCAACGACCCGGCTGGCGATTGTCCGCGCCGGTCTCGTGCTCGGTGCCGATGGCGGCGCGCTGAAGAAGATGATTCTGCCGTTCAAGCTGGGGCTTGGGGCGGCGCTCGGATCCGGGAATCAGTACATGCCCTGGATCCACGTGGACGACTGGGTCTCGATGATCAGTTGGTTGATTTCGGCGGATCGCGCGATGGGGGCCTTTAACGCCACGGCGCCGGAACCGGTGACCAATCGCGATTTCACACGCACGCTGGGCCGCGTCTTGCGGCGGCCGGCGGTGCTGTTCGCGCCGGCGTTCGTGCTGAAGCTCGGACTCGGCGAACTCGCCAACTTGTTGTTAACGGGCCAGCGCGCGCTGCCGGCCGCGGCCGAGGAGATGGGCTTTGGTTTCGCGTATCGCGAACTTGAGCCGGCCCTGCGGAGTCTAAAGCTGTAACCCAGGGGGCAACCCCTGCCAACACCCGTGCACGCACGGGGTTCACCCCGGGCAATTTCGAGGATCCAATCATGAAGCAAGCGCTCGTTATCGTCGCTCTCTCACTCGCGTCCCTTGCCACATCCACCGCCCAGTCGTCCGACGAAGTGCGGAGGATCGCGGATGCCGCGACCGTACTCGACGAGATCATGGCCGCCGGCGACAAGGCCATCCCGAGTGCGATCATGGAGAAGGCCGAGGGCATTGCCGTGTTCCCCTCGCTCATCAAGGGCGGCTTCGTCATTGGCGCTCAACGTGGCCACGGCGTTCTTAGCGTGCGGGACAAGAAGACCGGCGGATGGTCGGCGCCGGCGTTTCTGACCATCACCGGCGGCAGCATCGGCATGCAGTTCGGCGCTCAGGCCATCGACCTGGTGCTGGTCGTGAACAATCAGCGCGGGCTCGAGCAGTTGGTGAAGAACCAGTTCAAGGTGGGTGCCGATGCCGGCGTCGCCGCCGGCCCGGTGGGCCGCGAGGCGAGCGCCTCGACCGACATCCAGATGCGCGCCCAGATTCTCAGCTACTCACGCGCGCGCGGACTGTTTGCGGGTATCACGATCAACGGATCGACAATCCGCCAGGATCGGGATGCCAACGAGCGCTTCTACGGCACTGCCTATCGCACCGGACAAATTGTGTTTGACGGAAGGGCCACCGCTCCGGCGTCGGTCGCCGTGTGGCGGGACGCGCTCGCGAAATATGCAAAATGAACCTGACGGGATCCGGGGTCCGGATCCCGGAACCCGGCTCCCGGTTTATAGAATACTCGGCGCACCCGCGCGGTAATCGCCGCCGAGCACGGCGACCGAATTCGATCCCATCCAGTTGTCCAGGATCTGGGCGTAGACCGATCGAAAATCGGTCTGGAACTTGACGTCGCCGGCGTTGTTCTCGAGTGTTGGATTGGATGGATCGAGGCTCAGGATCGGCGCCGTGCCGTAAATACCACCGCGCACGGTGCCGCCGAGCACCATCATGTTGGCGCCGGAGCCATGGTCGGTGCCCGAACTGCCGTTCTCGCTGATGCGCCGGCCGAACTCCGAGTACACGAGCACCAGGGTGTTGCTCATTAGCCCTTGCGCGCTCAGGTCGTCGTAGAACGCCTTCAGGCCGTCACCAAGCGTCGCCATCAGGTTGAAGTAGGCACCCTGATTGACGCCCTGCGTCGCATGGGTGTCGAAGCCGCCGGTCTGCACCCAGAACACCTTGGTGCCGATCTGCTTGTTCATCGCACCGGCAACCGCCGTGAGCGCCTGGCCGAATCCGTTGCTGGGATAGGTGATGGCCGGACGGTAGGTGGCAACCGTGGCCACGCGGTCCAGCGTGCCAAGCGCGGCCTGCGTGGTCGAATTGACGAACGCCAGGTGAGGAATGTTGACCGGGAGGTGCGACGAGATGCGGGTCTGCGCCGTCCGTTCGTAGCCGGCTTCGGCACCGCTGTTCGGGCTCGAAAATGAGTAGGTCGCCGGACTCGTGATCGCGGGCACACCAACGGTGCGCGACATCAGCGGTCGCGGTGTCTCGCGCTGGGTGTTCCAGGCGATCAAGGGATCGACCGGAGTCGGCTCCAGGTCGAGGTAGCGCCCCAGCCAGCCCGTGCCTGAGGTGTTACCGGTGTTGGCCGTGCCCCAGATGTCGAAGCCGGTGAAATGCGATCGGCTCTGGTTGGCGTAGCCGGTGCGCTGAACGATGGCCAGACGGCCGGCGTCGAAGATGGACTTCAAGCCGGTCAGGCGCGGATGCAGCCCCAGTTCGACGCGCGACGAGTCCGATCCGATCTGCAGAACGTTGGCGGCGGGAACCGCAATCGTCGGCCGCCGCGTAATGTAGTCCGGATCACGGTAGGGAATCACCGTGCTCAGCGAGTCGTTGCCGCCACTGAGATAAACCACGACCAGGTTGCGCGCGGCCCCACCCTGGGCAAAGGCGATGTCGCACAGCGCCTGCGGCGCGGCAAACCCGAAGGTGAACGCCGTTACGCCACCCTTGACGAATTGCCGTCGCGAGTAACTCATGACCGCCCCCCAGCCGTCTGTGTAATCTGCGTCATCTGCGGCCCCGGATGATCTGCGTCATCTGTGTCATCTGCGGCCCTGGATGATCTGCGTCATCTGTGTCATCTGCGGCCCTGGATTAACAATCATCTGCGTCAGTTGAATTGATACTCGCCCGCGCCCACGATCAGGCGCGTCAGGCCGGGAATCCGTGTCTGCAACTGGGCATCGGTGCCGGTCCAGGTCGTGGAGCGCAGGTAATCGGTCATTGCACTGGTGGCGGTCGAAGAGAATCCCATGCTGGGGAAGCGCGCCAGCATGTACTCGAGCACGCGTTCCGGCGTGGCGCGATAGGGCTGCGCGTCCCGCGCCAGGTTGAACCGCTGGTTGGCGGCGAGCGTCGAGGCGAAATTCATCCGCGTGAGCATGGACGAGGTCGAGATCCACTCAGGTCCGGTCGCCCAGCCGTTGACATCGGGCGGCTCGTACAGCTGCTGGCCCATGTTGGTAAGCGGCGTCAGCGCCGTGTTCACGCTGAACCCGGTCCAGCCGGTCTCCTTGATGGCCCGCACGGCGAATTCCACCGGCCACGAGTAGCGCTGGAAAAAATTGGCCGGGTTGCGGAACTGCGACGACTGAAACAGGGTGCGCAGCGTGGCCTTGATGCTGAAGTTGTTCGCCAGATAGGTCTGCGCCATCGCGCTGATCAGGGCCGGATCGGGGTCGGAGGTTTCGTTGACGAAGAATTTGTAGAGCCGCGTGGCCAGCCGCGTCGCCGTTGCCGGGTGCCGCGCCAGCGCGTTGACCAGGTCGACGGCATCCTGCTCGCCGGCGGCGGCAGCGCGGGCCGGAATGGTGCGCCCGCCATCAGGGTAGATCGGGAACGTGAATTCCTTGGCGTTGATGTCGTGATCGTTGGGACGGTACGCGAAGGTGTAATAGCTCGTCTGGGTGTTGGCGCGATCACCGACAACCTGCCAGTTGAAGCCGGTGAACACCCGCGCCGCCGCATAGACATCGGCTTCGGTGTAGTTGCCGATGCCGAGGCTGAACAGCTCCATGATCTCGCGGCCGAAGTTCTCCTGCGGGCGTGTGCGCGTGTTCAACTGGCTATCAAGCCAGTAGATCATCGCCGGATCGCGGGCCATTGCCAGCAGCATGTCGCGGAAATTGCCGGTGGCGTGCTGCCGCAGCAGCTGAATCTGTCCGGGCGCACTGCCGGCAAGGCTCGATGGATCGTTGTCCATCATGCGCGTCGCGCGTTCCTGGCCCACGGCGCCGGCAATCTTGCTGTAGGCGGTCGCGAAGTGGTTGTGCCAGAAGAGCGCCATCTTCTCTTCCAGCGGGCGCTGCGAATGGATCATCCGGAACAGCCACCGCTGGCGGGCGTCGTTGATCGAAGTGTTGGCAGAAAAGGGATTGCCGCCTGAAGTGGTAATGCCGACGTAGGCCGCCTGGCCGATCTTCGAGTCGTGGTCGGTCGACTTGGACTCGTAGTTGAGCAATTGGTCGATAACGCTGTCGACCGAGGTTCCGGCCCAGAACGCGAGGTCAGCCGGACTTGCCCCGAACCCCATTCGCCTCAGGATGTGCTCAAGCATCAGCGTTTACCCTATCTCGGCCGATTCCAGCTCTTCCATTACCGCCGCACGAATTCAGGCGCCGAAACCATCGCCTCGACTTACAGAACCGTCCACCGGTTGCCGAACGAGTAACTGGGAAACCTAACCGTTAGAGCAGGTCGCCGCGCGAACGGTTTAACGAAGAGGTCAGAAGACTATGCCAGAACCAGCGAAGTTGTCTCCTGACCGTTCGTTCAACTACTGCAAGCTGATCAAGTTCGCCATCAGCCGGTATGCACCATCCGTGCCCGCCGGCAGTTGGCGCCAGAGGCCGAGCCCGACGTAAAGCCATCGGCCCTTGCCGACCTTAGCCTCGACCAGCGCGCCGCGCTTGGCGCCCTGGTTGTAGGCAAACGGCTCGGTGAACTCAATCAGGTCCGTGTACTGCGGGTCGCGGCCGGCCTCGTCCAGGAAATACAGGCCGCGCTCCTGGACCCAGCCAGCCCAATCGGCGCGGCCGATGGCGTTGGGCGTGTTGAACACCGGGTGCTGGGGCGCCAACAGTTTCATCTCGGCGTTCTCGTCGGTCACCCGCTCGCGACCGACCTTGGCCGCAAACGGGCCGTACTGCGCGTCGTTGAACTCGAACTTGTTGTACTGCACGATCACGGTGCCGCCGGCCGCGGCGTAGTCGAGCAACCGCTGGTTGTTGGCGCGCAGATCGACCCGGCGCTCGTAGGCCCGCACGCCAGTCATGATGACGTCGTAGTGGCCGAGGTCGCCCCACGCCAGTTCTTCCGGGTTGATCAGCGTCAGCTTGACCCCCAACTGGATCAGCGCGGCCGGCACTTCGTCGCCTACACCCATGACGTAGCCGAGGCTCAGGTTCGGCTTCACGGTCACGTCGAGCGCCTTCACGGTCACCTGCGGCGCGGTCAACACATGCCGGCGAGTTGTGTGTGGATACTCCACGACCTGGTAGCCCTGCGTGAACGAGGCCGGGCCGTTCTTGACGATGGCGGTCACCTTGAACTGGTTGCCCCCGGGCTTCATGGCCGCCGCGGCGAGCACGCTGGCGGCCGGCGGCTGCAGCGCGAAGCGCACCGTCATCGACTCATCTTCGCGTGAGAACGTCACGCTCTGCGTCGGCGGGGTCGCGCGCCAGCCTTGGGGCACTTCGAGCCGCACGTCGGCCTGCGCCGCGCCTTTCGCATGATTGGTCACCGTGACGCGAATATCCTTCGTCACCGGTGCGGCGCTCTTGAGTGGCACGATCACCGTGTCGGGCGTCGACGCCACCGAGAACGCGGGCACCACGTGAATCTCCTGGCGCTTCTCCCCGGCGAAGATATCAGCGTCCGAGCGGGCCTGGATCGGCAGTGTGATCGTGAACGGCGTGCTGTCCACGGTGAGGGTAAACGTCGCGGTATACGGGGTCGGCCGGAACGGCAGGCCGAAGGGCACGTCGGCGTCGAACACGTAGCGCGCCCCCTGGTTGCCGGTATGGAAGTGCGCTGCGGTCAGTCGCGCATCGGCCGGCACAACGACCGTCTTGGCGCAATTGCGCGAGGCCCCGGGCGCCAGGGGCGCATCGGCTTCACAGGCCGCGGCCGGGGCCGCGCCGAAACCATTGGCGACGACCGCCACGCTGACCGCGCTTCGGCCGCGATTGGCGGCCAACAAATCAATGGCAACGCCTTGCCCGGCCACGACCAGCCCATCGCGCGCCACGGCGTCAATCCGGACGTCGGTCGCCAGCATCAGCGCTCTGGCAAACTGTGGTTCCTTCTGGGCCAGCCGGAAATCGATTTCATAGCGGGCGGCTTCTGGCAGCGCGGAAGCCGCGAGCCAGGCCCGAACCTCGCGCAGGGCCTTCAGGCCGCGCGTGAGCGGCGCCACCGTGGCCGCCTCGCCGCCGTCGGCCATCGCCCGGCGTGCTTCGGCCACGGCTGCCCCGATGCGATCGAGTCCGGCGCCGAGCTCTGCCGACGCAGCCGGTGCAAACGTCAGCAGGCTGCGCAGGCTGGTGTCGACACCGTCGAACACCTCGGGGTCGGTGCGGCCAACGCCGCCGTCGAGCACGGTGTCGCGCAGGCGATAGGCACGAACGCCGCCCGGACCGCCACCACCACCAAATCCACCGCCGCCAGTCGGGGCCGGCAACGGCAGCAGTTGTGACATGCCCTGGCACTTGTGCATGCTGCGCGCCTCGCCGGCGATCTCGTTGTAGGTCCGGCCGAGAACGCGGTCGAATACGTCGCCGCCGGCAAACTGCAGCGGCGCCGGCGCTTCAATCAACGTCGCGGGCGCGGCGGCGGTCTGACCCGCCCCACCAGCCCGACCCGGCCCACCAGGCGGCCCGCCGAATCCGGCCGTGTAATAGAACTTCTTCGGCTGCCACGCCCGCAGCCCCTCTGCGATCTGCTCAGGGAACTTCGCGGGATCGGCCGCCGCACGGAACGCCTCGAGCGTGAGCCGCGACGAGGTCTGGTGATGCTGGCCGCCGCCGTCACCGTCGAATACGAAACCGACGATCACGTCTGGCCGGATGGTCCGGATCATGCGGACGAAGTCGCCAAGAATCTCCTGGTGGCCCCACTTCTCAAGGGTCTCTTCGATGCTGAAGGAGTAGCCAAAGTCGATGGCGCGGGTGAAGTACTGGTCGGCGCCGTCGAAGCGGTGGGCCGCGGCCAGTTCCTCGGTGCGCAGGACCGCGAGCGCCTCGAACAATTCCGGGCCGATCTCGTTCTGGCCGCCCTCACCGTGCGTCGCGGTGACGAGCGACGTGCGGAAGCCCTTGCCGTGCGAGAAGTACGCCAGCATCGCGTTGTTCTCATCGTCGGGATGAGCCGTGGTCATCATGAAGTTGCCCACGGTGTCGAGCTTGCGCAGCGCCAACTCGAGTGCCGCTTCGCCCTTCAGCTGGGAGACGGGTACTAACTGATGCTGCGCGGTCGAATGGGCGGTGGCGACCGCAAGGAGGAGGGCGACGGCGGCAAATGTGTGGCGCATTGTCGATTGACTGATTGCTGAATTAGTGACTGTTGACGATTGGGAGATTGATGATCGGGCGACTCAATTGGCCAATCCGAAAATTGCCAATTGCCAAATCGAATTCATCGATTGGCAATTGGCAATCACGAAACAGTCACTCACTCAGTCGATCGTCAATCGGCAATTGTCAGAACGTAAATTTAAACCCCAACTGAAACTGCCGCTGCTCGTAGCCGCCGGTCGGCGTCAACTCCTTGCCCGACGCGGGCAGGACGCCGGTCGGCACGCCGAACAAATCGGTCGCCACCGTCGCGTTCACGCTGGACACCTGCTCGGTGTTGAAGATGTTCTTCACCTCGCCGATGATTTCGGCCGCCATGTTGCCGTGCAGGCGAATCTTGCGCGAATAGCGGAAGTCCACGTTCTTGCGTGACGGCAGCGTCAGCGAGTTGCGCGAGACACCAAGCGGACGATCGCTCGCGGTGCCGTCGTTGTTCAGCTCGCGGTTGCTCCGCAGGTTGACCGGGATGCCGCTTGCCATCTGGATGGCCAGGCCGAACACGTTGTTGTTCAGGATCGCACCGGCGGCGCCGTCGATGTCGAACTGCGGCATGGCGACGATACTGCCCACGAAGGTGTGACGCTGGTCGAGCACGTTCGGACCGAGGTCGCGATCGAGGTTGGTCATGTCGGTGCGGCCGGCGTCGCCCTGCACTGACAACTGGCCGGTGATCGGCGCATTGTCTTCGCTCTTGCCCAGCGTGTAGGCGAAGTCGAAGCCAATACCCTTGTAGGTGCGGCGCGTCAACTGCAGCGTCATGTTCTTGTAGGTCGACTCGCCGGGCGACTGCACGCTGTTGATCGTGCTGTAGCGCGGATCGACGCGGGTCGCCGAGGTCACGGCGGTGCTGAACACCGGCAGCCCGTCGGACAGCGTGCCGGTCGGGTTGATCAAGTTGATGTTGGTCACGACCGGCAGGTTGTAGCCGGTGACATACGAGCCGCCGATGGCCACCGCATAGTGGTCTCCAATCGCCCGTTCGACCTGCACGTTGTTCTGCCACGAGCGGGCGACCTTGAAGTCGGGGTCGACCGTCCACGCCAGGTTCGGCGTGGCGCCGCTACCGGCGCTCAACACCGCGGGGAAGGCCGGCGCGCCGACCTGGGTGGGCGTGAACGACGCCGACGCGCGGGCATTGGTGCCGTCGTTCTGCAACGCCTGCTCGTAGATGGCGTTGAGCGTCTGGTCGTACATCACGCCGGTATTGGCCCGCACGACCGTCTTCCTGTCGGCACCGACCGACCAGGCCAGACCCAGCCGCGGCGCGAAGTTGTTCTTCGAGGTCGGGAACTTGCGCGACGTCGCCACCGGGGCCGCCGGGTCGGCGTCGGGCACGCCGTAGAGGTCGTAGCGCACGCCGTACAGGAGCTTGAGGTCCGGCGTCACGCGCCAGTCGTCCTGCACGAACAGGCCGTACTGCGCGGAATTGTACTCAAGGCCCGGCAGGCCGAAGTACTGCGTAAAGCTGGTGTAGCCCAGGCGGTTGGTGCCGTCCTTGGCGGCCAGGTAAGCCGCAGCATTCGGGAAGGTGTAGAGCTGGGCTGCCGCCGAAGTCCGGGTATCGGCCACACGCTGAATGTCGAACCCGGCCTTGAAGGCATGGTTGCCGCTCAGCAAGGTGGTGCTGTTGTTCACCTGCGCGACGTTCTGGGTGAAGCCGAAGCCGACGTCGGACACGCTCGCGACCGAGCCGCCGAAGCTGGCGACACCCGTCACGTTAATCGCCGGGCCGGTGCCCGACTGGGTATTGGCAGCGCGGCTCTGCGAGCGGGTCGCGTACTGGACGCGCAGTTCGTTGAGCATGTTCGAGCCGATCGTCGAGATCAGCTGCGCGCCGGTCGAGTGCTGGCGATCGGCAAAGTCATTGGCACGCTGCACCGAGGTGAGACCGCCGCCGACATTGGCGGTGATGAAGTTGTCGAAAAACATGTAGCGCACCGACAGGCGGTTGGCGCTGTTGATCTGGTGATCGACCTTGCCGATCGCAAACTCGGTATTGAGGCCGCGCGGCATGTAGGCCGGCTCGTTGAGGCCGAGCAAGGCCTGGTTGGCCGGCGAAATGGTGATCACGCTGAGGCCCGACAGGTCGCGCTCGGTGTGCTCGTAGCCGCCGAAGAAGTGAGTCTTGTCTTTGACCAGCGGACCGCCGAGGTCAAACGTGTAGACGTTGACGTCGGTCGGCGGCTTCGGGGCAGTGGCCGCGGTGAAGAACGGCTTCTCGACCATCGACTGGCGCTGCATGCGGTAGCTGCCCTGGCCCTTGAACGTGTTGGTGCCCGACGGCGTAATCGCGTTGTAGACCATGCCCATGGTCTGGCCGAACTCAGGCGCGTAACCGCTGGTCACCACCTTCACTTCGCGAATCATCACTTCCGACATCGGCATCTGCCGCAGGCCGGCGCGATCCTTCTGGGTGTTGTTGCTGCCGTCAACCTGGTAGTTGACCCGCAACAACGCGCCGTTGGCAGTGATGCGCGGGACACCAAATTCGTTGGTTTCGAAACCGACGACGCCCGGCTGCAACAGCGCGAAGTTGTACGGGTTGCGGGAGGTCAGCGGCAAGGTCTTGATCTCCGCCTCGCTTAGCGTGCGGCCCTGCTCGATCTTGGCCAGGTCGACCAGCGGCGCATCGGCCGTCACCAGGATGGTCTCGGCCAGTGCCCCGACCGTCAGCCCGACGTCGATAACCGCAGTCTGGCCGGCGCGCAGCGAGACACCGGTCTGCTCGAACTTCTTGAAGCCCTGCAGCTCGGCCACGACACGGTAAGTGCCCAGCGACAGCAGCGGCGCGCGATACAAGCCGCGTTCGTTGGAGACAACCACGCGCTGGTCGCCGGTGTCAATGTTCGAGACGGTCACGGTCACGCCAGGAAGCACGGCGCCCTGAGCGTCCTTGATGGTGCCCTCGATGGTGCCGTTAATGGCAGTGGACTGAGCGAGGGCCGGCGACGCGAGCGCCAGGCTCAGGACGAACACGGAAATGATGCGGAGCATGGGAAGTAACGCCTCCAAGGGTGTGAAACGAAAGTTCAAGGATTCAGTATAGCTTTGACGCAAGTTCCCGAGGTTGGGATACCCGGGGGCCCAAAGTCCTGGGACGAATAACCTATCGGCCGCGGCGGCGTTCGGCTGCACGCCGGTCGCCTTTCCGCCGTTCCCCCGCGCCAGGCGGGGGACCGAGGTTTGCCTTACGGCGGTCGGTGGCCCGGCGCTCGCGGGCGCGGCGTTCGGCCCGTTCGGCCTGCGCAAGCTTGCGCGTGGCTTCAGCCATTTCCTTCTGCAGCCGAACAGTCCGGCGGGCGGGATCGAGCACCTCGAGCAGCCCGTCGTGCGCTAAGCGGGCCGCCGGATCGGCCGGCGGGTTGCCAAAGTGTTCGCGCAGTACCTGGGCGGCCTTGAGGATCGCGTCGCGTTGCCAGCCTTGCAGCGGGTTGATGCGAAAGATGCCTGAGTCCGCCATGCTCTGCTCCTAGAGATTCCGGGCGAACGAAAAATGCTCGTCGTCTTTTTCGGGTTTGCGTTGAATCGCCCGCACGATGATTCGGCTGGCCAGGTAGGCCCGCGCCGGATCGTGAGATGTCCCAAAGGCAAACTGCTGATGCGGAAAGTTGCGATGCGCACCCGCATACAGCACGTGATCGACTGGATGCGCGAGCGGGACATCCCAGCCATACGCCGGCCTGGCCCCCGAGATGGCAGGGTAGAGCCGGGTCAGTTCATACATCAGCTGACCTGTCCGCTGCACCAGAGTCTGGGCGTGCAAGCGCTCGGCCGGCCGCTTCTGATCGGCACCCGCGAAGAGCACCCGGTCATCGGCGGTGAACCAGAGTTGATGCGGCGGCATGTCGGTGTCGGTGAGCAGCGCCGCCTGGTGTCCCAGTTCCGCCCGCACCGCCGCCGGCAGCGGCTCGGTGAGCACCGCATAGCGATCCTCGCGCTTCAAGTGCCGCTGCAGGGGCTTGAACAACGGCGTCGGCTCACCGATGCAGATGATCAGGTTCTCAGTGGTGATGGCGCCGCCATCCAGAAACGCTGTGGCATTCTTGCGATTGAACGTGATCCGGGTGATGCGCGAGCGCTCGTAGACCTTCGTGCCTTTCTTGATCGCGGCCGACAGAAATCCGAGGGTCAGCTTGTACGGATCGACGAAACCCCAATCAGGGAGCTTCAGCGCGCCGCCCGAGACCACCGCCGCCTGCCGCTGGACCATGGCCGGACTCATCCATGACCCGGTGAGGCCGGCGTCCTTTCGCGCAGCCATCTCGCGCTGCAATAACTTGTCCGGCACGCCCGCCGGAAGCAGCCTGACGGCATCCCGCAGGTCCAGGCCGGCCTTGATGCCCAGGCGCTTGACCGCCGCCGCCAGTTCGCGCGGCGCTCGTTCGGCGAGCGTGAATACCGCTTTCGCTGCCCGCTTGCCGGCTCGGCTTTCGAGCTCGCGATACGACTCGCACGCTTCGCTCGAGAGAAGTCCGGTGGCCCGGCCGCTGCCTCCCTGACCGATGCGGCCGGCTTCGAGCAGGATCACCTTCATGCCGGCCGCCGCGCACGCCTGCGCGGCCATGGCGCCGGCCATGCCACCGCCGACCACCACGACCGGCTGATTGATTACCCCGCGAAACGCAGGAAATTCAGGACGCTTCTTGACCGGAACCGCATGGAGCCATGGAGACACGCCGTAGCGAGTGGAAGCCACGACCTAAATACTAACGTGCCTAGGGTGCGTACGGTGCCTAAGTGTGCCAACGGGCGGGTGCCCGGTGCCATGGCACGGGCACGAATCTGCGCACTCTGGCACAACGATCGAGCACCGGCACCAACCCCTTGGCACCCCAGGCACCGTACGCACCCTTGGCACTGTTGCCTAACCGCGGGGTTTGGTGCTGCGGCGAAGCTCCGCGCTCAAGAGCCGCTCCTTTCGTTCGGCACCCCATCGGTAGCCCCCGGTTCCGCCGGCGGCTGGAATCACCCGATGGCACGGAACGATCAGGCAGACTGGGTTGGTCGCGCAGGCGCGGGCGACCGCGCGGGCGGCGGTCGGCTGGCCGATGGCCTTGGCCACCGTCGAATACGTGCGCGTCTCCCCGAACGGGATCTTCTGCAACGCCCGCCACACCTTCCACTGAAACGCCGTGGCCTGCACGTCAATCGGCAGGTCGAGCGACGGCGCCACACCGCCCAGGTGATCGACGATGGCCTTGACCCATTCGGTCCGTGCCTTGACGTTCGCGTGGAGGTCGGCCGACGGATACTCCCGCCGCAAGTCGCGCACCAACGAGGTGTCCGAATCGCCCAGTTTCACCGCGCAGACACCATCGGCGGTGGCGGCGACCAGAACGCGCCCGAGCGCACTCGACACCGTCGAGTACTCGATCCGCATGCCGGTGCCGCCGCGCCGATACCTGGACGGCGTGACGCCCTTGCCGGTCGGCGCCGCCTCGTAGACGCGACTGGGCGACCCGTACCCCGCCTCGTAGATCGCGGTCGTCACGTCACGGCCGTCGCGCAGGCTGGCGCGCAGCTTGCCGGCCCGCACAGCCGCCTGGTACTCGCGGGGCGAGACCCCGACCATCGCCTTGAAGCGGCGTTGCAGGTGATGCGGGCTCATGGCCGAAATGCGAGCCAATTGGCCAAGCGTCACCTGCTGATCGGCATGCGAGGCCAGATATGCCGACGCACGGCGAACCGCCTCCACCCCCGGTTGCGCCAGGCCCACGGTGTCTGGGCGGCAACGCTTGCAGGCGCGAAATCCGGCCTGCCGCGCCTCGGTCCGGGTGTTGAAAAACCGCACCCGATCGGCGCGCGGCCGCCGGCTCGGACAACTCGGACGGCAGTAGATGCCGGTCGAGGTCACGCCGTAGACATAGGTGCCATCGGCGTCGGCATCGCGCGCCGCGAGGGACTTCCACCTGGGGTCCAAACCCACAACTTGATGCTGCATCATGTCGCCAAGTTACGCCAGTGCTCGTTGCTCATGCGATCCGCCGCTTGCGATCACAGTGGGATGATTGGGGTCTAATATCAGCACGTGCGACGCCTGCTGCGCTTCCTCATCGGCACCTTGCTCCTGTTGGCGGTGCTCATCATCGGCGGTGGCATCTACGCGCGGTCGCAGGTGCGTGCTAGCCTGCCTCTCGTGGACGGCGAAGCCACCATCGCCGGCCTGGGCGCGCCGGTCCGCGTAGACCGCGATGCGCTCGGCGTGCCGACCATCACCGGCGACTCGCGCGAAGATGTGGCCCGGGCGCTGGGGTTCGTGCACGCCCAGGAGCGCTTCTTCCAGATGGACCTGCAGCGACGCCAACCCGCCGGTGAGTTGGCAGCCCTGGTCGGACCACGCGCGATCGCCGTGGACACGGAAGCCCGCCGGCATCGATTACGCGATGTCGCCGGCCGGGCCGTCGAACTCACCGCGCCGGCGTATCGCCGCGTACTCGACGCCTATGCGGCAGGGGTGAACGCCGGACTCAACGCCCTCGGCGCCGTGCCGCCGGAGTACCTGCTGCTGCGCGCCACACCCGAACCCTGGCGGCCCGAGGACACGGTCCTGACCGTGCTGGCCATGTTCAACACATTACAGGGCCGGCAGGCGGCATTTGAACAGACCATCGGTGCCATGCGCGATGCCCTGCCGGAGCCGCTGTTCCGATTCCTGGCCGCCAATGGTTCCGCGTGGGACACACCGGTCGCCGGCGGTCCCCAGGCGCGGCCCGCCATTCCGGGTGCCGAAATCGTTGACTTCCGCAAGACCCCGCCGCTGGTCGCGGTCGCGGCCACCAACCCCGACGCCGACGTGGATGCGATCATCGGCAGCAACAACTGGGCGGTCGATGGCGCGCACTCGGCCTCGGGCGTGGCCCTGGTGGCCAACGACATGCACCTGTCGATCGGCGTCCCGATCATCTGGTATCGCGCCTCGCTCGCATTCCCTGACACCGACAACACTCCACGCAAGATCACAGGGGTGACGCTGCCGGGCCTCCCGAGCCTCGTGGTCGGAAGCAACGGGCGCGTGGCCTGGAGCTTCACCAACACCGGCGGCGATTGGAGCGACCTGGTCCGCATCGAGCCCGACCCGCGAGACCCCGCCAAGTACCTCACGCCGGATGGCGCCAGGGCCTTCGACGTGTTCCAGGAAACCATTGCCGCGAAGGGCGCCGGCGCCACCACCGTGCCGGTGCGCTGGACGATTTGGGGGCCAATCGTCTGGACCGATGCCCGCGGCCGCGACTACGCGCAGCATTGGATCGCCCACGATGCGTCGCTGCTCGCCTCTGACATCACCAGCCCCGAGCGCGCCCAATCGGTGGGCCAACTGCTCACGAGCATCGCCGGACTTGGCATACCCAACCAGAACGTCACGATGGGCGACGACACCGGCCGCATCGGCTGGACGGTCGGTGGCGCCATTCCCCGGCGCGTCGGCCTCGACGGCTTCACGCCCGAATCGTGGGCGGACGGCTCGCGGCGATGGGACGGCTACCTGTCATCCGCCGACTTCCCGCGCATCGTCGATCCGCCGGGCGGACGCATCTGGACGGCGAACGCGCCGGTGGTGGACGGCGCGATGCTGGCGACGCTTGGCGAGGGTGGCTATGCCGATGGCATTCGCGCGCGGCTGATTCGTGATCGCCTGATGACCCTTGACCGCGCGACGCCCGCCGACATGCTGGCGATCCAGCTCGAGGACAAGGCGCTGTTCCTGGATCGCTGGCGAACACTGGTGCTCGAGGCGCTCGACGGCAGTCCGGCCGGGCCACGCGCCGAGTTCAAGCACCTGGTCGAGACCACGTGGACCGGCCGCGCCTCTCCAGACTCGGTGGCGTATCGCCTGGTGCGGCAGTTTCGCACCTCGTTCGTGCGCGACGTCATGACGACATTGACCGCGCCGGCGGCGGCGATCGACCCGCAGTTTGACTACACCCGGTCGCTGCGCGGTGAGGGACCGGTCTGGGAACTGGTGACCGCGCGCCCGGCCCACCTGTTGAACCCGAAGTTCACGTCCTGGGACGAGTGGATCCTGGCGGCGGTCGATCGGGCGATCGGCGACCTCACGGCCGATGGCCAACAGCTGGCCGCACTCTCGTGGGGTGAAGCCAACCGCGGACAAATTGTCCATCCGCTCGCCGCGGCGATTCCGATCTTCGGCCGCTATCTCAACATGCCCGGCGATCCGCTGCCGGGTGATGTCTACACCCCGCGCGCATCGGCGCCTCGCACCGGTCCATCCGAACGAATGGCCGTGTCACCGGGCCGCGAGCATGAGGGCATTCTCCACATTCCCACCGGCCAGAGTGGACATCCGTTGTCCCCCCATTATGGCGATCAGTACCGCGCGTGGCTTAACGGCGAACCGTCGCCATTCCTGCCGGGACCGGCGGTATCTACCATCATGTTGACGCCCCCGAGGTAACCACCGTGAGCGACTTGAATCGACGCGACTTCCTGAAGCTGACCGGCGCGGCGGCGCTGACTCCTCACATCGGACTCGCCGCCGAGCAACCAGCTACGCCGCTGCTCGCGGCAAAGCCAATCGAGTTGGTGCGCATCGGCATGGTCGGCATTGGCCTGCAGGGCGGCAGTCACCTCGAGAACTTTCTCAAGATCCCGGGATGCCGCATCACCGCGGTGTGCGACGTTCGCGACGAGCGAACCACGTGGGCCACACAGGCCATTGTCGCCGCCGGGCACCCGGCGCCGTCGGTCTATGCGCGGGGACCGCGCGACTTCGAGCGGCTCTGCGAGACCGAGGACCTCGACCTCGTGTTCACCGCCACACCCTGGGAATGGCACGTCCCGGTCATGCTGGCGGCGATGAAGGCGGGCAAGCACGCCGCCACCGAAGTGCCGGCGGCGATGACGGTGGACGATTGCTGGGCGCTGGTGGAATCGGCCGAGAAGCACCGGCGCCACGCCGTGATGATGGAGAACTGCAACTACGACCGGCCCGAGATGATGGTGCTCAACCTGGTCCAGCAGGGTGTGCTGGGTGAAGTGCTGCACGCCGAGGGCGGATACCTGCACGACCTGCGGGAGATCAAGTTCGAGAAGCGGGATGAAGGGCTGTGGCGGCGCGCGTGGTCGCGCAAGCTCGATGGCAACCCGTATCCGACCCACGGCCTGGGTCCGGTGGCCAATTGCCTCGACATCAATCGTGGCGATCGCTTTGACTATCTCGTTTCGATGAGCGGTCCCTCGCGCGGACTGCAGGACTGGGCCCGCGAACATTTCCCCGAGGGCGCGCCTGAACGCAGCGAGCGTTTCACCCTGGGCGACGTCAACACGAGCTTGATCAAGACGGCGCGCGGCCGCACCATCGTCGTGCAGCACTGCACCAATCTGCCGCGGCCGTACTCGCGCATTCACGCGGTGCAGGGCACCAAGGGGATGTTCCAGGGCTACCCCAACCGGGTCTATGTCGAGGGCCGCGGCAAGCCGCATCAATGGGTCGACGCGGCGGCCCTGCGGGCGGAGTTCGATCACCCGCTGTGGGCGGCGGTGGAAGCGCGCGCGGCCGGCGCCGGCCATGGCGGCATGGACTTCATCGAGGATCATCGCCTCGTTCACTGCCTGAGGAACGGCTTGCCGACCGACATGAACGTCTACGACGCGGCGGCTCTGAGCGCGGTGGTGGGCCTCACCGTGGACTCGACGGCGAAGCGAAGCCGGGCGGTTGACTTTCCTGACTTCACGCGCGGCCGCTGGCGCACCAATCCGAAGTTGGCGATCGCTGCGGATTGAATTTCAAGAGGAGGGCGCGGGAGCGGACCGCCGAATCCATTCCCAAGAATGACGGCCAAGGAGGGTCACGCTCCGGGACACGCTGTTTCGCGGACGACTTGGACACTGCTCGTGCGCGAAATGTTTATTTGAGTATTCCCTTTTGCGCGAACTATGAAGCTTCTTTCTGCCGGGGACCGTCCATCTACATAGACGAACCTGATGACGGCCACCTTGCACACGTCGCACGTGTTCTCCAGCAGCTCCAGCATCACCTTATTATTGGGGATTCTCGACATCTTGAAGCACGTTGATTGGCTTCCAGCTACGGCGGCGTCAATCGATGAAGGCTTGGCATCAAGCGCTAGCACCTGAGTGGGGTGAGCAGCGCCAAGAGGAATCAGAAGGGCAAGCATCAAGACCCTGTGTGGATCGCGCCCAACCATCAGACTGATGTTTCTAAGCATCGGACCCTTTCGTCTCGCGAATGATGGAACCAAGCGCTCACAGCCTCTCGTTAGGCCGTGGGCTTAACCAAGACTAGGTGCTACCCGTTCCGTTGCAGACCTTGCAGCGGCCGTTGCCATTGCACTGCCCACAATCCTGTCCGTTAACCTTGCCGTCATTGCAGTGAATGCACTTACCGTTTCCCAAGCATGTTGTGCATTTAGGCATAGTGCTCCTTTTCTGGGGGCCGACTCTATCATGAGTAAGAGTGTGGAGAGTCTGTCCCCCGTGGCCAACGTATTGATCAGCGCATCTTCCACACGAAGTTGATCATCGGGAACGCAAAGGCCTCGTCTTCCCAGATCGGCGCCACCAGGCCGAGGTCGGCCGACAACCGCTCGCCCATGAAGCGCAGGCCGCCACTGGCCAGGCCGATCCCGCCGAACCAGTAGTTTTCGGTCACAAACTTCAGTCGCTTCGAGAGGCGCTTCTCCGCCCCCAACATCACGACCGCCGCGCCCTCGCGGGCCTTGTTCTCGCTGGTGTAAGCGTAACCGCCGCCCATGGTGACGGCCGCATCGGTGGTGCCCTGCGTGACTACCGCATAGGCAATGCCGGCGCTGGCCTCACCCATGTTGACGAAGTGCAGTACGCCGACCGACGCTTCAGTCGAACGCGCTTTCACGACCTGGAACTTCGGGGTGACCCAGAACGGTTGACCAGTGCCGGCTCCAATGAAGAACGGCGTGCCGCCACCGATTGAGAACCGGTCGGTCACGCCGTACTGCACGAAGGGCAGCATGATCTCGAAAACACCGAAGTAGGCCCCGCCCTTGGTCAGCGAACGGCCGGTCGGCGCAAAGAAGAGTCGCGTGGGATTGGGGTCCTCAGGCCAGAACTCGCCGTTCACAATCGTGCCCGTGACGGCGCCCACCGATCGGACCACGGCGATCTCCACTTCCATTACCGCACCGGCGGTCGTGCGGAAGGTGATGCGGCCATCCTGAACCGACTCCACGCGGCCGATCGCGCGCGTGCCGTCGTTCAGCTCCAGTTGCTGCGTCACTCCGGGTGCGGCCACCTCGATTGGGGAGGTGGGCGAGGCGGGGACCTGGGCCGCTTGTGGCGCGGCAGACAGGACGACGACGACCGACGCGATCAACAGACTCACCATGACAGCCTCCACCAGCATGGTGGCGGTTCGCCGCCGGGCAGTCCTGAGAACGGGGTGAGTTAGGTGTGAGATCCGGGATCCGGGGTCCGGGATCCGGGTCTACGAGGCGCGGGCGGCCAATTTCGCCAGCAGTCCGGCGCGGCCTGGCACGTAGCGAACCGCCGCCAGCATCGGGTCGACCGGGATGATCCAACCGGCGGGTCCGGCCGGCGCCAGCGTGAGCATGCGATCGAGAATTTCGATGGCCTGAGTCGTGCGGTCCAACACACACTGTTCGCCGGCCTCGACGAGCGCGGCTTCGATGTCGCGGCCGCTCTGCACCAGTTGCTTGCGAGCCTTGCGTAGCGGCGCGAACGGATCGTCGGCGATGCGCCGCTGCTTCGACAGCAATCCGACGGCTTGCCGTCCGAGCGTGGCCTGGGCGTGGCGTGGAGTCTCGGCCAGCGCCTGGGTAAAGTGCGCGTTCGCTCCAGTCCAATCGCCCCGGGCCAGCAGCACGAATCCGGCAGCCACCCGGGCGTTGGTGACCGACTCGCGCCCGTAAACTTGGCCGTCGGTTGCCACCGCGATCTCATCGGCAAAGCACTGCAGGGCCTCATCGCGCTCGCCCCGCGCCGACAACACAAGACCGCGCAACCAGTGAAGGCCGGCGGCCGGCATGGCCGTGCCGGCCCCCCCGACGCCGCGCTGAGTCTCGGCGCCGCGGGCCGCCTCTTGTTCGGCGCGCGCAAGCGCGCCGCGGGCCACGAACACCATGGCCCTCAGCATGTGGGCTTGGGCACACCCCGGCATCAATTCGATGACGCGATCGGTCGCGCGCAGGCGGTCGTCGCCCCAGGTGACATGGGCCAGCAGGAAGTGATGCCGCCAGTTACCGGGTTCGCGGGCAATGGCTAGGTCCAGTCGCGACCGATCGAGCGACTCCGGGACGAGTCGGCCCTGCGACCAGGCCTCGAACGGGTCCCCGTCCAGCTCCCC